>DASRXG010000066.1:0-85167 GCA_035654275.1 Noviherbaspirillum sp.
CCCATAGTGCGGGCATAGCCGCTGGCGACAGGTAGGCGAAGATGACATCGTAGGCTGCAAAATCCAGCCGCCGGTAATCTCCACGAAGGAACGCGGCAGCCCCATGGCGATTCCGCCCCATGCGAGCCCGCAATGCACTCACGAGCCAGGGCAGCGGCGCGACTTCAATGCCGGTAAAACTACCTTCGGGCCGCTTTGTCGACATATCCAGCACCAGCCCGCCGAAACCGCTGCCGATATCCATGAAACGCACCGGTTCGCCGGAAGGAAGCAGTGTCGCAACCGCTTCCCATGTGGCGCGACTGGAGGGGTAAAACGGCACCTGGGTGCGAAATGTCGTCCAATACAAGACCAGCAAGACGATGAACGCCAGCAGGAAGATCCACGACGGCAGGCGTACCGCGAGAAGCACAATCAACGCAACAGGAAACAGGAACTGGATGGGAATCCACCACACTGCCATCCTACGGCAGCGCGCAAGGATTGCCGCAATGGCCCCCTGCAGCAGCGCAGCAATAGCCACCGTCAGCTGCAAACCTGTCAATGCGGAGAGAACGGTCGCAGTGAGCCAGACCAGGGCAAAAGACAGCAACTGGATCAGCAATGCCTCAATGGCAGGAGTACGAAGTGAGGAGCTACGCGGAGAGGCGCCCGCGCTGGAGCGAGCGCTTTTCATGGAAGAACAGCCTGCTGCAGATGATGAATGAGAGGCTCAGGCAGGAGTCGACAGAGTTACCGACGCTGAGGCCGTTTCCTCTTTCAGCTTCTTTGTCTTGCCCGCACGCGAAGGCATGTGGCACAAGCCGCAGACGTAGTCGTCATGCAGGTCCAGGCGGTGCACGACGAAGTCGCCACCGCATTTGCTGCAGCACGCGGTTTCCAGCATCTTGCTTTCGAAGAAACGCACCAGCGTCCAAGCACGGGTCAGGGACAGGACCGGCTCGCCGCTCGGATCAGGCTCAACCTGCTCCAGATAGAGCTTGTAGGCCTTCATGACCGCTTCAATGCCAGAAATCTGGGCATGTTCGACCAGATACTTGTGGATATTGATGAAAAGGGAAGAATGGATATTCGGCTGCCAGGTAATGAACCAGTCGGTCGAAAACGGCAGCATGCCTTTCGGCGGCGACACACCCTTGAGTTCTTTATACAGTTTCAGCAGGCGTTCGCGGGACAGGCTCGTCTCCGACTCCAGCAACTGAAGGCGCGCACCGAGATTGATGAGCTCAATGGCAAGCTGGATTTCCTGTGCTTCCGTGACCACGCTTTTCTTGGACATCTTTAACTCCGTCTTGTCCCGAACCAACCTGCTTAGGAAATTTCCTCGACCGACTGGCCGGCCATCAGGATGGCAGCGTGCGAATGCGCCAGCTCGCGTTCCTTGGTGTGGCCGGTCAGCATGCCGAGGATGGCACCATCATCAAAGCGGAAGCGCGCGAGCATCATGTTGGTGCCAGCGAGCTTCAGGATCTGCGCATTATTGAGGCCCTCAAGGAGATCGGCTATTTCATTGCTGATACCAAGGCGGAAGATCGCCGTGGCCTTGTCGGAACGAATCATCTGCTGCGCAAGCATCAAATAGCTCAAATTAGCATCACGAATTTCAGCCAGTATGTCGTTCGTGCTCATGGTTCATCCTCTTGTCCGGTAGAAACTGTTGCCTATAGGCATTCAGTTAGACCGATTCTGACCTCGAAACAACTTGAGGAAAATAGGAGATGAGCTGTATTTTTCGACAGACATGGCGTAACAAGGCCTGTAGGAATCCGTCCTACAAAGCCTGAATACGATTCTTCCTGCGCCTCCCACATCGCGCGAAAGTGGCTTGGGGCTTGGATTTGCGACCGATTACCTTCAGCCAGCCAAATCCCCTTACCGTGAGAAATTCTTAATGGTCTTGTTTTTCTTATATGCGTTGATGGCTGCAATAAATGGCTTTCGCCGGGTTATTTCACACATTCCGTTATACGGTTAGGTTGTATAACGACCGCATTTCCTAAAACTTTAGGGTTGCCCGCAAAAAATTCTTAAATTTTTTGAGGGCGAACCACGGCTGTTATCTTTAACGGCAGTGGAATTGCGCAATTTAGGGTTGAGGCAAAAAATTTTGAGCCCGGCCCGAAGCGCATGCATATCAACATGGCAACAACTATCGCCAGCTAAACGCTACCTAGGGACAAGGCGTTTGCTTGCGCAATTGACAATGCCCACGTACAATACGGCGCGCTCCGGACTACGGTACAGGCCAGAGATCAGGCGGCGTTCGATGCAATGATCACTTCGGGCTGCGTCGATGCAATCTGCACTGTCTTTTTCGTACGCGCGGCTTTAGGCACCGTTACCGGGACCTCGACACTTGCGCTGCTCTTCCTGCCTGCTTTTGGCAGTGCTTTCTTCACTCCGCTCTTCGCCGTCGATACGGCCTTCTTCTTTGGCGCCACTTCCTTTCCCAGAAGCACATTGACGGACTTGTTCAGTTCCTCGATCTGCTTGGTTAGCGCATGGATGTCGTTCTGCGACGGAATGCCCATGCCTTTCAGCGAACGCGACACGCGGTCTTCAAAGGCACTCCCCAGCTTTTCCCAGGAGCCGGCAGCCTGCTTGCCAAGGTTGTCCGCAAGCCGCGCGACGGAAAGCGCGACGCCGGAAAATTTCTCCTCCGCCATTTGCTGGGTGCGGTGCTGCACTTCCGCGCCGTCCTTGACGAGTTTTGCAAACGCATCGCCGCCTTCACGCTGGGCCCTCACCAGCGCGCCGAGTCCGGCCTGCCAGATCTGCTGCGCCGAGTTGCGGACCGTATCGGCCAACTGCGCATCGTTTGACTCTGCTGCCACTTTTAATTTTTTAGCCATGTCTGTGTTTACCTCCATCAGTTGATTCACATTGATAAATGCCTGGCATCAGGCTGCGGGTGCTGCAGAATTCTCGGGCTGGGTCACCGGTGCCGGATGCTCCTCCTCTTCCTTCACCACACGGCGCAAGATCTTGCCAATATTGGATTTGGGGAGAGGCTGCTCGCGGAACACGATGTACTTCGGCACCTTGTATGCCGTCAGGTTTTGCTTGCAGTGTTCAAGCAGCGCGTCGGCAGTCAATGCAGGATCCTTGCGAACAACAACGATCTTTACCGCCTGGTCCGAATGCTCGTCAGCAGCGCCGATGGCCGCAGCCTCTAGCACACCGGGATGCATCACGACCACGTCCTCGACCTCATTCGGAAACACCTTGAAGCCGGACACGACGATCACGTCCTTCTTGCGGTCGACCAGCTTGATGTAACCGCGCTCGTCCATGCATCCCATGTCCCCGGTACGCAGCCAGCCGCCACGCGCAAACACATGGGCAGTTTCATCCGGTTTGTTCCAATAGCCCTTCATCACCTGCGGCCCGCGAATGCAGATTTCTCCGAGTGCGCCGGTGCTCAATTCGTTGCCGTCGTCGTCCAGGATTGCCGCCTCCGTGGATGGCAGCGGCAGGCCGATCATGCCGGTGTACTCGTTGATATCCAGCGGATTGGCACAGGCAATTGGCGACGTCTCGGTCAAGCCATAACCCTCGACGATCGGCACGCCGAACACTTCATGCCAGCGCTTTGCCACGGAACGCTGTACCGCCATGCCGCCTGCCACCACCACCTTCACATGAGTGGCATCTACCTCCTCGATGCCCGGCGCATTCAACAGCGCATTGAACAGCGTGTTCACGCCGATGAGTGCGCTGAATCTCGTATGTTTGAGCTCCTTGATGAAAGCAGGAATATCGCGCGGGTTAGTGATCAGCACGTTATTGGCGCCGAGCTTGAAAAAGGCCAGTGTCGCCGTCAGTGCAAACACATGATAGAGCGGCAGCGGAATGATGCTGGTCTCTTCTTTAGGAGTGAGCACGCCCTTCACCCATGCCTCGGTTTGCTGCAGGTTCGCAACCAAGTTGCCGTGCGTGAGAATTGCGCCCTTCGGCACGCCGGTCGTGCCGCCCGTGTATTGCAGGAAAGCCGTGTCCTCACGCTGCAGCAGGACGTCCTCGAACACCATGTCCGCGCCACGCTTGAGCACGTCGTGGAACGAGATCGCACCATCGATATGCCACTCCGGCACCATGTGCTTGACATGCTTGACGACGAAATTGGCAAGCTGCGCTTTCGGGAAGTGCAGCAGGTCCCCTAGGCGCGTAGTGATCACATGGCGCACCGAGCTGCACGGCAGCACCTCCTGCACCGTATGCGCGAAATGGTCCAGCACGACAATCGCCACTGCACCGGAGTCCTCGAGCTGATGCTGCAGCTCTCGCGCGGTGTACAGCGGATTGGTATTGACGACAACACATCCGGCGCGCAATGCGCCGAACAACGCAACCGGGTACTGCAGCAGATTGGGCATCATGATCGCAACGCGATCGCCCCTGGCGAGGCCCACTGTCTTTTGCAGGTAAGCCGCAAAGGCACGTGAAAGCTGCTCCAGTTGCCTGTACGTGATTGATGCGCCGAGATTGGTGAACGCCGGCAGATCACCATACCGCAGGCACGCCTGCTCGAGAAGTGCTTTCAGCGAAGAGAATTCTTCCAGATCGATTTCTGCAGGCACCTTGGAGGGATAACTCTGGAGCCATGGTTTGTGCATGATGGACCTCGCCGTTTGAACTAAAGCGGTGCCGCCATTGCGTGTTGCTCAGGCCATTGCTGCCGCTCGAGAAAAACGATGCGCCGAGGGTGTCGTGTCGACTTTGCGATTCGTCAGAACATGCCTTCAATCCGACTAGACGATCACACCTAAACGAGATTCGATTATCACTGCAGTGCGACTGCACTATTCACGTCGATTTCCGGCAAATCGCCAGGCCATGGCATGAGCAGTGACTGCAGCAGCAGCACTTCAAATTCACTGCGAAAGCGCTGCACGATCAGGCCCGGATCAGGCACGCGCTTCACATCGGCAACGATGCCGAAATCGATCTTCCCGTCGTAACTAAGGATGCTGATGCCCAGCCCAATGCCGCCCGACTGTGGCACCCAGAAGATCTGGCGTGCGATGCGTGCGCCAGCAAAGTAACGCGGCTCAGACGTGCCTTTCACGTTGGTAATCACTGCACTCGCATTGGCAGCAAGTGTTTCCAGCACTCTTTCCTTGATCATTTTCGGCACCAGCCCCATGCCGGCGAGGATGCCGAGTGCGACCAATGGCTGCCGGGAATGTTTCAGCACCCCCATGCGCCTCTTCACTTCATACAGCCGCTCGAAGGGATGGGCCACGCCGATCGGCAGACTGAGGAACACAAGGCCGAAGCGGTTGCCAAGTTCAGTAATTGGACCAGGGGGCCTAAGGTTTACCGGCACCAACGCACGCACTTCACAGCCGTCAACAGCATCTCCCTGCTCGATCAGATACGAACGCAAGGCTCCGGAGGCGCAGGCGACAAGCACGTCATTAACCGAGCAGTCCAGTGCCTCCGCGAGGGCTTTCACTTCAAACAGGGATAACGGCTCGGACCACGCGACACGTTTCATCACTCCAAGCCGCCCCTTGAAACGCGTATGCGAATCCGGCGTCATGCCCGCGATGAATGCTGCCTCATACGCCAGCTCCACGCCCGTCTTTCCGCATTCGATTGCCTGCCCGGGCTGCGCTAGCCACTCCCGACCTGTCTCGGCCACAGCGAGCATGGATTGCACGGCATCACCGACCGTCTCCGTCACCAGCCCCAGCATCCGCTCCCATGCACTGCGGTGTGGTTCGCCCCTGTCGGCGACGCCCACGTCTTCGGGAGGAGGAAGTGGCTTGCCCGGATCGATATCGGTAAGCGATGCAACGACATAGGTCAACGCAAAGCCGTCGCCATAACAATGGTGGATGCGTAGTACGAGCGCACTGCCTCCGCGTTCATCATCGATCAAATGGAACTGCCACATCGGCTTGCTGGCATCGAGGGGCGTGCTGATCAGGTCGCTCACCACCTCTTCCAGTCCATTGCCCTCCACCACCACGGGGATAGCAATCCTGCGCACGTGCCAGTCAAGATCAAAATCCGGATCTGTTTCCCAATACGCACCGCCACCGCTCTCCACTACACGCTGGCGAAAACGATGAAAGCACAGCAACCGCGTCCTGATGACGTCCCGTACCTGCTGCAAGTCCACTCGACCGTCCAACATCATCATGCCGCAGATCATCATGAGATTGGTCGGGCGGTCCATTCGCAACCAGGCCGTATCGATGCTCGACAGTGGCTCCCTGTCCGCCATCAGAAGTGCACTCCCCGCAACAGATGTTGCATTGCCTTCTGCTCACCGGACACGGCAATCGCATCCTTACCCTGCTGCGTACCGGCATCCTCCTCCGAATCAGGGAACATGCGAAATGCCGTATTCAGCGCGATTTGCGCGAAATGCGGCGTCAGCGTATGCAAGCCCTGCCCTGCTATTCCAACTCGCGTCGCAATGCGTACGGGTTTGTTAACGATCGCCTCCACCACCAGCTCGGCAGCCTCTTCCGGCGACAGGGTCGGCACGTCCCTGTAGATTCGTGTGGGCGCGATCATTGGCGTGCGCACCAGCGGCATATTGATCGTCGTGAAGTGGATCCCCACATCGGCGAACTCGGACGCGGCACATAATGTCCAGGCATCGAGCGCGGCCTTCGACGCCACATAAGCTGAGAAGCGTGGCGCATTGGTCAGTACGCCGATCGACGAGATATTGATCACCTGCCCCGATTTCTGCGCGATCATCGCGGGTAGCAGCCCCATCGTCACGCGCAAGGCGCCGAAGTAATTCAGCTGCATCGTGCGCTGGAAATCATGGAAGCGTTCAAAGCTCGTTTCGATGGCGCGGCGAATCGATCTTCCTGCATTGTTCACGAGGATGTCGACCTTGCCATGCCTGGCAATCAGCGCCTGGAGAAAGCGCTCAACGTCCTCCATGTCCGCCAGGTTCACCGAATAGGTCGTGACGTCAAATCCCTTGGCGTTGATCTCGCTCTTTGCCGCGTCCAGCTTCGCTTCGTCTCGCCCGCAGATGATCGTTGTGGCCCCGGCTCGTGCAAGCCTGAGTGCCGTCGCCAGTCCAATTCCCGACGAGCCGCCGGTCACCAGCGCAATCTTCCCGGCCACCTGCCCTTCCAGGCTGCGATCGATAACAGGTCCGGGTCCAGATGCCGCTCCCAGTAATCCCATATCTTCGCTGCATACTGGTCGAGATGTGGACAAGCAATCCCGCTTCCCTCCAATGCTTTCGCGGCTTGGCGATTATCGAAGCGCGTCGGGTAGTTGATGAACTGCAGAATGTCGTCGGGCAGCCCGAGGTCCTTCATAATGGCATCCCGCAAGCGTCGTACTGGCTTTAACACCATCAGCCCCTTGCGCACTGCGTCCGGAATGAAGCCGAACAGTGCCGCATTGATCCTTACGCTCATCGTCGGCGCATGCGCTGCACGCGCAAACGTGTTCAATACGTCGCCCACCCGCATTGGAGAGGGGTCGGTGAGATGAAAGCACTGTTGGTCAAGACCGGACTGGTGCGCAATATGCACCATTGCATCGACCACGTAATCGACCGGTACGATATTGATGCGACCGCCTTCGATACCAATCGCCGGCATCCACGGCGGCAGGATACGGCGGATGCGCTGAATCAACTTGAAGAAGTAATACGGGCCGTCAATTTTGTCAGCCTCACCGGTATGCGAATCGCCCACCACCATTCCGGGCCGATACACGCGCCACGGCATCTCGCATTCCTTGCGAACCAGTCGCTCGGAATCATGCTTGGTTGAAAAATAGGGATGCTCAAGGTTTTCCGCCTCCTCAAACATGTCTTCGCGGAATATCCCCTCGAAAAGGCCTGCTGCTGCAATAGAGCTAGCATGGTGGAAGCGGCCGGCATGCATTGCATTCGCAAGCGCAATTGCGTTGCGCGTGCCGCCAACATTTGTTTCGATTTGCGACTCGGGATCTGCCTCTAAATCATAAATCGCTGCAAGATGGAAAAAGTGTGAGATGTTCCGCGCCAGCATCCGCATATCTTCGTCTGACACGCCGAGTCGGTGAGAGCGCAAATCGCCATCGACTGGAATCACCCGGTCAGGATCTGCGTTCCAGTATGCAAACAGTGCGGGTAATTTCTTACGACTTTCTTTCCGGATTAGAAAATAGACAATGCTGTCGGGTTGTGCGAGGAGCTTGCCGACGAGTCTCTTTCCGATGAAGCCGGTTGCTCCTGTCACAAAATAGTGCATGTTTGCCCCCTTCAACGGCATAGGAACATGCTGGCTCGCACGTTGTACCGATGCATGGCCCCAGCAGGCCGAGTCGAATTGATTATCCTGCGTGCGACCACCGCGCCTTTGAACGAAATCAAATGCGGATGCGGCTTGTTATTACGCGCGCATTCCGAATGTGCCGACCGGCTTATGCTAAGGAAAGATGGGCCTCTATAGGCAGGACAGCGAAGCTGAGTTTGACAGGCCACAGCGCGGTTCAGGTTGGCATCTGCGGTGCTCGGCGTGCTACTCCTACGCGCGGCTCCCCAATGGCACGCCGCTCACTACACCTGTGAAACGCAGCCTAGTAGAGCTACACGGCGGGTTTCCATGCGCGCGACCGCGGGACGGCCATGCAGACCCGAGGAGGCAAAGAAGATTTCTGAAGAGAGGGCTTGTGCTGCACGCTGCGAAAACCGGAAATCGATGAAGCTTCCGAATCAAGAAATCCAGTTCGAAGACGGTTGCCGGAGCCTCCGGAACAACCCATCCTCCGGTTGTCCCTGAACAGGTATGTACCAAAGAAAAAAGCCCCGAAAGGGGCTTTTTGATATCTGGCGGAGACGGAGGGATTCGAACCCTCGATACAGGTTTAAGCCCATATGCTTCCTTAGCAGGGAAGTGCCTTCGACCACTCGGCCACGTCTCCACACTCAAGACGGTGTTGCAAGTCCGCCTAAGTGAAGTCCCGCATGATAGCTGCTCATGCGGACTTGGTCAATGAAACTGTGCAGTTTGCTGGGTTTGATCAAGCTTTTTCGAGATCGAACGCCTTGTGCAGCGCACGCACAGCCAGCTCCATGTACTTCTCGTCGATCAGCACGGAGATCTTGATTTCCGAGGTCGAGATCATCTGGATGTTGATGCCTTCTTCCGACAGCGTGCGGAACATCTGCGACGCGATACCCACATGGCTGCGCATGCCGACGCCGACCACCGATACCTTGGATACCTTGGTGTCGCCGGTAATGCTGGCTGCGCCGATATGGTCCTTGACGCTCTTGTTCAATACGTCCATCGCCTTGGCATATTCGCCGCGCGCCACGGTGAAGGTGAAGTCCGTCTTGCCTTCGACGGACTGGTTCTGGATGATCATGTCGACTTCGATGTTCGCATCGGCGACCGGGCCGAGGATCTGGTAAGCGATGCCCGGCTTGTCCGGCACGCCCAGCACAGTGATCTTCGCTTCGTCGCGATTGAACGCGATACCCGAAATGACGGCTTGTTCCATGTGTGTATCTTCCTCAAACGAAATCAGGGTGCCGGAATTGGCTTCTTCTTCCAGCGGCATGAGCGGATCGGTCAGCGACGACAATACACGCGTCGGCATCCGGTAGTTACCTGCAAATTCCACGGAGCGGATCTGCAGCACTTTCGAGCCCAGCGATGCCAGCTCAAGCATTTCTTCGAACGTGACAGTCTTGAGGCGACGCGCCTCGGACACGACGCGCGGGTCGGTCGTATAGACACCATCGACGTCGGTATAGATCAGGCATTCTTGCGCCTTCAGCGCTGCCGCCACAGCCACAGCCGAGGTATCGGAGCCTCCACGGCCGAGGGTGGTGATGTTACCTGCGTCATCCACCCCCTGGAAACCGGTAATGATGACAATCTTGCCTTCGGCCAGATCCTTGCGCACGCGCGTATCGTCGATCGACTGGATGCGCGCCTTGGTAAACGCGGAGTCGGTTTTGATCGGCACCTGCCAGCCTGCGTAGGACACAGCCTTCTTGCCAATGGTCTGCAACGCCATCGACAGCAACGCGACCGATACCTGCTCGCCGGTCGAAGCCAGCATGTCGAGCTCGCGAGGATCAGGCTGCGGCATGATCTCCTTGGCGAGGGCGATCAGCCGGTTGGTTTCGCCGGACATGGCGGAAGGCACCACGACAATCTGGTGGCCCGCGTCATGCCATTTGGCGACGCGCTTTGCGACGTTCTTGATGCGCTCGGTGGAGCCCATCGAAGTGCCGCCGTATTTGTGGACGATTAAAGCCATAAGGGTTGGGGGATTGCGCTGAAAAAGAGAAATTTTGATTAAAATCAACCCTTTACTTTACCTTCTGCAACGCAGAATGACAAGTAGAGAACCGATGAAATTACGTTAAAAATCATTGAAAACCGTTAAAAATCCGGCAGGATCTTATTCTGAAAAATATTCCCACCGCAGGCTGACCGCCTCCCCGGTTCGCACCGGAAATTCACGCCAGTTCAATCCGATACCGGCAGCAAACAACAGCTTGTCACCAGCGTTAACCAAGGGAAGCCTTTGACGCTCCCATGCCGGGATATCCAGAGCCTGGTAATGATGCTTGAGGCTCTTCGTGGGGCGGTTAAGTGCCGCCTTGAGCCTCTCGCCGCCATGCCGGTATCGCACAATTAGTTCCTGCGCCTTCAACCAGGTGGGATCTATGCCCTGATCCACCAAGTCAAAATGAAGCGTCCCGCCATATTCAGGCAAAAGCATCTGCGTCTCGCCCTGCCAGCGAAGCCTCAACACTGGAACAACTGCATCGTCGGCGCGGCGCGGCGTCATGAAAATCCTGCCGCGATGCCTGCGGATTTCACAATCAGCATGCGTCACCCGCAATTGCGCATCCTCGCGTGCTCCAAGCAACTGCTCGCGCATCTCGCTTAGCCACGCCGTTGAAGGCATTCGCACGCCACGCAAGGTAAACCAATGACGCAGGACGTTATCCATCCGATCGGTACTGAATTGCACCAAGCGTTTGATATCAATGCTCTCGCCATCGAGGCACATAGCAAGATCCTGCTCTGCCAATTCATTCAACAGCCGCTGTGCAGCCTGTGCATGGTGAGCGGTGCGAGCCATTCGCTGCTGAAATCCCGGGAAATACTCGGCAAGCACCGGCATGACCTGATGGCGCAAAGCGTTGCGCGCATATCGCACATCCGCGTTGGACTCATCCACCACATAGTGGATATCCGCCTGCGCAACGAATTGCTCCAACTCGGCACGTGTAACCTCAAGAAGGGGGCGACCAATGTGCAGGTCAGGATTCCCAAGAAGCTCTGGTGCCGCATTCAACCTGTCCATCCCAGACAGGCCAGCCACACCGGCGCCACGCAGCATCTGCAGCAGAACCGTTTCTGCCTGGTCGTCCAGATGATGCGCCGTCAGCAGCAGAGGTACGCAATGACCACGACAAAGCGCCCCTAGTGCCGCATATCGTCCGATCCTTGCCGCCTGCTCCGTGCCATCCTTGTCCACATCTTCAAGCACAATGCGGCGCGCGCCGAAACGGACACCCAGACGCTCGCATTGTTTTTCACAATGCTTGAGCCATTCGTCCGCATTTGAGCTCAGGCCATGGTGAACGTGAAATGCAAACAGCGTAATGCCATGCTTGGCCGCATATGCGTGCGCCAGATGCAGCAAAGCAGCAGAGTCCAGGCCACCACTGTATGCCACCGCAAGCGCAGAAACAGAAACGCGCGTCCGGATCTCTCCTAACGCGCGTTCGAAGGCGTCGCTCGGCGACGCCACCAGCTTTTCTGTCACGGCTTATTCCGGTGAATTGATTTCCTTGAACTTACCGTAGCCCATCAGCTTTTCATGGCGTGCCGCAAGCAAGTCCTTGGTCTTCATGCCCTGGAACTGGCGCAGCGAATCTGCCAGCGCGCGCTTCAACAGCGACGCCATCTGCTTCGGGTCGCGATGCGCTCCACCCAGCGGCTCATTAACGATCTTGTCAATCAAGCCCATTGCCTTCAGACGATGTGCGGTCAGGCCCAAAGCGTCTGCAGCATCCGCGGCTCGCTCCGAAGTTTTCCAGAGAATGGATGCACAACCCTCAGGCGAGATCACCGAGTAAGTTGCATATTGCAGCATCAGCACTGCATCGCCGACAGCAATGGCCAACGCACCACCGGAACCGCCTTCGCCGATGATCGTCGCGATCAGCGGCACCTTCAGCTCAGCCATCACATACAGGTTGTGACCGATTGCCTCGGACTGGCCGCGTTCTTCGGCATCAATGCCAGGGAACGCACCCGGCGTATCGACAAAGGTGAAAATGGGCAAACCGAATTTCTCTGCGACCTTCATCAGGCGCATCGCCTTGCGATAGCCTTCCGGCTTCGGCATACCGAAGTTGCGCATCGCGCGCTCCTTGGTATCACGGCCTTTCTGGTGGCCGATCACCATGCAAGCCTGGCCGTTAAAGCGGGCAAGACCACCGACGATCGACAGGTCATCCGCATAAGTGCGGTCGCCGTGCAGTTCATGGAAGTCCGTGAAGATCTCGTTCACGTAATCCATCGTGTAGGGACGCTGCGGATGGCGCGCGATCTGCGAAACCTGCCACGGGGTCAGCTTCGCGTAGATGTCCTTCGTGAGCTGCTGGCTTTTCTTGGAGAGCCGCTCGATCTCTTCCGAAATATCGACTGCCGAATCATCCTGCACAAAGCGCAGTTCTTCGATTTTTCCTTCAAGTTCGGCAATTGGCTGCTCAAAACCGAGAAAAGTTGTCTTGCTCATCGTGCCTCCTTATGCAACACGAGGTGAATTGCTTGCGCGACTCAGTACACGACGGGCGAAGCATCGAGGCTGCGCCATAGATACCACGTCGCGACTGTGCGCCACGGTTCCCAGTTAGCTGCAACTTCACGTGCGTCACTGCGGGATACCGGCTCACCGGAAAAATAGTTAATGCTAATGCCTTTTAGCAATCCAAGGTCGTCCAAAGGCAATATGTTGGGCCGGAGCAGATTAAATATCAAAAACATCTCCGCTGTCCAGCGTCCGATTCCCCGGATTTGTATCAGTTCCGAGATGACTTCCTCGTCGTCCATCTCGACCCACTTGTCAGCATGTACACGTTTTGCCTTGAAATGGTCGGCCAGATCGATAAGATATTCCGCTTTCCTTTTCGACAACCCGCACCCGGCCAGCTTCTCCGGTCCAACTTTCAGGATCTGGGCTGGAGTGCATTTTGGACACGCTTCTATCACTTTCCGCCACACCGAATCCGCCGCCTTGACGGAAATCTGCTGGCTAATGATCGAACGCACCAATGTCGTAAACGCTTCGCTTCGACCGGTCAGGTGCATGTCTCCAAACTGGGGAATGAGCTTGCGCATGATGCGGTCGCGCTTCATGAGCTCTTCCTTGGCATCATGCCAATATGCGGGCGCGCACGGGATGACCGTCGCTTGTCGCACTGTTGCCATACTGCTTATGCCCTTCTCCACTCGGTGATGCCGCCCGGTTTGTCCTCGAGGACAATGCCGTATGCCAGCAACTCGGCGCGAATGCGATCCGCTTCCGCAAAATTCTTCGCCTTCTTTGCTGCGGCCCGCGCTTCGATCTGCACAGTGATAGCGTCTTCCGAAAGCCCGTCTCGGTCCATGGGACCCGCCTGCAGGAACTCCTGCGGCGAGCGTTGCAGCAATGCGATCGTGCCGGCAAGTGCCTTTAGTTGACGCGCCAGCGCGGCGGACTTCGTCTTGTTGACTTCGTTTGCCAGCTCAAAGAGAACAGCAATCGCAACCGGCGTATTGAAGTCATCGTTCATCGCCTCAGCAAAACGGACCGCATACGACTCATTCACGTCGAGCGTTTGCGAATCTGGTATTACATCCTTCAGCGCCGTATACAAGCGCGTCAGCGCATGCTTGGCATCATCCAGATGTGCATCGGAATAGTTCAGCGGACTGCGGTAGTGTGCGCGCAGGATAAAGAAGCGCACGACTTCCGGATCGTATTTTTTGAGTACGTCGCGAATGGTGAAGAAATTGCCGAGCGACTTCGACATCTTCTCGTTGTCGACACGGATGAAGCCGTTATGCATCCAGTAATTTACGAATGGATGCCGGTGGGCGCCTTCCGACTGCGCAATCTCGTTCTCATGATGCGGGAATTGCAAGTCCTCGCCACCACCATGGATGTCGAACTGCTCGCCCAGCAATTCGCAGCTCATTGCCGAGCATTCGATATGCCATCCCGGACGGCCCTTGCCCCATTGCGAATCCCATTTAACCTCGTCGGGCTCCGACTCCTTGGCCGCTTTCCACAAAACGAAATCCAGCGGATCGCGCTTTCCGGTGTTCAGTTCCACGCGTTCGCCGGCGCGCAAGTCATCCAGCGACTTGCCGGAGAGCTTGCCGTAGTTCGGAAAGTCGCGAACGGAATAATTGACGTCGCCGTCCGCCGCCTTGTAAGCAAGGCCATTGCGTTCGAGCCTCTCGATCAAACCAAGCATTTGCGGCACGAATTGCGTTGCGCGAGGCTCGTGGTCAGGCTTCTGCACTCCGAGTGCGGCAGCATCCTCATCCATTGCGTCGATGAAGCGTTGCGTCAGCTGAGAAATGGACTCACCGTTCTCGACTGCGCGCTTGATGATCTTGTCGTCGATGTCGGTGATGTTGCGCACGTAGGTTACGTCCAGCCCTGACGCACGCAGCCAGCGCTGCACCATGTCGAATACCACCATGACCCGCGCATGACCGAGGTGACAATAGTCGTACACCGTCATTCCGCATACATACATGCGGACCTTACCTGGTTGCATCGGGACAAAGGTCTGCTTCTCACGCGCGAGCGTGTTGTAGATCTTGATGGATGTCATGGGCGGTTTTCCGTTTCGGCTAAGGACGTTGTCGGACGCTTGGGTAGCGATTCATTATCTTCCTGCAGCGTGCGAATGACGTACTGCAACAAGGTGGCCGAAACCTTAAGTCATGCTTATTTTGATAAAATGCACGGTTTCGCAGCAGTATAACATCGGTTAAAACTGCGCTCCCCGGCAAAGGGAGAAGGAAGATACACAATCACTATTTGTCTGTAAAGAGTAAAGGAGAACCAGCAATGCACAACGGACGTCGGCATTTCATCCACCTGGTAGCAGCTCTTTCGCTGAGCAGCGTTTTCCTTGGTGCCCAAGCGGCGGACAACCCGAAGGTCGCGCTGAAAACCAACATGGGTGAAATCGTGCTGGAGCTCTATCCGGAGAAAGCGCCGAAGACCGTCGAGAACTTCCTGCAGTATGTGAAGAGCGGCCATTACAACGGCACCATCTTCCATCGCGTGATCAATGATTTCATGATCCAGGGTGGCGGTTTCGACAAGAACATGCGCGAGAAGGCGACGAATCCGCCGATTGAAAACGAAGCGAAGAACGGCCTCAAGAACGATACCTACACCGTTGCGATGGCCCGTACCGCTGCTCCTCATTCAGCATCCGCTCAGTTCTTCATCAACGTGAAGAACAACAGCTTCCTTGATTACCCGAGCCGTGACGGCTGGGGCTATGCAGTGTTCGGCAAGGTTGTCAAAGGCACCGAAGTGGTCGACAAGATCAAGACGGTAGAAACCACCAGCAGCGGCATGCACCAGAACGTTCCGGCCAAACCGGTCGTAATTGAATCCGCAACCATTACCAAGTAATCCAACCTCCTTAAGGAATACCATGGCTGTCATCCTTACCACCAACTACGGCAAAATCAAACTGGAACTCGACGCCGCAAAAGCACCGAAGACGGTAGAAAATTTCCTGTCGTATGTGCGTTCCGGCCACTACGATGGCACCATCTTCCATCGCGTCATCGATGGTTTCATGATCCAGGGCGGCGGCTTTGAAGCTGGCATGAAGCAAAAGCCGACCAAGGATCCAATCGAAAATGAAGCAAAGAACGGCCTGAAAAACGATACCTACACCATCGCGATGGCCCGCACCTCGGCCCCACATTCGGCCTCTGCGCAATTTTTCATCAACGTAAAGAACAACAGCTTCCTCGACTATCCGGGTCAGGACGGCTGGGGCTACTGCGTATTCGGCAAGGTCACGGAAGGCACCGACGTCGTAGACAAGATCAAGTCCGTGAAGACGACCCGTACCGGCATGTTTGCCGACGTTCCGGTCGATAACGTCGTCATCGAAAAAGCAGAAGAAGTCTAAGCGTCGATTCGTCCGAAACACCGCATGTCAATGCAGACTACGATGCCATCTGGCGCCAGCAACGAAGCGCAATCGAAACCGGTTGCGCTTTTTGTTTCGGACGTTCATTTGCAGGCCTCCCTCCCCCGGACCACGCAGGCCTTTCTCGCTTTTCTGCGAGAACAGGCAACATCTGCCCGGCAGCTTTACCTGCTGGGCGATATGTTCGAATACTGGGCCGGGGATGATGACCTTGCCACCCCTTACAACAGGCAAATAGCGGACGCGATCCGCGAGGTGAGCAACAGCGGCGTTTCGGTTTTCTGGATCGGCGGTAATCGGGATTTCCTGCTTGGAGAAGCGTTCGCAGAAACCGCCGGAATGACGCTCCTGCCCGACCCGTTTGTCGCTGACATTGCAAACCGGCGCATCGTCCTGACGCATGGTGATGAACAATGCACGGACGATCATGGATACATGGCGTTTCGTGCCCAAGTTCGCCAGCTAGAATGGCAACGGCAGTTCCTCGCCATGCCCTTAGCTCAACGCAAGGCAGTCATCGAGGGAATGCGCACTGGCAGTCGCGAGGCGCAACGCAACAAGTCATACGAAATCATGGACGTCAATGCTGCGGCAATCGCATCGCTTTATGCGGCCACAGGTACGTCCATCATGATCCACGGCCATACGCACCGCCCTGCAACGCACGACGATCAGGTTTCCGGCGCGAACCGTGTGCGCCATGTGCTTCCCGACTGGGATTGCGATACTGAACAAACTCGCGGCGGGTGGCTCGCCATGTACGAAGATGGCTCCTTCAGGCGCTTTGCTGTTGACGGTACTGCGGCAGAGTAAGCGCCGCAATTGACTCAGTCGAACTGCTTCTTGAAGCTTTCGAATTGCTCCGTCAGACGATCGACCTCACCGCGCAAGCGCGCCACTTCTGCCTCAAGCTGAGCAATGCGATCCTGGCGAGGTATATCGACCCCGCCAGAGAAACTTGCCGCCACCTCTTGGCGCTCAAGCACCTCATCACCGGAAAGCAGATGCGCATAGCGCGCCTCCTTCGCTCCAGGAACTCGTGCCAAGCGCGCCACCAGCGGTGGATATTTATCGATGAGAAATTGCAGCCCTGCCTCCACGTCGGCGACGGCAGAAAATTCATACAGGCGTCCGCTGCGCGCCCGGATTTCGCCGGCAGTCTGGATCCCGCGCAGCATCAGTATCGTCAGTACCGCTAGCTTGTCCTGCTCCAGCGTCCATTTCATCCGCATGCGATGTTCGTACTTGACGACGCGTGCACCGGCCTGCCGCACCTCGGAAACCAGCTTTTTCTGAATGAGCCGCTGCAACACATCCAGTACCGTATCCTCGGAGATGGACATCACCGGATCGCGACTGGAAAGCTGATTGCACCCGTTTGTCAATGCATTGAGAGACAAAGGGTAGTTGTCCGGTGTTAGCGCCTCCTTTTCGGCCAGGACACCCAAGACGCGCACCTCAAATGCATCGAGAACGTCCGCACCATTGCCAGCCACGTCATTTTGCTCGGTCACGGCCGACTCCTTATTCAACAAGCTTGTTCAACTGCTCGGCGTCGAGCTTATCCTTTTGCGGCAAGACCTCGCAGCCAACGCCTGCAGCGTTGAGCGCCGCAAGGATCTTCTGCATCTGCTGCTCCTGCAGAACGGCGTGATCGATCAGCTTGTGCAAGGCGGTCGACATCGGATCGTCTTCTGCATTAGGCGTAATCCCGTAAGCGGCGAACACACGGGCTGCAGCTTCCGCACGCTGCTTGCCCGCGTCCTTCTGGACGATATGCGCCGGATTGCCAACAGCCGTTGCCCCTGGAGGCACTTCCTTAACCACGACAGCATTGGAACCAACCTTGGCCCCCTCGCCCACGGTAAAGCCGCCCAGCACCTTGGCACCCGCGCCGATGATTGCACCGCGTCCGAGCGTCGGATGGCGCTTTGCCCCCTTGCTCAGCGAAGTACCGCCCAGCGTCACGCCTTGATAAATCGTGCAATCGTCCCCGACTTCCGCCGTTTCACCAATGACGACACCGAAGCCATGGTCAATGAACACGCGCCGGCCGATTTTTGCTCCCGGATGAATCTCGATTCCAGTCAAGACACGGGCAATGTGCGAGATGAAGCGACCAAGCCACTTCCATCCTCGAACCCAGCACCAGTGCGCCCAGTGGTGCATCACGATGGCATGCAAGCCGGGATAACAGGTCAGCACCTCCCAGGCGGTACGCGCGGCTGGGTCACGTTCTATGATGCTGGCGATGTCTTCGCGAAGGCGGCTAAACATAGGAAAGCGGATTGGTTGCGTGGAGTTGCAATGTTAACGCGTTGCCGAGAGCTTTGCCTATTCCGACAAAGCAACTCTTCAACAAGCACGGGATCGGGGTGGGCGCAGGCCATCCCAAAAGAGCTCAGCGGACGGCCATCCTCTGCCGGCGCGCTTCGTAGAGGCAAACGCCGGATGCTACCGACACATTGAGGCTTTCTACAGCACCTTGCATGGGGATGCTGACCAGCAGATCGCAGTTTTCGCGCGTCAGGCGGCGCATGCCCTCGCCTTCGGAACCCATCACAAGCGCCACTGCCCCCGTAAAATCGGCTTCATACAGGCCTTTTTCGGCGTCGTCCGAGGTCCCGATGAGCCAAATGTCGCGCTCCTTGAGTTCGCGCATCGTACGGGCAAGATTTGTGACCGTAATGTAAGGCACGGTGTCCGCTGCGCCACTCGCGACTTTTGCTGCAGTGGCATTCAACCCTACAGCACGGTCTTTCGGTGCGATCACCGCATGCGCTCCGGCACCGTCGGCGACACGGAGGCAGGCCCCCAGATTGTGCGGGTCGGTAATACCATCGAGGATCAATAACAAAGGTGGCCCTTCGATTCCATCCAGGAGTTCGTCGAGGTTCCTTGCCAGTGACAATTCACCAGCCTTGGCCACCACCCCCTGATGCCGGCGCGTGCCGACCATACCATCCAGGCGCTGGTCGTCAGCATGGATGATACGAACCTTGGCCGCTTCCGCGGCACGTAGCAATTCCTGCATGCGCCGGTCGTGCCGAGTCGCGTCGACATAGATTTCCTCGACCGAGGATGCGTCATGGCGCAAGCGAGCCGTCACGGCGTGAAAGCCGAAAATCATTTTGCTTTTCATGTTTATCTTTTCTTCTTGGCCGGTTTCCCATGCGCCTTGGCTGTACGCGCGGCCTTGGGCGCCTTGGAGGCAGATTTTGTACGTTTCGCTTTTACGGTCTTGACCGATTCCGGCTTTTTCGGCGCAGCTTTTCGCTTAGCCTTGGTTTTTTTCTCGTATGTCTGCTCGGCCTCCGCACGACGCGCTTCATTCTTCAGAGTCGTCCGGATATCGGCCTGATGCACCAGGCGCAAATCGATCTTCCGTGCATCAAGATCCACACGGCTGACCTGCACTGTCACGCGATCGGTTAATTGATACCGGATTCCGGTACGCTCCCCGCGCAGCTCATGGCGGATCTCGTCATACTGGAAGTAATCGGCGCCCAGATCCGTCACATGGACCAGGCCTTCGATAAACAGTGTGTCGAGCTGCACAAAGATGCCAAACGGTGCCACGCCCGAGATCGTACCGGTAAATTCCTCACCCAGTTTGTCGCGGATGAAATAGCACTTCAGCCACGCCTCCACATCGCGCGACGCTTCATCCGCGCGGCGCTCGTTGGCGGAACAATGGACGCCAAGCGCTTCCCAGATCGCCAGTTCACCTTCCTTCTTTTTCTTGCCGGCCTCTCTGTCCTTTGCCGCCATCCTGCGTGCTGCAGGAGAAAGCATTGTATTGAGGGAACTGGTGTCGACACTGCTTGGCACGTAGCGTTTCCCCTGCAAAATCGCCTTGATGGCGCGATGGGTCAAGAGATCGGGATAACGCCGAATCGGGCTCGTGAAGTGGGCATATGCCTCATACGCCAATCCAAAGTGGCCAATGTTGTCCGGACTGTACACTGCCTGCTGCATCGACCTCAGCAGCATGGTTTGTAATAGCACCGCGTCCGGACGCATCTTGATCTTCGGGATCAATTCCGCGTAGTCGGAAGCTGCTGGCGTATCGCCCCCACCGAGATGCAGTCCCATCTGTTTCAGGAAGGTTCGCACCTGAGTGAGTTTCTCCTTTGAGGGTGGCGCGTGGACGCGGTATACACCGGGATGCTCATGGCGCGCCAGCAGGTCGGCAGCACAGACGTTCGCAGCCAGCATGCATTCCTCGATCAGCCGATGGGCATCATTGCGTGTGCGTGGCAGAATCTGTTCGATCTTGCCGGCAGCGTTACAGACAATATAAGTCTCGGTAGTCTCGAAATCGATCGCGCCGCGCTCCTGCCGTGCATGCAGCAACGCCTGGAAGACTTCATACAAGTCAAGCAGGTGCGGAACCAATCCTTGCCGCTTTGCCGCTTCCGTTCCCTTGGTATTGGCCAAAATCGCTGCGACCTCCGTATAGGTCAATCGCGCGGCCGAATGCATCACGGCTGGATAGAACTGATAAGCCTTGATCTGGCCTTTGGCGGTAATCACGACATCGCACACCAACGTAAGACGATCAACGGCGGGGTTCAACGAGCACAAACCGTTGGAGAGCTTCTCTGGCAGCATCGGAATGACGCGCCGAGGAAAATACACTGACGTGCTCCGTTCCAGCGCATCCTTGTCCAGCGCATCATTGGGCTTCACGTAATGGCTGACATCCGCGATGGCGACAATTAATCGGTATCCCTTGCTACGCCCGATCTTGACCTGCTCACAATACACGGCGTCGTCGAAGTCACGCGCATCCTCGCCATCGATCGTCACCAAAGGAATATCACGCAAATCGACACGGTCCACGAGGTCGACATCGCGCACTTCACTCGGCAATTTCGCCGCCAGTTTCTTTGCAGCTTCGGAGAATTCATGCGGCACGCCATACTTGCGCACTGCAATTTCGATTTCCATCCCCGGGTCATCGATATCGCCTAACACCTCAATGATCTTGCCGACTGGCTGGGTATAACGCGATGGCTGTTCGATCAACTCGACGCTCACGACCTGCCCGGTCTTCGCCTTGCCCGGCGATCCGTGCAGCAAAATATCTTGGCCAATTCGCTTGTCCTCTGGCGCAACGATCCAGACGCCGTTTTCATTCAGCAGGCGCCCGATGACATGTGTATTGGCGCGCTCGAGAACTTCGACGATGGTACCTTCCGGCCTGCCTCGGCGGTCAGTGCCGACAATGCGGACCTGCACACGGTCTCCGTGAAGGACCTTCTGCATTTCCTTCTCGGGGAGAAAAATATCGTCGCTGCCGTCGTCCGGCGTCAGGAAGCCGTAACCTTCGCGGTGACCGCTGACCCGGCCTTCAATAAAGTTGGAATGATGAGTGAGCTGATAATGGCCGTTCCGATTCGGCTTGATCTGACCGTCGCGTTCCATCGCATTCAGGCGGCGCGTGAGGCCGTCCATTTCTTCAGGTTTGACATCGAGTGCCGCGGCGATGGACAGCACATCCAGTGTTTCAGCCGCGGTGCGCAGAATGCCGAGAATTTCCTCCCGGCTGGGAATTGGGTATGGGTATTGGCTCAAAAGGTACTTCAATTCATTATTATCAATACAAGGGGTTAGTGTAACGGACTACGTGGCATTTACCTAACGCCCCACTTCGCCGGAGATTAGTTGCAGCAGCGAATTGACATCTCCGGATTTTCCGATATAATTTCGGTCTTTCGCATCGCCCAGATGGCGGAATTGGTAGACGCACTAGGTTCAGGTCCTAGCGGTGGCAACACTGTGGAGGTTCGAGTCCTCTTCTGGGCACCAAGTTTTAAAAGGTCCGCAACTGCGGACCTTTTTCTTTTTCAGCAGCGAAAACAGCAACGCCGAACTGCCAACTCTCTTGTTAAGCCACAATCTGCAATCCCAGTTGGACGCGGATGCAACGGAAGCCCAACTTCCAGCCTTGGCCTGCAAGCGTCTGACCAGAATCGCTGCCGCAAAAACGCCATTAAAAACAAGAAGACCCGTCAGCACGCCGACGGGTCTCCTCTCATCCTTGCACACTACCCAAGCGTCCGCTTACGCAGACTTTTTGAGCATGAAAAAGAAAGCAAGTTCTGCTCAGGCAGTCTCACCTTTCTTCAACCATGCCGACAATTGATGTGGGCGCAAACTGTCGTACTCTTCAAAGGGCTGATGAATCCAGGGATTGTTCGGCAAATACTGGAGGAAATAGTCTGGCCGAACTGACGAGCAGGCCTTGCACCAGATCACCGCAGAGCGCACTTCAGTCACCGCCGTGAAATTTTCCTTGAGATGGCGCTGCACATTTTCGAGCGTAACTCCAGAATCAACCAAATCGTCCAGAAGCAATACTTTCCCGGACAAAGTCCCTTTCGTCATCGTGATGTGCTTTGCGATGTCGAGCTTTCCTTGCACCGTACCCGCCTCTTCGCGGTAAGAACTGGTGGACAGGATCGCCAGCGGAACATCAAAGACCCGAGAGAAAACATCCCCGGGACGCAAACCGCCCCGAGCAAGGCACAGGACCTGATCGAACTCCCAGCCTGACTCATAAATCATGCGGGCGAGCTCAAGCACTGCGCGGTTATAGTCGTCCCACGATACCCACAAATCCTTTTCGTTTGAAACACCCATTTTGCTCTCCACCACTATTCCTCTTGCTTATACAAACGGGTGACGCAAAACAATGGTCTCTTCGCGGTCCGGACCGGTCGACACCATATCGATGGGCACACCGACCAGTTCCTCGATGCGCTTGATGTACGCACGCGCATTGGCAGGCAAGGCTTCCAGGGATTTTGCGCCAACGGTCGACTCTGACCAGCCGGGCATTTGCTCGTAGATCGGCTCGCAACGGGCAGCGTCTTCAGCCCCAACCGGGAAAATATCCACAACCTTCCCGTCAATCTTGTAGCCCGTGCACAATTGCAGGGATTCGAGGCCGTCAAGCACATCCAGTTTGGTGAGGCACATACCGGAAACGCCATTGATCTGTACCGAGCGACGCAGCAGCGCGGCATCGAACCAACCGCAGCGACGCGCACGACCGGTTACCGTACCAAATTCATGCCCGACGCTTGCCAGATGCTTGCCGATACCTTGGTCGGTCGGCAATTCTGATGGGAACGGGCCGGAGCCGACACGCGTTGTATACGCCTTCGTAATTCCAAGGATGTAGTGAAGCATGTTCGGCCCGACACCCGAACCCGCTGCAGCATTTCCCGCCACGCAGTTGCTCGAAGTGACGAAGGGGTAAGTACCATGATCTACATCCAGAAGGCTGCCTTGCGCACCCTCAAAGAGCAGGCTGCCGCCAACTTTGTAGGCCGCATACAATGCACTGGAGACATCGGCAACCATCGGCGCAATACGCGGAACAGTGGCCAGAGCATCATCCAGGGTTTTCTGATAATCGACAGGCTGTGCCTTGAGGTACTGTGTCAACACGAAGTTGTGATAATCAAGGTTCTCACGCAGCTTTTCGGCAAAGCGTTTTTCGTTCAGCAGATCAGCCACGCGAATCGCACGACGTGCGACCTTGTCTTCATAGGCAGGACCAATTCCCTTGCCGGTGGTACCGATCTTTGCGGCACCACGCGCCGCTTCGCGCGCCGCATCAAGGGCGGTGTGATACGGGAGGATGATCGGGCAAGCTTCGGAAACTTTCAGGCGCGAAACAACCTCAACACCAATTGCCTGCAGCTTGTCGATCTCCCGCAACAAATCGGGAACGGACAGGACGACGCCGTTGCCAATGTAGCATGCAACGCCGGCACGCATGATGCCAGAGGGAATCAATTGCAATGCAGTCTTCTGCCCGCCGATCACCAGTGTATGCCCAGCGTTATGCCCCCCTTGGAAGCGAACCACGCCTTGTGCATGATCGGTCAGCCAGTCGACGATTTTCCCTTTTCCCTCATCGCCCCATTGGGTGCCGATGACAACGACATTCTTTGCCATACTTTTAACCTAGCTTTTTAAGAATCCAGTTTCCGTTTTCACATACGACTACACGATCGCAGTCGAATTCATCCTGATCGTTTTCATGCCCTGGCAAAGTCTGGATGACAACCTCGCCCATACTCCTTAATTCAGCAATCTTTTGACGCAGTGCCGGCTCAGTTCCCCAAGGCGCACGGATCGCACTCTTGCGTTCCGCTCCGCGCATTAGGCGCGCCAACTCGCGCAAATCCATCGAGAACCCCGTAGCAGGTCGAGCACGTCCGAATGCCTCCCCGACATGATCGTACCGACCGCCGCGCGCGACCGCGTTTGGCAAGCCCGGGACATATGCGGCAAACATGACTCCACTGTGATAATGGTAGCCACGCAAATCCGCCAAATCCACCGTGACGCTTGCCGTACCTGCCTGCTTGATGAGCAACTCCAGTTCGTCAAGCGCCTGGCTAATCCCAGGGACTTGCGGAAGAATCTGGCGTGCACGGGCTATCGTCGTTGCATCACCATAAAGATTAGGAAGCGCAAGCAAGGCGTCTTTAGTCACCGACGCAAACTCGCGCGTTATTCCCCGAAGACCAGGAATATCCTTGGACTCGAGCAATGGAAACAGCTCTGCCTCGCGGTTCCTTGCTGCCGCATCGCTGGCGATAATCGCACGCAGAACCCCAACATGGCACAAGTCGAGCCTGACTTTTGAGATACCCGCCAAGGTTAATGAAGAAAGTGCCAGCTCCTGGATTTCAGCGTCCGCCTCAAGTCCAGCGTGTCCATAGATTTCTGCGCCGATCTGAAGCGGTTCGCGTGTTGCATGCAGCCCGGAGGGACGTGTATGGAGCACACTACCGGCATAGCAGAGACGCGTGACGGAAGAGCGATTTAGCAGATGTGCGTCGATACGCGCGACCTGCGTGGTCATGTCGGCACGAACCCCCATTGTCCGTCCGGACAGTTGATCGACCAGCTTGAATATGCGCAGATCCATGTCCTGTCCCGTGCCGGTCAGCAGCGACTCGAGATACTCCAGCATCGGCGGCATGACGAGTTCATACCCATAAAGGCGGAAATTATCGAGCATCGCTCGCCGAAGCTCTTCAATCTTGCGCGCTTCAGACGGCAAGACGTCTGCGATATTTTCGGGAAGAAGCCAATTTGGCATGACAGAAAAACTGCTTATGAGTAAAAACGAATCAAGCTCAACGTCACCAAACCACACAAGACAGCGACCAGACCCAGAAACCGGATCTGGCCGTCAGATAACCGAGTTATGCGATTAAAGGTGTCGCGCCATTGCTTGGGAAAAAGAAACGGAATGACGCCTTCCAACAGCAGCATCAGTCCAAGGGCGACAGCCAGCGAGCATCCCATAGTGCGCTCGCTTTATTTTTTCGACGTGGTTGCTGCTCCCGCGCTGGTGCTCTTGAAATACTTGAAGAACTCGGAATTTGGGTCGACAACCATCAAGTCATTTCGATTCTTGAAGCTGGCACGATAGGCTTCGAGGCTGCGATAGAACTTGAAGAACTCCGGATTCTGGCCAAATGCCTGGGAATAAATCTGCGTCGCCTTTGCGTCGCCATCACCGCGGATAGCCTCGGCATCCCTATAGGCCTCGGCCAGAATCACCGTACGTTGGCGGTCAGCATCGGCACGTATCTTTTCAGATTCAGCGGCACCGGTTGAGCGCAATTCGTTAGCAACGCGAACGCGCTCCGCCTTCATCCTGTCATAGACCGAAGTGTTGATCTGCTCGACGTAGTCGACCCGCTTCAACCGCACATCAATGATTTCAACGCCGATCTGCTTCGCTTCCTCTGCCACCTTCTTGTGGATCGCATTCATGACCTTGCTACGCTCGCCAGAGATGACCTCCCTTACCGTGCGCTTGGTGATTTCCTCGTTAAGTGCAGCCTTGATCATTTGCGACATCCGATCCTGTGCACGTTTCTCGTCGCCGGTAAAGCTGACGAAGTACAAACGCGGCTCGCGAATGCGCCACTTGACATAGGCATCAACAAGGATGTTCTTCTTTTCTGCGGTAATGAAACGATCCGCTTCCGGCGTATCAAGCGTCAGGATCCGTTTATCCATGAACACGACATTCTGGAATGGCGGCGGCAGTTTGAAATGCAGGCCAGGTTCACTAATCACCTTCTTGACTTCACCAAGTGCGAAAACGATCGCGTACTGGCGCTGATCGACAACAAAAAGCGTCGACAGCAGGATGGTCAGAATGATCAGACCCGCAATAGCGGTAGAAACGAGGCGGTTCATTACCGGACCTCCCGCTCACGAGAATCACGGCCATCACGGCTGCGCGAATCTTTTTGCCGTTGGATTTCCATCGATTGCAAAGGCTCTGTCGCCGGAACTGTGGTTGTGGATGACTGGTTAGTCGAAGCGTTGGGCTTGTTACCGGAAGCCTCATTCGCTGATTGCGCAATCAACTTATCGAGCGGGAGATAGAGCAAATTACTGCCACTCTTGTTGTCTACCATCACCTTTGTCGTGTTGGAGAATATCTGCTGCATCGTCTCCAGATACATGCGATCGCGCGTGACCGCCGGCGCCTTCTGATACTCAACGAGCACCTGCTTGAAACGCGAGGCATCACCCTGAGCGTTTGCTACAACTCGTGAACGATATGCCTCAGCCTCTTGCAACAAGCGTGAAGCGGCACCGCGGGCACGCGGAATGACATCGTTCGCGTACGCCTGGCCTTCATTCTTCTGACGTTCACGGTCCTGGCCCGCCTTGACCGCATCGTCAAATGCTGCCTGTACCTGCTCGGGCGGTTGCACGCCCTGCATCGTGACATTCGCGATTTGGACGCCAGCCTTGTAACGGTCGGTGATCTGCTGCATCAACTGACTGACATCAAAGGCCACCTTTTCCCGTCCTTCGTACAGCACAAAATCCATCTTGCTTCGACCAACCACCTCGCGGATAGCGGTTTCCGCTACCTGCCTGACCAATTCATCCTTGTCGCGATTATTGAAAATCCACTCGGATGCATTTTTGAGCGTGTACTGGACTGCAAACTGGATATCGATGATGTTTTCGTCCTCAGTCAACATCAGCGATTCCTTTGGCTGCTTATTCTTGACGTTCGAACGGTAGCCCACCTCGACAGTCCGAACCTGCGAGACGTTCTCAATTTCGTGCGATTGAATTGGATAGGGCCAGCGCCAGTTAAACCCGGCGGGTGTCATGTGGCTATATTTACCAAAGGTCAATACCACACCGGTTTGACCTTCCTGAACGATAAAGAAACCGCTGACGAGCCAAAGAAACACGACGATAATCGCGATCAGTCCGACCCCGATACCGGCACCTTTGGCGTCCGGCGTGAAGCCACCGCCTCCACCGCCGTCCCCTTTGTTACCAAAGAGACGATTCAGACGCTGATTAAACTCGCGCCAGAGTTGGTCGAGATCCGGGGGACCGTCATTCGGCCGCTTACCGTCCTGATTTTGATTTTGGCCGTTATCCTGGGAACCGCGTCCCCAACGTGGATCATTCAAGGAAAATTTCAGGCCGATCTTTTTTAGTAGAGGAACAGGCATGCTCTCGCTATCCGGCGTATGTTGATGGGTTGCAATGCAAATTATTATTAAGTTCGTGCATCGTGACCCTCCCGAACCGGTAGACGATCAAGACGCGCCACTGCATCCGCTTTTGCGGATTCAGCTATGGCCTCGCGTAGCAAATCCAGGCCGGCCCCTGTTTGGGCGCTAATAAAAACACGGCGGATTCTATCATACTCGTCACGTTCCAAAGCAGGCTCCAGACCTGCTGCATCAATCTTGTTCCAGACCAGAATCTGGGGAATATGGTCGGCCTTGATCTCTTTCAGAACTGCATTGACCTGCTCGATCTGCTCCATGCGAACCGGGCTCGCAGCATCGACGACATGCAAGAGCAGATCGGCGTGAACAGTCTCTTCCAGAGTGGCACGGAAAGCGGCAACGAGTTGATGTGGCAACTCCCGGATAAAGCCGACCGTATCCGAAATGACAACACTGCCTGCCTCGTCCAGGTATATGCGGCGAGAAGTGGTGTCAAGCGTTGCGAACAGCTGGTCGGCCGCGTATGTCCGCGCCTTCGTCAGAGCGTTAAACAATGTCGACTTTCCCGCGTTGGTATAACCCACCAAGGATATGGAAAAAGTATTGTTCCGATTACGAGCCCGCCGCTGTGTCTCGCGCTGCCGATGCAGCTTATCGAGGCGGGAGCGTAAAGCCTTAACACGGTCGCCCAACAAACGACGGTCGGTTTCTAGCTGAGTTTCGCCCGGTCCGCGCAGACCGATACCGCCTTTTTGCCGCTCCAGGTGTGTCCACCCCCGAATCAAACGTGTCGCAAGGTGCTGCAACTGAGCGAGTTCCACCTGGACCTTGCCCTCGTGGCTGTGAGCGCGCTGGGCGAAGATATCGAGGATCAGGCTGGTACGATCAATGACGCGAATCTTCAGGTGCCGCTCTAGGTTGCGCTGTTGAGCCGGTGAGAGCGCATGGTTAAAGATAACGAGATCCAACCGATCGTGAGCAATGGCGTCAGCGATCTCGTCCGCTTTGCCGGATCCGACAAAAAGCGCCGCATCCGGACTAGAGCGTTTTCCGATGATTGTTACGACAGGTTCTGCCCCTGCCGATTTGGACAGCAGGGACAGTTCTTCCAGGCTTGCGGCAAAGTCGCCCTTGCCGAAATCAACGCCGACTAATGCAGCGCGCATAAAAGAAGTGGACGGAGCAACGATATCTTATTCCGCGTCAGACTCAAGATTGATATTTACGGCACGAGCAGGAACCACCGTGGAGATGGCATGCTTGTAGACCATTTGGGTTACCGTATTCCGCAACAGAACGACATACTGATCAAACGACTCGATGTGGCCTTGCAGTTTAATGCCGTTGACGAGGTAGATTGAAACGGGTACGTGTTCTTTACGTAAGGCGTTGAGGAACGGGTCTTGTAACAATTGCCCTTTATTGCTCATGGCGGCTCCATTGTGTAGTTGTGATTAGGAGTTGGAGGCAACCTGGTGCTTTTCAAGTGCCCCTCAAAGACGGTGAGTTACGACTGTAATCGATTTTTGCGTTTCGTGCCAAGCGAAAGGCTATTTTTCATCTTTGGCAAAAGGATTCTTGCTCGAGCGCAGTTCGATACGTAATGGAGTGCCCACCAACGAAAAAGTTTCGCGGAAGTGCTTCTCGAGATAGCGCTTGTAATTGTCATCAATTGCTTCAAGCGCGTTCCCGTGAATAACGACAATCGGCGGGTTCTGTCCGCCCTGATGCGCATAGCGCAGTTTGGGACGGATCGATCCCTTGCGTCGCGGTTGCTGGTGCTCCACGGCCTCAATCAAGGCTCGCGTCAACCGTGGCGTCGACAACTTGGCCATTGCCGCTGCATACGCCCCATCAATGGACTTCATCAGCGGACCAATTCCCGATCCTTTTAGTGCGGAAATGAAGTGGAATTTCGCAAAGAACAGGAAACTCAGTTTCCGTTCGATATCCATCTTGATCTCGTCGCGCCTGTCGGCGTCAAGGCCATCCCATTTATTGACGCCAACCACAAGTGCCCGCCCCGATTCAAGCACAAAACCAGCGATGTGCGCATCCTGCTCCGAAATATCTTGCTGTGCATCAAGCAAAAGCAAAACTACGTTCGCTTCGGAAATGGATTGTAATGTCTTAACGACAGAAAACTTTTCAATCGCCTCGAAGACCTTGCCGCGACGACGAATGCCAGCGGTGTCGATTAACGTATATTTCTTCCCGTCGCGCTCGAAGGGAATTTCGATCGAGTCTCGGGTCGTACCTGGCATGTCAAACGCAATCACGCGGTCTTCGCCAAGCAGCGTATTAACCAGGGTTGACTTGCCCACGTTAGGCCGGCCGACAATAGCAATCTTGATCCCCTTGTCACCAGGCTCCAGCACCTCCTCCTCTGCCGGACGTTGCGCATAGGCGGCATCAAGTGCCTCGTTGACCAAGTCCAAAACGCCGTCGCCATGCGCGGCCGAGATAACGTACGGATCACCCATCCCAAGCTCATAGAAGTCGGCCGTCACCGACGTATACTTCATGCCCTCGGCCTTATTCACCACGAGCATCACCGGGCGCCCGGACTTGCGCAGGAAATCGGTGATTGTCTTGTCATGCGGAGTCAGCCCCTGCCTGCCATCGACAATAAACACGACGACGTCAGCCTCCGCCACGGCCTGCTTGGTCTGCTTGGCCATCTCATACATGATTCCTTCCTTGGCGACCGGCTCGAATCCGCCGGTGTCGATCACAAGAAAGGGGCGCTCGCCGACGCGGCCTTCGCCATAATGGCGATCACGGGTCAAGCCTGGAAGGTCGGCGACCAATGCATCGCGCGACCGGGTGAGCCGGTTGAACAACGTTGACTTGCCGACGTTTGGTCGGCCTACTAATGCAATAACCGGCTTCATTAATCTCTTACTCGGTTGCCAATGCAACCAGCGTTCCTGCTTGGGTTTGAAAAACTGCCGATTTACCGGCAACTAAAGGAGTCGCGGCAATGACGCGGCCGCCATCGATATTGGCACGTGCGACAAACGCGCCGTCCTCACGAGAAAGGAAGTGGATATAGCCCTGTGCATCGCCCACAGCGACCGCGCGGCCGACCGGCACCGGCGTGGACAGCTGCCGGTATGCCAGTTTGTTATTGCGCCACACTCCGGATCCGGTATCACGAGCGAAAGCCGTCACGGCGCCCCGCTCATCGGCCACGTAAAGCAGCCGCTCGTCCACTCCCACGCCCACTTCACTGGAAAGCTCTTTGGCCCAGCGTGGCGCGCCACTGGCCGCATCAAAACATGCAACGCGCCCCTGATAGGCTACCGCACAGACTTCGCCACCGCTCACCACCGGGGTACCGGAGAGGTCCGCGATACGTTCCAGCTCAGTAGTTCCCCTTGGATCTCCTACAGCCATTTCCCAGCGCGCGCCGCCATTTGACAATGCCAAGGCAAGCAACCTGCCGCCGGGCAGGGCAACATAAGCAGTTGGGCCTGCGATTGCAATGCCGGGAGCAGTTCTCAAGGTCAGCGCTGGCGTGGTCCGCTGGGCGACCCACCGTCGCACACCGGACTCTGCGTCATACGCCGCAATTCTGTTATCGACGCTACGCACTACTACCAAGCCCTGACCAACAGCAGGTGCCGACAGAATTTCACTCGAAGCTTGCGCCTTCCAACGCAACTTGCCGTCGCCGTCAAACGCCATCAAAACGCCTTCTTCCGCCGCGACAGCAACCGTATATCCGTCACTGCCGACTCCGGCAGTCAAGCGCGAGCCTGTATCGATGCGCCAGATCACGCGTCCGCTTGCTGCATCAATGCGAGTCAAGGATCCATCGGCCGCAGCACCGAAAACGCTACCAATTGCGACAGCAGGAGAAAACGCAAAACCACCTGAACGGCCGATCGAGGTCGACCAAAGGTTGCGAACAGCCAACGTTGGCTTGAATTCTTCCAGCGCAGCGGGCGGATTACGTGACGGCTTGCTCGCAAATGGATTCAACGAAGAACAGCCGGCCAGCACGGCGAGCGCTGCGGCACACGTTACCTTTACGGCTTTACGCATTACTTTCCCCTATGCAGTTTAAGCCGCGGCGTTGGCGGATGCCCCACCGATCGCGTCCAACTTCAATTGAATCAGCTGGCGGGCAGGATTTTTCTGCTCGGTTTTATCAAGTGCGAGCTTGTAGGCGGCCCGGGCGTCTTCAATCTTGGACTGGGCAACGAGAATATCGCCTTTGCGATCCGCAACCGCACCGGAGAATTGTTCAGGGAAGTCGCCTGAAAGCAGCTTCAGCCCCTCGCCATAGGCCTTCTCATCGAGGAGAACGCCTGCCAAACGAATCTTGGCGATTGCTTTGTATTCGTCATTGCCGTTTTCGATTACCCATTGCAGCTGCGATTTGGCTGCTTTCAAGTCGTTTGCTTCAAATGCGCTCTTGGCGGCAGCAAGCGCCCCCATCTGCGCATACGCAGTACGACCGAATTTTTCGGTCATGTCGACCGCAGCACGCTGAACTTTTGCATTGTCCTTCGATGCAACTGCCTTCTGCAGCGACTCATAAAGCTGCGCAGCCTGAACAGTCTGTTTACGCTGGTAATAATTCCAGCCAGACCATGCGGCATAGGCTGCCAATGCAATGATCAGGAGCCAAGTAATGAGATTGCCGTACTGATTCCACCATGCCTTGAGCGTGGCTAGCTGTTCTTGTTCTTCGAGGTCGTATGCCATGATGTTCTAACGTTTAGTGGTGATGATGGTGGTGATGCGTCGGATCATTGCAATCGTCGCCGCAGGTGATCTGGTCGATGAGGTAGTCCGCAACACTTTCGAAGGCCACCGTCGTCTGGTTGTTCTCCATGCTCTCCCCGCGCATGGTCTTCACTGTTGTAACGCCCTTGGCAACTTCGTCTTCGCCAATGATGACAGCATAGCTGGCGCCGCTGGTGTCAGCCCTTTTCATTTGCGATTTGAAACTGGTCCCACCGCTGGACGAAGCGCAATTCAGGACGACGTCCAATCCGGCATCGCGCAACCGCTCCGCGATGACAAACGCCTGCAACTGTGCTGCTTCACCTTGATGGACTACATAAACGTCACACTGATGCGGCGCAAACGTCTCGCCATTTGCCTTCATCAGCTCGAGCAAGCGCTCGACTCCGATTGCGAATCCGCAGGCGGGCGTCGGCTTGCCGCCGAACATTTCAATCAGAGGATCATAACGGCCACCGCCGCATACGGTGCCTTGCGACCCGAGCTGGTCGGTCACCCATTCAAACACCGTCCGATTGTAGTAATCCATGCCGCGGACAAGGCGTGGATTGATGGTGAATGGAATGCTGTTATGCCGGAGGATCTTTTGCACACCTTCGAAGTGAGCACGGGACTCCTCTCCCAGATAGTCAAGCAGCTTCGGCGCAGCATTCACCATCTCCTGCATTGCAGGGTTCTTGGTGTCGAGAATCCGTAGCGGATTCGAATGCAAGCGCCGCTGGGCATCAGCATCGAGCAAATCCTTATGCTGCTCAAAATAGGCCACAAGATCCGCGCGGTGACGGTTGCGCTCGTCCGCATTGCCGATCGAATTCAACTCGAGCCTGATACCTTGCAGGCCGAGATCATCCCACAACCGCTGGCACAGCATGATCAGTTCGGCGTCAATATCCGGACCAGTGAACCCCAATGCTTCGGCACCAACCTGATGAAACTGGCGGTAGCGACCACGTTGCGGCTTTTCATGCCGGAACATGGGCCCGGCATACCAGAGCCGCTTCGGCCCGTCGTAAGTCAGGTTATGCTCCAAGGCGGCACGTACGACGCCGGCCGTGCTTTCCGGACGCAGCGTCAATTGATCGCCGTTCATCGAATCGACGAAAGAATACATCTCCTTTTCGACGATATCCGTCACCGCACCCAAGCCGCGCGCAAACAAGGCGGTCGGCTCTACGATGGGCGTGCGAATCTGCTGGAAACCGTAGCTTTTCAACACCGATTGCACGGTGTTCTCGAACAACTCCCACAGCGGCGCGTCGGCCGGCAGGATATCGTTCATTCCCTTGACGCCGACGATTTTTTCTACCTTCTTGTTTTCTGACATTCTTTTACTTAATTCACGAATTGGCTTAGGGTTTAGATGCCAGCCGATTCTTTTCCATAACGGGTTTTAACGTAGTCCAGCACAATAGCCTGGAATTCTTCGGCAATCCGGTCGCCACGCAAGGTGACCTTCTTTTCTCCATCGACGAACACTGGGGCAGCCGGCGATTCACCGGTTCCCGGAAGACTGATGCCGATGTTCGCATGTTTGGATTCACCCGGGCCGTTCACGATACATCCCATGACGGCGACATTCATGTCCTCTACACCGGGATACTGCTTCTTCCACACCGGCATTTGCTCACGCAGATAGGTCTGAATCCTGTCAGCCAGCTCCTGAAATACCGTTGAGGTGGTGCGTCCGCAACCAGGGCATGCAATCACCATGGGCGCAAATTTGCGAAGCCCCATGGTTTGCAGGATTTCCTGCGCAACCACCACTTCTTTTGTCCGGCCTCCGCCCGGCTCAGGGGTCAGGGAAACACGAATCGTGTCGCCAATCCCCTCCTGCAACAGCACAGAAAGTGCCGCTGTCGAGGCAACGATACCCTTGCTTCCCATTCCGGCCTCGGTGAGTCCCAAATGCAATGGATATTCGCAGCGACGAGCAAGCTCGCGGTACACGGCAATCAGGTCTTGAACACCAGAGACCTTGGCAGACAATATGATCTTGTCGCTCGCGAGGCCGATTTCTTCGGCTTGTTGTGCGCTTTCTATGGCTGAGGTTACCAGCGCCTCGTACATGACAGCCTTTGCATCCCACGGCTCTGCCCTGCGGGCATTTTCGTCCATGATGCGAGCCAGTAAAGCCTGGTCAAGACTACCCCAATTGACGCCAATACGGACCGGTTTGTCGTACTTGCACGCAACCTCGATCATTTGCGCGAACTGGACATCCCGTTTCGCACCCTGCCCGACATTGCCCGGGTTAATACGGTATTTGGACAACGCCTGTGCACATTCGGGAAAATCCTGGAGCAACTTGTGTCCGTTATAGTGAAAGTCGCCCACCAGTGGAACATCCACATCCATCTTGTCCAGTTGTTCGCGGATAGCAATGACAGCTGCGGCGGCCTCCGGATTATTGACGGTAATCCGAACGAGTTCGGAACCGGCGCGCGCCAGCTCCTTGATCTGGATTGCTGTGGCGATTGCATCCGCGGTATCGGTGTTTGTCATCGACTGGACAACGACCGGCGCGATGCCGCCAACGGTAATTACCCTGTTGCCATGGCGGATTGTCACGCTGCGGCTGTTGCGGCGCGCAAGGGGTCCGGATGCGATTGGAGCATTCACTGAGGCCATACTATCTACTTCAAATTTACGCGTGCAACATTACTTTTCGTACCCGGCTTGAGTTCAAGCGGCACTCCACGCAGGCTCGCATCGACACCCGCAGCATTCCCGATAACGAGCGAAACCGGCTCGGTTACCTGAACGGTTTCGGACTCGCCTGCCTTCACGATACGAGAAACGAGAACGGCGCTATTCCCAGTACGACGGATCTCCACCCAGGAATCTTCGCGGGCGGCCAAATGCAAGGCGTTATTGCCGGTTGGAGCAGCACCGTTTGATGCAGGCAAAGCGGCCGGTGCCGACATAGGTTGCGGCGACTGAGTCACTGGTGCGGTATTCACACCAGCGCCTAGCGCCGTGCTAGTGCCGGAACCGACGTTATCCTTCGCACCGCTGACCGGGCCCGGTGCAACAGCCGGTTCTTGACTCGTGGCATCTGGCACTCGGCGCTCCACCTTATCTGCAGCGGGCATGTCAACCTGACCTTGCTGCGTTGGCGCTGAGGATGACTCGGACATTTCGGTAACGCCACCATCCTGCCGGCTCGCCCAGATCGCAACACCAATCAGGAGAACCAGCAACGTCCCAATGATCCACTTCGATGACAAACCCGGACGGTCCGTCATGGATGGAAGGCGAGCTTCTGAAAACGGCGTTGAAAGTGTCTTTCGCGGGACGATTGATTCGTTTGCCTCGGCAGCCTCAGTGTCAAGTGTAGCCAGCAGCGGCGCAGCGTCCACCTTCAGCAACTTCGCATAAGCACGAATGAATCCGCGCACGATAGGCATACCCGGCAATGCGGCATAGTCATCGCTCTCGATTGCGACGATCTGCCGCGGCGCGAGATTCAGCTGGCTCGCAACCTGCTCGACCGTCCACCCTTTCTCATTGCGGTATGCCGCCAGCCTTGCACCTGGCGACGCAAGCGCTTGGCTGCCATTCGGCTGTTCAGCCGGAACCGCTTGGCCGTTGATGTCGGGATCACTCATCGAACGCTCCACGCTGGTACGCAGTATATTCGACAGAGCCGCCGTGCCTGCGTCGCAACTGTGTCGCCAAGCTGTTTTCGGCGACGCGATCACCAAGCTTGCGCTCGATCTTAATTGCGAGCCACAAAACTTCTGCCGTCATGACATCCGCCTTCATTACTCGCCCGATATAGAAGCGTGCACGCTCATAATCGGCACGGTCATAATATATTTTGGCAAGGTTGATGTTGGTGGAGATATTGCCCGGCTCCGATTGAAAGGCCTGCGCGAAATAGCGCTCTGCGGCCGTCTTGTCTTTCAGTTTGAGACTGCAGATACCCGCGTTGTTCAGCGCCTTTGCCGGCGACTGGTAAGCACGGTTCTTCAGCGCAGTATCAAAATAAGCAATCGACTGTTTTTCCCGGCCGGTCTGGCACAAGAACCAGCCATAGTTATTGCTGAAATCGGGGTTATTGGGTGCCAGACGAATCGCCTGCAAGAAGTCATCTTCCGCCTTGCGGTTTTCACCCATTTCCATGTAAATCAGCGCGCGCATGCTATACGCATCCGCAAAATTCGGATCAGCCTGCAGTGCGAGCTTGATCTCATCGAGCGCTACGGCCATTTGGCGTTGCTCGTAGTAGTTCACCGCGAGCTGCAGACGAATGCGTGCACGCTTCTGGCTGTCGGTCTGATCAGCAGCGGTCGAAAGACTATTCTGCGAATCATCAACCGGCTTGGTCCCACATCCTGAAAGTGAAAACGCCAACGCAACGAGGCAAACAATCAACGAGAAGTGTGGTCTTCTTATCACTTGGGCACCTCCACAATGCGACCGAAGTCTTTGCCGAATTTTTTTTGGTACTCCACCATTTTCTGCATTCGTTCCTGCACGCGCGTACGGTCTTGCACCTCGCCGGCAAGCTGGCCGCACGCCGCATCAATATCGTCACCACGCGTCTTGCGAATAGTTGTCACGATGCCTGCATCCATCAGTATTTGTGCGAAAGCCTTTATGCGAGCGCTATTGGAGCGTTTCAACCCTGATTCAGGGAACGGGTTAAATGGAATCAGATTAAATTTGCATGGAACGGGAGCATCGCCATTCTGCACAAGAGCAACTAGTTCGCGCGCATGTGCATCGGCGTCATTAACGCCATCGAGCATGCAGTACTCAAACGTTATGAAGTCCCTGGGCGCATACGCGAGATAGCGCCGGCATGCCGCCATCAACTCGGACAGCGGGTATTTCTTATTCAGTGGCACGAGACCATCACGCAATGCGTCATTAGATGCATGAAGCGATACGGCCAGTGCGACCGGGCACTCCTGCGCAAGCTTATCGATCATCGGAACCACGCCACTGGTGGAGACAGTAACCCGACGCCGCGACAATCCGTAAGCATTATCGTCAAGCATCAACCTGAGTGCAGTTACGGTCGGCTCGAAATTCAGCAACGGCTCGCCCATACCCATCATGACGACATTCGTGATCTGGCGTTCGCCCTTGGGTCCGGGCTCAATTCCCTTGGTACGGCGCAGCTCGAACTCCGCCATCCAGAGTTGACCGATGATTTCGCCGACAGACAGGTTGCGATTGAAGCCCTGCTTCCCCGTCGAACAGAATCGACAATTAACTGCACAGCCCGCTTGCGTGGAGACACACAAGGTGCCACGGGCTTCCTCGGGAATGAATACCGTTTCGACTGCATTCCCTTGTCCGACATCGAGCAGCCACTTACGGGTGCCGTCGGCGGATGTGTGATCGCTGATGACTGTCGGTGCAGCAATCGTCGCGCGCGCCTTGAGCTTTTCACGCAGCGACTTTGCCAAGTCCGTCATGGAGTCGAAGTCGCTGGCGCCGAATTGATGTATCCAGCGCTGCAACTGCTTGGCGCGAAACGGCTTCTCACCCAACTCGCCACAGTAGGCAATAAGTTGCGCGGGATCGAGATCCAGCAAATTGGTGAGAGCCGTCATAAAAATATGTCACTGTGTCACTCGCCTTTCAGAAAATCGACTTCATTGAGGCGAGTGGTATTTTTTTAATTAGCGGGAATAAACGTTAAGCGCCGGGAAGAAATACGCAATTTCCACCTTAGCAGTGTCCGTACCATCGGAGCCATGTACGGCATTTGCGTCGATGGAGTCAGCAAAGTCGGCACGGATAGTACCTTTGTCCGCCTTCTTCGGGTCGGTTGCGCCCATCAGTTCACGGTTCTTGGCAATCGCGTTCTCGCCTTCCAGCACTTGGATCATCACTGGACCGGACACCATGAAGTCGACCAGATCCTTGAAGAAAGGACGCTCGCGGTGAACAGCGTAGAAACCTTCAGCCTCGGCACGGGAGAGTTGCGCCATGCGGGCAGCGACGATTTTCAGGCCGGCGTTCTCAAAGCGGGTGTAAATCTGGCCGATTACGTTTTTTGCGACTGCGTCGGGCTTGATGATCGACAGGGTGCGTTCGATTGCCATCTGTAAAAACTCCAATAAAAAGAAAGGGTTAAGATAAATAACTGAGAATTCAACTAACCTTCTATTCTAGCATGAAAGGCTTTTCCCAAGGGATTCGGGACGGCGGCCCCCGATGCAACCCGCACGTCGCATAGTGTCCAATCTCTCTACTTCGGAACTGCACATGCTATGCTCTTGTCACTTATTCCTGTATTAAACGACATCGGAGGCAATATGGATCAAAACCTGCAACGAATTTACGGCGCGTCCAGCGAAGCCCTCGTAGTTCGTCATCGCGTACTGCGCAATACGTACTGGCTGCTTGCCATTTCCATGATTCCCACAGTCTTGGGGGCATGGATTGGAGTGCAACTCAAGTTTTCCTTCTTCTCCGGCAGCCCGCTCATCGGCTTCATGGCGTTTTTGGCAATTGCATTTGGCTTCTTTTATGCAATCGAGAAGACAAAAAATTCAGGTTTGGGTGTTGCAGTCCTGCTGGGCTTTACCTTCTTCATGGGCTTGATGCTGTCACGCCTCATTGGCCACATCTTGGGCTTTTCCAATGGCGCTTCACTGATCATGACCGCCTTTGGCGGCACCGCGACGATTTTTGCGGCCATGGCAACGATTGCAACAGTATCCAAACGCGATTTTTCCGGCATGGGGAAATGGCTGTTTGCCGGCGTACTGGTCATTCTGGTTGCAGCTCTGGCAAACGTTTTTCTTCAGTTGCCGGCACTTTATCTGGCGATCTCGGTATTGGCCATCGCGATCTTTTCTGCTTTCATTCTTTACGATGTTCAGCAAGTTATTAATGGCGGCGAAACTAACTACATCACCGCAACGCTTGCGATCTATCTCGACGTGTACAACATCTTCAGCAACCTGCTGGCCCTCTTGGGAATTTTCGGCGGAGAGCGTGATTAATCGCGATTGAGGTCAAACAAAAAGCCGACCTTGGGTCGGCTTTTTTATTGCTGTTTCCCTACTCGTTAATGCACGAGATCGAACACGGCCATCGACTCGACATGTGCCGTGTGCGGGAACATATTCACCACTCCTCCTTGCTTCAAGGCATAACCACCTTGATGAACAAGATAACCGGCATCACGCGCCAGCGTGGACGGATTACAGGAAACGTACACGATACGTCTGGGCTTCATCGCTGGATCAAGGCCCGCAATGGCTTGGCATACCGCAATTGCACCTTCGCGCGGCGGATCGATGAGAATCCGGTCGAACTTACCAAGCGCAACAAAATCCTCCGTTGTGGCTTCGAACAAGTTGCGGCAGTAAAACGTCGTCTTTTCGGCCAACCCGTTGGCGCGTGCATTATCCAAGGCGCGCTCCGTCAGTGCAGTGCTCCCCTCGATGCCAACCACTGCCCGCACTTGCGTTGCGATCGGCAGCGTAAAATTCCCGAGACCGCAGAACAAGTCGGCTACACGATCATCAGAACGCGCCTCCAGCAAGCACAGCGCACGCGCCACCAGGACCCGATTGATATGGTGATTTACCTGCGTGAAATCGGTGGGTTTGAACGGCATCTTCACACCGAACTCAGGCAATGCATAGTGCAATTGCACATCTGTCGGGTAAAACGGGTAAACGGTATCGGGCCCCTTGGGTTGCAACCACCACTGGATGCGATGCACGTCCGCAAATACCTTTAGCTTGTCTTCATCGTCAGTCGTGAGAGGCGCCATGATGCGCAGAACCAAGGCGGTTACATCCTCGCCCACGGCCAACTCGATCTGCGGCATTTGCTCGAAAATGCTCAGCGACTCAACCAGCTTGCGTAACGGCACCAGCATGGCCGATACATGAGGCGGTAGAATCTCGCAGGACTTCATGTCTGCGATATACGACGATTTCCTTTCGTGGAAACCGACCAGCACACCACCCTTCTTCTGGACGTTACGCACCGACAGGCGCGCCCGATAACGATAGCCCCAAGTCGGCCCGAAAATCGGACGCATCATTGTTTCGGCGCGCACTTTACCGAGGTGCCACAAGTTATCCTCAAGGACGCGCTGCTTCATCGCGACCTGCGCGGACGGCTCGAGATGCTGCATTGCGCACCCGCCGCACACGCCGAAATATTCGCATTTCGGCCTCACCCGCAGCGAGGACTCGCTGTGCAATTCAGTCATCGTCGCGGCTTCCCACTTCGGCTTCTTCCGGAAAGACTGGTAGCTGACTCGTTCGCCTGGTAATGCTCCCTCAACGAAAATAACCTTGCCGGGCGTGCCGTCTTCATTCTGTAAATGACCAACACCCCGACCTTCCATGTCGAGGGATTCGATAACAATCGTATTGTGCTGCATAAGAAATCTTATTGAATTGCCGGACTCTCAAAGCCCGGAAAACGGGATAATGGATCTGGAAATGAGCCGAAAAATGCGCTCAGACTACCATGCGGCAAGATACTCTTGCCAGTGCGATCCGTCGAGCCTTGCCAGTGACGAGCGTACTAGCGAGATTTCCTCTTCGTAGGCAGCCTTTGTCATTGCGCCGCGCATTAGCTGAAACCGGCAATATACCAGGTAGGTATTGACGACGTCGGTTTCGCAGTAGTCGCGAATTTCATTCAAACGGCCTTCCTGGTACAACGTCCAGACCTGGGAGCCATCAACACCCAGTTTGCCGGGGAACCCGCACAACTTTGCAAGGTCGTCCAATGGCGCGTTTGCCCTACCGGTATAGAGGGCAAGCAAATCCATCAGGTCGAGATGGCGGGTGTGATACCGGCTCAAATAATTGTTCCATTTGAAGTCGCGGTCTTCGTCACCCATTTCCCAGTAACGCGACGCCGTTACGCCATTGATCATTGCCCGGTAATGCAACACTGGCAGATCGAAACCACCACCATTCCATGACACTAACTGCGGGGTGTACTTGTCAATGATGCGAAAAAAATCGTTAATGAGCTTCGATTCCTGATCTTCGAGGCTGCCCAGCGAACGGACGCGGAATCCCTCGTTATCGCGGAACACGCAGGAAATTGCGGCGATTCTGTGCAGGTGATGCTGGAGAAAATCCGAGCCGCTCTTGTCGCGTCGGGCTGCAAATGCTGCGGCAGCCACTTCCGAATCGCTCATTGCAGGATCATAGCCGTTCAGGACGCGCAAGCCCGCCACATCGGGAATCGTCTCGATGTCGAATACCAGAACAGGGGTCACAGTAAAGCGTCCTTGCCGACGCCTCGGGCAGTCAATGCACGCTTGAGTTTGACCAACGCCTCTTGCTGAATCTGGCGGACGCGTTCGCGCGTGACGCTCATCTCCGCCGCCAACTCCTCCAGCGTAGCCGGGTCATCATTGTCCAGGCCGAAGCGGCGAACAATGACCACGCGCTGCTTGTCGGGAAGCTTCTTCAGCCAGTCACGCACCAGTATCGTCATTTCATGGTGTTCCGCGCGCGAATCCGGACCGTCCTCGACATCCCCGGGCAGCATGTCCATCAGGCTGGCCTGCGGGTCATTATCAAGAGGCGCATCCAGCGATGTCGCATGCTCCGAAAGCGCGAGGATATCCTGCACATCCTCGACCGGCCTGTCGACAAGGTGCGCGATGTCTTCGGCGGTTGCATCCTTGCCGTCGTGGTGCTGGGCTTCCAGGTGATATTTGGCGCGAAGAATTTGATTGAGCTCACGCACCATATGCACTGGCAATCGCACGGTGCGCGCCTGGTTCATGATTGCACGCTCAATGCTCTGGCGAATCCACCATGTCGCATAGGTCGAAAAACGAAAACCCCGTTCCGGCTCGAACTTGTCGATCGCACGCATGAGGCCGAGATTGCCTTCTTCAATCAAGTCGAGCAACACAACGCCACGATTGATGTAATGCTTTGCAATCGACACAACCAGACGCAGGTTATGCTCGATCATCTTCTGGCGCGCCTCGAAATTGCCTTGTTTCGCCAATGTTGCGAAGTGAATTTCTTCATCCACTGTCAGCAAGGGGCGTGCGCCAATCTGGTTCAGGTAATGCTGCGTCGTGTCGGTGGATAATTCGGCAGCAAGTACCGTCTTCAGCTCATCGACTGGATCCGCCCCGGATACTACAGAGCTGTTACCACGGTCCGAGTCGTCAATGTCATCGACCAGCCCATCGCCAGCCTCATCGGCAACATTGAGCGGAATGTCCTCGGCCAGATCATCCGGAGGTGTTTCATCATCGATGGGATCGCGGGGCGTACGATTCATTTAGCGGCTTGGCAGAAATTTTGATGGATCGACTGGCTTTCCTTGCTGGCGAATCTCGAAATGCAGTTTTACTTCATCCGTGTCGGAGTTTCCCATCTCCGCAATTTTTTGTCCCTTGGTTACGCTTTGATCTTCTTTCACGAAGATGGTTTTGTTATGCGCGTATGCGGACAACAAATTGTTGGAATGTTTGACAATAACCAGATTGCCATACCCGCGGATGCCGCTACCAGCATACAGGACTTTTCCCGCTCCTGCCGCCAGCACCGGCTGCCCCATCTTGCCGGCAATATCGATGCCTCTCTTGCCTTCACTAAAGGCAGAAATCACTTTGCCTTCAGCCGGCCACATCCAGGAAATGCCCTCCTCGTCTGGAGCCGCGGCGGCAGGCGGTTCCGGGGTCTTTTCGACGGCTTTGGGCTGCTCATGTTTCGGCACCGCATTTGATGCAACAGCCGAGCCACCGTTCGTATCAGGCTTTTGCAATTCTGCCAGCACGCCTTCCGTATAGGGGCGCTTATCTCCGCGCGGTGCAGATTTGTTCGGTGCATTGCCAGCGGCAGGCGCACCGGGAGACAACGGCCTCACTTCAACGCCCGAAGAGGTGGCAACGCTTCCGGTTTGTGCACCGCCCTCCGGGGGCAGGACGCGCAGTGGCTGGTCGACCTTGATGTCGTTCGGGTTGGCGAGGTTATTCCAGACGACGAGATCGCGATAGTTTTGGCCGAAATCGAGAGCAATCTGCAGGAGTGTATCGCCCTTTTTGACTACGTAATAACCGCGCGCATCCGCCTGTTTGGGCGCGGCGGCAGCGGGCGCCGCACCACGCGTGGCTTCGACCGCCTTTCCGCCGGCAGTCCGGTCCACGACCGGCGCTGCCTGGCGCGGAGTTACAGTACATGCAGCGAACATGGCAGGCAGAAGCGCCAGAAATACTAAGCGTACTTTTCTCATTCTCATACTATTAATCGTTTTGGCGGCTGTAGCCGGAAATCATCCCAGCCCGACGCAACATCAGACCACCCCGGGACGCAGCGGAACGAAATGACAATCTTCCAAAGTGGTATTCGTCCACTCGAATTTGCCTACGCGCTCAATGAGCTGCAGGACCTGATGACGAGCCCCGACCGGAGCCACCAGCCTGCCGCCGATACTTAATTGATCAAGCAAGGCCTGCGGGACTTCCAGTCCGGCCGCGGCCAGAATAATACCGTCGAACGGTGCCACTTGAGGAAGGCCAAGCATACCATCTCCGTATTGGAGGCGGATATTTGCAATACGCAGCGGGCGCAAATTGGCCTTTGCCAGCTCATGCAGCGGCTTGATTCGTTCGATTGAATACACTTCCTTCGCCACCAACGACAGAACTGCAGCCTGATAACCGCAGCCAGTGCCGATTTCCAGCACTTTGTTCAATACACCACCATTGGAATTTGCGCGCAAGACTTCAATCATTCGTGCGACGATATAAGGCTGAGAGATGGTCTGATGGTGACCAATGGGCAGAGAGGCATCGATATAGGCCTGGCTCGACAAGCCCGACTCGACGAACATATGGCGCGGCACGGCTTCCATAGCCGCCAACACCTTTGTGTCTTTAACCCCCTGCTTGGCGACCCGAGCAACCATCGCGACGCGAACCGCATCGGACACGAGCGGCATGGGGCGCGGTGAACTTGAAGTTGTTTGCGAAGCCAACTGCGCCGGCGCCGGTCTGCTCTTCAACTCACGTGGAGGCTGAAGCCGCGTCCCACTTTGCGCGGCATTTTGCGTTGCCGTTTGAGGTGTCGCAACCTTGCCTGGTGAGACAGCATTCGCCGTCGTCTTCCTGCCTGGGCTTTCGACCACGGAAGACAACGGCAACGGGAAACGCTTGTCGCTGCCGTTCATACCAAGCCCTTCTTCAGCAAATCCAGTTGTGCTGTATGGGTCAGATCAACCCGAAGAGGCGTTACCGAGACGAACCCGTCTGCAACGGCATGGAAATCCGTTCCCTCGCCCGCATCCTTCGCTTTGCCTGCCGGGCCGATCCAGAAAATCTCGCGTCCGTGAGGATCCTGTGATTTGATGACCGCCTCGGATTCGTGGCGCTTGCCCAAGCGTGTCGCCTTCACACCTTTTATCTGATCATAGGGCAAGTTCGGAATATTGACGTTCAGCAAATACGGTTTCGAGAGCATAGCGAAACCGCGCTCGACAAACTCCCGCGCGATACAAGCAGCAGCATCCACATGCGCCCAGCCTTTCTCGACCTGCGAAAACGCAATTGCAGGAATGCCGAACAAGAACCCTTCGGTTGCAGCTGCGACAGTGCCCGAATACAGCGTGTCGTCCCCCATGTTCTGCCCTTGATTGATCCCTGAAACGATCAGGTCGGGCTTGAAAGCGATCCCTCCGGTAAGTGCAACGTGTACACAGTCCGAAGGTGTCCCGTTCACGAAATAGAAGCCGTTTTCGGCGCGATAAACAGAAAGCGGTCGATCCAGCGTCAGGGAGTTCGAACTGCCGGAGCGGTTGCTGTCCGGCGCAACGACAACAATTTCGGCAATCGGTCTTAATGCATCGGCCAAGGCGATGATACCGGGGGCGAGGTAACCATCGTCGTTACTAACGAGAATTTTCATAGGTGAATTTTAACCGAAGCGATTTTGCCGTCCTGTGAAGATATTGACATTCTGCGGCATCCGCCTAGAATAAAACGATCGTTCTTTTTTTATAAACCACAAACACAAAGGAGACACCATGAAAGCAATCCTCTGCAAGTCCTGGGGATTACCCGATACGCTGGTTGTAGAGGAGTTACCTGACGTTGTGCCCGGTCCCGGTGAAGTAGCGATCGACGTACAGGCGGCAGGCGTCAATTTTCCTGATGTCCTGATCATTCAAAACAAGTACCAGTTCAAGCCCGAACTCCCCTTCACACCGGGCAGCGAACTCGCGGGCGTGATTCGCTCGGTAGGCGAAGGAATCACACAGTTCAAACCCGGTGACAAGGTGCTGGCATTTGTCAGCCAGGGTGCATTCGCACAGCAAATCGCCGTACCGGCGAAGATGCTAATGCCGATGCCTCCCGGCCTCGACTTCGATACGGCTGCTGCCGTGACCCTCACCTACGGAACCTCGCATCATGCGGTAGTAGACCGCGCGCAGTTGAAAGCCGGCGAAACCATGCTCGTCCTTGGTGCTGCGGGTGGTGTCGGATTGGCAGCAATCGAGATTGGCAAGGCGCTCGGCGCTCGGGTCATTGCCGCCGCATCCTCGGATGAAAAGCTCGCTGTATGCAAGCAGCACGGCGCAGATGCAACAATCAACTACAGCACACAAGACCTGCGTGAAGCCGTCAAGGAAGCAACCGGCGGCAAAGGGCCGGATGTCATTTACGATCCGGTAGGCGGCATTTATGCAGAACCGGCATTCCGCTCCATCGCATGGCGTGGGCGCTATCTGGTAATCGGATTCGCGAATGGCGATATTCCGAAGCTGCCGCTTAACCTGCCTTTGTTGAAAGGGGCTTCGATCGTTGGCGTATTCTGGGGCGAGTTTGCCAAGCGGGAGCCCAAGGCCAATATGGCAGCCATGCGTGAGCTGATGACATGGATGGCAGAGGGCAAGATCAAGCCGCATATTTCTGGCCGCTATGCCCTTGCCGACACACCACGCGCATTGAACGACATGGCTGCACGCAAAGTGACGGGCAAAGTGGTTATCCAACCGCAGAAGTAAAAACAGTGAACTTGCTGCCCATCTCACCACTGCACAAAGTTCTCCTGCATCGACGGTTGCAGGAGAACTCCGGAAAATACCGCTAAGTGTCAGGCCGCTGGTTGTCAGGCCCCATTACTCGCGTTTGCCTCCACGTCCTTGAAGAATGCCTGTGCCACTGCGGCTTCACGAGTCCTCTTGAACGGCGGCAGGCTCTGCCATATCCGCCGGCCATAAGGTTTCGAGATCAGTCGCGGATCACAAATCATCAACACTCCTCGATCCCCTTCATCCCGGATCAACCGACCAGCGCCCTGCTTCAGGTTGATGATCGCCTCCGGCAACTGGTGATGCACGAAGCCGTTCAGCCCCTTCTTCTCAAGCGCCTCGATGCGCGCAGCGAGGACCGGGTCGTCCGGTGGGGAAAAGGGTAGTTTGTCGATGATGACCAGCGAGAGCGCTTCGCCCCGCACATCCACACCTTCCCAGAAACTCTGGCTTCCGATGAGCACCGCATTTCCCGCGGCGCGAAACCGGTCGAGCAGTTCCGTTCGCCCTGCTTCGCCCTGCACCATCAATGGGAAGGGCAATTTCCGCCTTTCGAACTCTTCGCGCAGTCGTTCGGCGGCTCGGTTCACGGCCCGCAGCGTGGTGCACAAAAAGAAGGCACGGCCGCCGGATGCTTCAATCATCGGCAGTGCCGCATCGATCACCGCATCCGTATAGTTGACGGCATTTGGCTGAGGGAGGTTATCTGGCACGTACAGCAGGCCCTGCTTGCCGTAATCGAAGGGGCTAGGCCAGGACTGCGCTGGCTCGTTCCACAACCCCATCTGCGAGGTGTAATGGTTGAAGTCGCTCTTCACTGCAAGCGTAGCCGAAGTAAAAATCCACGCCCGTGGCGAGCCCTCGCGCTGCTTGCTGAATATTGGTGCAATGGATAAAGGGGTCTGGTGCAGCTGCAGTGACGACGTGAAGGCCTCAACCCACAGCACGCGCTCCTGTCCTGGACCGACCTTGTCCAGATCGGTCGTTTGGGCACTGCCCCATGCTGCCAGCTTGTCCGCCAGCTCGATTGCCCGTGTGCGGCATTGCTCGATCGTTTCTGCACGCTCGGCCTGTTTCTCGAGCACTGCAATCATCGCGTGCAGTTCATCCTGCAATTTCTCCAGCGTCGGGAAAAATGCACTGGAGGGGGCAATCTGGCTGACTGAAAGGCGGACGATATCCTGCGGAAAAGCGAGACGCAAATCGCGGGCTGCACGTTCGACGGGTGCAACCAGCTTTGCCCAGTCCGCACCGTCGCGCGCATGCGCCAGTCCTTCGGCCAGTACGTCCCGGCAAAGCTCCAGTACCTGTGACGTCGACACTGTCTCGCCAAAGAAGAGCGTCGCTGTCTCCGGCAATTGATGCGCCTCGTCAAAGATGACCGTGTTCGCGGAAGGGAGCAGCTCGGCGACGCCGGTATCCTTGAGCGCAACGTCCGCAAAAAATAGATGATGGTTTACCACGACGACGTCTGCCTGCTGCGCTTCCTTGCGGGCCTTCATGACGAAACAGTCCTGGTAGTACTGGCACTCCGCACCAAGGCAGGTATCGCGCGTGGATGTCACGAGGTTCCATACCGGGGCCGACTCCGGCACCCTGGACAGCTCCGCCTTGTCGCCGGAGTTGGTGGTTTTGATGAACCGGGATATCTCGCGCAGGTAACCGACGTCATCGCGCGAAGTCAATCGCCCATTCTGCAACGTGCGTTCCAGATGAAAGTGGCAAACGTAGTTCGCACGTCCTTTTAGAAGCGCAACCGATACCGGTGCCTGTAATGCTTTACGAACGGTCGGGATGTCGCGCAGGTAAAGCTGGTCCTGCAGATTCTTGGTGCCGGTTGAAAGAATAACCTTACCGCCCCAAAGCAGCGCCGGGACGAGGTAAGCGAAGGTTTTGCCCGTACCCGTACCCGCTTCGGCAATGAGGGTTTGCTGGTTTGAAATCGCCGTCGCAATGGCCTTGGCCATCTCGGTTTGCGACTGACGCGGTCGAAAACCTTTGACTGCCTGGCTAAGCGGCCCTTGGGCATCAAATAACTGCTCGATATCGGCGTCGCGGTTAATCTGCGGGGACGGCGGTGATGCTGTGTTGTCTGTCAAAGCGGATGTCGATAAAGAGGATATGGGATCCCCTTTATCAAGAAATTAGGCAGGGGCATCTGGAACGAGTTGCATCTTCAACAAGATTATATGATCCTTGAGCTGCAATTTACGCTTCTTCAAGCGCCGCAACTGGAGCTCGTCATGCAGCGCATCGCGGGTAAGGAGCTCAATTACCGCGTCAAGATCGCGATGCTCAACTTCCAGCTCAATTATTCTGCGCTGAATATCTTCGGTGGGAATCATAATTGGTTAAATCGATGCTATAAGCTATATTCTAAGAGCGAAACATAAGCACGTATAGCGGGCAAGGAAGGTTCAACCATTTACCTTCAGTAAAAGGTAATTGTGAAGTGTACATGCAACAAGGCCGAATTTCGGGATGCATCGCTGAATACACTTCTTCGCTTCGCATATGTAACAAAGGTCTACAAAAAGAATTGCATAGTATTAAGCGTGCAATAATTTTGCCCCACATCAGGTTAAACGACCCAACCTATGAGTCATTACAAGATAGAAGCCGGCACAGGCCAACATATAGGTGACCGAAAGGAACAGCAGGATCGCGTAGCGCTCTTCGCTGCGCCAAGAGCTCCCGGCTATGTAATGGCAGTCGTCGCTGACGGCATGGGTGGATTAAGCGGCGGTGCGCTTGCGGCTGAACAGGTAATCCGCACCGCGAAACAAGCCTTTGACTTGTTTTCACCGCAGACCGAAGACGTCGAAAAAATGCTGGTGGCAATTGCCCGTGATGCACATACCATCATTAAGCTGACGGCCATTTCTTCCGAGAAGAAACCGCATAGCACACTCGTCATCCTCGTCATCACACCGGACAGGCGCGCTGTCTGGGCCCATGTCGGCGATTCGCGCTTATATCGCTTTGATGGCCCGAACTTTGCGGAACGAACAATCGATCACTCGTACGTCGAAATGCTCGTTAAGGAAGGCAAGCTTTCTCGTGAAGAGGCTCAGCACCACCATCTGTCGAACGTCTTGGTCAGTGCGCTCGGCTCGCATGATAATGAACCTCAAGTGAGCCTGCGCCGCTATGACGGACTCAAGGTAGGCGACTCGTTCTTACTCTGCTCGGACGGTCTTTGGCACTATTTCACCGATGCGGAACTCGGCGTAGCCATCGCAATGAATACGCCACGCCAGGCATCGGAGTTCCTGATCAACAAGGCACGCGAGCGTGCTGTGGATGGTACAGGCGACAACTGCACATTGGCGATTGTAAAGGTCGTTGAACCGCCGCAGGAAACCAAGGATTACACCGCAAACAAAATGAAGCGTGCAGTATAGGAAAGACAAGCTGAAGAAGCGCTTGATGTAGCACTGAACGTTGGGCGCTTCGGACAAACGTCCAAAGGTGGATAGCGAGGCGATTCCTGAACCCGCCAAGCCGTGCGAACGCGGGTTTATTGCCCCGTAGGCTCAATGGCCTGCTGAGACGCCTGCTTTGCACGCTGCTTTGCTTCCTTTTTTGCTTTTCTTTCAGCGATTTTTCGTTGCCTTTCCTGCGCCGCCTTTACTTTCTTCTCGTAGTCCGCAACCTTCTCGGCACGCCGCTTCTCGCCAGCCTGCTCTTCCTGTTGCAAGCGCTTCATTTTTCCTTCGTGTTCGGCTACGCGGTCAGGAAAAACTGCCGGGGCACTACGTTCAATATTGCGTTTCTCGGGTTGAGGGGCATCCGTCGGTCCCGAGGGTTTCTCCTGCAAAGCACGTTCCCTCTCCAAGCGGTCGGCTTCCGCCCGTGCCTGCCGTTCCGCCACGGCCTTATCCCGTTCCTGAGCCCGGTCCTGCCGCTTGAATGCATTCGCCTCAAGTTCCACTTTGCGCAATCTCGCGAGCGCCTGGCGTCGACGCTCTTTCGCTTTCTCGACGCATGATGTAGTAAAAAATTTGGGATGGCATGCCTGCTCTTCCGCTGAGAAACGCGCCTCGATTGCGGCGCGCTCCCGGCCGACGTCTGCCAATGCTGCATCAGCCGTCTCTACTGTTTTGATCGAACCAGCCGGATAGCGCTCAACGATAGCCGTTGATGCGACTTTCGAAGCGACTTCTGGTGGCGTCTGTTGCGCGGTCGCCGAAGTTGAGTGCAATGCGACGATCCATGCAACAAGCAAGATGTGGCGGCTCGCAGAAGCAAAGCCCTTCTTGCGTTCAGTTCGGCATGTATAAGTCATTGGGCAGGATGGGAAAGGAAATTGTCGGATCAGGCGATGGACTCTGCGACGTCGCGCCTTTCGCTTTGCATGTACTCGGATGACTGCATTTCGATGATGCGCGATACTGTTCGGTGAAATTCATTGGAGAGCACACCCTCTGTATACAACTTTTCCGGCTCCACTTCCGCTGACATCAAAAGCTTGACCTTGTGATCGTACAGAACGTCGACAAGCCAGGTAAAGCGACGCGCCTCGGATGACATGGCCGCTGACATACATGGGACGCCGGACAGAATGACCGTGTGAAAACGGCTGGAAATCTCGAGATAGTCGTTCTGTGAACGCGGCCCGCCGCACAGGGTTGCGAAATCGAACCACACAACGCCGCCTGCGCGGCGCAAGGCCCTGATTTCGCGCGACTCGATGTGAATATGTGGATCCTCGTCTGCTGTTTCGGCAATGCTTGCAAACGCTTTGCGCAACGCATGGTCCGCCGCGGCACCAAGTGGCGTGTGGTACGCCTCCACCTGTTCAAGCGCTCTCTTGCGGTAATCCAGTCCGGCATCCACGTTCAGGACATCAAGTTTCTCCTTCAGCAGGGCAATGGCCGGCAGAATACGATCGCGATGCAACCCATCCGGATAGAGTGTGTCGGGCGCGTAGTTCGACGTCATGATGAACGAGACACCGTTGTCGAACAAGGCCTTGAGGAGGTTGTACAGAATCATTGCATCGGCGATATCCGAAACATGGAACTCGTCGAAGCAAATCAGACGGTACTTCTTCGCAATGCGCCGAGCAACCTCGTCGAGCGGGTCGGCAACGCCCTTCAACTCGTCGAGCTGGCGATGAACACCCCGCATGAACTCATGGAAGTGGAGGCGCGTTTTGCGAACGACCGGAACGACGGAATAGAAGCTGTCCATCAGGAATGACTTGCCGCGCCCAACACCTCCCCACATGTAAACTCCACGAGGGACTTCCGGGCGATTGATCAGCTTCTTGAGCTTACTGGACCGTCTCGCCTTGTATGCGCGCCAGTCTTCGTATGCCTGCTGCAGGCGCTCGACTGCGCGAAGCTGTGCCTCATCGGACTTGTACCCGCGCTGCGCCAGCGCATGCTCATAGAACTCCCTTACGTTCATATCGTATTTTCAACCGTTGCTACCATTGCAATCACTGATGGAGTGAAGGCCATCCTGCAAAAGAGACATAAAAACGGGCGAGTCATGCTCGCCCGCAGTATGCTGAACCACCAACCCCGAGGACAATCGTTACAGATTATGCCTTGTTTAAAGTGCTGATGCGTTTCGATGGTGTCTTTACGTGACAGGAAATGCGCTCACAGGGGATTCAGATCGACCGTGACCCGCGAGGGATAGGTGCCGCCGCCAAGACTGATTGGAAAGCTCAAGCCAACTCCGACTCCGACATTGCCCCCGCCGCCACCCACGCCAAGGCCGACGCTAGATCCAAATGGACTGGACGGCCGGAAGACCATTTCGGACGTACGGTAGCCATCCTTCTGGCAAACCACGCGCAAGTCACCGCTCGCGCTGCCGATATTGACCGATCCCGGTGTTGTCACATTCCAGCTGCCTGCATTAGTGCTGACAGCGCAGTTAGCACCAGCGACTGCTTGGCCGCGCGACGTCGTCTCGATGGCGATGTTGCCACCACTCGATCCCGTCGTCGCACATGCTGCAAGCGCAAGTGGCAGTAACAGGATCAAGTGGCGCATGACTACTCCCGGGAGTTAGAAGTTGAGCGAACGCTTGTCGACCGCAAGAGCGGCTTCCTTGGTTGCTTCCGACAACGACGGATGAGCATGGCAAATCCGTGCGATGTCTTCCGCAGATGCACGGAATTCCATTGCCACGACCGCTTCCGAAATCAGCTCGGATGCCATCGGGCCGATGATATGCACGCCGAGGATTTCATCACTCTTGGCATCAGCCAGGAACTTCACCATACCCGACGTATCGCCAAGTGCACGAGCGCGACCATTTGCCATGAATGGGAAAGTACCCGCCTTGTACGCAACGCCTTCAGCCTTCAGCTGCTGCTCGGTTTTGCCGACCCAGGCGATTTCCGGCGACGTATATATGACCCATGGAATTGTATTGAAGTTCACATGGCCATGCTGGCCTGCAATACGTTCCGCAACGGCAACACCCTCTTCCTCTGCCTTGTGGGCAAGCATCGGACCGCGAACCACGTCGCCCACTGCCCAGACATTCGGCAGGTTCGTCTTGCAGTCGCCGTCAACCACGATGAAGCCTCGCTCGTCGGTCTTGAGTCCCACGGCTTCCGCGTTCAGGCCGATGGTATTCGGAACGCGACCGATGGAGACGATCAACTTGTCGAACACGACCTTTTGCGCATTGCCCTTGTCGTCGGTGTATTCAACGGTGACATCTTTCTTGCCGGGAGTAATCGCTCCGATTTTTACGCCGAGGCTGATCGCCAGACCCTGCTTGGTAAACAGCTTGTGCGCTTCCTTGGCGATCTGATCGTCGACAGCACCGAGGAAGGCCGGCAATGCTTCGAGCACGGTGACTTCTGCACCGAGGCGGCGCCACACACTGCCCATCTCCAGACCGATAACACCTGCGCCGATCACGCCAAGTTTCTTCGGCACGGCGTCGATTGCGAGTGCACCGGTATTGGACAGGATCAGTTTTTCGTCAAACGCTGCGTTCGGCAATGCACGCGGGTTGGAGCCGGTAGCGACAACGATGTGTTTGCCGGTAATTACCTCTTCCGTTGCCCCCGCAACCTTGATTTCGTAACCTTCTGCGCCGGCCTTCACGAACGAACCACGGCCGTGGAAGAACGTCACCTTGTTCTTCTTGAACAGGTACAGGATGCCGTCGTTGTTCTGCTTGACGATGGTGTTCTTACGGGCCAGCATTTGGCCGACATTCATGCCGAGGCCTTTAACCTCAATGCCATGATCGGCAAAAGCGTGGCCGGCATGCTCATAGTGTTCGGACGATTGCAGCAGCGCCTTGGACGGAATGCAGCCGACGTTGGTGCACGTGCCGCCAGGTGCCGGGCCATTCTTCTCATTCTTCCATTCGTCGATACAGGCCGTATTGAAACCCAGCTGTGCAGCGCGAATCGCTGCGATATAGCCACCGGGGCCGCCGCCGATGACAACCACATCAAAATTTTTCGCCATTTTCGTAACCTAGTTTTTCCGCAGAATAGACAACGCTCACGGAGCTGGATTCCTCCGTACTCCGTGAGCGTGTGACTTCAGATCATTTCTCTTACAGGTCCAGCAACAGGCGCGCCGGATCTTCCAGCGCTTCCTTCATTGCGACCAGACCAAGGACGGCTTCGCGGCCGTCGATGATGCGATGGTCGTAGGACATCGCCAGATAGTTCATCGGGCGAATCACGATCTGGCCGTTTTCGACGACGGCACGATCCTTGGTTGCATGGACGCCGAGAATAGCGGATTGTGGCGGGTTGATGATCGGGGTGGACAGCATGGAACCGAACACACCACCATTAGAGATGGAGAAGGTGCCTCCAGTCAGTTCTTCCAGAGTCAGCTTGCCGTCCTTTGCCTTCACGCCGAATTCGGCGATCTTCTTCTCGATCTCGGCAATCGTCATCTGGTCCACGTCACGCAGGATAGGCACAACGAGGCCGCGCGGCGAGCCGACGGCGATACCGATGTCGAAGTAGCCGTGATAGACGATGTCATTGCCGTCCACGGAAGCGTTCAGGATCGGGTATTTCTTCAACGCAGCAACGGCAGCCTTGACGAAGAACGACATGAAGCCAAGCTTGACGCCGTGCTCCTTCTCGAACTTGTCCTTGTACTTGTTGCGCAAGTCCATCACCGGCTGCATGTTCACTTCATTGAACGTGGTCAGGATGGCGTTGGTCGCTTGCGACTGCAGCAGGCGTTCGGCGATACGTGCGCGCAAGCGGCTCATCGGCACACGCTCTTCCGGACGATTCGCCAAATTCGGGCTGACCGGCGCGGCGACCTGTTGAAGTGCGGGTTTCGGTGCAGCAGCCGGTGCCGGAGCGGCAGGCTTGTTCTGCAGCGCATTGATCACGTCGCCCTTGGTAACGCGACCATCCTTGCCAGAACCAGCCACTTGGCCAGCCGACATGTTGTTGTCTGCGAGCATTTTCGCGGCTGCAGGCATCGCAATGCCGGCCGCTGCGCTGGAAGCTGCAGGTGCAGGTGCCGCGGCAGCTGGTGCTGGTGCCGGAGCTGCGGCTGCAGCTGGTGCTGCAACAGCGCCTGCAGTGGCTTCAGTGTCGAGCTTGGCAATGACTTCACCGGCAACGACGGTGCTGCCATCACCCTTGATGACTTCGACGATTACGCCAGCATCAGGAGCCGGCAGTTCAAGCACGACCTTGTCGGTCTCGATGTCGATCAGGTTTTCATCACGGGCGACTGCTTCGCCCACTTTCTTGTGCCATTGCAGCAGGGTTGCTTCTGCGACGGATTCCGACAACTGCGGAACTTTCACTTCGATAATTGCCATGTAACTCTCCGTTTCGGGTTGTTCGTGCGGCGCGCCAGCTTCTAGCGCGCCGTCGGGTCTTTATTTGGTCAGGACGAAGCCCTTGAGCTTCGAGAACGCGGTTTCGATCAATGCCTTCTGCTGCGCATAATGCTTGTCGTAGTAACCAACGGCAGGTGATGCGCTCGCCGGACGACCTGCGTATGCCAGCTTCTGGCCATCTTCCAGATTCTCGAAGATGTTGTGCTGAATCTGGAACCACGGTCCCTGGTTCTGCGGCTCGTCCTGCGTCCACACCAGCTCGGTGAAGTTCGGGAATTTCTTGAGCTCGGCAGCAAATGCCTTGTGCGGGAACGGATACAGCTGCTCGATGCGGATGATCGCGACGTCGGATGCGCCACGCTCCTTGCGGGCATTGACGAGGTCGTAATAGACCTTGCCGGAGCAGGCCAGCACGCGCTTGACCTTCTTCGGATCGATCTTCTCGTCGACCTCACCGATAACGGTCTGGAACGAGCCCTTGACCAGTTCGGACAGCGGAGAACCAGCATCCTTGTTACGCAGCAGCGACTTCGGCGTTGCGATAACGAGCGGCTTGCGGAACAGGCGGATCATCTGACGGCGCAGCAGGTGGAAGATCTGCGCAGCGGTGGTCGGCTGCACCACCTGCATGTTGTTGTCTGCGCACAGCTGCAGGTAACGCTCCAGACGTGCGGACGAGTGCTCAGGACCCTGGCCTTCATAGCCGTGCGGCAGCATCATCACCAGACCAGATGCACGCCCCCACTTCACTTCACCGGAGCTGATGAACTGGTCGATCACAACCTGCGCGCCGTTGGCGAAGTCGCCGAACTGCGCTTCCCAGATCGTCAAGGTGTTCGGCTCAGCGGTGGAGTAGCCGTATTCGAAGCCGAGGACAGCTTCTTCCGACAGGACGGAGTCGATGACGGTAAACGGTGCCTGGTTCTCGGAGACGTTTTGCAGCGGGATGTAAGTACCTGCATCCCAACGCTCACGCTTCTGGTCGTGCAGCACCGCATGGCGATGCACGAAGGTGCCGCGACCCGCATCCTGGCCGGTCAGACGAACGGTATAGCCTGAGGAAACCAGCGAGGCGTACGCGAGGTGTTCGCCCATGCCCCAGTCGAGGTTCATTTCGCCGCGGCCCATTGCAGCGCGGTCGGCAAGCACCTTCTCTACCAGCGGATGCAGCTTGAAGCCTTCCGGCACGGTGGTAATGCGCTCGGCTAGACGCTTTAGTTCAGCCAGCGGGACTGCCGTATCAGCGGCATCGGTCCACTTGCGGTTGAGGAACGGCATCCAGTCGACTGCATACTTGCTCTTGAAATTGGAGAGCACGGGATCGACTGTATGCTTGCCGGCATCCATTGCATCGCGATATGCCTTGACCATTGCGTCGCCGGTGTCGGCAGCAATAGTGCCCTGGGTTGCCAGTTTGTCGGCGTAGAGCTTGCGCGTACCCGGATGCTGACCGATCTTCTTGTACATCAACGGCTGGGTCAGTGCCGGCGTATCCTGCTCGTTGTGGCCCAATTTGCGGAAACAGATGATGTCGACGACGACATCCTTCTTGAACTCGAGGCGGAAGTCGATTGCGATCTGGGTTGCCAGCACTACGGCTTCCGGATCGTCGCCGTTCACATGCAGCACCGGTGCCTCAATCATCTTGACGACATCGGAGCAGTACAGCGTGGAACGGGTATCACGCGGATCGGACGTGGTAAAGCCGATCTGGTTGTTGATAACGATATGGACCGTGCCGCCCGTGCCGTAGCCGCGAGTCTGCGCCAGGTTCAGGGTTTCCATCACGACGCCCTGCCCTGCGAATGCGGCATCGCCGTGCACCAGGATTGGCATCACTTGGGAGCCGTCCTTATCGCCACGCCGCTCCATGCGGGCCTTGGCGGAACCTTCGACGACCGGGTTGACGATCTCGAGGTGCGACGGATTGAATGCCAATGACAGGTGGATCGGACCACCGGCGGTGGAAATGTCGGACGAAAAGCCCTGGTGGTACTTCACGTCGCCAGCCGGCAGGTCGTCCGCATGACGGCCTTCAAATTCGGCGAACAGATCCTGCGGCATCTTGCCGAGGGTGTTGACCAGCACGTTCAGGCGGCCACGGTGTGCCATGCCGATGACGATTTCCTGCACGCCCTTCTGGCCGGCGCGCTGGATCGCTTCGTCGAGCGAAGCGATGAAGCTCTCCCCACCTTCCAGCGAGAAGCGCTTCTGGCCGACATAGCGAGTGTGCAGATAGCGCTCAAGGCCTTCTGCAGCGGTCAGGCGATCGAGGATGTGCTTCTTCTTCTCGGCAGAGAAATTCGGGGTCGAACGGACCGATTCAAGACGTTCCTGCATCCAGCGTTTCTGCGCCGGATCGCTCATGTACATGAATTCGGCGCCGATTGAACGGCAATAGGTGTCACGAAGCGACTGGAGCAAGTCGCGCAGCGAAGCGGTTTCAGGGCCGAAATACGTGTTGCTGATGTTGAACACGATATCCATGTCGGCGTCGGTAAAACCGTAGAAGCTCGGCTCCAACTCGGGAATAATCGGGCGTTCCTGGCGCTGCAGCGGATCGAGGTTGGCCCAGCGGTTACCGAGAAAACGATACGCAGCAATCAACTGAGTCGCGGCGACACGCTTGCGGCCCATTTCAGCGTCTGCGGATGCACTGACCGTACGAATCGGGCCTTGTTTTGCGCGCTCGGCAAAGGATGCGATGACCGGTGCGTGGGCCACGTCGGGTTTGTTGGTGCCATCGACGGCGGGGACGTTCTGCATCGCGTCGAAATACGCGCGCCAGTTATCGGGAACAGAACCGGGATTGTTGAGATACGCCTCGTACAATTCTTCTACGTACGGTGCGTTGCCTCCAAACAGATACGAGTTGGAGAAGTACTGCTGCATCATCTTGCTCACCTTTCTTCGCGTTTCGCGAGATTAGCGGGTTGATTAAACCTTCCGCGACACGGCCTGACCGGTTAGCGGATCGCACATCAAGTTGTGGGGGAAGGGCTACGTGACGACCTGAAGTGTTACCAAATTTTGGAACCGCTAGCATAGCATATTTATGCTAGTCAAAAAAAAGAGCGAGCCACTAGGGCTCGCTCTTTTTTGCTACGAATTACCGCAATTAGCCACGCTTTGCCAACGGCGGAACATCGCGCTTCGGCGAGCCGACGAACAGCTGGCGCGGACGACCGATCTTTTGTTCCGGATCCGAAATCATCTCGTTCCACTGAGCGATCCAACCGACGGTACGTGCCATCGCAAAGATGCCGGTGAACAAGGAAACCGGGATACCCAGTGCGCGCTGCACGATACCGGAGTAGAAGTCTACGTTCGGGTAGAGCTTGCGCTGGACGAAGTAGTCGTCTTCGAGCGCGATCTTTTCCAGAGCCATCGCGAGCTTGAACAGCGGGTCGTCGTGCAGGCCGAGTTCGTTCAGCACTTCGTGGCAGGTTTCGCGCATCAGCTTCGCACGCGGGTCGTAGTTCTTGTACACGCGGTGGCCGAAACCCATCAGCTTGACGTTGGAATTCTTGTCCTTGACCTTCGCGATGAACTCACCGATGCGCTCAACGCCGCCTTGGCGCTGGATGTCTTCCAGCATGTTGAGTGCCGCCTCGTTGGCGCCACCGTGTGCCGGGCCCCACAGGCAGGCGATACCAGCAGCGATACAGGCGAACGGGTTCGCACCGGAAGAACCGGCCAGACGGACTGTCGAGGTGGAAGCGTTCTGCTCGTGGTCTGCGTGCAGAATCAGGATGCGGTCAAGTGCACGGACCAGGACGTCATTGACCTTGTACTCCGCGCACGGCGTAGAGAACATCATGCGCATGAAGTTGGCGCTGTAGGACAGGTCATTGCGCGGGTACACGAATGGCTGACCAACGGAATACTTGTAGGACATCGCGACCAGCGTGGGCAGCTTGGCGATCAGACGGATTGCCGATACTTCGCGATGATGCGGATCGTTGATGTCAAGGGAGTCGTGATAGAACGACGACAGCGCACCAACCGTGCCGACCAGCACGGCCATTGGATGTGCGTCGCGACGGAAGCCGCGGAAGAAGAACTGCATCTGCTCGTGAACCATCGTGTGGTTGGTTACGGTGCTGACGAACTTCTCCTTTTGCGCTGCATTCGGCAATTCGCCATTCAGCAGCAGGTAGCAGGTTTCCAGGAAGTCGCAGTTGACTGCAAGCTGCTCGATCGGATAGCCGCGATACAGCAACTCACCCTTATCCCCATCGATATAGGTAATCGAGGAATTGCAGGCTGCGGTCGACATGAAGCCCGGGTCGTAAGTGAACTTGCCCGTTGCGCCGTACAGCTTGCGGATATCGATGACGTCAGGGCCAATCGAACCTTTGTAAATCGGAAGGTCCAGCGACGGAGAGCCGTCGGAGAACGATAGTGTTGCTTTGGTTTCAGAGTTGGTCATGTCTCTTCCTTCTAGTGAGGAGGGGTGAGTCGAATGGAAAAAAAACCGAAAAACAAAAACCTGTTACGTCCGCCTCAAGCGGCACGCATTCTCGCCAGCAAAGCATGAACATGCGGCAAATCAACATCGCCGACAGGCTCCTTGCGTGCCAGAAGCAAGTCCATCAATTCGTTGTCCGCCAAATCCATCAAACGCGAAAAAGCGTCGACCTCTTCGTCGGTCAGACTGGTTTCGTACGCATCGAGAAAGCGCGTCACGATCAAATCGTTTTCGAGCAGACCGCGACGGGCGCGCCAACGCAAACGCGCGCGTTTTACCGGGTCAGCCTGGTGGGTGGTGGACATAATTCCTCATTCACTCTATTTCATGTGCCCACAAGAATAAGCATTCCGGAGAGCACAGGAAATAAGGCGGAAGTCATAGACGCTTCCGCCTCTTGAACGTCACTTACACCGTGCGGCGCACCATGAGCTCTTTGATCTTGCCGATTGCCTTGGTCGGGTTCAATCCCTTCGGGCAGACATCGACGCAGTTCATGATGGTGTGGCAGCGGAACAGGCGATACGGATCTTCCAGATTGTCCAGACGCTCGTTGGTTGCTTGGTCGCGGCTGTCGGCGATGAAGCGATATGCCTGCAGCAGGCCTGCCGGGCCGACGAACTTGTCCGGGTTCCACCAGAACGACGGGCACGAAGTCGAGCAGCAAGCGCACAGGATACACTCATACAGACCGTCGAGCTCCTCGCGCTCCGCCGGCGACTGCAGACGTTCTTTCTCCGGCGGAATAGTCTCATTGATCAAGTATGGCTTGATCGAATGATACTGCTTGAAGAACTGTGTCATGTCCACGATCAGGTCGCGAATGACCGGCAGGCCGGGCAGCGGACGCAAAACGATCGGTTCCGTGAGTTCGTTCAGGTTAGTGGTGCAGGCCAGACCATTCTTGCCATTGATGTTCATCGCGTCGGAGCCGCAAACACCTTCGCGGCAGGAACGGCGCAATGCCAGCGAATCGTCCACGTCGGCCTTGATGCGCTGCAATGCATCCAGCAGCATTTTGTCTGTGTCCTGCAGGGTCACCGTCAGATCCTGCATGTACGGCTTCTCATCCTTGTCCGGATCGTAGCGATAGATTTGAAATTTAAGGGTACGTGCCATGTTCCTACCTTAGAAAGTACGTGCTTTTGGCTTGAAGGTTTCAACGGTCAGCGGCTGGGTATTGACCGGCTTGTAATCAAGGCGATTGCCTTCCGAGAACCACAGCGTATGCTTCATCCAGTTTTCGTCGTCGCGCTTCTCGTAGTCGCGGTGCGCATGAGCACCACGCGATTCTTTACGGGCTGCAGCGGACACAATGGTGGCTTTTGCGGTCTCGATCAGATTGTCCAGCTCCAGCGCTTCGACGCGTGCGGTGTTGAAGACCTTCGACTTGTCCTTGAACGACACGTGCTTGCGACGCTCGTCCAGTTCCATGATTTTCTTCAGACCAGTCTGCAGCAACTCATCCGTACGGAACACACCGCAGTACTGCTGCATCGTCGAACGGATTGCGTTCGCCACGTCCTGCACCCGCTCGGAGCCGGTACTGGTTTCCAGACGTGCCAGACGCGACAGCGCCAACTCGGCGGCGTCAGCCGGCAACGGCTTGTGGTTCTTCTGCTTCAGGTTCTGCGCAACGATGTGGTTGCCGGCAGCGCGGCCGAACACGACGAGGTCGAGCAGCGAGTTGGTGCCGAGGCGGTTCGCACCGTGGACCGAGACGCAAGCGCACTCGCCGATCGCGTACATGCCGTTGACGACCTCCTTCGGATTACCGTTCTTCGGCGCAACAACCTGGCCGTTGATGTTGGTCGGGATACCGCCCATCTGGTAATGAATGGTCGGCACAACCGGGATCGGCTCTTTGGTTGCGTCAACGTTGGCGAACTTGTGGCCGATTTCCAGAATCGATGGCAGACGCTTCTTGATCGTATCGGCGCCAATATGGCGCAGGTCGAGCAGAACGTGATCCTTGTTCGGACCGCAGCCACGGCCTTCCTTGATTTCCTGGTCCATCGAGCGGGACACGAAGTCGCGCGGAGCCAGGTCTTTCAACGTCGGCGCGTAGCGCTCCATGAAGCGCTCGCCATTGGCGTTGATCAGGATACCGCCCTCGCCGCGCACGCCTTCGGTAATCAGCACGCCGGCACCGGATACGCCGGTCGGGTGGAATTGCCAGAATTCCATATCCTGCAGCGGCAGGCCTGCACGCGCCGCCATGCCCATGCCATCGCCGGTGTTAATGAATGCGTTGGTCGACGCTGCGAAGATACGGCCTGCGCCGCCGGTGGCAAACAGCGTGGTCTTCGCTTCGAGAATCATCACGTCGCCGGTTTCCATCTCGAGCGCAACCACGCCGAGGACGTCGCCATCCTGGTCGCGGATCAGGTCGATTGCCATCCACTCGACAAAGAAGTGCGTCTTCGCGCGGACGTTACGCTGGTACAGCGTGTGCAGCAGAGCGTGGCCGGTACGGTCAGCAGCTGCGCAAGCACGCTGGACAGGTTTTTCGCCAAAGTTCGCGGTGTGACCGCCGAACGGGCGCTGATAAATCGTGCCGTCCGGGTTACGGTCGAACGGCATGCCGAAGTGCTCGAGCTCGTACACGACCTTCGGCGCTTCGCGGCACATGAATTCGATTGCGTCCTGGTCGCCGAGATAGTCCGAACCTTTGACGGTGTCGAACATATGCCAGTACCAGTTATCTTCCGACATGTTACCCAGGGAAGCACCGATACCGCCCTGCGCCGCAACGGTATGCGAACGGGTCGGGAACACTTTGGACAGGACTGCGACGTTCAAGCCGGCTTCAGCCAGTTGCAACGACGCGCGCATGCCGGAACCACCGGCGCCAACGATCACCGCATCAAAGCGGCGGACAGGAATGGATTGTTTGACTGCTACCACGATTACGCTCTCCAGATAATCTGCGCCGCCCAGCCGGCACAACCGATCAGCCACAGGAGTGTGGCAACTTGAAATACGAGGCGAAGACCAACCGACTTGGTGACATAGTCCATCCAGACGTCACGCATGCCGACCCAGACGTGATAGAACAGCGACAGGAACGTAACGAAAGTAACGATCTTGAACCATTGCTGAGAGAACATGCCGGCCCAAGTTTCGTAGCTGGACATGTTGCCGGTCAAGAATGCGAGCAGCAGGATGATGGTATAGAGCGCCATCACAATTGCCGTCACACGCTGCGCGAGCCAGTCACGCAGGCCATAGTGAGCGCCGACGACGAGGCGCTTCGGTCCGATGTTATTGTTTGCCATTTTAGAAAACTCCGAACAATTTCAGTGCAACCAGTGCGGCTAGGGGTAAGCTGACAGCAAACACGCCGACGGCGGATTTACGGCCGCTGTCCTTATCAACGCCGATGTGCAGGTCCATGACCAGGTGGCGGATGCCGGCACAGAAGTGGTGCAGATACGCCCAAGAGAGCGCCAGGATGATCAGCTTGACAAGCAGGTTCGAGGTGAACCCCTTGAGGTATTCGAAGGAGATTTCAGACGTCAGGCTCTTATCGAGCAGGAAGAGAATGAACGGCAACAGCAAGAACATCAGGATGCCACTGATACGATGCAGGATCGATACGATACCGGCTAATGGAAGCCGATAGTGGACCGTGTCCGCAAACGTCATCACATTAAATTGCCGCCGATTTTTTTTCACGGCTTCAGACATAACATTACCTCCCAGGCTTAAGAATCCCGTAATTTTCGCCGATTTTATGCGGCATACCAACACCCGCCACCGCCGGGAGCACTTTCTTTATTTGTCAAGCGGGGCTATCCCCAATTGCCAAACACACACCAATCGCATTAACTCAGTTCGTTCTGATAATGATGGCGATCAGTGAGATAAAGTCCGCGCCGCACTTCCACCGGCTTGTCGCCATAGGTGTACGACACACGCTCCACGTTTAGCAGCGGCGTGCTTATAGCTACATGTAACAGTTCGGCAGTACCCTCATCGGCACTAACCGCACGAATTTTTTCCGTTGCCCGGATCATTCGCGTACCAAATTCCGTCTCGAACAATCCATACATGGGCCCCTTGTATTCCATTAGACGCTCCGCAGTCAGCCCCTTGAATATCACGCCGGGCAACCACAATTCTTCAACGATCGTCGGCGTGCCATCAAATGACTGCACGCGCTTGATGTAGATGACGGAATCACCAGACTTGATATCCAGTAGGCGCGCGACCTCAGCAGGTGCGCGCAGGCGCTTCACCTCAAGGATCTTGTTATCAGCGTAATGAGGTTCGCCGGCGTCAGGCATCAATCGCAGGAAGCGATACTGCGCACGTGCCTCGTGGTGGGTAGCAACGAAGGTGCCCTTTCCCTGGCGGCGAACTACGAGATTTTCTGCAGCGAGCTCATCGATGGCCTTGCGCACTGTCCCCTGGCTCACTTTGAAGCGATTGGCCAACTCGACTTCACTGGGAATCAACTCGCCGGGCTTCCACTCGCCTGACTGCAGGCTTTGCGTGATGAGTGCCTTGATTTGCTGGTAGAGGGGACTGAATGTAGGAGAGCTTCCGGAGGCAGAAATCCCCGCCCCTGCACTAGGTACGCCATTGGTGGTCAGATTGGACGGGGTGGAACTCATAACCTAGGATTTCACCATAAAACCCCGGTTGCCGTCTAGCAAAAACTGATAACTAATATGTCTTATATAAGATATAAGATAGTCATTGACAGACCTGTCATGCCATCCTACACTCGCGGACACTATTGGCAGGATGCAAGCCTCGCAGCCGCCCCGCTTCCGTCGCATCGGAAACCCGAGGAACTCGGGGTGAACACTGTGACCGCGGAAGTTTTCGACGGTATTATTACAGGCTTGCTGATATTTTCGTAATGTTTCTCGTCACCGTTTTCATTCCCACTTTGGAGATTCATCATGGCTAAAGCCCCAATGCGCGTTGCCGTCACCGGCGCCGCCGGCCAAATCGGCTACTCCCTGCTGTTCCGCATCGCCAACGGCGACATGCTGGGTAAAGATCAGCCTGTTATCCTGCAGCTGCTCGAAATCCCGGATGAGAAAGCCCAGAAGGCACTCAAGGGCGTCATGATGGAAATCGACGACTGCGCGTTCCCGCTGCTGGCCGGCATGACCGCTCACAGCGATCCGATGACCGCATTCAAGGATGCTGATGTTGCCCTGCTGGTTGGCGCACGTCCGCGCGGCCCGGGCATGGAGCGCAAGGACCTGCTCGAAGCCAACGCACAGATCTTCACGGTGCAAGGCAAGGCGCTCGACGCTGTCGCATCCCGCAACGTCAAGGTTCTGGTCGTCGGCAACCCGGCCAACACCAATGCCTACATCGCCATGAAGTCGGCACCGAACCTGCCGGCCAAGAACTTCACCGCAATGCTGCGCCTGGACCACAACCGTGCCCTGTCGCAAATCGCGCAGAAGACCGGCAAGCCGGTTTCCTCGATCGAGAAGCTGTGCGTGTGGGGCAACCACTCCCCGACCATGTACGCTGACTATCGCTTCGCGACCATCGACGGCAAGTCGGTCAAGGAAATGATCAACGACGACGTCTGGAACAAGGACACGTTCCTCCCGACCGTTGGCAAGCGCGGCGCAGCAATCATCGAAGCACGCGGCCTGTCTTCCGCAGCATCGGCTGCCAATGCGGCAATCGACCACGTCCGTGACTGGGTCCTCGGCACCAACGGCAAGTGGACCACGATGGGTATTCCATCCGATGGCTCCTACGGCATTCCGAAGGACACCATGTTCGGCTTCCCGGTCACGACCGAGAATGGCGAATACAAGATCGTTCAGGGCTTGGACATCGATGCATTCTCGCAAGAGCGCATCAACCTGACGCTCAAGGAATTGATGGAAGAGCGTGAAGGCGTCAAGCACCTGGTAGGCTAAGTCTTCCTCCAGCCATGAGGCAAGTGCCGGACCGTCACGCACGGTTTCGCCACTTGCCTTTCTGTTTTTTGGATCCCACCTGAAGCGAGGCTGCACATGCACCCGTCCGAGGTCTTATTCCAGGGCAAACACCAGCCGGTCTCCATTCCCGTCTGCGATCACTACGCCGGCTCCGATAAGCTGATGCGAAAGTCGATTGCTCTGCAACAAGAACTAGGCCCTGTTTTCGATATTACGTTCGATTGTGAAGATGGTGCCAGCGCGGGAAACGAAGCGGCACACGCCCGGTTGGTTGCTGCGCTGATCAATAGCGATGACAACCGTTTCAACCGTATCGGCGCGCGCGTCCATGCCCTGACCCATCCCTGCTTCGAGCAGGACGTCTCCCTCATATGCGAAGGGGCGGCCAGCCGCCTCGCCTATCTCGTTGTTCCCAAAGTCGATAGCGCCGCAGACGTCACGCGTGCGATCGACATCATCAATCTCCATGCAAACAGATACGGCCGCAAAGACCTGCCGGTGCATGTACTGATCGAATCACATGGTGCGCTTGCACAAGCGCATGCAATCGCCGCGCTGCCTCAGGTCGAATGCCTGTCATTCGGCGTGATGGATTTCGTGTCCGCGCACTATGGCGCGATACCAGGCAGTGCGATGCGCTCTCCCGGACAGTTCAGCCACCCCTTGGTGCGGCGCGCCAAGCTGGAAATTGCGGCGGCATGCCACGCCCACGGCAAGGTTCCCTCTCATAACGTGACGACCGAGATCAAGGATTTGGGCGTTGTTGCTGCAGATGCAAGCTGCGCGGCGCTGGAATTCGGTTATACAAGAATGTGGAGTATCCATCCGGATCAGATCAAACCGATACTGAAAGCGTTTTCGCCGGACACTGCGGAAGTCAACGACGCAACACATATCCTACTTGCAGCGCAAGCTAACCAGTGGGGTCCGATACAATACAAAGGCACGTTGCACGATCGCGCCAGCTATCGCTACTACTGGACAATTTTGCAACGCGCCCGGTCGAGCGGCATGCCAATGCCGGACTCGTCGGAAAGCCTGTTTTAATTGACAACATGTGACGCTCCCATAAAACCAATTACACGGCGCGCACTCTAGAGAGGAGAAAGCCTCAAAATGCAGAAACTGTCATCACTTATTCTTTTAACCGTCGGCCTCGCCTGCGGCGCCACTTCCGCCATGGCCACCCCTGCTCCTTCCAATGAGGGAGCAAAGAAAGCGGCTGTGCAGAAAGTATCTGCCGCATCCAAGAAAGCTCACACTGCCAAGGGTGAAGAACCCGAACCGGATGTGGGCGGACTGTTACCAACAGCGTACGATTGTGAACTTGGCAATAAGCTGACGATCTACACTGATGCCAACAATGACCAGCAGATCGCCCTGCAGTGGAATAAGCGCATGCACCGCATGACCCGCGTCAGCACCACGACCGGTGCGCAGCGCTTCGAGAATCCCCAGAACGGCCTGGTCTGGATTGGCATTCCGGCCAAAGGCATGCTGCTTGACTCCAAGAAGGGCAAGCAGCTCGCCAATGAATGCAAGAGCCCGGAACAGCGGGCACAACAAGTGGCGGAGAACGGCTGACACTGACTTTCTCCAGATAAATTCGGGGCGCGGCTTGTGCGCGTCACGCTTGGCAGGCGCCCCACTCGTACGGTTCTAAGCCCATTAACCAAGCCCATTAACAATAATCTAAGGAGTGGCTATGTCCCGCAATACACTGAACACGCTCACGGAATTCAAGATTTCGGGTTCCAAGAAGGGCAAGTTCTACTCGCTTCCGGCGCTGGAAAAACAGCTCGGCGTGAATATCTCACGCCTGCCGGTATCGATCCGCATCGTGCTGGAATCGGTACTGCGTAACTGTGACGGCAAGAAAGTAACGGAAGAACATGTCCGGCAACTCGCGAACTGGGAGGCGACTGCAGCTCGCGTCGATGAAATCCCGTTTGTGGTTGCGCGTGTCGTATTACAGGACTTTACCGGTGTTCCCCTCCTCGCCGACTTGGCCGCAATGCGCGGCGTTGCGTCCAAGATGGGCAAGAAACCGAAGAACATTGAACCGCTGGTTCCGGTTGACCTGGTCGTCGACCACTCGGTGCAGATTGATCATTTCCGCGACAAGAACGCGCTGGACCTGAACATGAAACTGGAATTCCAGCGCAACAACGAGCGCTACCAGTTCATGAAGTGGGGAATGCAGGCCTTCGATACCTTCGGCGTCGTGCCGCCGGGCTTCGGCATCGTGCATCAGGTGAACCTCGAGTACCTTGCTCGCGGCGTGCACAACAAGGAGGGCGTGTACTACCCCGACACGCTGGTCGGCACCGACTCGCATACGACGATGATCAATGGTATTGGCGTGGTCGGCTGGGGCGTGGGCGGCATCGAGGCCGAAGCCGGCATGCTCGGCCAGCCAGTGTATTTCCTGACGCCCGATGTGGTCGGCGTGAACCTGAAGGGCGTATTGCGCGAAGGCGTGACCGCCACCGATCTGGTGCTGACGATTACCGAGCTGCTGCGCAAGCACAAGGTCGTCGGCAAGTTCGTCGAATTCTTTGGCGAAGGCACGGAATCGCTGTCGACCACCGACCGCGCCACCATCGCCAACATGGCGCCGGAATATGGCGCGACGATGGGCTTCTTCCCGGTGGACGACGCCACTATCGAATATTTCAAGGGAACCGGCCGCACCAAGGAAGAAATAGACGCCTTCGCTGCCTACTTCAAGGCGCAGGGATTGTTCGGCATTCCGAAGGCAGGCGAGATCGATTACTCCAGCGTCGTCGAGCTGGATCTTGGCACTGTTGCGCCGTCACTCGCAGGTCCGAAGCGCCCGCAGGACCGCATCGAAATTGGCAAGGTTAAATCGACCTTCTCCGAATTGTTCGCCAAGCCTGTGACGCAGAATGGCTTCAACAAGAAGTCGGAAGACCTCGACGCCGTGTACGAAACGTCGAACGGGATCAAGATCAAGAATGGCGACGTGCTGATCGCCGCGATCACCTCCTGCACCAACACGTCCAACCCGAGCGTGCTGCTGGCCGCCGGCTTGCTGGCGAAGAAAGCGGTCGAAGCGGGCCTCACGGTTGCACCGCACATCAAGACCTCGCTCGCGCCCGGGTCGCGCGTCGTGACCAAGTACCTTGAAGCCGCCGGCCTGCTGCCTTACCTCGAGCAGCTCGGCTTTGGCGTTGCCGCCTACGGCTGCACCACCTGCATCGGCAATGCGGGCGACCTCACTCCGGAAATCAATGAAGCAATCGTCAAGAACGACATCGTCGCGTCCGCCGTGCTGTCCGGCAATCGCAACTTCGAGGCACGGATTCATCCGAACATCCGTTCCAACTTCCTGGCCTCGCCTCCGCTGGTCGTTGCGTATGCGATTGCAGGCAACGTAACCAAGGACCTGATGACCGAGCCTGTCGGCAAGGGCAAGAATGGCCGCGACATCTATATCGGCGACATCTGGCCATCTTCGGCTGAAATCGCCAAGCTGATGAAATTCGCGATGAACGCCAAGGTCTTCAAGGAAAACTACGCCGAGGTCCAGAGCGCACCCGGCCAGTTGTGGGAGCAGATCAAGGGCGTGGCAAGCGGCGACGTATACAACTGGCCAAAATCGACCTACATCGCCGAGCCGCCGTTCTTCGAGGAATTCCACATGCAGCCGAAGGCAGCGGCGGGCGGCATCACCGGCGCACGCGCGTTGGGCGTGTTCGGCGATTCGATCACGACCGACCACATCTCCCCTGCCGGCTCGATCAAGGAATCGAGCCCGGCCGGCAAATGGTTGCTGGAGAACGGCGTGATGAAGGCCGACTTCAACTCTTACGGCTCGCGCCGTGGGAACCATGAAGTAATGATGCGCGGCACCTTTGCCAACGTGCGTATCAAGAACCTGATGATCCCGCCGAAGGAAGACGGCTCCCGCATCGAAGGCGGTCTGACGATCCACCAGCCGAGCGGCGAACAGATGTCGATTTACGACGCAGCAATGAGGTACATCAACGACGGCGTGCCGACCATGATCTTCGCCGGCGAAGAGTACGGTACCGGTTCGTCGCGCGATTGGGCGGCCAAGGGCACACAACTGCTGGGCGTTAAGGCTGTCATCGCCCGCTCCTTCGAGCGCATCCACCGTTCCAACCTGGTCGGCATGGGTGTCCTGCCGCTGCAGTTCCTCGATGACGACAGCGTGCAGTCACTTGGCATCAAGGGAGATGAAACTTTTGACCTGCAGGGCATCGAGGGCGACATCAAGCCGCAGCAGCGTGTGAAGCTGGTGATCACACGTGCCGATGGCAGCAAGCAGGATGTCAATCTGCTGCTGCGTATCGATACGCCGATCGAAGTGGATTACTACAAGCATGGCGGCATCCTGCCGTTTGTGCTGCGCCAGCTTCTGGCGGCATAACTACCTGCAACTCCCCGGCTCGCATCATGGCCGGGGACCGTATTTGCAAGGCAGGTGTAAGAAAGCGCCTGTACCCTTCGGGAAAAAGCCGAACATACGGCGTTTTTCGATACTTATTTTTGGAGACATATCATGTGGAAAATTTTCGTAGGATTTATCGCTTTTGCGCTTCTCGCCCTGTTCGTCATCATGAAAGGCGGCGACAAGGTTGACATGGCGGGTGAAGCAGCCGGCCATAATCCGACGGAGGCTTCCGCACCTGCTCACGGCGCCGCTTCGGCACCGGAAGCACCCGCAGCAGCACCGGCGACTCCGGCAGCACCTGCATCGGCTGCACCGGAAGCATCGAAGTAATCCCTGTTTCCCCGCAAAGCCGCATGGCGCCACCATGCGGCTTTTTTGTTTTTTGAGCATATACTGCTATGCGGGTTTGGCATTCATTACACGGCTTCGGTGCCTCGGGGTCGTATGCACTCACCTAACCAGCTATCCCCAACTTTTGATAGCTGCCTGTTGAATCATCTACAATACGCTTCCTTCGCCTCAGTCCTGATTCGTCATGCGCCGTTTGTCCAAAAGCTCTTCCAACAAATTGTCTGCCGACAGCCAACGCATGGTTTCCGTTGCACAAGGTCTGGCACAAGCTGCCAGCCGCGTCGAAGAGCGCAACTGGGAACATTCGCTGGACAGCCTCATCCTCAAAGCCCTCAAGGGCGCGCATCAGGAGACCATCGATGCGGCGCTGGAGCATTTGTTCAGGACCGACCTGAACGCCTATGACGCGCTGATGGAATCCGTGGAGGCAGGTAGCGAGTCATGCGTGGTCGAGCATGAAGGTGTCCAATATCAAGCGCTGCTGATTGCCGCGCCGATCCTTGCCTGGACGCGTTTTTCGATTGCCTCCGGCACGATTGCCGAGGACATGCGCACTACCTTGATGGCACATCTGCATGGACACCTGCTGGCATCCGATACGCGCCTTGCGATGGCGCCGACCCTGTTCGCGATTGACCAGTTGCCGCGCACCCATGCGGAAACCTATACGTTGACGCAACGCATGGCACAGGCTGCCATCAAGGGCTCGCCTATGCGCGCACTCAATAACGCGCCGGAAACCGCGCCCTTCCTCGCCGATACGCGTTATCTACTTGCCGCAGTTGCCGCACCAGTCGGTGCCCCGCTCTTTACCTGGCAAGCGACGATGAACACTGCCGACCGTTCACTCGCACTAGCGCAATGGCGCGCCCAGGCAATGCCAAACATTGCATCGCTCCTGCCGGGCTGCGGTGTCGAACTGTTGATGCCGGAAGCCTATTACGTCGCCTGCCGCGAAGCGGACAAACATATCCGTCCTGCATCGATTCGTGCGGCCGTCCATTTCCTCACCCACACCCTCGGTGTGGAGGCCACCGGGCTGCGCGCCATCATTGGCGGCTTCAGTGAAGATAACGTGGAAGACCGTGTCGATGAATACCGTATCGGCTTCACCCTGCGACAAAACCCCGAAGTCATCTACGGCGTTGTCTGGCCGCTCTACGGCAGGGAAGACGAGGAAGAACCTGCCGCAACCAGCTTCGAAGCACTGACCACGCCGGAGGTACTCGACACCGAAATGCGCACGCCGCTGGAAGAAATCGTCGCACTGCTGCGCGCCTGCGGCATTACGCATATCAAGCGTCACACGGAATTGTTTCCGATGGAGTTCTGCGATGATTGCGGCGCCCCGCTCTATCCCGACCCGGATGCGGAACTCGTACACGCGGAAATGCCGGAAGACGCGCCGACGGGAACCGGGCATTTCCACTGACACACTGCATTCAGGAGCCGTCAGTACGAGCGCGTTATTCAACGCGCCGGAACCGTGGGTTCACCACTTTGTATAGGGATGGCGTAGCAGATTGGCGTTGAAATAGCGCGCGTCGTGCGTGACCTCTTCGCCAATCCACTCCGGCCTGGCAAATGCCTGCTGCTCCGATTCCAGCTCGACTTCCGCCACCACCAAGCCTGTATTCTCGCCGAGGAATTCGTCGACTTCCCACACCATGCCCTGAAAGGGAATGCGGTAGCGGTATTTTTCAATGATCGGCCGTTCGCACAAGTTGTCGAGGAATGCCCGCGCATCCTCCATGGGAATCGGATATTCCCATTCCGAACGCGTCATGCCGCTAGTACGCCCCTTGATCGTGAGCATGGCTGCATCACCCTCGATGCGCACGCGTACAATGCGCTCCGGTGCGGAAGAAAGATAACCTTGTCGCAGCAGCACGCCTTGTCCCAGCGACTTCCAATCCTGGTTGCGAACCAGGAACTTCCTTTCGATTTCCACACCCACTTTAGCCTCGCGTCAGTGCATGCAGGATCGGCTGCAGGATTGCCTTGCCTAGCTGGACGCTGCGTGCGCTATTCCATCCGACAATTGGATCCGGCAAGTCTGCGTTGTCCTTGAACGGCATTTCCAGTGTCAGCGACAGGCAGCCGAACGTGTGGCCGATATATTTCGATGCCAGCTGCAACAATTCCTCGCGATACTTCGTCGCCTCATAGCCGTGTACAGATTGGAAATCGGGGCTGGCCTGCATGAATGAGTCGATAAACGCCGCCTGTACCGCCTGCTGGTCTGCGGTGAAGCCTTCCAGCATTTCGCAGCCAGCGACGAATACATACGGCAGGGCTTCGTCGCCATGCACGTCGAGAAACAGGTCGCAGCCGATGTCATGGATCTTGTTTCTCACGGCATAGACTTCCGGGCTGCGCTCCAGCGAAGGCGCCATCCATTCCCTGTTGAGATTGATACCGGCGGCGTTGGTGCGCAGATTACCGCGTACAGCGCCGTCCGGATTCATGTTCGGCACGACATAGAACACGGCCTGCTGCAACACGCGCCGCGCTATCGGATTGCTGTGATCAAGCAGTGCGTCGAGCATGCCCTCGACAAACCATTCCGACATTGTTTCGCCGGGATGCTGGCGTGCGATCACCCACACTCGCTTCGCCGCGGCGGGGTCGCCGATCACCGCGAGATTGATGTCACGGCCGTCCACACTACTGCCAATGTCGTACACGCGCGCCAATGGCGAATTTTCGATGCGTCCTAGCAGTTCCAGATGGCGTTCCCAGGAATAGGGTTCGAAGTAGGCGTAGTACACACTTTCGCGCTCAGGCACATGGGTGACGGTCAGCACCTGGCCGTCGTAGGTGGTCGGGACGCGGAACCAGTGTTTCCTGTCATAGCTGGCAACGGCATGATAGTTCTCCCAGCCTTTTGCAAATGTCGCCTGTCCCGCGTTAAGAAAGCGCATCGCGCACTTCTCGCCGCGCGCTCCCTGCACGCGGAAATAAAACCACTGCAAAACATCCGCATGCGAATCCTTGCGGAGCTTGAGTTCGATCGTCGCGGCGCTGTCCGCGCGGACGACTTCAATCGAACCTGCATCGAATTGATGGCTGATCTTGATTGGCATGGTCGGAATAACGTCCGCAACGATCACGCAACGATCCTGTAACGATGATCACGGACAGCTTTTCAATGTTGTTAAGTCAGGTGCTATTCTGCGGCTTTTATGCCCTTCCGAAAAGCCGACGATGACGTTTCCCAAAGCCCTGCTGCTGTGCCTGCTCTGCCTTGCCGCACCATTCACGCATGCCGACGCCTGGCCCTCGCGCCCCATCCGTTTTGTCGTCGCAGCGCCGGGCGGATCCTCGCTTGACATCATTGCCCGGACCATCAGCGACAAGCTGAAGGAAAGACTCGGCCAACCCATCGTCATCGACAGTGTCCCCGGCGCATCCGGCACGATCGCCACCGGCACCGTCGCCAAGGCAACGCCGGACGGCCATACGCTGCTGATCTCTTTCAATGGACCGCTTGCCTTCACACAGTTCCTCACCAAACTTCCCTACGACCCGCAAAAAGACCTGACGCCGGTCATCCAGACCAGTTCCCAACCCAATGTGCTGGTGGTGCATGCAGGGCTGCCGGTGAAGAGTGTCGCGGAACTGATCGCTCATGCGAAGAAAAATCCTGGCAAGCTGAACTACGCGTCGGTCGGAAACGGCTCCTCCTCCCATCTGACGATGGAGCTGTTCAAGAGCATGGCGGAAATCTACGCCGTACACATCCCCTACAACGGCGCCCCGCCGGCTGCGCTGTCTACAGCGACCGGCGACACACAAATGCTGTTCAGCGTGCCGTCGGTCGTCATGCCACATGTCAAAAGTGGAAAAGTGAAAGCGCTTGCCGTCAGCAGTGCAACGCGTTTTTCCCTGATGCCAGACCTGCCTACGGTGGCTGAAGCCGGCTTGCCAAGGTTCGAATCGCTCACGTGGAATGGCGTGCTGGTACCTGCGGGCACGCCACCCGAGATCGTGCAGCGTCTGAACCGGGAAATCGAGGCGATCCTGAAAATGCCTGATGTAAAAGCACGCCTGAACACGGCGGGACTGGAGCCGGTCGGCGGCTCGCCGGAAGCATTCAAGGCCCTGATTGCCTCGGAAGCCAGAAAATGGGCAGAAATCATCAAAAAAACAGGCGCGACGTTAGACTAAGCGACTTTCCAGTCGCAGTGAATGGCGGAAAGCAATATCGCTCTGCTATAATAGCCAGCTCGTCGGGGTGTAGCGCAGCCTGGTAGCGCACTTGCATGGGGTGCAAGGGGTCGCGAGTTCGAATCCCGCCACCCCGACCACGAATAAGCCCGCATAATCAATCGGTTATGCGGGCATTCTTTTTATGTCATGTCTGTCTGCGCTTCGTGCTGCGCCCTGCCATATACGCTTCCGGCTACATTTCACCGTGTTCAATCCCGCTCTGCTTCGCAGTTGCGTATTTCCGAAGAAGTTGTACATCGCCCTCACACGGGGGACTAAGAGCGTCACGATTGTCACGATGAAAAGCGGATTCCCGGCTAAGCTGGTCGCCGGATAGACGCTATTTGACACGTCCCCCTTATGTATCGGGTGTTGTTCGTGCATATTGGCCGGCCATTTGGCGTTGCTGCCCGATTGCGCGATCACGGCGCCAACCATGAGAAACGCAAGCAATACTCTCCCATGCGACCGGAAAAATATGGCCGACCTCGTCAGGAATCCACCTTGGTGATTTTCATGGAACCGGCGCTGTCGTCCATGACGAAACGCCCTCTGCGCCCGTGAAAGTATTCATCTGCAGCTTTCCGGCATCCGCCCCAGTCATGGTAGTCGTCAAGGACCACGGAGCCGCCAACCGACAGGTTGGGCATGATGCGCTCCAGGCAAGTCATGACGGGCTCGTACCAGTCCACGTCGATATGCGCAAACGCAACGGGCTGGTCGATATACATCGTGTCCTGGATCAGCCCCTTGATCAGCGAAACCTGTTGCGCCTGCTGGTCGATGCCGAACTGCTTCAGGTTCGACTGCACCAGCGTGTACAGGTCTTCCTGATAGCCAGAGTACTGTTCGCCGCCGATGCCTTTCGATGCGCCTCCCTTGATGGTCTTGTAGCGCTCGTGCACGTCGGGCGTGTCCTCTTCCGTCAGTGGCGAAATCATGTCGAACACGTCATAGACTTGAAACGGCCGGTTTGCGTTTTTCAGCAACGAGATCAATATCGCGGAACCGCCGAGTGCACAGCCCGCCTCGGCAAATATGCCCGGAATATTGCGCGCCTCAATCTCCCGGCAGGATTCCACCAGGCTGGCAAGCTTCCCGTCCGTCAGGAAAGTCAGGTTACGGGAACGGTTACGCGCAATCAGCTTCGAATCTTCCCCGCGCAGGTTCGACAGCGCAGCGTCCTGCGGGGTCTGCAGGTTTTTCAAAACGTTCTTGATCCGGTAATACATCGTTCATTACTCCTGGCGGATAGTTGCACACATGCCGGTGCCTGTTCGGCCGACACGGCGTACGGAGATGGCGCCGCCGGCTTGAACGCCACCCTGCCTTACGCCGGCGAGGCAAGACCGGTGGGAGTCAGCGCGAGCATGTTCTTGCGACGCAAATGCCGCAGCGCCCATGAGCGCACAGTGCGCCACTCGAATTCCCTGCGTCCGTGCCGCGACGCGAACGAGAAATAACGCCCCGCCATCCTGGCGTTGGTCCGTACTGCAATCGCCCGGCGAAACGCAAGCTCCCGCTCGCGCTCATACGAGGCAACGATGGACCTGCGCATCACTGCCTGCATCGCCTCGTACTCATCGAGAAAGTTCGACTTGCCCTCCACGGCAAAGAGGCTCTGCCCGTGGTTGCAGAACGGCGCAGGGTCAAACGCAGGTGCACCGCCGCCACGGACGATGGAAAGCGACTCCGCAAGGTAGCGGGAAATGGCGAGCGCCAGCCGCATTTGCTCCACATAACGCGTCGAGCCGACATTGGCACTGCGGTACCGGCGCTCGATCAGGTTGCGTTCCACGTTGATGCACTTGCCCGCCAAGGCGAGCTGCCCGAACAGGAAGTAATCCTCCGCCAAGCCGGGCACCTCCATCCGTCTCTCCGGCGGCAAGGCATGCACAAAATCGATACCGTACCGCGCGCCGATGCGATGCAATGCCGTCAGGCGCACGGCAGCGGTGGAGTGAGCAACCGGGGTGCGAAACGGCATGCTCGACAGGATGCCGGCATGGCTGGTCGGGACGTCGATCGTGCCAACAGGCTTGCTGCTGGCATCGACGACGATGCCCCTGGAACCGGCCATCACAAGTTCCGGATCCTTCTCCAACGCCTGCAGCAAAACCGCCATACGGTCCGGCATGGAAAAGGCGTCGACATCCTGCTGCAGTACATATCTGCAGTCGCAACGTTCCAGCCCATGGTTGAGCAACCCGGACCAGCCTTTCGCCGATGGCACGTAATGGAGGACGATGCGCGGGTCCTTCGCCGCATACGCGTGCACTGTTTCCACACTGCCGTCGTTCGATCCATGGTCGAGCACGAGCAGCCGCCAGTCCCGAAAGGTTTGCTTGCGGATGCTGTCGATCGCCTCTGGCAGGTAAGGCATCCCATTCTTTACCGGTAGCAACACGTCGAAAGTAGACATAGTTCCTTTCGAAAGAGCGAAGAAAGCTTCACGGTTTTGGGTCAGACATTGCGCTTCGCCTGCACCAGTTCGCTAGCGGCTGTCCATGTCGAGAGGTAGGCATGATTCTTCCCATAACTGTTGTCGAGCACAGTGTTTGGCTTGCTCATCAGGCAGGCCAGGATATGGGCATGCAACCGGTCAGTGACGATGCGGTCGTGCGACGCAAACAGCGAGACGGCTTCCTCAATCAGGCGCCCCGAATAGTCGACCCATGATCGCGACAGGGAATTGGCGAAATGGCGCGCGGTACGTGTCCTGCGCAGCCAGCGCGCGGTCTTGCGGTAATACTCGATCCTGCGTTCGCGTCGGCCGACGAGTTCCGGCCAGTCGGTCACGCATTTCACATCCGGCGGCAACGCGATGGCTGCCTGCCCTTTCTCGTCGTCGACGCGCCGGATGAGCAGCGTGCCGCTGGCACGGAAGCCATCCCCGGACGGCACAATCGGAAAGAGCTGGTGCGCCATGTCGGGCACGAGATAGACATGATCGGAAAAGTGCAACGCGATTTCGACAGAACGCTCGTCACGCACGCAAAAGTGCAGGTCGGGATGTTCCCGGAAGACCCGTGCGGAGCGACGCTGCTCGCGCAACGATGAAAAGTGGACCGTCTGTGGCAGGATCACAATCCGGTTGCCTGTTTTTTCCGCAACGACGTTTTCCCGAAAGCTATGTATGCCCGCATACAGGTCGCCAAAATTCCCGCCGCCATGGAAAACGATCACCTCGTCGCGCCCCACCCATGCCGGTGAAAATTCAAAGGCAGAGGCGATCACCTTCGGCCACAGATGGTGATTCCGGAAGTACGCAAGCGTGCCGTGCATGATCAACAGGTCGCCGATGTTACCGCGCACCGGAATATCCACGTAATAGAAGCGCCGCGGGCCGATCAGCTCTGCAAGGAAGCGCTGCTTGTCCTTGAGGTCTTGCATCAGGCCTGCGTGCAGGTCTGTCACGGATGGTTTCAATGTCGCGACACTCATGATTGCTTCCATCAATGGTTCTCGGAAATCATGCTTGGACTCATTTCATCAATAGGAGGGTGCGCGTTCAAACCAGAATCGGGGCTGGCAAGGCACGCGACGCGTCGATATCCCGCCAGCGGGTCGCACGTTTCCCGGCCCCCTTCCGTACCCTCTTTCCTGCCAGATGTCCTACCGTTTCGCCTCACGTCACGCCGGCGACCGCAAGGGTAGCCATGACCAGTGTTCATGCAAGCAAGACCTGCTCGTATTCGACCGAAGCAAAGAAGTGCAGCAGGCCGAGCAATACAAGCAGGTTGCCGAGCACCAGGCCGATCCGCACGCCGCTGAAGAACTTGAGCCTGAAATGCACTGGCTGACCGTGTAGAAGTAACCCTGGCTTGCCGTAGCCGCGGCCAGCGACAGAATGAGCCCGATCTCGCTCTTTAACTACGCGCTCGCTGGATGGCATTCCGTTTCCTGCAACAGCCCATCACCGACATCGACGCGCTGCACGAACTAACGAGGACGCTACCGCCCTTGGATTTGCGGCCGGTATCCAAAGAGCCATGCTTTACAGGTCGGCCAAGCGTATTTGTTTGCACAAGCCGGCGCGCCTTTCCAGCCTTGCATTGCAGGCAAAGCGCTGCAGCCAAGGAAGGAGCTTCCCTCATGGCAGTACATCACCCGCTTAACACCTTTGCACTACCTTACCTGAAGGTCAGCAAGATAATCAGTGCGCAGCTCTTATGTATCCGCGGTACCGGCGTCGGCTTATCAGGTCGCTTTATCAGCCGTCACGCGGATACAAAGGATAAAGACCACGCTGGCCATATCGAAAAATAAGTTCAGTTGCCTTCGTGTTGTACCAATGTACGCGGCACATCGTGTGCACTCTTGTTATTGGGATAGGTGCTTATGTTTTCGACGCTGCTGCACCGAAAGACATCTCACCGAATGGAAAGAATGCGTCCCGCAACGCGGTTTGGCGAAGATCGCATATGAACGGCCTACGCAGCAGCCCCTGCAGTGACGCAGTGAAAACCCTGTCCGCCGCGACACGCTTTTGCGACGCACCATTGATGCAACTTAATCCCGGAGCGCTCCGATAGCGGAACCCGATATGAAAGCACCGCACCTAAGAGTAAGTACTACTACTCTGCTGCTTTCTGGTCGTGCATTGCTGTACATGATGTTCTTTCTTTAGGAAATGGCTTGGAATATGCGCCCCGCCCCATTCACCTGTGCAAAGTTGCAAATTCGTCTTTCCACTTGCCGCATGATGAATGAATCGATTTTTTCTATCCATAGAATTCGCAGGCACCTCACCTAGCTTTCCCACATACCAAATTTGTTGTCCCACCGGTTTCCATGAATGAAAGCAGCCGCTCCATCACGGGCAATGACATCGCGTGTGCATACCTGAAGAGAACATGATGAAACAAGCAAGCGACACCATCGAAAGCGCATGTGAAATACAGCTTTCGAAGGGATATCGGGCGTCCAGCGTCAATCTCCGGCAATGGGTCATGTTCCATGCCGTTGTTTCATGCGGCAGCTATTCGGGCGCGGCGGAAATGCTCCAGGTGAGTCAGCCTGCCATCAGCTATAGCATCGCCCGGCTCGAGGAGCACCTCGGCGTACCGCTGCTGAAACTCGAAGGACGCAAGGCGCACCTGACAGGCCCGGGGCGAGTGCTGATCGAACGCTCCCGCGCGCTCGTGCGCGAAGCGATGGAACTGGAACAGTTCACAGAAGACCTGAAGATAAACTGGCGGCCCGAGATCGGTCTCGCGGTCCACAAGGACTTCCCGTCCAGCGTGCTGATCCCTGCAATCCGCACGTTCTCGCAACAGCCACGCAGCGCAAAGATCAACCTGATCGAAGGCTCGATGCCGCAGATCGAGCGTGTGATCCGCGAGCAGTCCGTCGACCTTGCAATCAACATGCATGTCCCGCACGGCCTGCACGGAGACCTGCTGGTGGAAATGGAATACGTCGCCGTCGCGCATCCCGGGCATCCGCTATTTGCGCTGGATAGGGAAATCACGCCAATGGATCTGGAGCATGAAGTGCAGGTGCTGCCCAGCTCCGAATTCAGTATGGACATTGCGGGAAAAAGCAAAAGCAATAAAAGCAGCAAGGGCAGCGAGGGAAGAGAAAACGCTCAACTATGGCATGTCAGCAGCTTCGACACGGCCGAACGCGCACTGAGCGAGGGCTTTGGCTATGGCTGGCTGCCACGGCAGCGCATCCAGCAATCGCTGAATGCAGGCCGCTTGCGGATACTGCCGGTGCAGAACCACAAAGGCTACAAATCGACGTTCTACCTGATTCACGGCCCGTCGATTCTGACATCGGAAGCGAGCCGCCTTGCCGATGTGCTGCGCAGGACCGTGACGGAAACCTTTTGACCGGATGACGTGAAAGGAAGGGCCGCGCGCTTTCGCAGACTGGCGAACCGTTTCAGCGAACGCCCCAGCATTGCATGGAGCTGTTCGATCCCGCTGCAGAAGGGCCGATAGGCCGGAGGCTCCCCACTTGCTGCCCAGGCGGACTGAACCTGCATCAACCGTAGCGCCATCGATGGTGCTCAGGCATGTGCTTGCCGGCGATCGCTGTTTGAGGCCAATGCCACCAATGGCGAGCACTGCTCGGATGACTGCCTCAGCCTCTTGCTCACACGGTGCAGGTATGGTCCGTCGGGATGCTTGCCGAACCTGAAGCCAAGCTCCAGCATCAGGCGACGCATCGGCTCGTTCTCCGCGAGGATGTCGCCCTCGAACCGCTCCATTCCCGCAGCACGTGCAATGCACATCAGTGCTTTTGTCATCTTCCTGCCCAGTCCGCTACGCTGCCAGTTGTCGCCCACGACGACAGCAAAATCGCACCGGTCCGGGAACGGGTCGCACACATACTGCCCCATCGCAATCACGATCTCGCCGCCATCTCCCTGCACGAGTGCGAGGAGCGTCATCGCCTCATGCGCGTCATTGCGGATGAAGCGCGCCAGCATCTCGGGCGCAAGCTCATGAATCGGCGAGAAGAAACGCTGGTAGCGGCTTTTCACCGATAAGCCATGCACGAATTCCTGGATCCGCTCGGCATCATCCGGCCGCGATGCGCGCAGCATGACCGGCGTACCGTTTGCAAGCCTCAATGTGTCGTGCACCTCGCGCGGTGCGTGATGCCGGAACGGCAGGTACTGCTGCCAGTCGAGCAGCAAAGGCATAACGCTTCGCATGTCAGCCTCCGTGTCATGCAAATGCAGGACGTGCCGCAGGAACCGTGTCGCTGGACGCATCGACGGCACTCGCCTCAGTGCAACGGCCAACATCGCGCGTGATGCAGATACGCGCCTCGCCAAATGCCGAGAGCATTGCAAGACCTTTGCCGTCGAGTGTAAAACTTTCTCCTGCAACAAGGACGATGTCGCGTACATCACCATCCTGCGTGACCCAGACCGCACCGGAAAGCGGCGTCACCGTCCAGCCTTGCGCGCGGTGGATATGGAGATAGTCGTTATGACGCAGCAGCAAAGCCTCGCCCTTGGGCTTCAACTCCATTGCTGCGCGAGAAGATGTCCCATCCGGGTGATGATGGGCGATGTGGGCAATATTCTTTACGAACGAAGTGTGCATGATGTGCTCCTTGCTGCCGGGTCGGAGACGCTTTTGGAGGCTCCGTGAAGCACATTATGGTTTGTTCGCATCCAATTACAATCCGCCAATTTGGAATAATATTGTTTCCATTGCAGGACAATCCAACCATTTAAGGGAAGCGTCAACATGGAGCATCTGGCGGAAATGATGGCCTTTGCCAAGGTCGTGGAAACACGCAGCTTCTCGGCAGCCGCGCTCGCGCTGAATACCTCGAAATCACTGGTGAGCAAACAGGTCAGCAACCTGGAAAGTGCATTGGGTGTGCGCCTGCTGAACCGCACCACGCGCCGCATGAGCCTGACCGAAATCGGCGCCGCGTATTACGAGCATTGCGCTCGCATTGCACAGGAGATCGACGCCGCTGCGGAAACCGTCACGCAACTGCAGGCCGAACCGCGCGGCGTCTTGCGCATCACCGCCCCCGTCATCTTCGCCTCCCTGCATCTGGCCCCAGCGATACGCGCCTTCCTCCAGCGCTACGACCAGGTCGAGATCGAACTCAATGCCAGCGACCGCGTGATCGACATCGTGGACGAAGGATTCGACCTTGCGATCCGCATCACCGACAACCCTGCCCCCACCATGGTCGCCCGCAAGATCGCCGACGTGCACTGGGCGACCTGCGCCTCTCCCGCATACCTGAAGCGCCGTGGCGTACCCCGCACGCCGCAGGACCTGCTTCAGCATGACTGCCTTGTGTACCAAGGCATTCCAGCACTGCGCAGCGGCTGGCGCTACATGATCGGCAACAAGGAGGTACCTCTGCAAGTCGGCGGAAAATGTCGCGTCAACAACTCGGAAGTCCTGCTGCAGCTCGCACTCGACGGCATGGGCATCATCCTGTTCCCCACCTATATCGTCGGCCCGCACCTCAAGAGCGGCAGGCTAAAGGTCATCCTGCCCGACAGCGTCGCCAACCCTGACAGCGGCTTGTTCATGACCTATCTGCCGAACAGGTACATGCAGCCGAAGGTGCGGGCGTTTATCGATCACCTAGTGGAGTATTTCGGGCCGCAGCCGCATTGGGACGAGTATTAAGAGACCGTTTGAAAGCCGTAGCGAGCGGTCCGAGTTTGGCTGGGCGCCCCGACCAAAATTGGGCCGCGCAGTAGGTTTTTAAACAGTCTCTAAGATCCAATCCTGTCGTGCATGCATGCTGTCGCAAGCGCGAATCAGTGCAACCCCGTCCGATCCGGCTCAGCCGGCGTCGAAATGTTCTCCAGCGTCCGATCCACCTGCGCCGAGTGCTTTGTCGCCAGATCGCCCAGCGACACGATGCCGATCAACTGCTGCGTGTTGTGATCGATGACGGGCACGCGGCGGATCTGGCTGTCGCCCATCTGTTGCATGACCTCGTCGACCTCCTGGTCGTCGAAGCACCAGCGGATCTGGTCGGTCATGACATCCTGCACTTTCGCTTCATCCGGTGCCTTGCCCGCTGCGGTTGCGCGCACCGTGATGTCGCGGTCGGTAACGATGCCGATGAGCTTCTGACCGTCACATACCGGCAGTGAGCCGACGTTCAGCTCATCCATCATTTCTGCGGCGCGCCGGATGGTTTCCTGCGGCGATACGCTCTGAACATCCCTGGTCATCACGTCTGCGATTGTTTGCATCACCTTCTCCTTTTGCATGAGAACAAAAGCGCCAGCCCCTTATTGAAGGGAACTGGCGCGAACGAGGTGAAATCAGTCTAGTACAAACTGCGCACAAGAAAAGGTGCGCAGAGATTGGCAGGACGTAATGAGGCCTGAATGTGGAATGCAGGAAATGTTACGTATCAGCGCAACAGCCTGCCGTCCTTGCCGAGCACGGTGATCTCGACAAAGCGTGATCCGATGCGATTCTCCGGTGAGAAACGCACGGTAAATCCACCGGTATCGAATGCATTGAGCGTCTCCAGCGCGCGGATCACTTTTTCGCGCGTCAGGTTGGCACCTGCGCGGCGCAGGCCTTCGACGAGTACCTTTGCTCCAATGAATTCTTCGAAGCTGGTGTACGACAGCTCAGTACCAGCCGGCGCAAATCGCTTCATCGCCTGCTGGTATTCCCTCGCAATAGCTGCAGCCGACGTGAACGGGTAAGGCATCACCTGAGCGATGCCGAGGCCACGCGCATTGTCGGCACCGATCTGGCGGACGATTTCCTTTGGATTCACAACCGAGATATTGACCAGCTGCGCGACAGTGGATACCGACCGGATTTCCTTGGTGAAGGCAGCGGTGCTCTTGTTCACCGAGATCATCACGACAGCCTGCGGATTTGCAGCGGCAATCGACTTCACCGCATCGGCGACGTTATCGGTGTTTTTTTCGTAGGCACCGGTGCCGACCACTTCGAGATTGCGTTTCTTTAAAGCCGCTTCGACACCAGCGAGCCCTGCCTTGCCGAACGGGTCATCCTGGTACATCACGCCGATGCGCTTCATGTTCAGCATCACCAGCTGGTTGACGATACCCTCCGTCTCATCGACATAGCCGGCGCGGATGTGGAAGATATAGGGATTGAATGGCGTGCGCAGCACTTCGCCACCGGTATACGGCGCCACCAGCGCGATGTTGGCGTTCTCGAGAACCTTCTGCTTCAACAGTTCGCCAATGTTGCCGGTTCCTGCAAAGCCGATTAGTGCAACCGCACCATCCTTGTCGATGATTTCCTTGGTAAGACGGACGGTTTCATCGATCTTGTAGCCGTCGTCCTTGACGACGTGCCGGATCTTCCGCCCGTTAATACCACCTTGCGCGTTGACAGAGTCAAAGTAGACCTTGGCACCCAGCACCATGTCCTTGCCGGTATCGGCAAGGACACCACTCAGGGGCGCTACTTGCCCGATCACGATTTCGTCGGCGCTCCATGCGCCTATGGCAAACGATGCTCCGATACATCCGACTGCTACACGTAGCCAGACAAGTGCTTTCATGGTCTCTCCTCCACTGTATTAATGATCGGCGCATTCTTTGCCGGCGACGCGGCTTGCGCTTCTTCTTTTTAAATGCCATGTGCCCGCCCACGACACCGACGAGGAGGGCGAGCACATTAGCGATACCGCTGAACTATCCCTCCACAGTCTTAACGATTATGGGCTGCATTGCCGGCGATGCCGGTTTGCGCATCTTCTTTGCATACTCCATCAGTTCCCCCACGATCCCCCTGCGGAACGCGAGCACGCAGACGATGAAGATGAAGCCGGTGACGATGGTGACCGATTCGCCGATCGAGCGGAACCATTCGATATTGGTCAGCGCCGCCATCCAGTTGCCGAAGTCGCCCAGCTTGTTCTCCAGCGCAATGATCACCACCGCGCCGACGATCGGCCCGGTCAACGTGCCCAAGCCGCCGACCAGCGTCATCAGCACCACCAGCCCCGACATGCTCCAGTGCACG
>DASRXG010000067.1:0-21293 GCA_035654275.1 Noviherbaspirillum sp.
CGTGCACTGGAGCATGTCGGGGCTGGTGGTGCTGATGACGCTGGTCGGCGGCTTGGGCACGTTGACCGGGCCGATCGTCGGCGCGGTGGTGATCATTGCGCTGGAGAACAAGCTGGGCGACTTCGGCAACTGGATGGCGGCCTTGACCAATATCGAATGGTTCCGCTCGATCGGTGAATCGGTCACCATCGTCACCGGCTTCATCTTCATCGTCTGCGTGCTCGCGTTCCGCAGGGGTATTGTCGGAGAAATCGGTGCATTACTGACGCGCCGGCCTTCCAGTCCCGCACACTAACGCAACCAGCATTTCTCAAAGAAAAACCGGCAGCACTAGTCTGCCGGTTTTTTTACGCCTCCTGCTTTACAAGGCCGCGGCGTAAATGGCCCGCGCGTCTTCGCGTTTGACTTCACGTGGGTTATTGGTAAGCAGGCGGGTTTGCAGCATTGCATCGTCAGCAAGGCGGTCGAGATCCGACTCGGCAATACCAACCTGACGCAGGCGGGTGTCGATACCGGTACGTTGTGCAATCTCATCCATGCGGTCGATAAGTACCTGCGTCCTTGCTTCCGCGCTGCCGGTTACACCCGGGGCGACGATTTCTGCCAGTTCCGCATACAGCGTGGCGGCATTCGGTGCGTTGAAGCGCAACACATGCGGCAGAACCAGCGAATTCGACAGCCCGTGCGGAACGTGGAAAATGCCGCCGATCGGGTAGGCGAGGGCGTGTACTGCGGCACAAGGAGCGTTTGCAAAGGACTGGCCGGCCAGCATCGCGCCGAGCAGCATCGCTTGGCGTACGGCGAGGTTCTTGCCGTCTTCGCATGCGGAAACAATGTTCTCGGAGAGGAGCTTTAGTGCTTGCCGGGCCAGCATATCCGACAACGGGTTCTTTTTGATCTTGGTTGTGTAGGCTTCGATCGCATGCACCATCGCGTCGATGCCAGTCGCGGCGGTGACCTTGGGCGGCAAGCCGACTGTCAGCTCGGCATCCAGGATAGCGAGATCGGCGTACAACTGGGGCGAGACAACACCCATTTTCGTCGTCGCTCCGGTGGTCACGATCGAGATCGGCGTGACCTCGGAACCGGTCCCCGCCGTGGTCGGTACCTGCACCAGCGGCAGGCGGCCGCCTTTTACATTGCCGATGCCGTACATGGATTTCAGGTCTTGCTCGGTGTTTACAAGCGCCGCGATCAGCTTGGCGACATCCATCGAACTGCCTCCGCCGATGCCGATGACGAGGTCGATTTCCTTCTTCCTTGCATCGTCCACTGCTTTCATGACGACGGCTTCCGGCGGGTCGGCGACAACGTCGGAGAAGATACTTACCGTCAGGCCGACTTGGCCAAGGCTGGCAATCGGAGCTTCCAGCAGCCCGGTCTTCAGAAACCCTGAGTCCGTGACGATGAGAGCATGACGGGTGCGTGAAAAATGCTGCTTGATGGTGGAGCCGAGGCGGGTGGCGGCGCCGGGTTCGGATACCAGGTGCGGTACCGTGCTGAAAGTGAACGCTGCAGAAGTACTCATCATCTCTCCTTTTTGTGGTTCATTTATTGTAGCAATGACCTATGCGGTAGGAGTTTGATGGCAAAGAAAAGTGGGACAAAGTTGCTTACAAATATTTGGCGCAGCCGTTGTGGATTTGGTATAGCGCTGAACCGAACAGGTCGTTACGATAGACATTTCCTGTTTGCAAGAAAATTCGCTGAGCAGTTGGGTAGTCGAGAAAATCAGTGATAAAAAGAAGTTTTATGTTTCACGTGAAACATACACTTGAAAGGTTTCATCATGTTTGATCCGTCGGTTATTTTTCAGCGCACGCATGAAGGTCGCGCTGAAATAAAACAAAAAAGCCATGGACTTACTCAAAGTGAACGTCTGGTACTGATCATGGTGGACGGCGTGTCGACCTATCAGCAAGTACGAGACAAACTTCCTTCGCTGACGGACGACCGATTCAACCGTGCACTTCGCAAGCTGCAACAGAAGGAACTGATCCTTGAAGTCTTCATGCCGACGGAGGAGGCCGAGGCTGAGCATCTGGAAGAGGATGTTATCGAGCGATTCTTGCACCAGGACGCACTTGATCCGGTGACAATCATCATGTTCGATCCGGAGGATGAGCTCGCAGGGATATCTGCTCCTGCTGCTTCCCCTTATCAGAAGCCGCAGGAAACACCGGCGATGGCGCCACCACCCGCACCACAACTTGCGCCGCAACCGCCACTTCAAGCCGAACTCCAGCCGTCACCACAGTCGCTCGCACAAGAAATGCCGACGGCAGTCGCATCGGCGAGCATCCCGTCCATCACTCTCCCAACGGCGCCGGAAAGTGCGCCGGTATCAGTCGCTGGCGAGCAACCGGTGTCCGAGCCTGCATCTGCACCTGCACCGATGCCAAGCGCACGCCCGGAGCTCGTAGTCGCCCTGGACGACGTCCATAAGGAAATGGTCGATTTATTGGCGGAAGAGGTAAGACAACGAAACTTGGACCGTCCGGCCAGGGTTGTCGGTCGGCCGGAAATGCCGCCACCACAGTTCAACATCTCGTCATCAAGACCCGTCGAGCGGAAAGCTCCCTTAATGCAGCTGCACTGGGGCTACTGGATGATGGGGGTCGGCACCGCTTTCATAGTCGGCTATTTCTTGATTTAAATTCGAAATCTGTTTGTTTCACGTGAAACAAACCGTCGGCACCGGACTGATGACCGTGGCATCGATTAAAAACACTTTATAATCTCGCCTCTGGCGCACCCTGCGCTACTCCAGTCTTTTGCGTCTCGCCGAGGCGAACTATGTACTTTCCTACCGAATTTGATGTCATCGTAGTGGGCGGTGGCCATGCCGGCACCGAAGCCGCACTCGCGTCTGCCCGCATGGGGCAGAAAACATTGCTGCTTACCCACAATATCGAAACCCTCGGACAAATGTCCTGCAACCCGTCCATCGGCGGTATTGGCAAAGGACATCTGGTAAAGGAAGTCGACGCCCTTGGCGGGGCAATGGCCATCGCAACCGACGAAGCGGGCATCCAGTTTCGTATTTTGAATTCATCAAAAGGACCAGCAGTGCGCGCGACCCGTGCGCAGGCTGACCGCATCCTTTACAAGAAAGCGATTCGCGGCCGCTTGGAAAACCAGCCAAACCTCTGGCTCTTCCAGCAGGCAGTCGACGACCTGATGGTGGAGGGCGATCGCGTCGTGGGCGCCGTGACTCAGGTCGGTATCCGTTTCCGCAGCCGCGCAGTAGTTTTGACCGCAGGGACTTTCCTTGACGGGAAAATTCACGTCGGCCTGAACAACTATGCCGCTGGTCGTGCCGGCGACCCGCCCGCCGTATCACTCTCTGCGCGCTTGAAGGAATTGAAGCTGCCGCAGGGTCGCCTGAAGACAGGAACCCCACCGCGGATCGACGGCCGTACCATCAACTTCTCGGTGCTGGAAGAACAGCCGGGCGATCTCGATCCGGTACCCGTGTTTTCCGTGATGGGTTCAGCAGACCTGCACCCAAAGCAGCTGCCGTGCTGGGTCACCCATACCAACGAGCGGACCCATGACATCATCCGCGGTGGGCTCGACCGTAGCCCAATGTATACCGGTGTCATCGAAGGCGTCGGTCCGCGGTACTGTCCGTCGATCGAGGACAAGATCCACCGCTTCGCCGACCGCACGTCGCACCAGATCTTCCTCGAACCGGAAGGGCTGACCACCAATGAGTTCTATCCGAACGGCATCTCGACCAGCTTGCCGTTCGACGTGCAGTTGGCGCTGGTGCACTCGATGCGTGGCCTGGAGAATGCACACATCCTGCGTCCGGGATATGCCATTGAATATGACTACTTCGATCCGCGCGGCCTGAAGGCGTCGCTGGAGACGAAAGCCATCCAGGGCTTATTCTTCGCCGGACAAATCAACGGCACTACCGGCTACGAAGAAGCTGCCGCGCAGGGTCTGCTCGCCGGACTGAACGCCGCACTCTTCACGCAGGAGCGGGATGCCTGGACACCGCGCCGCGACGAAGCCTACCTCGGCGTTCTCGTCGACGATCTGATCACGAAGGGCGTGCAGGAACCATACCGCATGTTCACCAGCCGAGCTGAATACCGGCTGAGCCTGCGCGAGGATAATGCCGACCTGCGCCTGACTGAAATCGGCCGCCAGCTCGGCTGCGTCGGCGACGCGCAATGGGCGGTTTTCGAGAAGAAGCGTGAAGCAATCGCCCGGGAGCTGGAGCGCTTGAAATCAACATGGGTGAACCCACGTCTCGTTTCTGAAGCAGAAGCGGAACGTGTCTTAGGAAAAGGCATCGAGCGCGAGTATGCGCTTACTGATCTGCTGCGCCGTCCGAACGTGCGCTACGAAAGCCTGATGACCCTGAAAGGGGTGGACGGCCAGGAACTCGCCGGCCCGGGTGTCGACGACGAAGCCGTGCGCGAACAAGTCGAGATCCAGGTGAAGTACGCCGGCTACATCGACCGTCAGGCACGCGAAGTCGAACGCCACGATTACTATGAAAACCTGAAGCTGCCCACCGTTCTCGATTACATGGAAGTGCGCGGCCTGTCCGTCGAAGTGCGCCAGAAACTGAACAAGCATCGCCCGGAGACGCTGGGTCAGGCATCGCGCATTTCCGGTGTCACGCCGGCCGCGATCTCGCTGCTGCTGGTGCACCTGAAGAAGGGCGGCTTCAAGGAATTCAGCGACGCACAGGTGGCCACGTAATGGCGGGCTTCGATCGTGAGGAATTGACCCGCGCACTGGCCGCGGGTGCGCGCGAACTGCACATCGCACTCAGCGACACGCAGCTTGCGAAGCTGATCGATTACCTCGCACTGCTCGTGAAATGGAACGCCGTCTATAACCTGACGGCAGTGCGTGACCCGGCACAGATGGTGACGCAGCATCTGCTTGACTCGCTCGCAGCAGTACCCGCATTCTCAGGCGCGAAGCAGGTGCTGGACGTTGGTGCTGGCGGCGGTTTGCCAGGCATCGTGCTCGCGATCTGGGCGAAGGAGGCGCAGCCCGACATGCGCATCTCGCTGATCGACACCGTGCACAAGAAGACTGCTTTCCTCACACAGGTGAAAGCAGAACTCGGCCTGACCAACGTCACCGTACACACTGCGCGTGTCGAACAGCTGCAAGTGCCGCACAAGTTTGATGTGATCACTTCGCGCGCCTTTGCCGAACTGGCCGACTTCGTTACATGGTCCGGTCATCTGCTGGCGGAAGGAGGGCGCTTCATCGCATTGAAGGGTGTGATGCCGAACGAGGAAATCGCCCGGCTGCCAGCGGGCTGGAAGGCAAACACCGTGCAGCCGCTGCAAGTGCCCGGTCTCGGCGCGGAGCGCCATCTGGTTTTCATTGAAGCAGGAGCGTAACAATGAGTGCGTTGTTTCATTCCATCGGCATCCCCGACATCTGGCAGCTGATTGCTGCGACGATGGTCTTCCTCATGCTGCCCGGCCCCGGCACCTTCTGCGTGCTCACATCGACCGGACAGCACGGCCTGCGCGGCGGCTTTGCATCGCTCGCCGGACTGATGCTCGGCGACGCTGTACTGATGTTCCTCGCGGCGATCGGTGTCGCCGCACTGCTGAAGGCGAACCCGCTGCTGTTCCAGGGGATGCAATATCTCGGCGCAGCGTATCTCGCTTATCTCGGCATCAAGCTATTGATGGCGAAGCAGGGGCAGGGCGGAGCAGTCGTGCCGTTCTCCGATGCAGCTGACTTCCGGCGCGGCTTTCTCGTTACGCTCATCAATCCGAAGGCGATCGTGTTTTACATGGCGTTCTTCCCGCTCTTCATCGACCCTGCCACGCATCAGGGCAGCCTAACATTTGTGACGATGGCAGCGGTCATTTCCACCTGCACCCTGTTCTACGGCAGCCTGCTGGTTATCGCCGGCAACGCAGCCGCCAAGCGTCTTGCACGCAATCGCCGCATCGCTGCATTTGCCTCAAAGGCAGCGGGCGTTTTTCTGATCGGTTTCGGCGTCAAACTCACCACTAACTAAAACAATATGGCCAAAATATTCTGTGTCGCCAATCAGAAGGGCGGCGTCGGCAAGACCACTACCGCAGTCAACCTCGCCGCAGGATTGGCGGCACACGATCAGCGCGTGCTGCTCGTCGACCTCGACCCGCAGGGCAACGCAACGATGGGTTCGGGCATCAACAAGGCCACGCTCGAAGCCTCCGTGTACGAGGTCCTGCTCGGCATGTCGGATATCAAGACTGCGCGCAAGACGTCCGAATCCGGCAAGTACGACGTCCTGCCTGCGAATCGCGAACTGGCTGGCGCGGAAGTGGAAATGGTCGAGCTCGAGAACCGCGAGAAGCGCCTGAAAGACGCCATCGCCGAAGTCGACACAGAATACGATTTTGTCCTCATCGATTGCCCGCCGGCGTTGTCGATGTTGACGCTCAACGGTCTGTGCGCAGCGCACGGCGTGATCATCCCGATGCAGTGCGAATACTATGCACTCGAAGGCCTGTCAGACCTCGTCAACACCATCAAGAAGGTGCATGCCAAGCTCAACCCTGATCTGAAAATCATCGGCCTGTTGCGCGTGATGTTCGACCCGCGCATGACGCTGTCGCAGCAGGTATCGGCACAGCTCGAGCAGCACTTCGGCGACAAGGTCTTCAAGACCATCATCCCGCGCAATGTGCGCCTAGCCGAAGCACCATCCTACGGCATGCCCGGCGTGTCCTTCGATCCCGCATCGAAAGGCGCGCAAGCCTATATCTCGTTTGGTGCGGAGATGGTCGAACGCATCAGGTCAATGTAACCGGTAAAGAACATGGTCACGAAAAAATCCAAGGGCCTCGGGCGCGGACTCGAGGCATTGCTCGGCGGCTCATCCGACATCAACGAAGCAGTACCGAGCGTACCTGGTGCACCGACATCCCTGAACGTGGCACAGATGCAGGCAGGTAAATACCAGCCGCGTACCCGCATGGATGAGGGCGCACTGAACGAACTCGCTGCATCGATCAAGGCGCAGGGCCTGATGCAGCCGATTCTCGTGCGTCCTCTTTCAAATGGCGCGAACAAGTTCGAGATCATCGCCGGTGAACGACGATTTCGCGCGGCGCAGCTTGCTGGCCTGACCGAGGTTCCGGTATTGGTCAAGGATGTCGATGATCAGGCGGCAGCTGCCATGGCGTTGATCGAAAACATCCAGCGCGAAGACCTCAATCCTCTGGAAGAGGCGCAGGGTATCCACCGCCTGATCACCGATTTCGATTTCACCCATGAACAGGCGGCCGGAGCCGTCGGCCGCTCACGCAGCGCCGTCTCCAACCTGCTGCGTCTCCTGAACCTTGCCAAGCCGGTGCAGACCATGCTGATGGCCGGCGACATCGACATGGGGCATGCGCGCAGCCTGCTCGCCGTCGACAATGCAACGCAAATCACGCTGGCCAACCAGATCGTCGCCAAGCGCATGTCGGTGCGGGAGGCGGAAAAACTGGTCGCCCGCGCCACGACCGAGCAAGCATCCGGCAAACCGCGCACCGGAAAAGAAAAGTCACGCGACATTGCCCGCCTCGAAGAGGAGCTGTCCGATACCCTCGCCACCCAGGTTTCGATCAAGCTCGGGGCAAAGAACAAGGGGCAGCTCATCATCGACTTTTCTGATCTCGACGTGCTCGATGACCTGATCGCCAAACTGCGCGCAGAAAACTCGCCCACCTGAACATTACAACTCATCACAGTCGATGACCCACACCATCCTGATCCTGCCAGGCCTTTTCAACTCCGGTGAAGGCCATTGGCAGACGGTGTGGGAAACGCAGCTGCCCAATGCGCAACGCGTGCAGCAGAGCGACTGGAATACGCCCGACCGCGCACGTTGGGTCGCAAACCTCGATGCCGCGATTGCGGCGTCAGACCGGCCTGTCATCCTGGCCGCCCACAGCCTCGGTTGCGCACTGACTGCATGGTGGGCCAAGGAATGCGGCACCCAACCGTATGCCGCGAAAGTGAAGGGTGCACTGCTCGTCGCGCCACCCGATGTCGAACATTCCACCTTTCCTTCGTTCGTCACCGGCTTTTCTCCGATGCCGCGCGCGACACTTCCTTTCAAATCTATTGTCGTCGCATCCTCAAACGACCCATGGTGCTCGCTGCCAAAAGCGCATGATTGGGCAATCCAATGGGGAGCGCAGTTTAACGACATCGGCCCACGCGGCCATATCAACGCCGAGAGCGGGCTCGCAAACTGGCCGCAGGGGCTGCACTGGATTAGTGCACTACAAGAGGCGCTACCGTAGTTTTACCGTACACCGACAAGGCGTTACAGCGCCCGCCGGAGTTTGACGATGACTGTGGAAAACACTTATAATCCCGTGGTTTGACAAAACGCACCACCTTGAACACCGCGGCCCGTAGCGGGAGCCAAAAGCCCGACGGATTGCACGATTTTGGACCGATATGCTTCGCGTTGTCCTTCTGCAATTTGCGACTACGGTGATTGCCGGCCTTATTGCTGGCTTACTCGGTGGCGTTCATGCGCTGATATCAGCGCTTCTCGGTGGGCTGTGCTGTGTAGTGCCGAATGGTTTGTTTGCCTTGCGCTTGTTTGTAAGCGCGCGCAAGCCGGGCGCTATCAATCCGATGACGTTTTTCATCGGTGAATTTATCAAGATTGCATTAACGATTGCGCTACTGGGCGCAGTGGTTTGGCTGTACCGCGATTTGAACTGGCTGGCGCTGATCGCCGCCTTCATCGTGGCGCTGAAGAGTTACATAATCTTATTATTTAGGCACTGACATGGCATCCACAGGACACGCTCCGACACCATCAGAATACATAGTCCACCACCTCGGACACTTCTCCACCAAGCACCAGGACAAGATCGTCGATTTTTCGATCATCAACATGGACACCGTTTTCTGGTCCGTCGCGATGGGCGTACTCGGCTGCTTCATCATGTGGCTCGCAGCACGCAAGGCGACCTCGGGTGTGCCGGGCCGTTTCCAGGCCTTCGTCGAAATGGTCGTTGAAATGGTGGAAGACCAGTCCAAGTCCATCGTGCATGGCGACCGCCGTTTCATCGCCCCGCTTGCCTTGACCGTGTTTGTCTGGGTCGCACTGATGAACTCGCTCGACTTCCTGCCGGTCGACATGTTCGCATCCCTGTTCGCGCTGCTCGGCCTCGAAAACGTCATCCCATATCACCGCGTCGTTCCGACCGCTGACCTCAACGGCACGCTCGGCATGTCGCTCGGCGTTCTTGCTGTCGTCATCTATTACAACCTGAAGATCAAGGGCATCGGCGGCTGGCTGCATGAGTGGCTCGCAGCTCCGTTCGGCATCTGGATGGCGCCGTTCAACGTACTGCTGAATGCAATCGAATACCTTGCACGTACCGTTTCCCTCGGCATGCGACTTTTCGGCAACATGTACGCCGGCGAATTGCTGTTCCTGCTGATCGCGCTGCTCGGTTCCATGGCAACCGCCTTCGGTTTCATCGGCCACGTGATCGCTGGTTCGATGTGGGCAATCTTCCACATCCTGATCGTGTTGCTGCAAGCCTTCATTTTCATGATGCTGACCCTGGTGTACATCGGTCAGGCACATGAAGCTCACTAAGAGCACGAAAGAATCGAAAGATAGTAGTAGTAAAGAAGTTTGTTTTTTCGCTTTTCAATTTTGTTTTAACTTAACCTTTTAAAGGAATTCAAATGACTGACGTATCTTTTGTTGCTCTGGCTTGCGGTTTGATCATCGGCCTCGGTGCTATCGGCGCATGTATCGGTATCGCATTGATGGGCGGTAAATATCTGGAAGCGTCGGCACGTCAGCCTGAACTGATGAACACGCTGCAAACCAAGATGTTCCTGCTGGCTGGTTTGATCGACGCAGCGTTCCTGATCGGTGTTGGTATCGCAATGTTGTTTGCATTCGCGAACCCGTTCGTTGCGGGGTAATTCGGCTCCCTAGCCGACTCTCAACTGCCGAACCTTCGCGTTCGGCATTCGTTACTCTGAGAAGGAAAACACCGTGAACTTAAATGCAACCTTGTTTGCGCAGTTCGTGGTCTTCTTCGTCCTCGCATGGTTCACGATGAAATTCGTGTGGCCGCCGCTGATGAAGGCGCTCGACGAGCGCGCCGAGAAGATCGCGAATGGTCTGGCTGCCGCTGACCGGGGCAAAGCAGAAATGGCTGCCGCAGAAAAGCGCGCGCAAGCTGAACTGGCTTCCGCCCGCGACGAAGGCCAGAAGCGTATTGGCGACGCAGAAAAGCGCGCCGCAGCAATTATCGAAGAAGCCAAGAAAACTGCAGCTGACGAAGCCGCGCGCATTATCGCCGCCGCCAAAGCCGATGCAGAACAGCAAGTTACTCGTGCACGTGATGAACTGCGCGGCCAAGTCGCAAGCCTTGCGGTCCGCGGAGCCGAGCAGATTCTGAAGCGTGAGGTGAATGCAGCGGCACATGCCGACCTGCTGAACCAACTGAAGACCGAGCTGTAATCATGGCCGAACTCGCAACGATTGCTCGTCCTTACGCAGAAGCACTGTTCCGTGTCGCCAAATCCGGCAATCTCGCTGCCTGGTCTGACCTCGTGTCGGAAATGGCAGCAGTTGCTGCTCTCCCTGACGTCAAGTCTTTCGCCAGCAATCCGAAGCTGTCGGATAAGCAGGTTTCCGAAACGTTCCTGTCCCTGTTGAAGTCCAATGTCTCCCCCGAAGCGAAAAACTTCGTCGGGATGCTGGTCGAAAACGGCCGCCTGACCCTGTTGCCGGAAATCGGCAATCAATTCCACGCATTGAAGAATGCAGCGGAAGGTGCGGCGGATGCGGAAATCACGAGCGCGTTCGAAATGACCGACGCACAAGTGAAAGACCTGGTGGCGACGCTGGAAAAGAAATTTGGCCGCAAGCTCAATCCGACCGTGAAAGTGGATAACTCCCTGATCGGCGGCGTACGTGTCGCAGTCGGCGACGAAGTGCTCGACACTTCGGTCCGTGCCAAGCTGCAAAAGATGTACGTTGCGCTCGCATCGTGATTGATGGCTTCGCCAGCGTAAGCAGAGATTAAAAAATTTAGGAGTTAACATGCAACTCAACCCGTCTGAAATCAGCGAACTGATCAAGAGCCGGATTCAAGGCCTTGGTGAAGGCGCTGAGATTCGCAATCAAGGCACGGTTATTTCCGTGACCGACGGTATCTGCCGCATCCACGGTCTGTCCGACGCGATGCAAGGCGAGATGCTGGAATTCCCGGGCAACACCTTCGGCCTCGCTCTGAACCTCGAGCGTGACTCCGTCGGTGCCGTTATCCTGGGTGAATACGAGCACATTTCCGAAGGCGACACCGTCAAGTGCACCGGCCGCGTGCTGGAAGTGCCGGTTGGTCCGGAACTCGTTGGCCGCGTTGTCAACGCACTCGGCCAGCCGATCGACGGCAAAGGCCCGATCAATGCAAAACTGACCGACGTGATCGAAAAGGTTGCGCCGGGCGTTATTGCACGTCAGTCCGTGTCCCAGCCGATGCAAACCGGCCTGAAGGCAATTGACTCGATGGTGCCGATCGGCCGTGGCCAACGTGAACTGATCATTGGCGACCGTCAAACCGGTAAGTCTGCTGTTGCGGTTGATACCATCATCAACCAAAAGGGCCAGAACATGACGTGTATCTACGTCGCGATCGGCCAAAAGGCTTCCACCGTCAAGAACATCGTTCGTGCGCTGGAACAGCATGGCGCGATGGAATACACGATCGTTGTTGCCGCCAACGCATCCGAGTCCGCCGCGATGCAATACATCGCCGCCTACTCCGGCTGCTCGATGGGCGAATACTTCCGTGATCGTGGCCAAGACGCGCTGATCATTTATGACGACCTGTCCAAGCAAGCTGTTGCATACCGTCAGGTTTCGCTGCTGCTGCGCCGTCCGCCGGGCCGTGAAGCGTATCCGGGCGACGTGTTCTACCTGCACTCCCGTCTGCTCGAGCGCGCTGCTCGCGTGAACCCCGACTACGTCGAAGCGTTCACCAAGGGCGAAGTCAAGGGCAAGACCGGTTCGCTGACCGCATTGCCGATCATCGAAACCCAGGCAGGTGACGTTTCCGCGTTCGTTCCGACCAACGTGATTTCGATTACCGACGGCCAGATCTTCCTGGAGACTTCACTGTTCAACGCCGGTATCCGTCCTGCGATTAACGCCGGTATCTCGGTGTCCCGCGTCGGTGGTGCAGCGCAGACCAAGGTCATCAAGGGCCTGTCCGGCGGTATCCGTACCGACCTCGCACAGTATCGTGAACTGGCTGCGTTTGCGCAGTTCGCTTCCGACCTCGACGAAGCAACCCGCAAGCAGCTCGACCGTGGTGCACGCGTGACTGAACTGCTGAAGCAGACCCAGTACTCGCCGCTGCCGATTTCGCTGATGGCCGTGTCGTTGTTCGCCGTGAACAAGGGTTACTTCGACAGTATCGACGTGAAGCAAGTGCTCGCCTTCGAATCCGGCCTGCATAACTTCATGAAGACTAGCCACGCCGCTCTGCTGCAGAAGATTGAAGATACCAAGCAACTCGATAAAGACGGCGAAGCAGCACTGGCCGCCGCGATTGCCGACTTCAAGAAAACCTTCTGATCACTGGAGCTAAAGGAGTAATTACTCATGGCTGCAGGTAAAGAGATACGCGGCAAGATCAAGAGCGTAGAGAATACGAAGAAGATCACCAAGGCGATGGAAATGGTCGCCGCATCCAAAATGCGCAAGGCGCAAGACCGGATGCGTTCGGCCCGTCCCTACAGTGACAAGATTCGTAATATCGCTGCTCACTTGTCGCAAGCCAATCCGGAGTACACGCATCCGTTCCTGGTCAAGCAGGACAGCGCGAAAACGGTGGGCGTCATCGTCGTCACGACCGACAAGGGTCTGTGCGGCGGTATGAACACCAACGTGCTGCGCCTCGTGACCAACAAGGTGCGCGAAATCGAAGGGCAGGGCAAGAAGGTTGAAGCAGTCGCAATCGGCAACAAGGGTCTCGGTTTCCTGAACCGCATCGGCGCCAAGGTCGTGTCGCAGGCAATCCAGCTCGGCGACACGCCGCATCTGGAAAAGCTGATCGGCCCGGTGAAGGTATTGCTGGACGCGTACCAGGAAGGCAAGCTCGACGCGGTCTATCTGTTCTACACCAAGTTCATCAACACGATGAAGCAGGAACCGATGCTGGACCAGTTGCTGCCGTTGTCGTCTGACCGCATGGAAGCGGACAAGAACTCGCACTCGTGGGATTACATCTACGAGCCCGATGCTCAGTCCGTGATCGACGAACTGCTGGTGCGTTATGTCGAGGCACTTATCTACCAGGCGGTTGCAGAGAACATGGCGTCCGAGCAGTCGGCACGCATGGTTGCGATGAAGGCTGCTTCCGACAATGCAGGTAATGTGATCAGTGAGTTGAAGCTTGTGTACAACAAGACTCGCCAGGCTGCAATTACCAAGGAACTGTCCGAGATCGTCGCCGGCGCGGCTGCGGTTTAACTAAAAGAATTTACTTATATTGAGGGAACGAAAATGGCTGAAGGCAAAATCGTTCAGTGTATCGGCGCTGTGGTGGACGTGGAATTCCCCCGCAATGCGATGCCCAAGGTGTACGACGCCTTGAAAATGGAAGGCTCCGCGCTGACCCTGGAAGTGCAGCAGCAGCTGGGTGACGGCGTCGTCCGTACCATTGCGCTGGGCTCCTCCGACGGTCTGCGTCGCGGCATGGTGATCAAGAACACCGGCGCGCCGATCTCGGTGCCGGTTGGTCCGGCAACACTGGGCCGCATCATGGACGTGCTGGGCAACCCGATCGACGAACGTGGTCCGGTCAACGCAGCAACGACCGCATCTATCCACCGCAAGGCTCCTGCGTACGACGAACTGTCGCCGTCGCAGGAACTGCTGGAAACCGGCATCAAGGTTATTGACCTGGTTTGCCCGTTTGCAAAGGGCGGTAAGGTCGGTCTGTTCGGCGGTGCAGGTGTGGGCAAGACCGTGAACATGATGGAACTGATCAACAACATCGCGAAGGCACACTCGGGTCTGTCCGTGTTTGCCGGCGTGGGTGAGCGTACCCGTGAAGGTAACGACTTCTACCACGAAATGGCCGATTCGAAGGTCGTTGACCTCGACAACCTGGCCAACTCCAAGGTAGCGATGGTGTACGGCCAGATGAACGAGCCGCCGGGCAACCGTCTGCGCGTGGCATTGACCGGTCTGACCATTGCGGAATCCTTCCGTGACGAAGGCCGTGACGTTCTGTTCTTCGTCGACAACATCTACCGTTACACGCTGGCTGGTACCGAAGTGTCCGCGCTGCTGGGCCGTATGCCTTCCGCGGTGGGTTACCAACCGACGCTGGCCGAAGAAATGGGCCGTCTGCAAGAGCGAATTACGTCGACCAAGACCGGTTCGATTACGTCGATCCAGGCCGTGTACGTGCCTGCCGACGACTTGACCGATCCGTCCCCGGCAACGACCTTTGCGCACTTGGACTCCACCGTCGTTCTGTCGCGTGACATCGCTGCGCTGGGTATCTACCCTGCAGTTGACCCGCTCGACTCCACGTCGCGTCAGCTCGACCCGAACGTCGTCGGTGCAGAGCACTACGAGACCGCACGCGCCGTTCAGGGCACGCTGCAGCGCTACAAGGAACTGCGCGACATTATCGCGATTCTGGGCATGGACGAACTGGCACCGGAAGACAAGCTGGTCGTGGCACGCGCACGTAAGATGCAGCGTTTCCTGTCGCAGCCGTTCCACGTTGCTGAAGTGTTTACCGGATCGCCGGGCAAATACGTTTCGCTGAAGGACACGATCAAGGGCTTCAAGATGATCGCTTCGGGCGAACTCGATCACCTGCCGGAACAAGCGTTCTACATGGTCGGCACGATCGAAGAAGCAATCGAAAAAGCCAAGAAGATTCAGTAACCGGTTCGCCTTCCGCTCCGCTAAGGCGCGGGAGGCGGTCAGTCTGGTCTTCAGACGAACAACAAAGGTTCTAACATGGCACACACTATTCACGTAGACGTCGTCTCTGCCGAAGAAGAAATCTTCTCCGGCGAGGCCGAATTCGTCGCGTTGCCGGGTGAGGCGGGTGAACTGGGCATCTATCCGATGCACACGCCGCTGATCACGCGCATTAGGCCGGGTGCGGTGCGCATCAAGGTGCCGGGCCAAGCCGAAGACGAATTTGTCTTCGTTGCGGGCGGTATCCTCGAAGTGCAACCGAACAACGTCACCGTGCTGGCCGATACTGCGATCCGCGGTCACGACCTGGACGAGGCAAAGGCGGCTGAAGCGAAGAAGCTGGCAGAAGAAGCGCTGGCGAACAAGGAATCGGCGATCGACTATGCAAAGGCACAGGCGGAACTGGCCGCAGCCGTTGCACAGCTCGCAGCGATCGAAAAACTGCGCCGGAAACGTTAATCGGTGCAAGCAGTACAATGAAAAGGCAGCTTCGGCTGCCTTTTTTATCTCTGAAAACGGAATTGCCATGATCCAAAAAGAAAAATCGATACCGGACATCCTGGCCGACAGCCGTACGATCGCCGTAGTAGGCCTCTCATCCCATCGTGATCGCCCCAGCCACGAGGTAGCAGAGTACATGCAGCATCATGGATACCGCATCGTGCCGGTCAACCCGACGTATGCAGGCACTCACATTCTCGGTGAGCATTGCTACGCGACACTAACCTTGGCGGCTGCAGCCCTTGCCGAGACAGGCAGCAGCATTGATATCGTGGACTGCTTCCGGAAATCGGAATACATCATGCCGGTTGTTGAAGAAGCGATTGCCATAAATGCGCGCTGCGTCTGGATGCAACTCGGTGTGGTCGATCATGCCGCCGCCGAGACGGCAAGGGCAGCCGGCCTTGCCGTAGTGATGGACAAGTGCATCAAGATTGAACACGACGCGCTTCAACGCTAAAGCAACCGCAACGTCGTTCCTGCCGAGGGAACGGCCGCGGACGACGCCACTCAAATCCCTGAGTCAAAAAAAGCGTACACGATACCGCTCCGTACGACGCTCACACTTTCATGTGCCTACTACATGCGCCGTTATCTGCCTGAACTGATCGCGCTGCCTCTCCTGCCATTCCTGATTGCGCAGGGTAAGTACGCGCGCCGTGTCACACCCCGCCTGCCGGAAGCCGCCGGTCCGACAACCGGCGTGGCGGGGGAGCGCCATCGGAGCGCCGCACTTTCCCTGCTCACGGTGGGCGAATCGCCCGTGGCAGGCGTCGGCGTCAATACCCACGAAGAAGCGATTACCGGGCAACTTGCCAATGCGCTGGCCACACGCTTGTCCCGTCCTGTCGTGTGGCGGGCCTGCGGAAAAAACGGCGTGACCGCGCGTGAGGCGCTGGAGCAGCTGGTGCCAGCGATTCCGCGCTTGCCGGTCGATGTCGCGCTGGTCGCGTTCGGAGTGAACGACACGACAGCGTTCCGGCCCCTTGCGCACTGGAGCACGGATTTGCGCGACATGCTCGCGGCAATCGATGCATGCTGCACGCCGCGCCTCATCCTTTTGTCCGGCGTCCCGCCGCTCGCGCATTTTCCAGCGTTGCCGCAACCGCTGCGCTGGGTAATGGGACTGAAGGCACGCACGCTTGATGTTGCCGCAGTCGAACTGGCTTTGCAGACGCCGCGCACCATTTATGTCCCCCTCGCCCTGGACACCGGCGACGCAACCATGATGGCGCACGATGGCTATCATCCTTCCGCAAAGGGCTGCACGGCCTGGGCCCAGCTGCTCGCCGATGCCTGCATCAGCGCGCTCGAAAGAACCTGACACAGCCCGGTCAGGACAGCGCTGACGCGCGCCGGCAACAACGGCTCCCGCAAAGGGCGGTACGATAGCGAAAGCGTACTGGGAGGGCGCCATGGACTTCATAATCAATCCTGCTTTCTGGGAAACCGCCAGCTTCGTCGTCACCGTGTTCGGCCTGCCGTTTGCAATCTTTCTTTTCCTGTACGAGCAGCGCAAGGAACGCGACGCCGAGGATGAGGAGGCGTACCAGATGCTGCAGAACGCGTATAACGACTTCCTGAAGATCGTGCTCGACAATCCGGACCTGCAGCTGCGCAGCACGGCAACGCGCGTCGAAATGACGGTCGAGCAGCGCGAGCGCACCCTGATCATCTTCGAAATGCTGATTGCACTCTTCGAACGCGCGTACATCGTGTCCTATGAACCGGACCTCAGGGGCGTAGCACTACGCCGGTGGAATTCCTGGGATGACTACATGCGGGAATGGTGCCGCCGGGAAGATTTTTTCTTCCTGCTGCCTCAACTTCTGCGTGGAGAGGACCCGGATTTTGCCGCCTACATCCGCCGTTTGGCCGATGAAGAGCATCGGGATACGCTGCTTGCCGGGTAAGGAACCGCGTATGCGGAGAAGCACGCGCAATACAACTGCGCCCTGAGCAATGTGTCAGCCTACTCCGCTAGCACGGCGCGATTGCGCCCGTTCTTCGCACGGTATAGCGCCAGGTCGGCATCCTGCAGCAGCGAGTCAAAGTCGCTGTGCAAACCGTGCTTGAGGCATGCAACGCCGATACTGACCGTCACGCGGTCGGCAGCGCTCGATGACGAATGGGGAATATTCGTTTCCCATACCGACTGGCGCAGGCGCTCGGCGAGGGCCAGAGCCTGTTCGCCCGATGTATTCGGCAGCAGGACCGCAAATTCTTCACCTCCCAGGCGGACCGGCAGTTCGCCGGCCCGGCCGAACAACGACGTCAGGATGCTTCCAAAACGTGCCAGGCACTGATCGCCCAAGGCGTGGCCGTAGGTATCGTTGTAGCGCTTGAACTCGTCCAGGTCGCACATCAACACCGACAGCGGCCATGCCGCGCGCAGCGCACGCCGGAATTCCACTTCCTTCACCTCATCGAACTGGCGTCGATTCGGCAGGCTGGTCAATGCATCACGCCGGCTCATCGAATGCAGCTCCCGGTTGGCCTTCTGCAGCGCTTGCTGGGTGTCGAGTAGCGTCAGTTGTGCGGCCTTGTGGTCCAGCATGCTGGCCGCGACGCGCGCAGCCAGTTCCAGCAGGCTGGCGGCGTCGCCGTCCTGCGGCACGGTACGCCCGACAAGGCATAACAGGCCAACCGTTGTACCCTTCACCTCGACGCCGACCGCCGTATATGCCGTGCAGGAGAAGAGGGCGAGCAAGGGATCTTCGACGCCGTGCTCCGTCGAAGGACACAGCCAGATGCGCGATTGCCGCTCGGCCAGCAGGCGGCGGGGCAGCACATCGTCTGACAGGAAAATGTCGTCGCTTCCGTCCGATTGCAGCGCTGGCCACGCATTTTCGATATGAAAACCATGCGCCGGCGCGTCATAGGTCATCAACAGGCAACGAACCGCACCGAAATAATCGCCGAAGGCGCCGAGCCCGTAATCGACGGCATCGTTTGCATGCCCGGGCGGAAGGTTGATGAAACGGGTCAGTACCCGGATCACGAGGCCGTGGAAGCCGCGCAGGCGCTCCAGCGAACGCGTGCGTTCGCCGACCATGTCGGACAGCCGGTCGCGGTGCTTGCGGAGCTCCTCTTCCAACGCTCGTTGGGTATCGAAGTACTCCGCGAGTTGCCGGTTGCGCTCGTTGAATGCGTCGCGCAACTGGTCCAGTTCATCCTGATAGCGCGATTCACGGCGTTGCAGGGTAAGCGGCCGTCCCAGCGCGCCGCCAGCCGGGGATGCCATCTGCGCAGCCATGTGCGATAGGTGCCGCGTAACCAGCCGCGCGATGAGCCACGCAACCAGCAGCGCAGCGACAACGCCTTTGATCGCCTCTGCGACGACGATGCGCAGTGTGTTGGCTCGGAGCCGCTGGTGGAAGGCCTCGCGGTCGACGAAAAGATGCAGCTGCCCGATGACGCGTTGCGGGTCGTAAGGACTGAACAACGTCTCCTTCCACGACAGTGCATCGGCCGGGTCCTGCTCGGACTGGCTGCCGACCTGGATCGTCTGCCCCACGCTGGTTGTCAGCACGGCCTGGCCGACCATTGGAAAGCTATGCAGACCATCGAGCTGCAGGCGCACCCCAGCCATGTCGAGTTCCCACAAGCTGTTCGCCAGGCTTTTCCGATAGCTGGTGGCTGCGAAGCGCAACTGGCGCAGCGCTTCTTCCCGATCGTCCTGATAGTCAACACACACCAACGAGGCGGTCACAAACAGCGTAAATATCGTCCCATACAGCAGCGCCCAAGCGACGACCCGCCGACACAGCGGACGAAATGGCTTTTTTGCTGCGCTCGTACCACTCATCTCAATGCGGGTAACAGGCTGAACTGGTAACGGCGCAAGTGCGGATGCAGATGCTTGGAGAACTGCCGGAAGTCGATCGCCGAGAAATCTTCATTGGCAAAGCGCGACAGGAAGCGCTGCGCACGGTCTTCATCGAACAGCATGAACAGCGGCACCCGCATCTCCAGCCCTTCATGCTGGAAGTCCTTGCCATGATGGTAGTCAAACAGCATCACCAGTCCCCATGCGCCGGCCGTGAAATGGCCGCCGGCCAGTGACGAGATACGACGTTCCGCACGGGCCTGCATCACGCTCGGCGAGTTATTGATCGCCGAAACCAGGAAATCAACCCCCGGTCGCCGGCCCGATTCTTCGACTGCATCAATTGCACCGTATGCCATCAAGTCGCTCGCCGTCCAAAACGCATTCAGGTTCGGGTAGCGCAACAAGAGCGCCGCAGCCTGTTCCTTTGCACGTTGACGATCCCAGTTGCCGTAGACGACCTGTTCCAGAACGACCGACGGATGGTTCGAAAAAACCTCGATCGCGCTTTGCAGGCGCAACGTACCGGTTGGCGTTGTCTTGTCGCCGGCAATGGCCGCAACGTGCAGCTTGCCGTCATCGGCCACGATACGCTGCTTCAGCGCCTGCTGGATCAGTTCTTCCGCGGTGAGGCGGCCCGCATCGGCAGCGTTCGGGATCAGGGTGCCGATCCAATGACGGAATTTTTCGCGTGGCTGGCCGAATTCCGCCGCCTGCGCATCCTCGAACTTGCTGAACACAAGCAGGGTCTTGATGCCGGCTTTCTCCGCAAGTTTCAGCAGCTCGCCGCCGGCCATCTTTTCATTCACGATCATCAGGTAGTCAGGCTTTTTCGGGCGTTCGCTCACCTTCTTCGCCAGGTCGATCATTTTCAGGTGGTCACGCTCGGCGTACAGCACTTCGAGCTCGATATTGAGCTGTCGCGCCGCGGGCTGCATGAAGCGCGTCACGCTGCGCCAGAACGGCTCATCGCTGCGTCCGGGGTTGATGAAGACGACATTGAAGGTGGCGGCCCACAAGATGGGGCTAGCCAGCGATAGCGCGGCACCAAGGCAGGCGGCGATCCAACGAGACATGATCCGCTCCTTTCCACGGCGACGGCACGATGCCATGCACAACATGGATCGCGGGCGGTGGCGTGTATTCTTGGAAATTACATTGGAGAAAGATTACTATAGCGTCGCCGCCCTTGAATCTGAAGCGATTTCCCGGAATTGGGGCTACTTGAACGAGATTCCTTGATTTAGATGCAGAAACGGCGTGGCAGCAAGTGCCCGCATACAAGCGACCATGAGCGCATGGCATCGGCGATAATGGCGGCTTACTGAAAGGCGACCCCCTATTATGTCCACCCAATTTGCTCCCCTGAAGAACGATACCTTCCTGCGCGCGCTGCTGCGCCAGCCGACCGATTACACGCCGCTGTGGCTGATGCGCCAGGCCGGCCGCTACCTGCCCGAATACTGCGCCACCCGCAAGCGCGCCGGCTCCTTCATGGGACTGGCCAAGAGCCCGGACTTCGCCACCGAAGTCACGCTGCAGCCGCTGGACCGCTATGCGCTGGACGCGGCGATCCTGTTCTCCGACATCCTGACCGTGCCGGACGCGATGGGACTGGGCCTGTACTTCGCCGAAGGCGAGGGCCCGAAATTCGAGCGCCCGCTGCGCGATGAAAAGGCAGTGATGGCGCTGCAATTGCCGCAGCCGGGCTCGCTGCAGTACGTGTTCGACGCCGTCACGCAGATCCGCACCGAGCTCAACGGCCGCGTGCCGCTGATCGGCTTCTCCGGCAGTCCGTGGACGCTCGCCTGCTACATGGTCGAAGGCGGCGGCTCGGACGACTTCCGACTCGTCAAAACAATGCTGTACAACCGTCCCGACCTGATGCACCACATCCTCAAGACCAATGCCACCGCCGTCGCGCAATACCTGAATGCGCAGATCGATGCCGGCGCGCAGGCCGTGATGATCTTCGATACCTGGGGCGGC
>DASRXG010000068.1:0-104679 GCA_035654275.1 Noviherbaspirillum sp.
ATCCGCGACTTCCACTTCTTCTCGGTGCTGGATGACGACAAGAAGGAAAGGCTGGTGATCTCGGCGATCCACGACGATGCCGGTTACCGCTACCTGCGCGAACAGCTTGCCGCGCAATACAACCTGCACAACCGGGAGCCGAACATCCAGGTCTGGTCGGTCGATACGCATGGCCATCGTTCGCTGACCTTGCGCCATAACCAGTACCTGCGTCGTCCGCTCAACAACCAGACGGAGGAGGTGCTGAAGCATGTCGCACGCTTATGGGGCTTCGACGTGTTGCTGGAGACGGTCGATCCGGAAGGGAATGTGTTGAGCACGATGGAGTGCAAATGCGAGAAAAGGACACGAGGCAGTATCGGCTAGCAGCAGGAGCGATAGCCGGAGGAGAGACAGGGAGATAGAAAAGGGTCTGCAGGCAACGTTGCTCAGAAAGGGGTGCGCTCTAAAGCGCGGCAACGGGACTAGTGATCCAACCATGTTGCATGGAAGCGTGCTGGCGAAAGCCGGCAGGCATGTGCCAAAGCGATTTGCTTTGGCATTTTTTTGCCAGTATTCATTAGCGCAAAGAATGTTTCAGGTTTGTACGTCATGTCCGTATGGAGCAAGCTACCTGTAATTTTTTCCCGCTCTCTGTAGTCTCTTCCACTTCTCCCCTGTAAATGCTGCCATTGCGCGTTCTACGCAATGGAAACTCGCCTCTGGCATACACATTGCCTATCAAGCACCTACATCCTAACGATGTATTCCGTTGGCTATTGCCATCACATTCCGGAAGGAGAATTGATATGCAACAACGAAAGACTCTCAACCGCATGCTCGGGATCGCCTCGCTGGCGATACTGTTTGGAGCCCCGAGCGTCTACGCACAGACCCAAACCGAGTCAGCCAAGGATGCAGCAGGCATGACGCAGCAAAACAGGGCAGGCCAGGCCAGCCCAACGGGCCAGAATGAAACCTCGACCGCTACCTCGGGCACCAGCGGCACGTCCACGGGCGGTGCCGGTGTATCGACCTCGGGCACGTCCGATTCGTCCGGGGCGTCCGGCTCGTCAGGTTCGTCGGGAGCAACGTCTTCGGGCACGCCGGGCACCTCGGGCACGTCCGGTTCCTCCGGCTCGCCGAGCAGCTCCGGAGCATCAAGTTCCTCTGATGCAGCCGGCACATCAGGCACGTCCGGTTCCACAGGGTCCTCGGGATCCTCCGGCGCATCAGGTACAACCTCGTCAGGTACGCCGGGCACCTCGGGCACATCCGGTGCCTCCGGTTCGCCGAGCAGCTCCGGAACATCAAGTTCCTCGGATGCGGCGGGCACATCAGGTGCATCCGGTGCGAGCACTTCCTCTTCGGCATCCGGCGCCAGCGGCAAAGCGCTGAGCAAAGCCGATCAAGGCATCATGCGCGAACTGGCCCGGTCGAACCTCGCGGAAATCGAGACCGCTAAACTAGCACTGAGCCAATCGAAAAACGACGAGGTCAAATCGTACGCGCAAAAGATGATTGACGATCATACCCAGGCGCAGAAAGAACTCGAGCAACTCGCGCAGGCCAAGGGCATGACTCTGCCTGCCGAACCAGACAGCAAGCACAAGGCGATGATGAAAAAGCTCGGTGCTCTGGAAGGCGACAAGTTTGACAAGCAATACATGGCGCAAGGCGGTCTGAAAGACCATCGCGATACGCACAAGCTGCTCAATCGCGCTGAAAAGCGAGCAAGCGATTCCGACCTCAAGGCGCTGGTAACGAAGATGCAGCCTATCGTGAGCGACCACCTGAAGACGGCGCAGGGCATGAAGAGCGGTAAAGGTACGGCATCCGGTTCGTCGGGCGCATCGGGTGGATCCGGTGCCTCCGGCTCGACCATGGGACCGGCCGGCACCTCCAGCACGCCGGGTTCCTCAGGCAGCAGTGGTAGCAGCACAAGTGGCAGTACCGCTCCTGAAGCGGCAGGCCGCACCACTGGGTCCGGCACGCCGGGCACATCCGGGACCAGTTCGTCGGATACGGACGGCTCCGGCAAGTAATCTGTCGAACCCAGGCCGAAACACGTTTGCCATTCCATGGAGCGATGATGGATAACGATGAAGTGATCTCCACACTCAACGACCTGATCGAAACCAGCAAGGATGGCGAGGACGGGTTCCGGACCTGTGCCGATGACGCCAGCGCGACCGAGCTCAAGGCATTCTTCTCGCAGCGGGCGCAGCGTTGCGCCGCTGCTGTCGTCGAACTGCAGGAACTCGTGCGCGCCTATGGCGGCAATCCCCAAACCAGTGGCGGACTCGGCGCTGCCGTGCACCGCCGCTGGATCGATGTGAAATCGCTCATTACCGGCAAGGATGACAGGGAAGTGCTGCAGGAATGCGAGCGCGGCGAGGATTTTGCCGTTTCGAGTTACCAGCAGGCGCTGGGGAAAAATTTGCCGGCGGATGTGCGGAGTGTCGTGGAGCGGCAATACCAGGGGGTGTTGCAGAATCATGAGGAGGTGAGGAGGTTGAGGGATCGGTATCGTTAGTGGGTGATGCTGGGTGATTGCCCCTTCTTTTCTCATATTTTTCTCTTACGTTCTCTCTGCGTTGCTGCAAGACTGTAGTCTCTCCGTGGAAGCTTGCCGGGGGCGGCCCGGCAGCCGCTCACTTTCTTTGTCTCGCCAAAGAAAGTAAGCAAAGAAATGCGACCGCACAGGCGCTGCCCTTCGGGTACCCAAAAACGGAATCGACAAATCGGGAAGCGAAACAAACTCGCCTGCGGCTCAGACAAGTTTCGCTTCTTTGTCCGATTTGCCGATTCCGTTTTTGGCAGCGCCAGAAGCGGAAAATCTAAAGGACATACTTCCCCACCCTAACCCTCCCCTCCAGGGAGGGAAATCGCATATCGGAAGCGTGAGCACACGTCGACGGCCCACCTAAAGCGTTGAATTTCCGAAGAAAAACCGCGTTCCGTAGAGTAAAATACCGCCCATCCAATCCCTCAAAAATCCCCAACCGGCTTCGCAAGAACCCACCCGGAATCCCGCATGCTTCGCCTCACAGACGTACAATTACCGCTCGACCATCCAGAAACCGATTTACCGGCCGCCATACTCGCGCGCCTGAAAATCGCAGCAGAGGATTTGATCGGCTTCACCATCTTCCGTCGCGGCTACGATGCACGCCGGCGCAGTGCGATCAATCTGGTCTATACGCTGGATGTGGAGGTGAAGAACGAGGAAGCGGTGCTGGCGAGCATGAAAGGCGTGCCGCATGTGAACATCGCGCCGGACACGAGCTACAAATTGGTCGCGCAGGCGCCGGCGAATACTCAGGAACGGCCCGTTATCATCGGCTTTGGCCCGTGCGGCATCTTCGCGGCGCTGATTCTGGCGCAGATGGGTTTTCGCCCGATCATCCTCGAACGCGGGAAGGTCGTGCGCGAGCGGACGAAGGATACCTGGGGACTGTGGCGCAAGCGTGTGCTGAACCCGGAATCGAATGTGCAATTCGGCGAAGGCGGTGCCGGCACTTTTTCGGATGGCAAGCTGCACAGCGGGATCAAGGATCCGAAACATTACGGCCGCAAGGTGCTGACCGAGTTTGTGAAGCACTATGCGCCGGAAGAGATCCTGTATGTGAGCAAGCCGCATATCGGCACCTTCCGGCTAGTAAAGATGGTGGAGGCGATGCGGGAGACCATTGAGTCGCTCGGCGGCGAATTCCGCTTCGAGGCGCGAGTGACCGACCTTGATATCGATAATGGGCAGGTTCGCGGCGTCGTGCTGCAGGACGGCCAGTACATCGCAAGCCGGCATGTGGTGCTCGCGGTCGGGCACAGCGCGCGCGACACCTTCCAGATGCTGTACGACCGCGGCGTCTATGTCGAAGCGAAGCCGTTCTCGATTGGCTTCCGCATCGAGCATCCGCAGTCGCTGATCGATCGGGCACGTTTCGGCAAGTTCGCCGGCCATCCGCTGCTGGGGGCTGCCGACTACAAGCTGGTGCATCACGCAAAGAATGGCCGCGCGGTGTACAGCTTCTGCATGTGCCCGGGCGGCACGGTGGTGGCCGCCACGTCGGAGCCGGGGCGCGTCGTCACCAATGGCATGAGCCAGTATTCGCGCAATGAGCGCAACGCCAACAGCGGCATCGTGGTCGGCATTACGCCGGCAGATTTTCCGACGGACCGCGGGGAAGGCCATCCGCTGGCTGGCATCGACCTGCAACGCGCGCTGGAGTCGCATGCATACGTGCTCGGGGGCAGTAACTATGACGCGCCGGGCCAGCTGGTCGGCGATTTCCTGAAGGGCCGGCCGTCGAAGGAACTCGGCGGCGTGCATCCATCCTACAAGCCGGGCGTGCATCTGACTGACCTCGCTACGTCACTGCCAGCGTATGCGATCGAGGCGATCCGCGAAGCGCTGCCGGCATTCGACCGGCAGATTAAGGGATATGCAATGGAGGATGCGCTCCTGACCGGCGTGGAGACGCGCACCTCGTCGCCGGTGCGTATCAAGCGCCAGGACAACTTCCAGAGCATCAATACCCGGGGGCTGTTCCCCGCCGGTGAAGGCGCGGGGTATGCCGGCGGGATCCTGTCCGCCGGTGTGGACGGCATCAAGGTCGCCGAAGCAGTCGCACTCAGCATGGTCGGCGGCGAAGCGCACGGCGGCACGCAGGCCGGGCCGCAGGATTACTGATACCTCGCCGTGCAAATGGACGTGACCTCTTCGCGCAGGCTCCGGCAATGAACCGCGCGGAGCCGTGGAAGATCGTCCGGTTGCTCGCTCTCACCCAGATCGTCTCCTGGGGCTCGCTCTACTACGCATTCGCCATCGTTGCGCCGGACATCCAGCGTGAACTCGGCTGGCGCACGGAGATCGTGTTCGGCGCGTTTTCCTGGAGCCTGCTGGTGGCGGGCCTCGCATCGACTCCGGCCGGCATGCTGATCGACCGCTACGGCGGGCGTGCGGTAATGGCCGGTGGTTCTGTGCTTGCCGGCGCCGGCATGGCAGGCATTGCGCTGGCGCATTCGGTCGTCATGTACTTCTTCGCGTGGAGCGCAGTCGGCATCGCAATGGCGATGGTGTTGTACGAGGCTGCCTTCGCGACCATCAATCGCGAGTTCCTGCATAGCCCGCGCAAGGGAATCTCGGTATTGACCTTGTTTGGCGGGCTGGCCAGCACCGTGTTCTGGCCGTTGACCTTGCAGCTGAATAATGCGCTTGGCTGGCGCGACACTTTCCTCGTGTATGGCGCTGTCCATATTGCGCTGTGCGCACCGCTGCATGCGATGCTGGGTCGTGCACGCCAACGCGCACCGGCAGCGAGCACTGACGCCCAACAAGCGCGCAGCCATACATTGCGTGAGGCCATTCGCGACCCCGCATTCTGGAAGCTCGCGTTTGCTTTTTCCGCCAACATGTTCATTTTCTCGGCGCTCTCGGTGCATCTGATTCCGCTGCTGCAGCGCTTCGGCCACTCGCTGTCGACGGCGGTGCTGGTATCGACATTGATCGGGCCGATGCAGGTGGCGGGACGGGTTGGCGAGATGGCATTTGCACGGCGCATGCATCCGCAAACTGTCGGCAAGCTGACCTTTGCCATGTTGCCGGCCGCGCTGCTGGCATTGCTTGCTTTTGGCGAACGCGAGTATGCGGTAGTGGCATTCTGCATGCTGTACGGCGCGAGCAATGGTGTGTTGACGATCGTGCGCGGCACGGTACCGGAGACCCTGTTTGGCCGCGATAACTACGGCGCCATCTCCGGTGCGCTGGCCGGTCCGTCACTGCTTGCCAAGGCGGCCGGACCGCTGGCGGCTGCCGCGTTCGTCGAAGCCGACCCGACGCCCTCGCGCTTATTGTTGATGCTGCTTGCAGTCTCAGTCGCATCGCTGCTCTGCTTCTTTGCAGCGGTGAAATCGCGGCGCGTGTTTGCCGACGAGAGAAGCCGGATAGGCGGCTAGTCCACCTCTAACGTCTGTAGGCGCACCTTAGCCTGGCCGTCCTTGATTTCGAGGAAGCCGATGGAAATCGGCAGCTTGAAACGGCGCGGCCCGGCACTGCCGGGATTGACGTAGAGGACGCCGTTCTCCATTCTCGAGTGCGGCTTGTGCGAGTGGCCGGTCACCACCACCTTGATGCCGGCAGCACGCGGTTCGATGTCAAGGTCATGCAGATCGTGCACGACATAGATGCCGACACCGCCGATCTCCAGGCGCTCCTTTTCCGGCAACTTCTCCGCCCAGTGGCCGCGGTCATTGTTGCCTCGTACGGCGCTGACCGGCGCAATGGTTTCGAGCGCATGCAGAACATGCGGGTCGCAAATGTCTCCGGCATGAATGATCTGGTCCACATCGCGCAGCGCAATGCGCGCTTCCGGGCGCAGCAGGCCGTGCGTATCCGAGATCAGGCCGATATGCGTAGTTTTCATGTTTGCCGAACACTGTGATGTGGGTGCGCTAATGCACTGTCCGAAATCGCGCAGCAATCATCCGTGTCGCTATTCTCGTTTTGCCGCTTTGACTGTGCAAGAGTGCGGAGTCAAGTTTCTGTAACAAGTTCCCCATCGGATAGCATCGCCGAGACAAAATGCTTCTGTGCCCTGCATGCATATTGGAAATAGAACCTTCGCTCCATCGCTCTCATCGACGGCATCTCCAACGCGCCTGCCACAGATATGGGAAGATGAAAAAATCCATCTTGCCTGCTTCCCTTTCCGCCAGGAGGGTCTTTATGTCGAACCGGACTTTGAATCTCGACAACGCGCTTTACCAATACCTGCTCGACGTATCATTACGTGAACATCCCGTACTGGCGGAATTGCGCGCCGCCACGCGCGACCACCCGCTTGCGCGCATGCAAATCGCGCCGGAACAGGGGCAGTTCATGGCTATGCTTGCTCGCCTCCTGGGAGTGCGGCTTGCCATCGAAATCGGGGTCTTCACTGGCTACAGCACGCTCGCTGTCGCACTCGCCTTGCCGCAAGACGGCACCATCGTTGGCTGCGATATCAACCGCGAGTACACCGACGTCGCGCGCGAATACTGGCGCAAAGCCGGTGTGGAACAGAAAATCGACCTGCGCATCGCGCCTGCGCTCGACACGCTCGATGCACTGATTGACGAAGGCCGTAGTGGCGGCTTCGACTTCGCCTTCATCGACGCGGACAAGACGGGTTACGACGTCTATTACGAACGCTGTCTCACGCTCGTGCGTGAAGGCGGCCTGATCGTTGTCGATAACGTCCTGTGGAACGGCCGCGTTGTCTTGCCGGCGGGGGATGAGGATACTGCAGCGATCCAGGCATTCAACCGCAAATTGCTGCATGACGAACGCATCGACCTGTCGATGCTAGCCGTGGGTGATGGACTGACACTGGCAAGAAAGCGCAGGCGCTAAGAGCTTGCCTGGAAACCAGCTGCGCGGGCCGGAATCGCTGGACTATCTGGAGTGATTGATGGCGGGCGCGCCCCGAGGTGTAATCAACACAGAGCGGGAAGGAATTCAGACATGATTCCTCCCCGCGACCAGTCATGACTGGGGAGCGCGCCGGGGTCAGATCAACTTGGAGTACGTCGAACCCGTCGGCTGCGAGAGGTAGCGATCGAACACCATGCCAATCGCGCGAACGAAAAGCCGCCCTTTGGGAAGGATGGTGATGGCATGTCGTTGGACGTCGACCAGGCCGGCGTCGGCATACGGTGCAAGCGCAGACAGTTCATGCGCGAAGTAGCTGGAAAACTCGATTCCGTATTCGCGCTCAAACTTTTCGAATGGAAGCGGCATGCTGCACATGATCGTCATGATCACGTCGCGCCTCAGCACATCGTCCTTGCTCAGTTCAAATCCCTTTTCCACCGGAAGCCTGCCGGCTGAAAGGTGCTCGTAGTACGCATTGATCGAGTGCGAGGACTGGCTGTAGGAATCACCGACCTTGCCGATTGCCGAAACGCCGAATCCGATCAGGTCCGCTTCCGCGCGTGTCGTGTAGCCCTGGAAGTTGCGGTGCAGGCTTCCGTCAAGACGTGCACGGCTTAGTTCATCATCCGGTTTTGCGAAATGGTCGAGCCCGATGTACACATATCCCGCTTCAAGCAGGCGCTGCGTCGACATCAGGAAAATCTGCAGGCGATCTTCTGCGGACGGCAGGTCGCTGGCGACGATGAGCCGTTGTGCCTTGAAGCGGTTCGGCAAGTGCGCATAGTTGTACAGCGCAATACGGTCCGGCGACAACGCGATCAGGTTGTCGAGCGTGCGGCTGAAACTCGCCAGCGTCTGCTTCGGCAGGCCATAGATCAGGTCTGCATTGGTCGAGACAAAACCGGCCTTGCGGCTTTCGGTGACAGCGCTCTCCACCATTTCCAGCGGCTGGATGCGATTGACTGCCTGCTGCACCGCCGCGTCGAAATCCTGCACGCCAAAACTGTTCCGGTTGAAGCCGAGTTCTGCCAGCCGCTCCAACGTACCTGGACGCACCGTACGGGGATCGATCTCCACGCCAAGCTCGGCGTCAGGTGTGAACTCGAAATGGCGCTTGATCATCGCCATGAGTTGGCCCAGCTCCTCCGAGTTGAAGAATGTCGGTGTGCCGCCGCCAAGGTGCAGCTGGATGGTGCGGCGATCCGAACCCAGCTTGGCCGAAACCAGCTCCATCTCCGTGTTCAGGTGCTGCAGGTATTCGGTGACGCGGGAATGGTCCTGCGTGATGACCTTGTTGCAAGCGCAGAAGTAGCAGAGCGACTCGCAAAACGGCAGGTGTATGTAAACCGACAACGGCGGATTGTCCTTGCGGCCTGCACGCTGCTGAAGATACGACTCATAAGTCTCGGCCGTAAAGCCGTTATGAAACCGGTCCGCCGTCGGATAGGACGTATACCGCGGCCCGGATTTGTCAAACCGACGAACGAGTTCTTCTGAAAACTCAAGGTCTGGAAAAAGAGAAGCGTCGTTCACTTGGTCACTTTCTGGAAAACAGTTATGCCTGTCGGACAGGCCGACGAGAATAGGGTTCCGCCCGTCATCTTCCGATTTACGTGCGGCATGTCGCCAGCTTACTAGAAAAACTCCTGGCGCTCTAACCCGGTCCGCATGCCGGCAAGATCTTGTCTGAATGGCATGTACGTGTGCCGAATGCGATGGATGCCAGATGTGGGCACGCCAACATCACGGATTGCGCCCGGCCTTGTCGTCCGACCCGCACGGACGCGGTCAGTCGCTCCCCGCTGCGATTAATGCCTGGTCGAGATCCGCGATCAGGTCGTCGTAGTCTTCCAGCCCAACTGATAAGCGCAGCATGCCGTCGGAAATGCCGCGCCGGCGCCGCGCTTCGGCGGTCAGGTCGTGATGGCTTGTGGTACAGGGTTGGGTGATGAGGCTTTCTGCACCGCCCAGGCTCGGTGCAAGGGTGAACAAACGCACGTGGTCGGCAACCCGGGCTGCCGCGTCGCCACCGCCTCTGACCTCGATGGTGAGCACCCCCGCCAAAGCCGAGCATCTGCCGCCGTGCCAGTGCATGCCCCGGGAAATCGGGCAGACCGGGATAGAACATCCGTGCGACGCACCGATGCCGTGCCATCGCTTCCGCAATCGCTTGTGCGGATGCATTCTGCTGCCGCACCCTGACTACCAGGGTGCGCAAGCTGCGCGACAGCAGTACGGCGGTTTCCGGGGCAAGGATGGAGCCGAGATTCTTTCCCCAGGCCGCAACGGGCGCGAGCAATTCCACGGCACCCATCATGGCGCCAGCGGTCAGGTCGCTGTGTCCGCCGAGGAACTTTGTCGCACTGTGCACCACGATATCGGCGCCGAGTTCGAGTGGCCGCTGATTGACCGGCGAAGCGAAGGTATTGTCCACCGCCAGCAGAGCGCTGCTGGCCAGGACGAGATGCGTTTTGATGCCAAGGAGCGGCAGTTGTGATGAAAGCAGCTCCATGGTGCCGCCGTACGCGTCGCCGACGCAGACAATGCCGTCGCGGCCATGCGTCAGGAACAGCGTGCTGATCGCGGCCATGCCAGAACAGAATGCCAGCGCGAGCTCAGCGCATTCCAGGCAGGCGAGTGTTTCTTCCGGTGACTGCACCGTCGGGTTATGGCCATAGTGCGTATACAAGCTGCCTGGCTTGCGGCCTTCGACCACATCCTGCAGTGCGCTGCTGGACGGAAAGGAAAACGTCGTCGTGTTGTAGATCGGTGTATAGGGACTGCCGAAGGCGTCCTTGCGGGAGCTGCCATGGATCGCGCGCGTCGCCAGGGCCGGCATCTCTTTGTTCTTCATGTCTTTGGACTCGTCTGGCTGCCTCGGCTCGCCGCGGCTTTTTCCTTATTGACGCGATCAGTGACATCGCGCGCTGCTGCCACCGAACCGAGAACGGCACCGGCTGCATCAGTCACGAGGGCGAAACTCATTTCCACGTAGAGCGTGGTGCCGGATTTATGGAGTCCACGCGTTATTGTCGCGCGGCCCTCCAGTCGCGTGGCTCCGCTGTTGATCGCGGCGTCGAATCCGCGCCAGTGGGCAGCGCGCAGGCGTTCCGGAATGATCAGGTCCAGGCCCTGACCGATGGCTTCCGCTGCGGAGAAGCCGAAAACCGATTCGGCAGCGCGGTTCCAGCGTTGAATGATTCCATTGCGGTCGGCGTAGATGACAGCATCCGCCATTTGCTCAAGGATAAGAGCGTCCAGTGACATGCCATCGGAGGCATTGTGAATTCTTACCGCCGGGTTATCGTGAGACGCTTGAGCCTCACCGGACGTCGGTGTTTCTGTCTTCGCATCCATACCTTGCTCCACAGAATTCGGAAAGCGACGATTGGCGGCGCCTGCGCAGAAGATGTCGATTACACGTCGAGCGACAAGCCGCGCGGTATCGCGCACGATGTCGCGGTATGCCCGGGACGTAATCAGTCTTTCTCGCCCGGAAGCAGATATCGCCGTTCGATGCCGGTCTGCGGATGACAACGCAATGAATATGCCCGGCACATCCCCTGCCACCGCAATAGCTCCATCACTTGATTATATATCACGCTGTGATATATTTAGTTCTAACGCAGCATCAGCTTGACATATTGCAAGGCAGTGGATCAGCACTGCAAGAGACGGTGCGGGTGATCAGCAAAATGTGCTTGCTTGGGAATCAGCTGCCTTGGGAAAACATGGATGGATCGGGCACCGTCAACGGAGTATCCAGATTAAGCAACTGGTCCAGATGCAAGAGTGCGAGCTTGCGCAGCAGCCTTTCACCCTTCGGGAGCAGGACAACGTGTACGAAACGCTGGTCACCTTCGCCCTTGCGGCGCTCGACCAGCCCGGCTTTTTCGCAGCGGGTAACAAGATTGACGGTGCCGTGATGATGCGCCTGCATGCGCTCCGCGAGTTCCGCGATCGTCGCCCATTCCCGCCCCGGGAAGCCCTTCAGCTGCAACAGCAGCAAGTATTGCAGCACCGTGATGCCGTGTTGCTGGCTCACTTCTTCGCTGAAGCGAAGATAGCGCCGGATCTGGTAGCGAAAGTTGGCCATGACCTCGTAGTCGGATTTGGAGAGCTTGTCTGGCAGCGGATTCTTGGCCATATCGGGGATCTGAACTATTGGAATAAGGTTGCGTCGAATTTCGACTAAAAATTGTAACGCTTCATTCCGAGAGCAAGGAAGGCCGCGGGCTCGATCTTCGATTTCACACGCGTTTCCGGCATCTGATCGAATCTTCACTATGGCGGGTATATGGACCAACAGGACGACATTGAAATCAACTCGCTGACCGGGGAGTTCCTGGCCGGCGCGGAAGAATGGGAAGGTGATCCACGCGCGTTTTCATGGGACAGGCTGAGGTTGCTGGCGCAAAAGGCCGCGCACGCATACAACGAAGGCCGCGGCCCGTCGTTCCATGCGCTCGCGCTCGATGGGGTCGCTCACAACGAATATCATTTCCGCTTCCTTCAATATTCACTGCAAGCGGGCTTTGATCCTTTCAGACTGGCATCTTCCGGCACCGGCAGCCTGCCAGGCCCAGTCATCAACCATGAGGATCTTGCCGAGGCATCCCTTGCCAACCCCTGGTCTGAGCAAATGCGAAATCTCCTGTTTGAAGAGGCGCGCCGACGCTTTCCTCAACTGACCACCGCGGACGGCGCCGCGGGTAGAGTGACCGAGGACGAACTTCGCATCATTGGGGCGTGCGCCGCTTCAATCCCGCGCGAACTTCTCGAAAGAGTGTCGGCAGACCTGTTGTCCGCCCACCCGAAGAGAACAAGCAAACAAAAAGTGAACGCAACCGAGGGATATTTGAGCCCTGCAGAAGTGGCGGCAGAAAGTGGCGTACCCATCTCGTGACAGGGGCGCATCCTCTTGTTTGTCCCCATGGGAAGCCTGACGTGGGCGATCTCGTGTTGTGAGTGTGAGCAGCGGCAATGACAGTCTTTGTATATTCGCATGACGGCGGAGCAACAGAATCCCGAAACGATAATTTGCCTTCCGCGCTGGGTGCGGACAGCGCGGCAATCCGCTATGTTGCGGACGACGATGACAGCCGGCATGGCGATGGTCCACGTCCGCGGTTCCGGGCACTGATCAACGCGATCAACAGCCACGATACATTGATCGTCAACCGCCTCGACGATCTAGGAAACAACGCGCAGGAAATCAGCACGACAATTTCGCTGCTGCTGAAGTGTTCAGCGCGGCTTTTCGTGCGTCAGATCGGCGACGTAGACTTGGCGTCAACATCAGGGCATTTTGTTCTCAATACCGTGGAGGCCCTCGCCGGACTTGAGCGCCGTCCGCAGCCGCGTGCGCCGGGTAAGGATACCGTTGTTCGCACCGCCCGGCGAAGTGTGGAAGTGCCGTGGCGCTTGCGAAGTGCAATCGTTACCGACTATTCGCTCGGAGAAAGCATCAGTTCCCTCGCTCGCCGGTACAAGCTCCCGCGAACCACGATCATGAAAATGGTGTGCCCCGAAACACCGGATGAACCAGCCTTTCCATTGGCGTTTGGTGATTAACAGGACTTTCAGTGCGTACCTCCTCAGCACTGCAACACGTGCTTCGTCGCCCGTACGCCGTGCGCAGCGTAAAATGACGGCTTGCCGACCTGCCTGTTGCTCCAATGACCATTCTGCTTGCCACCCTCAACGCCCGTTTCACCCATGCATCGCTTGGCCTGCGTTACCTGCTTGCCAATATGGGCGATTTGCAAGCTTCCACACGCCTGCATGAATTCGTGATCGGGACCAAGACGACAGACGTCGTCGAACGCCTGCTGTCCTACAAACCACGCATCATCGGCCTTGGCGTCTATATCTGGAACGTCGAGGAAACCACGCGCGTGGTTGCCGTGCTCAAGCGCGTTGCGCCGGAAGTGACGGTAGTGCTGGGCGGGCCGGAGGTGTCGCACGAAACGCAGGAACAGGCGATCGTGCAGATGGCTGACTATGTGGTCACCGGCTGGGGAGACGTCACCTTCCCGTCGCTGTGCCGCCAGATCCTCAACGGTCCGAAACCACTGATGAAGATCCATGCCGGCGTGCAACCACCTATGGCCGACATCAAACTGCCTTATGCGTATTACACCGAGCAGGACATCGCGCATCGAACCCTGTATGTCGAAGCATCGCGCGGCTGCCCGTTCAAATGCGAGTTCTGCCTGTCGTCGCTGGACAAGACGTCGTGGCCGTTCGACCTCGACGTGTTCATGGCAGAACTGGAGTCGCTGCATGCACGCGGCGCGCGCCTGTTCAAGTTTGTCGACCGCACCTTCAACCTCAACATCAAGTCCAGCCTGCGCATCATGCAGTTCTTCCTCGACAAGCTTGCGGCGAATCCGGAGGACCCGGTATTCGCGCATTTCGAGGTGGTGCCGGACCATTTGCCCGACGCACTGAAGGCGGCGATCAAGCAGTTCCCGCCCGGTACGCTGCAGCTGGAAATCGGCATCCAGAGTTTCAATCCGGAGGTGCAGGCAACGATCAGCCGCAAGCAGAATAACGAAAAGGCCGCAGAGAACATCCGCTGGCTGTGCGAGGAATCGCACGCACATCTGCACGTCGACCTGATCGCCGGCCTGCCGGGCGAAGACCTCGACAGCTTTGCGCGCGGCTTTGACAAACTGATTGCAATCAACCCGCACGAAATCCAGTTCGGCATCCTGAAGCGCCTGCGCGGCACGCCGGTAATCCGGCATACGCAGACGTACGGCCTCGTGTTCGATCCGTATGCGCCCTATACGATCCTTGCCAACGACCTGATCGATTTCGCAACGATGCAGCGCCTGGTGCGCTTCGCACGGTACTGGGACATGGTCGCCAACTCCGGCCGTTTTGCGCACACGCTGCCGGTGATGCTCGGCGATGCACCGTTTGCAAACTTTATGGCGTTCTCGGACTGGCTGTATGCGGAAACCGACGCAACACACCGCATCGCGCTGGACCGCCTGGCATCACTGGTTGCGCAATGGCTGCGCAGCCAGGGACAGGATCCGGACCGGGTGGCGGCATTGATCGATAGCGACTATGCCGGACAGGCGCACAAACTGCACTTGAAGCCGAAAGCGAATACGACGAAGGCCGACAGCGCCGTGCCGCAGCGGCAGACGCGTCACTTGGCAGCATAAGTGGACAAGCGGTGAGGACAGGGCGTTCAGGCGACTCAGGCAATTACTCGCTGCAGCTTGTCCGGATTGCGCACTACATAGATCGCCTTGATCTGCCCATGCGCATCCGGCTCCAGTGCCAGCGTTTGTATCGGTGTTCCATCCATTCCCGATAGAACAAATCCGGGCAGACCATTGACCTGCGCACGACGCAGGCGGATTTGCGCCGGGTCGTAAAGCCGCGCAAATCCGATGATGACCTGCGCCACCTTGTCACGCCCGACCACCGGGCGCGGGACTGCAGTGACCTTGCCACCACCGTCCGATACGAATGTCGCCTCCGCGGCGAGCACTTGCGCAAGCGACGCAATATCGCCGCTCCTGAGTGCCTTCACAAAGGCTCTCGCCAGCCGCTCTGCCTCAGCCGAAGACACCTTGAAGGCGGGCCGGTTCGCATGCACGTTGGCGCGTGCCCGTGCTGCGAGCTGGCGGCAGGCGGGGACGGATCGGCCCAGCGCGGCGGCCACTTCTTCGAAGCCCATGTCGAATACGTCATGCAGCAGGAACGCCGCGCGCTCCAGCGGTGACAGGCGCTCCAGCGTCAGCATGAAGGCGAACGACAAATCGTTTGCCATTTCGTGCACTGCTTCCGGCCCCGGCTGGAATTGTGATTCGTCATCGACGAGCGGCTCAGGCAGCCACGCACCGACATATACTTCGCGCTGTGCCTGTGCGGACTTCAGCCTGTCGAGGCAGAGCCGCGTCACGGTGCGCGACAGAAAGGCCGCCGGATTGTCGACCACGCTGCGGTCCGTCGCGTGCCAGCGCAGCCATGCATCTTGTACTGCGTCTTCCGCTTCAGCCCGCGAGCCGAGCCTGCGGTAGGCGATCGCGCGCAGGCGGCGCCGATGCGGTTCGAAATCGTCGGCGCTGTTCGTGGCTGTCGTCATCGGGACTGTTCCTTGTCAGGCAGGTATATGGTGCACCGGGCGCATCTCGGCATCGCCGACGCGGATGCGCGTGCATGCGTGGGCATGTCCGAGAGCATACTTCACGCTTGGGAACAGGCGGGATGCGGACATCGCCAATGCCAGCGACAACAAGCCTCGCTTGCCCCAGCAAGCGATCACCTGCTCGCGCAATGAATCTGCCCGCGGATGATGGGCGAGTACAGCATGTGCAAAGCGCCAGGCAAGCGCTGCGTCCTGCCCCATTGCGGCTTCGTCTCCTTCAAGAATGCCGCGCAAAACACCCATACTGACCCCTTCTGCTTCCGCCATTGCTACCACGAGCTGGGTACACGGGCCGCAATCTTCAGCCAGGACGGCAGCGATCTTCACCGCATGCCAGGCGTCAAGCGGCACGTCTTCCCGATGCTGCGCGAGCTTTGCCGCTTGCGAAAACCGCAGGAAAGCGGGCCAGCTTACGTCCAGCATCTCGTACATATAGGAGGCGTTGTAGCCGAACGCGTTCTCAAACGCGGCGAGCCTGCGCCGTGCGATCCATCGTAGCATTGCTGTTCTCCTTGGTTGAAAACTCGTCACGGCGAGGCCACGCCAGCCACGATGCAAGCAGCGGCACGAAAAAAACGCCAGGAAGGTCGCGCACCAGATGCTTCCAGTCGAATGTGCCAACGACGGCTTCCCCGATATGGACGAGTGCGTGCAGCATCAGAAAGGCACTGCCCGACAAGGCGGCCGGCCACGCATGCGGGTTGCGCCATAGCCAGATCAGGCCGCCGCCGGCCACAAGGTAAGCAGCACCGATGTCCCGTATGAAGTGCGCGTTCAATGGCCCGGTGGCCGTGACGCCTGGCATGTGCGCGTACCAAGGGGCAGGCAAGAAAAGCATGCACGCGCCATTGGCCGCGAGCAGCATTCCCAGTGTCAACGTCGTAGCGGTTTTCGGTGTCATATCTTCCTCGTCGTTTAGATGCGTCTGCAGTCAAGACGAGGTAGCCATGCATGGTGTGACATGCACATGAGTACCTTCTGATCGTCTTCGGGATAGTGATGAACCGCGGAAGCGGCCTGGGTGGCGCTATTACCGGCCCTCTGCATCAAGAGGGGACGTGTCCCAGCGTTAAATGGGATTTGAACCGGCGCGGCGCCGGATCACATATGCATAGACCGCGACATTGACGACAAGCAGCATGAACCCGATCACATAGCGCAATTCCAGCGGCAGGTGCTCGGGATAAAGAACGCCGGACACGAAACGTTCGATGAAGCCTCCTGCAAACACCGCCTCGCCTGCGCTCAGGCGCAGATTGTTTTCCAGTGGCGTCAGCGGGCAGATCAGGTTGGCCCACTGCACTACCACACCCCACAGCAGGGCAGGCAGGTGCAGCCAGAGCACTCTCGGCCAGCGCAACGCGAACAAGCCGCCGAACGCTGCAAAGGCAACGAAAGCCAGGTGCAATACCAGTATGAGATCGGCCAACAGGTGATAAAGCATTGCTTGCGCGCCGGAATCGGCGACAGGAAGTTCAGAAGCAGAGCACGATGCGATTGGCGAGGTCGACCACGAATGATGGACGCAGGTAGCCGACAAAGGCAAGCGCCAGCACCGCAATTAATGCGGCGCCGAGCAGTACTTGAACAAGTCGGTCGCGCATGTGTTTATCTGTCCTCTTACGCGAGCGCCGCGCGTTGCCGCACGATCGCCTTTTCATTGATCGGCAGGTTCACCAGCGCCGCAAACACACCCAGCACAATGGTGATGCCCCACACGGTATTGTAGTTGCCGTCGCGGGTAAAGAGGTAACCGCCCAGCCATACGCCGAGGAAGCTGCCGACCTGGTGCGAGAAGAACACGAAGCCCGACAGCATCGACAAGTATTTCACACCGAAAATGCCGGCGATCACGCCGTTCGTCAGCGGCACAGTGGAGAGCCACAGCAGCCCCATCGCGCACGCAAATACGTAAACCGACCACGGTGTCAGCGGCGCCAGCAGGAACAGCGAGATCACGACGGAGCGGCTGATATAGATCGATGACAGCAGGTAACGCTTGGGCAGCATGCCGCCGAGTTTGCCGGCATAGAAGGATCCGAAGATATTGAACAGGCCGATCAGCGCCAGCGCCATCACCGCCACGCTCGGATCCATGATGCCCTTGTCCTTCAGGTACGAAGGCATGTGCACGCCGATGAACACGACCTGGAAGCCGCAGACGAAGTACCCTGCCACCAGCAGTTGGAACGGACGGTAAGCGAATGCTTCGCGAATTGCTTCCAGGATGCTCTGTTGCGGCCCGGCGGCCTTTTCCGACGGCTGCTCGCGCAAGCCGAATGCCATCGGCAGCATCACTAGGCCGACGAGCCCGGCAAGGATGTAGAACGCGTTCTGCCAGCCAGTGGATGAGATCAGCGTCTGCTCAACTGGCATCATCATGAACTGGCCGAAGGAGCTCGCCGCACCGGAAATGCCGAATGCCCACGAACGCTTTTCTTCCGGCGCCGTGCGACCAATGATGCCGCTGACTGCGCCGAACGCGGTACATGCCAGCGCCGCACCGATCAGCACGCCGGAGCCGACCACGAAGGCAGTGGGTTCTGCCACCATCGCCATCCAGAGCAGGCCGCTCATGTACAACAGCGCGCCGGCAATGACCACGCGCGCCGTGCCGAAGCGATCCGCAGCCATGCCCGCGAACGGACCAAACGCACCCCACAGCAGGTTCTGCAAGGCGAGTGCCAATGAATACGTCTCGCGCGTCCAGCCATGCGCCTGCGAAATCGGCTGCAGCCAGAAACCGAACCCGTGCCGCACGCCCATTGCCAGGGTCAGCACCAGACCGCTGGCGAGCAGGACGGTTTTCAGTTGCGGTGGACGGCTTGCGGTCAGCATGTCTTGTCTCTTTGGAACGGGTAGGAAGGAGTCGAGTGTAGCGCAAAGCAAAAAAGCATGTGGACCGGGGATTTGACCGGGCCAGCCGGCGATGGTATTGCCTTTTGTGTAACGTTATAGAATCGCGTTTTACCTCTTCATACGAAAGACGCCATGTTCCTGACCGCAAAACTCCTCATTGCCTTGGTACTCGCCATTCATGTTTATATCGTGTTGCTGGAAACCGCTATGTTCCGCACGCGTGGTCGGAAGGTCTTCGGTCTCAGTAAAGAACACGCGGAAATCCTCGCCCCCGCGATGTCGAACCAAGGCTGTTACAACGGCTTCCTCGCTGCAGCGCTTGCAGTCAGCTTCCTGCATCCGGAGCCGAAAGTCGCAAACGCATTCGCTGTGTTCGGACTGGCTTGTGTCGCCGTCGCCGGCATTTGGGGCGCCGTTACAGTACAGAAGCGCATTCTGCTCGTGCAGACTGTGCCGGCGGCATTGGCCCTCGTAGCGCTCCTGCTTGCTCCAGGAAGCTCCGCACAACTGCGCTAGGCGGAAAGCACCGTGCGCCGAATGGTGTCCGAAAACGGCTAGACGCTGTGTCGCGTGGCGCGTATAACAACGCCATGGACACCACCACCTTCTCCCGCACAGCATGCGATCCCGTGCTCGACCCCGCAAGCTGCTATCGAGCGCTCGCGGCGAAAGACACACGTTTCGATGGTGTGTTTTTTACCGGCGTCAAGACTACAGGCATCTATTGCCGCCCCGTGTGCACAGTCAAGACTCCGCGTGAATCCTCCTGTCAGTTTTTTAGCAGCGCCGCAGCGGCAGAAGCTGCCGGCTTCCGTCCCTGCCTGCGTTGCCGTCCGGAGCTCGCACCATATGCCCTGCAGCAGAACCTCGCGCATGCGGTTTGGCAGCGCATCGCGGCCGGGGCACTGAACGACGGTGATGTCGAGCGCCTTGCCCGAGAAGTGGGCTTGTCATCGCGCCAGTTGCGCCGTGTATTGCTGCAGCACTTCGGTGTGACGCCGGTCGAGCTGGCCCAGACACAGCGTCTTTTGTTCGCGAAGAAGCTATTGCAGGAAACACAGTTGCCGATGACAGAGGTTGCATATGCCGCAGGCTTTGGCAGCGTGCGCCGTTTCAATGCATTGTTCGCGCAGCGCTACGGCATGGCACCGTGCGCGATACGGCGCGCGGCACCGAAGGAAGGCGTAATTGGCAGCGGCACATTGACCCTACGCCTTGCCTACCGCCCGCCATATCACTGGCAGCGCATTACGCAGTACCTGGCGGGACGATCGATTGCGGGCGTGGAAGCCGTGATATTCGATGCCGAACCGGCCTACCTGCGCAGTGTTCGCATTGGGGAAAGCAGCGGCTGGCTGCGCGTAACGCATCTCCCGCAACGGCATCAGCTGGAGCTCGAGATCGCGCCGTCGCTATCAGCGGTGCTGATGCCCTTGCAGGCGCGCGTGCGCAGCCAGTTCGACCTTGATGCAAACCCAACCGTCATAGAAGCACATTTGTGCAGCGACTCATTGCTTTCATCGCGCATTGCAGAGCAGCCCGGCTTGCGCGTGCCCGGTGCCTTCGATGCATTCGAGCTTGCGGTGCGCGCAGTGCTCGGGCAGCAAGTCAGCGTCGCAGGAGCAACCACTTTGTCGGGCAGGTTGACGCGCCGCTTTGGCGAGGTGGTGCAGACGCCGTTCCCACAGGTGTCGCATCATTTTCCGCTGCCGGAAACCATTGCAAGCGTGGATGTGGCGGACATCGCCGCAATAGGTTTGCCCCAGGCGCGCGCGCGCACGATCCAGCATATCGCGCAGTTCGCTGCGCAAGGCGGCCTGCAGATGCCACCGGGCGTGACGCTTGACGAAGCAATCGCACGACTGAAGACGGTGCAAGGCATTGGCGACTGGACCGCACACTACATTGCATTACGCGCGCTTCGTTTTCCCGATGCTTTCCCGGCAGGCGACCTCGGCCTGCAAAAAGCGGCTGCCGAAAAAGGCGGACGACTCACAGAGAAACAACTCGCTGCACGCGCCAGCACGTGGTCCCCATGGCGCGGTTATGCGGCACTTGCACTTTGGATGACATGACCATGACTTATTTCACTGAACAGCAAAGCCCGCTCGGTACCTTGGTGCTGGCAGCAACCGAGCATGGCCTGTGCGGCCTGTACTTTGAAGAGCATAAATATTTCAAGGGAACGCACGGGTGGCAACGGAACGATACACATCCGCATCTGCAGAAAGCAGCAAGGCAGCTGGACGAATACTTTGCAGGACAGCGGAGCGCATTCGATGTTGATCTCGACTTGCGAGGCACGGCTTTCCAGCAAGCGGTGTGGCGTGCATTGCAGGCACTTCCTTTCGGCAGCACCACCAGTTATGGGATGATCGCAAATGCGTTGGCCAATCCAAGAGCAGTACGCGCGTCGGGCACGGCTATCGGACGCAACCCTGTTTCGATCATCGTGCCATGCCACCGTGTGCTAGGCACGTCGGGCGAGCTGTCGGGATATGCGGGAGGGCTGGAGCGCAAGCGTTACCTGCTCGCACTCGAGAAGGGTACCAGTCAATGAAAAGACTTCCCGGGTGCTGCGCCGCTCCCCTTCAGGCAGAGGCCGGCGAGCACACTCTCTGAGCCTGTTTAACGGGAGCCGGAACCAGAGCCGGACGAACCCGAGCCGGAGGAACCAGTGCCGGACGAACCGGAGCTGGAGGAGCCAGAAGAGTCACTGCCGGTGCTACCCGACGACGAGCCGCCAGTCGAGCCCGAAGTGCCGGAGCCGCTTGATGAGCCACCGGTCGAACCGGAAGTGCCAGAGGAGCTGCCGCTGTCGCTGGGCATGGGGGTGCTGCTGCCGGAGGTGCCGGGGCTGGTGGTCGATGAGCCGCTCGAGGTGCCATAGCCACCCGATGCGCCAGACCCACCCGATGTGCCGGAACCATAGCCGCCCGACGAGCCGGAGCTGCTTGGAGTGGAAACAGTGCCGCCGCTGGAACCCGAGCCGGATCCCATGCCGGAGGATGAGCCGGAACTCGTGCCAGAACCTTGGGTACCGCACGCGGCCAACGCAAAGACGCAGGCTAGAGGGATAGTCCATTTCAACATAGAGATTCTCCTAAAGAATAAATCGGTGAAGCATGAAATACCGCTCATGCCAAAATTGCATGCATGCGAGTGATGAGAATCTTTCAACATGCGAAAGTTCCGAGAGATTTGTTTCTGAAGTGTGTCGGGTAGTGTGTCGCAAAAACGGACGACTGGCGCAAGCAAGGCCAAGGAATTACCGCTTGTCAGGTCGCTCAAGCGCTTGCAGCCTGCAATGACGGTGCCTGTGCATGCCCCTGCAAGCAGGCAACCCGGCGGAATGTATCTTCACAGGCACTGTGGGAACGTGCCGCTCGGAGGCGCGGCGTCTTTTTTGGGGCTTGGTCCTTCATTGCCCACAACGTCGTCCGCTGCTGCGCCGCCTGCTGTGCTGCCCTCGGTGAGCACGTTGTCCACAATACCACCTTCGACTGCACCAGTGCCGATGCCCATCTGCTGCTTCAAGTGAGTACAACACGCGGAAAGAACTACTGCCAGAACGGTTTCCGTAGTTACTGACATCAAGGAATGCGAGAACATACGAGGTTCCGTAACTTTGAAAGGGGCTACATGCCTCGATGCATAGAGAGCCTGTTATGCACTCCAGAAGGGGCTTGGAATACGCCAGAACGCACCATCTGCTGCGTTGCGACTCCTTGTTGTAACTCGGTTACTGCCACGCCGTCGCGCCTTGCATCTGGCACGTTCTGGCATATCCCCAGCTACCCTTCCGGAGTACATAACAGGCTCTAGGAAGCGATGAACATATGTAAAGACAAATGCCGGTCAGGCATGTATGTCTTTGAATGTTGCCCTTCGCCGGAACTTCCAAAAGGACATTTTTGGCTCAAAATGCCGACAGGTTACCCCGCAGCGGCCGACGCACCAAACGGATACGCTGAATGGCCGACTAACTGAGAAGGCGCAGTGCGAACGGGTAGCGGTAAGCTTTGCCCTTCGCAGCAGAAAGCGCTGCCAGCAAGCAGAAGATGAAGTTCGCGAGAAAGACGAGCGGAAACAGCAGGATGCCGACGAGGATCACTTTCAGCATCATGCTTGCTGCCAGCGCAATCGCGACCGTAATTTGGAAGTTCAGTGCTTCCTTCGCCTCCTCGGCGACGAAGCCCTCCTCATCCTTTTTTACCAGCCACAGAACCAGTGAGCCGACAAAGCCAGTGAAGATGCCGAGCAAGTGAGCCAGCATGGCCAGGTTGCGCTCGTCCTTCGTGGGGCTGGTTGTCACGATCTCGTTCATTGCGGGCTCCTCAAGAGATGCTCATGCGTACGGCGAGGTCGCTATGGCGTTAATGCCGCTACCTTGCCGCCTCTCTAAGCCGCTTTCTTCGTTGCTGTTTTCTTCGCCGCGGCCTTTTTCACGGCGGGTTTTGCGGCAGGTTTCTTCGACGGCGCTGCGGCTTCTTCCTGCGCGGCAGCCGCCTTGCCTTTGGCCGGCGCCTTGGCTTTACGTTCCTCGAATTCGAAGCTCACCTTGCCGTTCTTGTCCCTCACCAGGAAAGCCTTGAAGGGGCGGCGCGTGCGCTGCGAAATGAAGCCCGGCAGCAGGTCGGTCTTGCCGTCATTGAGCAGCTTTGCCATCTGCTCCGGCACGATTTCCTGCTGCAGGATGATGCGGCCGCTGCGGAAGTCGCATGCCTTCGGTTTGGCGACGGTTTTCTCGCATACGTAGGCCAAGCCCATTTCGTAGACATTGCTGCCGCATTTCGGGCAGGCGCCAAGCGGAGTCTGCTCGGAGAAATCAACACCTTCGCCTTCTTCGCCCTCGTCCTGGTTCTGGCCAAAGTCGAATTCCAGTTTGTAGTTATTGTTATCCTCGTCGCGCACGATCTTCAGGATCGCCGCAAACGGACGGCCCATCTTCGAGCGGAATCCCTGCAACGGCCCGATCTCGCGCTTGGCCAGCAACTCCTCGACTTCCTCGATTTCAAACTGCCGGCTGCCCGGCACTTTGCTCATCGAGAATTCGCACTGCGTGCAGGCGAAGCGGCGGTAGTTTTCCTTCACGACGCCACCGCAGTTCGGGCACGGCGTCTTCAGCGTCGCATAGTTGCCCGGGATGGTGTCCTTGTCGTATTCCTTCGCACGTTTGACGATAATCTGCGTCATCTGCGCGATCTCTCGCATGAACTCTTCGCGGCTGATCTTGCCGCGTTCCATCTGCGACAGTTTGTATTCCCATTCGCCGGTCAGCTCAGGCAGCGTCAGTTCGTCCACACCAAGGCCGCGCAGCAAGGTCATCAATTGGAATGCCTTTGCGGTCGGGATCAGTTCACGGCCTTCGCGCAGCAGGTATTTTTCATTCAGCAGGCCCTCGATGATCGCCGCGCGCGTGGCCGGCGTGCCGAGGCCCTTGCCCGCCATCGCTTCGCGCAAGTCCTCGTCTTCGACCAGCTTGCCGGCGCCTTCCATGGCCGACAACAGCGTCGCTTCCGTGTAGCGCGCAGGCGGCTTGGTCACCAGCCCGTTCGCAGTGACCTTGTCGGTCTTTACCTTCTCGTCCTTCGCCACGGGCACCAGCGTACCGGCGTTTTCCTTGTCGTCGTCGTTGGCAGCTTCCTTGCCGTAAATGGCCAGCCAGCCGGGATTGGTCATCACCTTGCCTTCGGTCTTGAAGGTATGGCCTGATACTTCGGTGAAACGTGTTGTGACCTGGTATTCCGCAGCAGGGAAGAACACTGCCATGAAGCGGCGCACGACCATGTCGTACAGCTTCTGTTCCGGCTCGGAAAGATTCTTCGGTGCCTGCAGCGTCGGAATGATCGCGAAGTGGTCGCTGATCTTGCTGTTGTCGAAGATGCGCTTGTTCGGCTTGACCCAGTTTTTGTTCAGGATCTGCTTGGCGAACTGGTGATAGTTGTTGTTCTCGGCGACGACTTCCAGCGTCTGCCGTACCGTGTTCAGATAGTCTTCCGGCAGGTGGCGAGAGTCGGTACGCGGATAGGTCAGGACCTTGTGCTTTTCGTACAGCGCCTGCGCGAGGCCCAATGTATTCTTCGCAGAAAAACCGAAACGCGCATTCGCTTCGCGCTGCAAGCTCGTCAGGTCGAACAGCGCCGGCGCTATCTGCGTGGTCGGCTTCGACTCTTCCGTGACCGTGCCTTGCTTGCCGCGGCAGGCGGCGACGATGGATTCGGCAGCGGCCTTGCTCCACAGACGCTCAGCCCTCTTTTCCGGATCAGTTTCGTCCTTCTTGAATTTGGTGTCGAGCCAGCGGCCTTCATAGATACCGGCGGCACAGACAAACTCGGCGCGCACTTCCCAGTAGTCGCGCGGCACGAAATTCTTGATTTTCTCTTCACGCTCGACCACGATCGACAGCGTCGGCGTCTGGACGCGACCGACGGTTGTCAGATAGAAGCCGCCATCCTTCGAGTTGAACGCCGTCATGGCGCGTGTGCCGTTGATGCCGATCAGCCAGTCGGCTTCGCTCCGGCAACGTGCAGCGTCGGCCAAGGGCAACATCTCCTTGTCTTCACGCAGGTGCGCAAAGCCGTCCCGGATCGCAGCCGGCGTCATCGATTGCAGCCACAGACGCTTGACCGGTTGCTTGGCCTTCGCGTATTGCACGATCAGCCGGAAGATCAGTTCACCCTCGCGGCCCGCGTCACAGGCATTGATGACGGCGTCGACATCCTTGCGCTTGAGCAGCTTGTTCAGCACCTTCAGGCGCGATTCGGTTTTGGCGATCGGGTTCAAGGCAAAATGCGGCGGAATCATCGGCAAATGCGTGAACGTCCATTTGCCGCGCTTGACGTCGTATTCTTCCGGTACAGTGATTTCGACCAGGTGGCCGACGGCGGAGGACAGCACGTACTCGTCGGATTCAAAGTACTCATCGTGCTTCGTGAAGCCGCCGAGCGCCTTCGCGATATCGTTCGCGACAGAAGGCTTCTCCGCAATGATGAGGGTCTTAGCCATAAATATGATCTCGAAAGAGGCGCCTATAAATAGTGGCGCACATATACGAAGGAACTGCGGCCGAACCGGTGTTGATTTGGGTCAATTCCAGCAAATACTAACAACGATCCGGGGGATTTAGCGGCCAATGATAAGCGGGTTGCGGCGAAAACCGCAAGCGAGGAGAGATGCCGGGCGCCAACGCCTGCAAGCGTGGTTAGAAGGCAACAGATCGCAAAGACGGGAAAATTTCAGTGCAACAGACGGGGTTCGGCGTCCTCGTCGTCAGAGAATAACTCGTCGAAAATCAAGGCATCCGGCTCCTTGCCTTGGCTCCACAACACCATCAGCACAATCACCTTCAGCTTATCCAGCGTGACTTCGCTTTTACCAACAGCCAAGGCGCGCTCGATAATGATCTCGCGCTGCAGCGCGTCGATGACCTTGGCGGATTCAAGGAACTGCAGGAAGCCGACCGCCTCCGTCCCAAGCACTTCAAGTTCCTGGGGGGCATAAAACCGCATGCCGAACGAGAACGCGGTTTGCTGGGGATATCGATCGGAGTATTCGTGGGTGGCTTGCGCCAAATCGGTCAGCCAACCAAGCGCTTGGGAAATCTCTTCTTCCTCGAAGCCCACGGCCGACAACTTCTTTACCAGCGCTTCCGAATCCGGGCAGGCTTCGGGGCGGTAATAAGTTTCGTAGAGGTAAACGAGAACGTCAAACATGATTCCACTGTACCGTTAAGGTTGTTATCCCGCAAGGAGCCAGGACAACCAGGTTAAAAAATGACACTCTCGTGTTTCAGTGTCTCTTGCGATCGGAAGTGTGTCAAGCAAGAAACAGTGCCATATCAGCAACAGTACAACACAACGTGCGAATTACAGGAGCAGGATATCTGAAAAAGGCAGGCGTCAACAGCGCCAAATGGTATCAGGATGTTGCGAGGCGCCGGACCATTCCGCCGGGAAGCATTTCAACCCGACCTTCCAGTTCGAGCGTGAGCAACTCCGCGTTGATCTGCGCGATATCGATAGCACAACGCATGGCCAGCATATCGGGAGCGACCGGGTCAAAACCCATCGCATTCAGCAGGGGGGATTCTTCTGTCATGCGCACAGTTGGGGCCGGTGCAGCAGGAAGCGTGCTCTTGAAATGCTTGATCTCCTCAAGTACGTCCTGCGCAGATTCGACCAGTTTGGCGCCCTGCTTAATCAATAGATGGCAACCCTTGGAAAGAGGAGAATGAATCGAGCCGGGAATCGCAAATACTTCGCGCCCTTGCTCGGCTGCCATCCGTGCAGTAATCAGTGAGCCAGACTGCGCTGCTGCTTCAATCACAAGCACGCCTTGCGCGAGACCGGAGATGATGCGGTTGCGCCGCGGGAAATTCGCAGCGATTGCCGGCATGCCCAATGCGTATTCGCTGAGGATGCAGCCGCCGGCGGCGATCTGGTGTGCGAGGTTGCGATTGCGCGCCGGGTAAACAATATCGGCTCCAGTGCCGATCACCGCTACCGTCGAGCCCGAGCCGCGCAGGCCGCCTTGATGCGCAGCGGTGTCAATCCCCAGCGCCAGCCCCGAAATAATCGTCAATCCTGCCTGGCTTAAGGTTTCCGAGAATTTCTCCGCATTGACGATGCCTTGTGTCGTCGCATTGCGGCTGCCGACCACCGCCAGCGACGGACGAGAAAGCAGCTCCAGCCGGCCCTTCGCATACAGGATCATTGGCGGATCGGCGATATCGAGCAATGCACGGGGATAGTCGGCATCGGCAAGTGTCAGCACGCGATTGCCCGGTTGTTCGGCCCACGCAATCGTCTTGTCGATCAGTGCCTTGGTCTCATCTGACGGTGGTGCGATCAAGGCATGCGCAACCCGATCGGATACGACAGTCTGAAGTGTGGAAAAACTGGTTGAGAAGATGTCTTCGGGCAGCCCGAATGCGTTCAGCAGCTTGCGCGCAGTGTCCGGCCCGACACCGAGTGTCTGGTCCAACCGGATCCACTGCGCGAGCTCATGCTCCCAGCCTGGGTGCGCCATTAATACTGCAGCCGCTTTTTATTCAGGAGACTTCGCGACATCGCCAACCTTCACGCTGTCGGTAACCTGCATCACGAGGCCATACGAGATGTTGTCGAACACGCGGAAGATGAACAGGCTGCCGTATTGATGGTCGGGCAGTTTGACTCGCGGCTTGTCCTTCTCGGTGCGGTCGATGATTGTTTCACCATAGCGATACAGTTCCAGCACCGTACCGACATCCAGTCCCTCGTTCTTGCCGCGATTGACGGTGACGATCTGATTCTGGCCGGCCTGAGAAACGCCACCGTAGATGGACATGATGCGCGCATTCACCTGCTTCTCCGGCGGGTGCGGCACATAGTTCAGGATCGGAGTCGGCGGCACGGGCAACAAGCGATCGCCGACGCCCATCTCCTGCTTTGCGCTGACCACTTTGAGGACGTGCGCCTCGTCGCTATTCTGCGCGGCGCGGTCCAGTTTGATGGTGCCGAGGTAGGCCGCTTCATAGCCGAGGATTGCCTTGGTATCCGGATCCCGCAGCGGTGTGCCGGGACGGAAGACCTGGAAGGAAGTGCCGTCACCCAGGTCGCCGCGGACATAGGCCTTGTCGTTGCGGCCCAGGAGTACGCGACCTTCCTGCGTTGCCACAATGCGCGGTGCGGTGTTCAATTCGTTTTCGCCGACGACCAGCGGTTGCGACAGGAAAGGTTCGATCGCGTTGGACGGGATCGCGGGCACAGCGTCCTTGCCGAGGCCCTCGGTGCGGATCTGCGGGGACAGGCGCACGGTGTCTACGCCGCCCCCGGCAACCGGTTTGCCCAGACGCAGGCGGCCGGCAGCGCGGTCGAAATACACGATTTGTCCCGGATAGATCCAGTGCGGATTGCGGATCTCATCGCGGTTCATGCCCCAGACTTGCGGCCAGCACCAGGCATGCGCCAGGAACTTGCCGGAGATGTCCCACAGCGTGTCACCGCGCACCACTTTGTGCTGGTCCGGCGCGTTTGGCTTGAAGACGCAGCGGGGAGAATTCAACACTTTATCGGTTTCAGCCGCAAAGCCGGTGGAAGCGGAAGCCAAAGCGAGGAGAAGGGCTGCTGTGCTAAACTTTTTCATAGTCTGTCCGGTAAAAACGGCTGAATACAGCGTGAAGACGAGTGCCGCAAGTGGTTGCCAGAATGAGAATTTCTTCTTGGCAAAACTTGTCAAACTGAATCAAATTCTGCACATAAATCCTTGAACTAGCAAGATAAACGACACTCTTAGACGGTGGTGTTGTTGCACAAAAGCCGTATGTCCCTATTAAATATCCTGCGCTATCCCGACCCTCGTTTGCACAAGGTTGCAAAGCCTGTGGCCATTTTTGACGAACGCCTGAAGAAGCTTGTCGCTGACATGGCCGAGACCATGTACGCCGCTCCAGGCGTCGGATTGGCGGCTACCCAGGTGGATGTGCATGAACAGATTGTCGTGATCGACACCTCGGATACCCATGACAGTCTGCAGGTGTTCATCAATCCGGAAATCATCTGGTCCAGCGAGGAAAAACTGGTTTACGACGAGGGCTGCCTGTCCGTACCCGGCATTTATGACGGTGTGGAGCGGCCGGCGCGTGTGAAAGTCCGCGCACTCGACGTGCAAGGGCAACCGTTCGAACTGGAAGCGGATGGATTGCTGGCAGTGTGCATCCAGCATGAGATCGACCACCTGAAGGGCAAGGTGTTTGTCGAATATCTGTCGCCGCTCAAGCGCAATCGCATCAAGACCAAGCTCTTGAAAGAAGAGCGTGAAATGAGCAGAGACCGCAAGCTGGCCTCCGCGCGTTAATCCTTTTGCAGCGCCGGACGCACTGGCCGGATGCCATTCCTGCCGAATTACTATCCGAAGTTGCCAGTGACATTGTGATGGTCTCCGCGTAACGCGGGAGTGATGAACGTCCTGTCTTCGACCGGAAAATGTCTGCTATCGAGGTCATTTGCAGGGCGCTTGGTCTAGGCATGCAATACAATCCAGCCTCATGAAAATAATATTTGCTGGCACTCCCGAATTCGCCGCCGTGGCCTTGAAGGCGCTGCATGGTGCAGGCTTCGACATCCCCTTGGTATTGACGCAACCCGATCGCCCGGCTGGCCGAGGCATGCAGCTTCAGGCCTCGCCGGTCAAGCAGTACGCACTCCTTCATGGCATCCCGGTTGCACAGCCGGTCTCCCTGCGACTCGATGGTAAATATCCCGACGTTGCGAAAGAAGCGCACGCACTTCTGAAAAATACCGACCATGACGTGATGGTGGTTGCTGCCTACGGACTGATTCTGCCGCGTAGCGTGCTCGACATACCGAAGTACGGTTGCATCAACATCCATGCATCGTTGCTGCCACGTTGGCGCGGAGCTGCGCCGATCCATCGTGCCATCGAGGCTGGCGATGCCGAGACGGGTGTCACCATCATGCAAATGGAGGAGGGCCTGGATACCGGTCCAATGCTGTCGATGGAACGACTGCCGATTGAGGCTGACGACACCACGGGCAGCCTCCACGACAAGCTGGCAGAGCTGGGCGGCAGGATGATTGTCGACGCCTTGCGCAAGCTGGAAAACGGCACACTGACGGCGGTACCGCAACCGGGAGCGGGCGTGACATATGCAGCGAAAATTGCCAAGGAAGAGGCTGCACTCGACTTCAGTCAGCCGGCCGAAGTTCTTCTGCGCAAGATCCGGGCGTTTAATCCTTTTCCGGGAGCCACAGGTTTGGTTAATGATGTCCCGGTCAAGCTATGGCGAGCAGAGTTGGTGCAACAGGCAACCAGCGCTGCTCCCGGCGAGGTACTTGCCGCAAATGCACAGGATGCGGTGCTGGTTGCTTGCGGCCAAGGTGTATTGCGAATACGCGAACTGCAAAAACCTGGTGGCAAACGCCTGCCTGCGGCTGAATTCCTGAAAGGCTTTCCGCTCGAGGGCGGTTGCTTCCGCTAAGTCAGCCACGGCGCTGCCCCCGGCGCGTTGTGCGAAAGATCAAGAAGCAGCATTTTTGGCCTGTCACGACGAGAGATCGAAGGAAGGGCGATTTACGCAAGCCTTTGATCTCACGTATAATTTTCTTGCGCCGATTTGATTGCCAAAGTCAAAACCCAGCTTGCGGGCGCCAGGGTGAAGTCCCATTAATAAATGCAGCTAAAGCGGACATCAGACCCGGTCCCGCTTTGCAGGCCGGGTTTTTTATTGTGAGAAGAAAATGAAACGTGACGCCGTCTCCTCCACCGAAGCACTGCTGCGCGATCTGCTGTCTCAACGCATCCTGATTCTCGATGGTGCGATGGGCACCATGATCCAGCAATACAAATTGACGGAAGAGGATTATCGCGGCACACGTTTCGCCGACTTCTCCGTGCCGGGCAAGGAGCTGTTCGTCAAGGGCAATAACGAATTGCTGACGTTGACCCAGCCGCACATCATCAGCGAGATCCACGAGAAATATCTCGCTGCCGGCGCCGACCTGATCGAGACGAATACCTTCGGCGCCACCAGCATTGCGCAGGACGACTACCACATGGCGCACCTGGTGTACGAGATGAACGTGCAGGCGGCAAAGCTCGCCCGCGCCGCGTGCGACAAGTATTCGACGCCCGACAAGCCGCGTTTCGTCGCCGGCGCGCTCGGGCCAACGCCGAAGACTGCGTCGATTTCGCCGGACGTCAACGACCCTGCCGCGCGCAATGTCACGTTCGACCAGCTCGTCGCCGCCTACCTGGAACAGACGCGCGCCCTGGTTGAAGGCGGCGCGGATGTGCTGCTGGTCGAAACAATTTTCGATACCCTTAACTGTAAGGCAGCGCTGTTCGCAATCGACGCGTTCTTTGAAGAGACGGGCAAGCGCTTGCCAATTATGATCTCGGGCACCGTCACCGATGCTTCCGGCCGCATCCTGTCCGGCCAGACGGTAACCGCCTTCTGGCATTCGGTGCAGCATGCGAAGCCGCTGACCATCGGCCTGAACTGCGCGTTGGGTGCAACACTGATGCGTCCGTATGCGGAAGAGTTGTCGAAGATCGCCGACACATTCGTCTGCGTCTATCCGAACGCCGGCCTGCCCAATCCAATGTCCGATACCGGCTTCGACGAGACACCGGATGTGACATCGTCACTGCTGAAGGAATTTGCCGAGAGCGGTTTTGTCAATATTGCCGGCGGCTGCTGCGGCACGACGCCGGCGCACATCAAGGCGATTGCCGATGTGGTCAGCAAGATCCCGCCGCGCAAGGTTCCCGAGACCACGCATACAATGAAGCTGTCCGGGCTGGAGCCGTTCATCATCGACGAGAAGTCCCTGTTCGTGAACGTCGGCGAGCGTACCAACGTGACTGGCTCCAAGGCATTCGCGCGCATGATCCTGAACGAGCAGTACGATGAGGCGCTGTCCGTCGCACGGCAGCAGGTCGAAAACGGTGCACAGATCATCGACATCAACATGGATGAGGCGATGCTCGATTCGGTCGCCGCGATGACACGCTTTTTGAACCTGATTGCTGCCGAGCCGGATATTGCGCGCGTGCCGATCATGATCGACTCGTCAAAATGGTCGGTGATCGAAGCCGGTCTAAAATGCGTGCAGGGCAAGGCTGTCGTCAATTCAATCTCGATGAAGGAAGGCGAGGTGGAATTCCTCCGCCAGGCAAAGCTGTGCCGTCGTTACGGCGCGGCCGTGATCGTGATGGCCTTCGATGAGACTGGCCAAGCGGACACCTTCGAGCGCAAGATCGAGATCTGCGCTCGCGCATACAAGCTATTGACCGAAAACGTCGGCTTCCCGCCGGAAGACATCATCTTCGATCCGAACATTTTTGCGATTGCGACCGGCATCGAGGAACACAACAACTACGCGGTCGACTTCATCAATGCCACGCGCTGGATCAAGGAAAACCTGCCGCATGCGAAGATCAGTGGCGGCGTGTCGAACGTAAGCTTCTCCTTCCGCGGCAACGACCCGGCGCGCGAGGCGATCCATACCGTGTTCCTGTACCACGCGATCAAGGCAGGCCTGACGATGGGCATCGTCAACGCCGGCATGATCGGCGTCTATGATGACCTTGATCCGGAACTGCGCGAGCGCGTCGAAGACGTGGTGCTGAACCGCCGGCCGGACGCAACCGAGCGCATGATCGAATTCGCAGCGACGCTGAAAGCCGGCGGCAAGAAGGAAGAGCAGAACCTTGAATGGCGCAGCGAGCCGGTCGAAAAGCGCCTTGCGCATGCACTGGTGCATGGCATCACGCAATGGATCGTCGAAGACACCGAAGAGATGCGGGTCAAGACGCTGGAAGCCGGTGGCCGTCCGATCAACGTGATCGAAGGCCCGCTGATGGACGGCATGAACATCGTCGGCGACCTGTTCGGCCAGGGCAAGATGTTTCTGCCGCAGGTGGTGAAGTCGGCGCGCGTGATGAAGCAGGCAGTCGCGCACCTGATCCCGTTCATCGAGGAAGAAAAACGCCTCGAGGAAGAACGCACTGGCATCGCCGCCAAACCGAAGGGCAAGATCGTGATTGCCACCGTGAAGGGCGACGTGCACGACATCGGCAAGAATATCGTATCGGTAGTCCTGCAGTGCAATAACTTTGAAGTCGTGAACATGGGCGTGATGGTGCCGTGTTCCGAGATCCTTGCGAAGGCGAAGGCGGAGAATGCTGACATCATCGGCCTGTCCGGCCTGATCACGCCGTCGCTGGAGGAAATGGCGCATGTAGCAAAGGAAATGCAGCGCGACCCGCATTTCCGCATGATGAAGATTCCGCTGTTGATCGGCGGCGCCACCACCAGCCGCGCGCATACCGCGGTCAAGATCGCGCCGAATTACGAGGGCCCGGTGGTCTACGTGCCGGATGCGTCGCGTTCGGTATCGGTCGCGCAGTCGCTGCTCACGCCTGAGCAGCGCGGGCAGTACATTGAGGAAATCAAGGGCGATTACGAGCGCATCCGCGAGCAGCATGCGAACAAGAAGACCACGCCGTTGATTTCGCTGGCCGAAGCGCGCGCGAACAAGATGAAGCTGGAGTTTGCGCCGGTCAAACCGAAGTTCATCGGCCGCCGCGTGTTCAAGAACTACGACCTCGCAACGCTGGCGCAGTATATCGACTGGGGTCCGTTCTTCCAGACCTGGGACCTGGCCGGCGCCTTCCCTGCGATCCTGAAGGATCCTGTGGTCGGCGAGCAGGCAAGCAAGGTGTACGAAGAGGGCCAGGCAATGCTAAAGAAGCTGATCGAAGGCCGCTGGCTGACTGCGAACGGCGCGATCGCGCTGCTACCTGCGAATACGGTCAATGACGACGATATCGAGATCTACACCGACGAAACCCGTACCAAGGTTGCGTTTACCTATTACGGCGTGCGCCAGCAGACGGCCAAGCCGGTGATCGACGGTATGGCGCGTCCGAACCAGTGCCTGGCTGATTTCATCGCTCCGAAATCGTCAGGCATCGCCGATTACATCGGACTGTTCGCCGTGACCGCAGGCATTGGCATCGAGAAGCACGAAAAGCGGTTCGAAAATGCGCACGACGATTACAGCAGCATCATGCTGAAGTCGCTGGCCGATCGTCTTGCGGAAGCCTTCGCTGAACACCTGCATGAGCGGGTGCGCAAGGATCTGTGGGGCTATGCTGCTGACGAGTCGTTGAGCAACGTCGAGCTCATCAAGGAAGCGTACAGCGGCATTCGTCCGGCACCCGGTTATCCTGCCTGCCCGGAACATACGGTAAAAGCCGATATGTTCGAGCTGCTGCAATGCGACGAGATCGGCATGCATGTGACCGAGTCGTTCGCGATGTTCCCCGGCGCATCGGTATCCGGTTTTTACTTCGCGCATCCGGAATCAAAATACTTCGTTGTCGGCAAGATCGGCGAAGACCAAGCCGCCGACATGGCAGTACGCCGTGGTGTGAGCAAGGAAGAGATCGAGCGCTGGCTCGCGCCAAACCTGTCCTGATGCAGGCGGCACATCTTCTTGGGGATGTGCCGCTAAGTTTGCAGGGGATAATTCGACCGTCCGCCTCAGTACGCTTCGTGGGTGACGCTGTCGCCCCAGGTGAATGCTTCGAGTTGCAGGTCGCGCAGGTCTTCCACGGAGAGCTGGACTTTTTCGAGCAAGTCCATTTGCAGCGGTTCCGCTGCTTCAAGCCGTTCCGTATGTTCCACAAGCCGGAGCAGGTCGCCGTACACTCCTTGGCGATGCAACAATGCTTGGCTGACCGCATCGGCCACAGGAATCTGTTCCAGAATAGCTTCCAATGGCATGCTGAACAGCGTATCCATCAGCGACATGATGCCGACGGTAAAAGCGGTTTCTGCCATCGCCCGATTGCGCGGCTCCCGGTGCTGTGCAATCAGCTCAAGGAGCTTGCCGCGCGTCGCCGCCAGCATCAGTAACGGCGTCGCACCCGAGCCTTTCCTTCCTGGTTCCGCATACAGCATGATCTGCAGCCAGCGCTGCAGCTGGTTGCGGCCGAGGATCATTAATGCCTGGCTGATGGAGTCGACGCGGCGCCGTGCACCTGCGGCCGGTGTATTAACAAGACGCAGGAGATTGAAGCAGAGAGACACGTCCTTCTTGATCGCACATTCGATTTCAACCGTGTCCGCATCCGAGTTAATCAGGTTCAGCAAATGCACGATCGCCAGCTGCGACGGCGAGAGCTTCTTGCCACTCAGGATCACAGGTTTGGCGAAGTAGTAGCCTTGGAAATAGTCGAAGCCAATGTCCATGCAGGTCTGGAACTGCTCGATCGTCTCGACCTTCTCGGCCAATAGTTTCTTGCCGGCCTGCTTGATCTTCGGCGTAAGCGCCAGCAATGCCGACAGCGGCATGTCGCGCAGGTCGAGCTTGATAACCTCCGCGAGTGGCAGCAGTTGCCTGAAATCTGCATTGTCGGTAATGACGTCGTCGAGCGCGAACTTGAAGCCGGCATTTACCAGTTCCGTAACCCGTTCGAGAACCTGTGGCGTGACTTTCGTTGTTTCGACGATTTCCAGCACGATTTTTTCGCGCGGCAGAAGCTGGAAAATATCGCTTGCTAATACGGCGGCGTCGACATTCAGGTAACCGAGCGAATCGCCGAGCACTTTTTCCATACCCAGCTCGGATGCATGAGCGATGACGGTTGCTGTTGCAGACAGATCGCTGGTGATATTGGCGGGCCCGGCTGGAGCATTCCGGAACAGCAGCTCATACGCGACGATGGTCTGGGTGCGATCCAGAATTGGCTGGCGCCCGAGGAAGAATTCGTGCGCACGCGATGGAGTTGTGTGGGCTGAATCAGTTGTGTTGGAGACAGTCATCCGAGTGGTTCTTGCCTTGCGTGGCGTTTTTCTGTTTTTCTCCGTACCGCAGCACAAAGAGCAAGTGCGTACAGGTCGTATGAGTCACGGTCATCGAGCGTGGGCGTGCCGGGTCTCGTTTATGGTGTACTCCACGCCTGGAACGGCAACGCATACGGCCGGTCCGCACTCACCTAGTAAGAAGGAGGAGGACATCACCTCTACTCGATACACTGTAGCGCATAATTATTTTCCTTGTGGCAACTTTCAATTGTGCAGTGCAATCACGTCAGCGATAAAGCCGTTCAGAAATCGGTCGGCGCGCCTTCTGCGAAAACCTTCAACTCGCCCGGCGCGAACTGGGTCCACGTCTCGTTAGTGGTTAATGGGGCAGTAACGATGATTGCAACGCGGTCGTTCGGCGTGGTGACTTGCGAGAAGTCCACGCTCAGGTCTTCGTCGGATAGTTCCGCCGTCGAAAACGGGTGCTTTCGCACAATGTAATGCAGGTGGGTGGAGCAATGCGCGAACAGTGCTTTTCCGTCGGATAGCATCATGTTGAATGCCCCGTGTCCTGCGATCTCGGCAGTCAATTCCCGGAGAGCGGTGCTCAGGGCAGGCAGTTCCGGCGGTGCATCCCTGAACCGGCGCCGCAGTTCTTGCAACAAATAGCAAAAGGCAAGCTCACTGTCGGTATTACCCACCGGACGAAAAGCGCCGTCGAGTTCCGGCACAAAATTCTTGAGATCGCCGTTGTGTGCGAATACCCAATACCGCCCCCACAGTTCTCGCACGAAGGGATGACAGTTCTCCAGTGCGACGTGCCCTTGGGTGGCTTTTCGAATATGCGCGATGACATTCTTCGATTTGATCGGGCAACGCTTGATCAGCTCCGCAATCGGGGAGGCGATGGCGGCTTCGTAGTCGACGAAATGACGGACTCCGGCGCCTTCAAAGAAGGCAATGCCCCAGCCGTCATTGTGTACGTCGGTTCGACCGCCGCGTGTGGCAAAACCGGTAAAACTGAACACAATGTCCGTCGGGACATTGCAGTTCATCCCAAGCAATTGGCACATGCTTTGCCTCCAAGACCACGACTTGATTTCAACATAGCACGTCCTGCGCGGAGCGCTCGAGTCTTATGAACGCTCCGAGCGTAACCAGGGATCGATTTCCGGTCGCGGGAATTGCTTTGTCATGAAATCGACGAAGGTACGGACTTTTGCGGACAACAGGCGCCGGCTCGGATAGACCAGCACTACCGACAACTGGCCCAGCCGTTGTTCCGGCAGTAGCCGCACCAGGCGCCCGGTGGCGAGGTCGTCACCCAGTGAGAACGACGGCCGCAGCACAATGCCCATGCCGGCCAGCGCACAGTGGCGCAACAACTCGCCGTTGTTTGACACCACCCGTCCGGTAATCGGGATATTGACCGTTTCTCCGTCCGGCCCTCTTGCTGGCCAGTGATGACGGACCTGCTCATAAGAAAAGTTCAGGCAAGCATGCCGCGAAATTTCCTCCAGCGTTTTCGGAGCGCCGTTCTTCTTTACGTAGGAGGGGGCTGCGCACAATAGAACCTCCGACATGCCGAGCTGGCGCGCAACCATGCTGGCATCGAACTTCTGGAAATCGATAAACACGCCTACGTCGAACCGGTCTTCCACCAGATCGACCGTGCGGTTGGTCAAAGTCACGTCGAGTGTGACACCCGGAAATTCGTTTGCATAAGCGGGCAACAATTGTGCGAGCTGGTGCTGGCCAAAGCCTAGGTGCGAATAGAGGCGCAAGGTGCCGCTGGGCTTCTTCGACTGTGACGATGCAATTGCTTCCGCATCGTCGATTTCCTGCAGTATCTGAACGACCCGCTCCAGGTAAGCATGCCCGGTTTCAGTGAGCGACAGTTTGCGGGTGGTGCGGTTGAGCAGGCGGGTGCCAAGGTGTTCCTCGAGATCTGCCACATGGCGCGTGACGACGGCATTGGAGATGTTCATCACCTGTCCGGCCCGTGCAAAGCTGCCCTGCTCGACAACTTTTGCGAATACCCGCATGGATTGCAAGCGGTCCATGAATTGCGCCCTTTATTGTTTCTGCATGAGAAATAATCCTTTGTGATTATTGGTATTTTTCGTGAAATACGCAACCGATACACTTTGCTTCATCGAAATGACGCTGCGAATGTGGCGCCGTGACCACCACCTTCTCTTGGGAGAACCAGAATGAAAGCGAAACAGTTGATGGCTGCAGTTGCGATGCTCGCCGCCACCGGCGTGGCGTTTGCCGGCGATAGCACCGAGTATGTCGACTTTGGCAAAGTGAAATCGGCCAAGACCCGCGCGGAAGTGCGCGCCGAACTCCAGCAAGCCTATGCAGAGGGCAAGGTTGGCCAGTATTCTGAATTTGTCGAGTACACCCAGGTCGCTTCCTCCAAGACCCGTGACGAGGTTCGTAAGGAAGCTGTCCAGGAAGCAAAGGGCAAGCAAAACCGCGTACCGTCCTTCGGCGGCTGATTCGGGTTTGCATCGCAAGTCGCCACGCAAGTGGTGCACGGCGTCTCATAGTGGGGGACGCTGAGGATTCAAGGGTTGGGCGTGCAGTTTGCACGCCTTTTTTTTTGCCCAATTTGCGTAACCGACAGGTGCAGGTGTTAGGGCATGCGAGAGCCCGGTGCGGCAGCCGCACTCGTTTCCGTGTTTCGATCCGTGATCGCCGTGTCTTTGGACAACGTACGTTTATGTTACGTGGTTTGACAGAGACCTTTCATTCCGCCATAGCCCGCTCCATTCTCAAAAAGACGATCGAAAGCGGGTTCATTCGTTAGATTGCGCACCGGGCGCGAATATTCCAGATACTTTGGGGCTTGCATGACTAAAGAGTCGTGCTATGGCTGCGACATCCGTGACACATCTGCGGACAGCAAACCACTGAGCGAAACGGCATTGCCACAAATAGCCAAGAATAATCAAGGGCTTATGATCTTGGCACATCTATTGCGAAAAGCTCGTCAACTCCAGTAATACGCATCGGGCTGCGGCGCGTGCCGATACTGCTGAAGTACCCTCTCCGGTTCCCGCCATTACTTGCGCATGCAAGTGTGGCGGGTTTTTTACTAAAGACGTTAATGGATTCATCTGCACGCTCATTCTTCATCACTTTGTAGCGTTCAGTCGAAACGGGGCAGACGTCTCAAGCAGGACATATCTCCACATGGCTTGCGCCGCAAATGCATCCCCTTCAACTTGAACGCGCTTTTCAAGGACGCCGCACCTCACTCTTTCGCATGTTGGCTCAGTGATTCGCTCAATGTTTGCGTTTGATAAAGCATGCAGGATAACGACTGAAATATCATCAGCCCGATCACGCATTCGCATGCGGAGCAATCGAATTGATGCAGCGGGAGGTTCAGCAGACGCATGGCGAAGTTTGAGATCGCTGCAGTCGGGATAAATCCCTGGCTGCCAGGTGCAACGAATATGAAGCGGCTCCTTGTTCGATCCGGTTTTTCGATATCCATATCAGTTCTCTGGATAGCGCAGGAGGAAATATGACGCAATCAAGAAAACAGGTTCCACAACATGCCCTCAAGCATGAGGGGATGCGCACAGCGTACCGCTCACGGCCGCACGATGTCCATAATCTTTATGTGAGCCTGAAACAATGGCGCATCTTCCATGCGGTCATCGATTGCGGCGGTTTTGCAGAAGCGGCGAAAGCGCTGCATGTCAGTCAGTCTTCCATTAGCTACACCATCGCCAAACTCCAGGACCAGCTGGGTACTGCATTGCTGCGTATCGAAGGACGCAAGGCTATCCTGACTGCAGAAGGGCGCGCCTTGCTCGAGCGCTCGCGTAATGTGCTGAAGGAAGCGATTGAGCTGGAGACCTTTGCCAAGAACTTGGGCCAGGGTTGGGGGCAGGAAATTCGATTGGTGGTGGACCATAACTTCCCGATGCATCTGCTGACGCAGGCGCTCAGCAAATTCAACGAGGCAGGAGAAGGCTCGGCCCACGTACGTCTGCGTGAGGTCGTTACCTTGCAGGCCGAAGATGTGCTGCGCGATCCCAATCTCGACCTGGCCATCAGCGAGCGTGTACCGCTGGGATTGCTGGGCGAGCCGTTGACCGAGATCGAGTATGTCGCGGTCGCACATGCACAGCATCCTTTGCTGAAGCTGGACCGCGAGATTACGGCAATGGACCTTGCCAAGCATGTGCAGATCGATATGGGGGCTGCCGGTACTGCCGAGAAGACAGGCATCACTCACTCGAAGCACGTGCGGCGCTGGGTAATGAATAGCTTCGATACCGTGGTCGCTGCTATCACCGAAGGATTGGGCTATGCATGGCTGCCAGAGCACCGCGTGAGGAAGTGGCTCGACGAAGGAACGCTGGTGCGGTTGCCACTGAAGGACAAGCGCGCCTGCAAAGTTATCCTGTACCTGATTCACGGTCGCCCTTGGTGCACGACACCAGCAGCAAGCCGTCTTGCGGAAGTGTTGCGGAATTTTGCAAAGGAGTCGGGAAACGGCTTGGACAATAGCTCGGAAAATGGCCAGAAAAACAGCGAGGCTCTCGTATAAGGCCTTCGGCAGGCCTCTGCCGCCTGCTTCTTCCCGCGGTTACTTGTGCGCTTCCAGATCCGTATTGCGGCTTTTCAGGAAGGGGCCGCTTGCTGGTGGCATTGCTTCCGGGCGAATGTTGTACTTCTCGATCAGGCGATACAGCGTGACGCGTGACACGCCGAGCAGCGCCGCCGCGCGTGAGATCTGATTGCGTGATTGCGAGAGCGCGCGACGTATCATTGTGCGTTCCGCATCGGCGCGCGCATCCTCCAGCGACATCAATTGAGCCTGATGATTATGTCGATCCAGCCCTAGGTCTTCGGGTTGGATGAAGCGGCCTTCAGCCATCACGGTAGCACGCTGCACACGGTTGACGAGTTCGCGCACGTTGCCGGGCCAAGGATGACTCAGCATGGCATTCATCGCTGCCTTGGAAAAGCCGCGCAGGCTGCGATTGTGCATGGCTGCGAACTGCGCGAAGTAATGCTTTGCGATGTCCTCGATATCTTGCCCGCGATCGGCCAGCGGTGGCATGGCAATGCAAACGACGTTGATGCGGTAGTACAAGTCCTCCCGGAAGCGTCCCTGCCTGACGGCATCTGCCAGGTCAATATGCGTGGCCGCGATCACACGCACATCGATTTCAAGCGTCTCGGTACCACCGACCCGCTCGATGGTTTTCTCCTGCAAAAAGCGCAGCAGGTTTACCTGCATGTCGAATGGCATGTCACCGATTTCATCAAGGAACAGTGTCCCGCCTTGCGCTGCTTCGATGCGCCCCATCTTGCGCTGGTTGGCGCCGGTAAAAGCGCCCTTCTCATAGCCGAACAGTTCCGACTGGAATAGTTGCGGCGCAATTGCACCGCAATTCACCGCGACAAAAGGCGCATTCCTGCGCGCAGATTGCCGATGAATCGACAGCGCGGCCAACTCTTTGCCAGTGCCGGATGGCCCGGTGATCAAGACCGAGGCGTCGGTACGGGCGACTTTCTGGAGCTGGCTGAACAGTTGCTGCATTTGCGGCGTCTTTCCAACCATCATGAAGTCCGCGTCGTCGGGTAGTAAGGCGGGCGATGGGCTGCGCTGCACGTCGCGCATGAACGCCATGCCCCAGGCGTGGCGCAGCGTCAGGACGATGTGATCCAAGTCCGCTGGAAGAGTGATGAAGTTGAACAGATGCTCCGCAATGAATTCCCGCATGCGCGGCATGGAGATCAGTTCCTGCGCGATCAGGCCAACCCACGAAATCCCGTTATTGCCGATGAATGGCTCGCACTTGTCGAGCTGGGCGAGGTCCGCCTCCTGCGTCACGACCAGCAGTCCGACCCGACAGCCGCCCTGCACGGCATCATGCGCCGCCTCGAGCGTAAAGCATTCGATCAGGTTGAGTCCCTGTTCCCTCAGGGTTTCGGTATATGAGCACGGCTGTCCGCTACGACTGGTCAGGCGAAGAACCAGGACAGGCTGGTTCGCTGGTGCAGAGGAGGAAACGTACAGCATTTTCAGAATACCTTGTTTTTGTTAATGCTTGCCGACGCACCGGATAGGGAGCGAAGACTGTAATCGACGAACGGCAATTGCTGCCTTGTGTCGAATGCTCCTGTCGGCATACCTTGGTCTGGCAACGGCCGAAGGGCTGTTTCATGTTCTGAACACGAATCGAGCTTACCGGCTTTTACCTACCCAAACAATGCCATAAATAGGGGAATTCACGACTACGATGCAGCCGTTTGTCATGCGTCAAAACCTTCTTTCTGCCACGAATCATGAGGGTTTCCGTGGAAGTGGGTACTTCTCTATTGAAATATGTGCAAGCGACGCGTAAAGAAGGGAGCGGGAGTTTGGCCTTGCGAAATAGCGGTGACGAAAGGCGTGCGGACGGCTATCCGAGAGTTACCTTGCAGCGCCAGAGGGTGTGGCCGGAAGCAATGTATTTTTGTTCGAACGGGGTGATCGGGCGCTCGGTCGCGTACCGTTCACAGCCGACCTCCTGGCCGCTAAATTGAGAAAGTGCGGTCGCGAATTCTTCGATGTAGATCTCCCAATTACTGCGGCACTCCAGCTCGCCGCCCAGCGCAACGATGGTCGGGAAAACCGCATGCCCGTGCCAGCGGCGTGCCAAATGGCCAATCTTGGGCCATGGATTGGGATAAAGAATGTAATGCCGCTTTGGCCGTACACCGGAAGCAAGCATGAGGCGCCAGAAATCCACCAGGTCGGCGCGGACGCGGATGAAGTTCGGCGGAATAGGGGCATCCCAAATGACATTGCGCGCCAGGCGATGGGCAGACTGATCGACGCCAATGACGAAATGGTCGGGATATTGTGCAGCCAGATGCAGTGTCGAAAGACCGACTCCACAACCGGCGTCGAGGATCAGTGGTGCACGACCGGCGTCATGCCATGCATCCAGGCTGCGGGCGAAGGCCGCGCGATTGTAGTCGGTGACTGGTTTGCGGAATTCTGCTCGGGCGTGCCTGGCAACGAGCATCGCCAGCTGGTCATGCACGCCGGTCTGCGCGCTGCTAACAGGATTTGAATTGGCATGCATGGAGGCGTTATTTTCAATGCATCAGAACGCCGGGCCTGAAACCTGCGTCGGACGAAATGTCCGACATCATGCCATATACAGTTCATTCAAACAGGAGAATGGGAAGATTGCGACGGGACAGTCGAACCTTGACCGCCCGCAGAAACGCGTGTTCACGTTTCTGCGGTGGACCGTGTAAAAAGCGCTAGTGCAGTGTAACGGGCTGACGCATCAGAGCATCATACTTGCCGAGGAAATCATCGATTTCTTCGACACTCGGCTCAGTTGCGATCAGGTTCTCGACTTCTTCCCGAAAAGCTCGTGCGAGCGTACCACCAATGAAGATCTCGCGTTTGCCGGACTTGTCCATGATTTCATATCCGCCAAAGCGCAGGGCTTCGCGACCATCATCTGCCCCGAACTCCACGACGCTGTATTGCTCGCTGTTGTAGATTAAGTTCATTTTGCGCTCCTTGTACTACGGAATAATTGCTGGTAACCGTTTACCAATGATGCAAAAATGGGGCCAACCGTTCGCATTTCAAGCCGGTTGCGCTGCGGGACGTCGAGCTTGCGAAAACTGATGCCTGATACAGAAGTGAACGGCGTCAGGTATGCAGATCTTTAGTGAGTGAAAGCAAATGGTCGTACGGTGCCTGCAGCAGGAAAGTGCGCAGGCTTTCGATATGCTTTGCATTCGCTACTGCAATATAAAGCCGTTCTGGCGAACGACGAAGCAAACGATTTAACGTCACCCGCATGGTAAGGTTGCCGGTGCAGCAAAGGCAACCGGGAGCAATCCGCGCGATGAGTAATTCTGGATCTTGTGCGAGTGCTTCAAGTGGGGATGCGCCGTCAGGAATTCCTTCAAGAATCAGCGCGGTATGCAGGCGGGAATCAAGTGCTGCTGCAATCGCCGCTTCTCGCGCGGCGATTGTTGCACCGGTAACCAGTGTCGTGAGGGTCAACCTTTTTTTGCGAGCTTGCTCGGTTCAACACCGAGTTGTTTTAACTTGCGATAGAGGTGAGTGCGTTCAAGTCCCGTTCTTTCCGCGACGCGCGTCATGCTTCCACCTTCGCGCACCAGGTGATGCTCAAAATACGCACGCTCGAACGCATCGCGTGCTTCGCGCAAGGGGAGGTCAAAGGACAGCCCGAGCAGCGGGGACTCGGCTTGAGCCATCGAATGCACGGCGACAGCGGCGCTGGCAACGCCTGCCGGCACTGGCTGGGCGTACTGCACCGCGGTACCGGCCGGCTCGGTCGGTGTTACCGGGATGGGGCGCGCCTGATAAAGCGGTGCAGGACGAGCCGTCTCTTGTGGGCGCGTCAAACCTTGCTGTACAGCCTTCAACAGTTTCTGTAAGGCGATCGGTTTTTCGAGGAAATTGAGTGCGCCGATACGGGTTGCTTCGACGGCGGTATCGATTGTCGCGTGACCGGACATCATGATCACCGGCATGGTGAGCAGACCGTCGCGCTGCCATTCCTTCAGTAGCGTGACGCCATCGGTGTCGGGCATCCAGATGTCCAGGAGTACGAGGTCGGGCTTTTCCTTCGCCCGCATCTCGCGTGCCTGCTGTGCGTTCTCGGCCGTTGTGACGACATGGCCTTCGTCACCCAGAATTTCCGAGAGCAATTCCCGGATACCCATTTCGTCATCGACTACCAGAATATTTGCCATATGCGTACCTTGTTCGGTTCCATTACCGATTTGTAATTTTATTATGCGCCGTCTCCGGAGCACATTTGACCAACGTCAGCCCCTTATTTTTGGTCCGGGGCTAACTTTAACAGCAAAATTGCCACTTTTGCACCGCTGCTGCCAGAGCGATTCTTGATGTCGATCCGGCCGCCATGTTCTTCGATTATCTTTTTCACCACCGCAAGTCCAAGCCCGGTGCCACGCGCCTTGGACGTCACATAGGGCTCGAATGCGCGCGCAAGAATTTTCGGGGAAAAGCCCGGCCCATTGTCAACCACCGACAGGCGTGCTGCCGTGCGCTCGCTGCCATCGGAATCGCGATAGCGAACTGTTTCGGTAACGACTTCGATGCGCGCCTTCTCCGCTTCCGGCGGGCGGTCCACGACCGCGTCCTGCGCATTCTGCAGGAGATTATGGATCACCTGCCGCAGTTGGGTCGCATCACCCATCACCATCGGCAGGTCAGCCGCCAACGATGCGTGGATGATATCGCGTTCGTCGCCAGCGACATACAAATGCAGGATTTCTTCTATCAGCGCATTCAGGTTCAGGGGCTGCAAGACGGCCGGGGGGGATTTCGCGTAGTCGCGGAAGTTGTCCACCATGCGTTTCATCGCTGCGACCTGGTTGACGATCGTCGTGGTGCCTTTGGTGAGCATCGCAGCATCCGGTTCTTCCAGCTTCGGTTCAAGCTTCATCTGCAAGCGTTCTGCGGAAAGCTGGATTGGCGTCAGCGGATTCTTGATCTCATGCGCCAGTCGGCGCGCGACTTCCGCCCAAGCGATAGAGCGCTGCGCCGAGATCACGTCCGAAATGTCGTCGAACACCACGATGTAGCCCGTGCCTCCAGCTACGGGCAGGTATGAACCGCGCGCAAGCAAGGTGATGTTATTGTCGACATCGGCACCGACTGTACGGCGTGGAACCTCGATCTGCTTCTGCCAATGCAGGTCGTCGCCTGTGCTGGTGACATCGCCAGCCGACTGCGCTCGTTGCTCGGAAAATGTAGCCGTAATAGCATCGGCTAGCGGCTCCAAGCCATGGATGGCGGAGATCGGTTTGCCGATGTGCGCATCGAAGTCGCTTTGCAGGATGCGCTCTACGGATTCATTGCAGGTAACCAGCCTGAACTGGCCGTCCAGCACCATCACGCCTGCTGACATGTTGGCAAGCACCGACTCAAGGTAGGCTTTGGCATTCTCCAGTGCGGCACGATTGCGTTCAACAGAGGCTCGCGCTTCCGACAACTGACGCGTCATTGTATTGAAAGACTGGGTGAGTGTACCGAGTTCGTCTGACGAGGCGACGATGGGCCGGGGTGAAAGATTGCCCTCTGCCACGGCCTTGGTACCTTCGGCGAGCACCAGCAAGGGCTGGGCGAGATCGCCGGCGATCAGGAACGCCGCAGCAATGGCGCCGAAAATCGCCAGCAGCAAGGTCAAGGTCAAAGTCACGATATAAATCTTGCGCAAGCCGGTCCGCGCCATGGAGCGTTCCTGGTACTCGCTGTACGCTGCGCGCAGCGCTTCCGCGTTCGTGGCCAGATGCGCGGGCACGGGCTGCAGCAACTGCAGGAAGCGTTCATCATTTCGCAGCGTCATACCATTGTTCGATACTGGTATCGCTACTACGGCACGCAACTTCAGTTCAGCAGTCCGTTTCTGTTCCTCCTGCAGCTCGGCGGGCGGCTCTTCGGCGACATCTTCCTGCAGGCTGTCCTGTATGTCGAATCCGCCCTCGATCGCCGAGAAGCCGCGGGTCATGCGGGCCTGCCGCAACATCGCCGTTGTCGGCAGGTCGGGCACAAGCGTTCCGAGGCGGCCACCGACCGTCGCAATGATATGACCGCTGGCCGTCACAATAGTTGCTTCCTGGGCCTGGCTTTGCTCGCGCAGTCGCGTCAGGTGGGTCACCTGTGCGGAATCCGACATTTCGGACAATTCCAATGCGATGCCGCGCGCTTTTGCGCTCAAGTCGGCTAACGAGGAATCGAGTGCGGTGCGGCCCAAGGTCAGGCCGGCCTCGAGCGCGGACTCGACGCGGACATCGAACCAGGATTCGATCGAGCGTGACACGAACTGCACCGACACGATATAGATTACGGTGCCGGGAAGGATGCCTACCAGCGCGAACAGTAGTACGAGCCGCGCCATCAATCGCGAGCCGAATTCGCGCCGCTTGTAGCGGCGGTATAGCCGTGTGAGCAGTAGCCCCACAAGCGCCAGCAGCGATGCTGCGATCAGCGCATTGAGCATCAGCAGTTCGGGATAATGCTGGTCGAAGAATTCCGAGTTGGCCGACGCCGATGCGAGAAGGAACAGCAGAATGCTGATGATCGCGCCGCCGACAATGAGGAAATAACGCAAGAACCGCTGCACGTCTAATCGGCCCTGAAGGTGAACTGTGTCCAATCGGAGGAGAACCGCCAGTCGGAGCTGTTGAGCGCGTGTACCTGGAACGGCTTCGGCAGACGCGCGACATCAAGTCCCATGCGGACCGCGACGTTATACACCTCGCCGGATTTGAGTGCGCCTCTTTCCGCGATCACCCAGCGGGCCGGGCGCCGTACCAGAGACAACGCATCGTCGAGAGAGTTGAAACTCTGCTGCAGGCGCCCGCTGATGGACGCGTGGTACTGGTGGGTCAGGACATTGTAGGAAATGCGGATGGTTTGCGTCGTACTGACGGTTTTTTCGTCAAACCAGTACCAGCGGGGGCGGCTAAGCTGCACCTCCGTCGTAAAGTAAAGCGGGATGCCGCGCGTTACTGCTTCTTCCAGGCTGCGAGTCAGCTCGAACGAAAACGCCATCGACAGCTTGTAACCTTCATCGGTGCTTTCCAAACTGGCACGGGTGATATCCACGCCTTCTGCGGCCTGCGCGGGCGGCGGTGCAATAGCGGCTGCCAGCAGCAGCACTGCAGCCAGCCAGCTAGCAAGGAAGTGTGGAAGTCGATGAATCACTCGTGTCGCACGCAGATCAATGACGAAAGGTATTGTTATTACTGACCAAGAAGGCTTTTCTAAAACCTGCGATATTGATTCAGGGATGCTGGTCGCGATGTGAACCGAGAAAAAACCATGCTGCCATGCATTGAATGAAGGTAAGTACGCCCTGTGATTGTTGTATTCATGCGTCCTTCCGGCTGGAGACGAATTTCGGTCGAGGATGGTATTTATCAGGCCGCATTCTTTTGGAATAGCGCATAAAACAAGCCGTCGTGATCTTGCTCGGCGCTCACGGTGGGCAATAATTGACCTGGCGCGGGCAACCGGACAGCGTTGTGTCGCTTGGCAAAAGCGGCGGCCTGCAACTCCGACTCTTGCGGCCAAAGTGAACAAGTCACAAATAACAATTTACCATCCGGGCGCAGCATCTGCCACAGATTGTCCAGAATTCGCCCGGAAAGTGTTGCAAGCTGTGCGGCATCCCCTTTCCGGCGCAACCAGCGGATGTCAGGATGGCGCCGGACGATACCGGAAGCGGTGCACGGCACGTCCGCAAGAATACGGTCGAAGATTTGGCCGTCCCACCAGTCGCGCCGGCTCGCATCCCCGGTTTTCAGTGTTGCCTGAAGTTGCAATCTTTGCAGGTTCTCGTCAATGCGTGCGAGGCGTTTCGGGTCGCTGTCCAGGGCAAGCAGGTCGACCTGTGATGTTTCAAGGATATGCCCCGTTTTCCCCCCGGGGGCGGCGCATGCATCCAGCACGCGCATTCCATCATGCAAATCCAGCAAGGGTGCTGCCATTTGCGCGGCTGCATCCTGCACCGAGACCATGCCGTCCTCGAATCCGGGTATCTGACTGACCGGGACGGCACGTTCCAGCCGCACGGCAACCGTGCCAACTGCTGTTGCGGCAATGCCTTGCTCTGTAAGCGATCGCAGATAGGCGTCTCTTGAAGTTCTGCGCTGATTGACGCGCAACGTCAGAGGCGGCGCAGTGTTTCCGGCTTGCAGGATGCCTTGCCACTCTTGCGGATAAGCGGCCTTTACTGCATCGATCCACCAAACCGGGTAATTCCAGTATGCCGCAGGCTGTTTGAGCGCCTGCTGCAATAGTGCGTCACGCTCGCGCAAGAACCGGCGCAGTACTGCATTGACCATGCCTTTCGCATGGGCAGTGCGGGGATCGGCAGCAGCGGCGCTGACTGCCTGATCGACGACAGTGAATCCGTCATAGGGGGCGTCGTCAGGATTAACCAGAAGCGATAGCGCACAGCACAAAAGTCCGTGCAACTCCGCCGGGGACGGCGGCTTGTTGGCCAGCATACCGAGCAGTACCTCCGTCCGGCCAAGCTGCCGCATGGCGCGGTAGGCGATATCCTGCATCGCACCGCGGGCCTGCGCGGGAGCATTGATTTGCGCGAACATAGCGGACAGCGCTTGTGGCAAGGCAGTGCCATCCTTGACCCGGGCCACTGCCCGGGCGGCACCCAACAGGCTGAACGCGAGCGAATCAGTTTTTAAATGCAATTTCATCAGCCGACAGGTAAGAGGAGAGCTATAAAAGGGAGGATCAGTTCTTGGTGAATGCGAGTCTTGCGCCGAGTCCGATGAAGGCGATGCCGACGATCCGCTCGAGCCACAGCCTGATGTGCGGATTGCGGCCGGCACGTCGGGCCAGCGTTCCCGAGAGAAGGGCAGTGCCGCTGTTCCATCCGAGGCTGATAGCCGAAAATGCGAGACCGAGCAACAGGAAGGCCAATGTCTTTTGGGTCGCATCGGCACGGACGAATTGCGGGATAAACGCAAGGAAAAACAGGATGACCTTCGGATTCAGTACGTTGGTCAGCGTGGCCTGCCAAAAGATCGTGCGAAGCGAGCGGACATCGCGCACATCGCTCACATTCGTGCCGTCCGGCTTGGACTGCATCATCCGTAAGCCCAGGTAGATGAGATACACGCCGCCGGCCAGCTTGATCAGCATGAAGGCATTGGCAGAAGCGGCCAGGATGGCGCTCAGCCCGAGTGCAGAGGCAAGCGCGTGCAGGCAGCAGCCGGCCGAAATGCCGAGTGCCGACACGATGCCGGCTGAACGGCCCTGCGCAATGCTGCGGCCTACTATATAGGCGGTATCGGGGCCGGGCGTAGCGTTAAGCAACAGGACCGAGGCAACAAACAGACTGAAGTTGGAGATGCCGAAGAAATCCATGACGTCGAACACCGGTGCTTGGTGTAGTCGGGAGAAAGGCGTCATTGTAGCCGCTCGCCGGCACTTTGCTGTCCGCATTGCTGCGGAGGATCGGCGCGCTATCGGACGCTATCAGTTCCCTGCCGATCCGATTCCGGCCCATTATCCTTACGGGCGGGGTTGAACGGTCGAGAGACTTCATGGCACCCCGGTCGTTCAATGATGCGTCGAGCAAATCGACTCGAATCAGGGCGGAATACCGTGCAGTAAGTAACAGGCTATACGCCCCACATCACATCCTGCTTGTTGTGCTGGGCAGCGCGCAGCATTTCCAGCAATGGGTATACGCGCGTTGCAAAGCTGACAAACTCAACCGGCTCGTGCTCGTTATCGTCGCCTTCCTCGCCATGATGGGCGAGCACATCGCGGCGCACTTCTTCGGATGTCGGATGCAAACGGTTTTCCGCAATTTCCGCTTCCAGCTTGGCCACCGCACTCGGCGTTTCCGCCGCCGTGATCACGCCGCGTTTGACGTCCTTGTCCAGCAAATCCAGTATGCGTTTGGCGTGCTCTTCATACATCAACACTTCGGCAGCCGCCTTTGATTTGAATGTGACCAACATGGAATCCTCCGCAGTCCACAGTACTCCCTGATGACTAAACCATAGCATGACTTTGCAGGATTTCTACAAGTCATATCGGTTGCAAGGCCTGTGTGCATCAAGAAAATTGCACCTGCAGCCTGGTTTTCGAAAGAGACGGGGCGGGATCTCTCTATTTCAACTTGAAAGAGGTAAAGAATGCATCGGCTGCGTCCCGTTCGACCGCATTTTCTTGGCCGACCACGACGAGCTGGTATGCATGCCTGTCCTGTGCAATGAACCGTGCGAGCATCAGGCGCGGCTGTTCTGCACCAGGTACGGCCGGGCCACTGGCCTCGATTTCAGTCGTCGGCACACCATTTACTGTGGAGGACTTTTCCTGCCTGATCGTTCCGCCGATGTTTCTGACCAGCGCAGTCTTCATGGAGTCCAACGCTTTCTGCGCCTGCATTGCGTCGGGCAGCTCGGTGATACCGACCGCGAAAGTTACGCCATCCACCTCTGCGGCAGTCATCGTCATATTGACCTGAATGCCATCGAGATTGATGTTCCGCGTGTGAGAGGCGGGCTTCGCCGGAAGGACAACGGCAAATGGGGTGCTGCTGCCGTGCACTTCGCGCCAGTCGTATTTCGGGCTGCAAGCGGTGAGCAGCAAGACGCCAGCGAGGCATGCCGACGTCAAGAGAGGAAAGGTTGAAAACCTGGGCATAGCCACGATGGTAACAGGCGACGCACAATGCGCGCCGATGGGGCTCAACGTTATTGAGAACCGGCAAGGGCGGTAGAAGCGCGGCTACGTGCGTGGTGGAAGGTCCGCATGCCGAGCATGACACCGACGCATAGCAAAGCGATGCCTGCGAGTACTGACAGGGTGGGCGCAGCACCGCGCCAGATGAAGGCATACAACAGCGCCGACAAGGTCTCGAATACGATCAGCTGTCCGGCTAGCGAGGTAGGCAGATGTTGGCTGGCCTTGTTCCACAGCATGGTCCCCAGCCAGGAGGCGCATAGCCCGAGTGTGAGCATCAGTCCGATAAAAGGCAGCGGACGCGGACCGAGCGGGAAGTCGTACCCGCTTCCGCTCGCGGCAACGTAAACGCCGTAACCGGCAAGTCCCGCCAGTGCCAGCGGCAATGTCGCGAGCCCTTGTACCGTCGACCATGTCGACGAGCCGATGTGAGAATGCTGCTTGAGATGCCGCGCATTCATGATGGGATACCAGGTCCAGGCAGCCAGCGCGCCCAATGTAATGAAGCATCCCAGCGCATAGTCGGAGATGCTGCGCTTGCCATCCAGTTGTGCCAGTTCGCCTGCATTAACCAAGAGCAAGCCAACCAGGATGATGAGCAGCGACGGTGCCAGCCGTTTCCATGCCACTGCTTCGGATGGATGGCCGGGCGACCAGTTCGAAAAGATGGAAATAATCACGGGCAAGGTGCCGATCAGCATGGCCGGTAGTGGAGCATCGGCGAGCTGAATGCCGGTCGCGAGCGCCGCGTAGTACAGGATATTGCCGACCAGGGACAGTTTCAGCGCAGCGACCCAATCTGCCCGCGTCAGCGCAGCAATCCGCCGACGGTCAAGAAAGGCCGGGATGAGTGCAATCAGGCCGAAGCCGACATAGCGGCCGAACGACAATACCAAGCCCGGATAGTCGGGGAGCATGAGGGGCGCAACAAATACCAGCCCCCACATGAGGCCTGCGCCGAGCGCGCAAAGAAAACCGGTCAACATAAGATCTGAGGTCGCAAGAATCGCAAAATCGCAATGTGAACCGATTATCCGCGCTTGCCGTTCTCCGGTCTTGTACCGATTTGCTGTTGGTATTGCGCTGGAGTCACGCCATAGGCGCGCTTGAACCAGCGGTTCAGGTGACTCTGGTCCGTGAGGCCGGCTGCCGCGGCAGCATCCGAAGGCGCAGTGCGCTGTGCGAGCAACGCCTTCGCACGCGCGGCGCGGCGTGCCTGCAGATATTGATGCGGCGTAGCATGGAATGTCGCAGAAAAGGTGCGCACGAAGTGGAATACGGACAGGCCTGCTTCTGCGGCCAGTGTCCCGATGCTAAGCGGCTGGTCCAGATTTGCCTCGATACAGTCGAGCACGCGCTGCATGGATGCCATGCGGCGCGCATCGCGTATCGACGCGGGGCGCTGCACATTGCTGCCGTAGCGGGTAACGATCGCATCTACAAGATGTGTGAAACCGGACAGGAAGCCGATATCGTCCGGGGCATGCCACATCGCGCGGAAGGTCTGCCGGAAGGCGTCGGCGAGCTTCGGGTCATGCACGGTCGCATCGGCAAAAAACGCTTCGCTGCCTGTTAGCTCGAGCAAGGTTTGCGGTTCGATGTAGAGCATCTGGTAGGTCCAGCCGGTGTCGACTTCTGCCTGCCCTGTGTGCAACTCATCTGGGTTCAGTAATACCAGCGTCCCGGCAGAGGCCAGATGTTCGGCGCCCTGGTAGCGAAAGCGCTCCACACCGGCTTCAATGGCCCCCAGCGAGTAACCGTCGTGTACATGCGGTGCAAACGCATGATCGACCAGCCGCGCCGAATACAGCTCCACGCCCGGCAGGTGCGGCGTCGCTTTAAAGGTCACGAATTCGGATGGATGGTGGAACATGGGAGCGCGGAACGACGACATCAACAATCAGCAATCATAAATCCATCTCGGAATCCGTGTCCGGACGAGTTGTCAATCCCGCATTAAAGCGGGCACAAGCCGTCGGCGCAATCCCAAAAACAATACGAGGAGCAAACGGCCGAGCCCCGGGCAAGTTTTGCTTGTGCCGGCGACACAAGCGATTTCCGCCCTGGTTCGTGCATGGATGGTGATCCAGCCACTGTCTGCAAGGAGATGTGACTGTCCTTCCTGCAATGCGACGGTGTTCCGGACCAGCTGTTCGCCGATATACATCGGTGGGCTACCAAGCACGATCTCTCCCTGCAGTGCGACAACAGTCATGTTGTGAGGGGCATACAGATGCAGCTGTTGTCCCGGGTGCAGCACGGATCTCCTTGAGTGCTTTTCTTCCATGTATCTTCTCCCGCCTTCATGAATAAGAATGCCTTCATGGTAGGGAGCCGGCACGCGGCAGAACAGGCACAAGAAAAGCCAATCGGGACCGGAACAGGAAGGATGCCCGCCATCTGTTATGGTTTAATTTTCTGAAATCTATATCTGTTCGGTGCGCCGTGAATAAGCGAACATGCGCCATGGATGCGCAACCTCTTTATCGGCAAGTAGCGGATCACTATTTGTCCGCAATCCGGCTCGGCACTCTCCCGCAGGGGGAGAAAATGCCTTCCGTGCGCGCAATGATGCGTTTGCACGATGTAAGCCTGTCGACGGTACTACAGGCGTGTCGCCAGCTGGAAAGTGAAGGATGGCTCGAGGCGCGCCCGCGCTCGGGCTATTTCGTTCGCCATCCGAAGCGCCTCGACATCATGCCGGTCGAGGAGCCGAACCTGGCATTGCCTCCAGACCCCGCCCAATATGTCGGCATTCACGCGCGTGTTTCTGAATTTATTGCACAAGGGCGCAGGCATCCGGTGCAATTCAACCTGTCCGGTGCGCGTGCCGCGCCCGACCTGTACCCTTCCGAGCAGCTCAAGAATGCAGCTATCCGTGCGCTGCGACGCAAACCGGATTTGCTGGTATGCGCGGGTTCGCCCGGCGGCAACGCAGCGTTCCGCTCAGTTCTGAGCAGGCGCGCGATGGCAAACGGATTGGTGGTGGCTCCAGATGAAGTAACTGTCACGCATGGCTGCATCGAAGCCTTGAACCTCGCTTTGCGCGCCGTTGCTGCGCCAGGCGACACGATCGCGGTAGAGTCGCCCACCTTTTACGGTTTGCTGCAGATCCTGGAAAGCCTCGGTCTGCGCGCCCTGGAGATTCCCACTTCATCTACAACCGGCCTATCGGTCGACGCCCTGGAACTGGCGCTGCAGGCCTATGACAATATCAAGGCGGTTGTTGTCGTGCCGCACCTGCAGAACCCGCTGGGCAGCATCATGCCGGATGCACACAAGCAGCGACTGGTGCAGTTGTGCGAACGGCATGGCGTTGCGCTGATTGAGGACGATACCTACAGTGAACTGGTTGAAGACGCGGCGCCTCTCACCGCACTGAAGGCATGGGATCGTAGCGGTAATGCCATCTATTGCGCTTCGCTGCACAAGGTACTTGCACCCGGCATGCGGCTTGGCTGGATGGCGGCCGGCCGCTGGCGTGCACGGGTGGAGATGCTCAAGTATGCACAAACCCGTGACAATGAAGAATGGTCCCAGATCGCGGCGGCGGAATACATGGCGTCTCCCGACTATGAGCGCCATCTGCGCCGGCTGCGGCCCATACTGCGTGTTCAGCGCGAGCGCATGGCAGAAGCGATCGCCACGTACTTCCCGCTAGGTACGCGGTTGAGCATTCCGGCAGGAGGACTGACACTCTGGATTGAGCTGCCCGAAAAGCTGCCGTCCACACGTGTGTTTGATGCGGCGATACGAGAGGGCGTCCTTATCGCTCCCGGCTCCATGTTCTCCAACTCGAACCGCTTCGACCACTTTATTCGCGTGAGCTGCGGCTGGTGCTATACGGATGCACTGGATGATGCGGTGCGCAGGCTGGGCCGGCTTGTCAGCGAACTGTCGCGCAAGGAAATCAAGGCCGCGTAGGTCCTTGGAGCGTTGAACAAGATGCCGATGGCAAGGCACTTCGTCGCAGCCAGTACGCGGTGTACGGCAAGACGCCCTTAGTGTTCGCGCAGGGCCCGTCGATACTGGATTGCCTCGGCCACATGTGTCTGCGCGATGTCCGGCGCGTTGGCCAGGTCAGCAATAGTGCGCGCGACTTTCAATACACGATGATAGGCCCGCGCGGACCAGTTCAGGCGCGTCATCGCAGTGCGCAGCAACTGTTCCGCCTGCGCATCCGGTTTGCAGTGTATGTCGATCTCTGCTGTAGACAGTGCGTGGTTGCCTTTGCCCTGACGCTTGTGCTGGCGCTCGAACGCCTGCTCCACGCGAGCAGCAATCGCGCTGGACGGCTCGCCATCGGCTTGCTTCAGCAACTCGTTCTGGGGAAGTGCGCCAACCTGGATTTGCATGTCGATGCGGTCGAGCAGCGGCCCGGAGATCTTGTCCTGATAGCGCGCAACGATGTCCGGCGTGCAGCGGCATTTGTTGGCGCTGTGCCCCAGGTATCCGCACGGGCATGGGTTCATGGCGGCGACGAGCTGGAAGCGTGCGGGGAAGTCCGCCTGCCGGGCAGCGCGGGAAATCGTGATGTGCCCCGACTCGAGCGGTTCACGCAGCACTTCAAGCACCTTGCGGTCGAATTCAGGAAGCTCGTCCAGAAATAGAACGCCGCGGTGAGCAAGCGAAATCTCTCCGGGGCGAGGTGTGCCGCCACCGCCTACCAGCGCCACCCCTGACGCCGTGTGATGCGGGGCGCGATACGGGCGAGACTTCCAGCGCGAGATGGAAAAGCCGCCGTTCAATGACTGCACCGCAGCCGACTCCAGTGCTTCCTCATCCGTCATCGGCGGCAGGATGCCGGGGAAACGCGCTGCCAGCATTGACTTGCCGGTGCCCGGCGGCCCAACCATCAATACGCTATGTCCGCCTGCTGCTGCAACCTCCAGCGCACGCTTGGCTTGCGCCTGGCCTTTCACCTCGGAGAAATCGGGATATGCGGGACGTGCTCCATCCGCCTGAGCACGATGGCGCGAGAGACGTGCTTCGCTGTCGGACGCCGCAAAGTGCGCACATACCTGCAGCAGCGAGTCGGCAGGGAAGATCGCCGCGTCGCGCACCAATGCCGCTTCGTCTGCGTTGGCGCGCGGCAGGATGAATGCTCGCTGCTTGCCGGAGGCATCCGCTGCGCGGTGCATTGCGTAAGTCATCGCGAGTGCGCCGCGGATGGGGCGCAGTTCTCCCGACAGGGACAGTTCGCCTGCAAATTCATACCGGTCGAGGTCGTCGGCCGGCATCTGCCCGGACGCGGCGAGGATGCCGAGTGCAATCGGCAGGTCGAAACGACCGGACTCCTTTGGCAGGTCGGCAGGTGCGAGGTTGACGGTGATGCGCCGGGCGGGGAATTCAAAGCGCGCGTTCTGCAGCGCGGCGCGTACGCGGTCCTTCGACTCCTTCACCTCGGTTTCCGGCAAACCAACGATGGTGAAGGAAGGCAAACCGTTTGCAAGATGCACTTCGACGGTCACTTCGGGCGCATGCATGCCGGCCAGCGCCCGGCTTTTCAGGACCGCAAGGCTCATCGATCAGGGTTTGCGCAACTGCGCTTCGAGTTCGGCGACACGCGCTTCCAGCGCTTCCAGCTTGGCGCGAGTCTTGGCTAGGACTTGAGCCTGCACATCGAATTCTTCGCGGGTGACCAGGTCGAGCCGGGAAAAGCCTTGCGTCAGCATTGCCTTGACGTTTTTCTCCATGTCTTTGGCGGGGGAGTTTTCAAGTGCCTGGCTGATCTTTGCCTGCAGGTCGTTAAAGAAATTGTTGCGATCCATGATAGTCCTGAATGAGCGGCGCACATTGATGGTGCGAGCACTACGCATACGCCTCAGTGTGGTGCGTGCCTTGCGTTACATCACCTGAAACGGGCGCAAGGAATGTGCACGTTGTGCCGGAATGGCAAAAATGATAACGCAAACGCACCGAAAAAAGGTGGCATGAGTCCTGCTAAACAGTTGGAAAAATGCAATTCGCCGCATTTTTTCAACCAAACACCATAAAAGGGAACGCCATGAAAAAAATGATTCTTGCTGCTGCCGTCTTCGCTGCCTTTTCATCGTCTGCTTTCGCACAGCAAGCGGCCGCGTCCGATCATACCTTTACCGGCAACCTGACGCTAGCGAGCGACTACCGTTTCCGCGGCATTTCGCAGACCTTCAACAGGCCGGCGATCCAGGGAGGATTCGATTACGCGCACAGCAGCGGCTTTTATGTCGGCAACTGGAACTCCAACGTCAGCGGCAACCAGTACCCGGATGGCGCAAGCCTCGAAATGGACTTTTATGGCGGCTACAAGTTTGAGCCGGTGCAGGGGCTGACTGCGGATGTCGGCGTCCTCAAGTACTACTATCCGGGTGCGCGCAATGGCGATGGCGATAAGTTCGACGCACTCGAACTCTATGTCGGCGCTTCATGGAAGTGGTTCTCCGCGAAGTACAGCCATGCCATCGACGATGAGTACTTCGGCTTCACCGACGCAAGGGGTTCCTATTACCTGGACCTGAGCGCGAACTTCGAAGTGATGGAGAAGACCACGCTGGGCTTCCACGTCGGTCGCCAGAAGTTCAAGAACTTCGGCGATTACAACTACACCGATTACAAGGTCAGCCTCTCTCGTGACTTCGGTTTTGCCACGCTGGGCCTGGCCCTGATCAGCACCAATGCCGATTCCGACATCTACACGATCTCCAATGCGAGCGGCACCAAGACCAAGGATGTGAGCAAGAACACTGCGGTGCTGTCGATTTCCAAGACTTTCTAAATTTGTAGGGGTTCGTCATGAAACTGATCACTGCGATCATCAAACCATTCAAGCTTGACGAAGTGCGGGAAGCCCTGTCGGCCATCGGCGTGCAGGGTATCACCGTCACCGAAGTCAAGGGCTTTGGCCGCCAGAAGGGCCACACGGAGCTGTACCGCGGCGCCGAGTACGTGGTCGATTTCCTGCCCAAAACCAAGATCGAGGCGGCGGTGGACGATGCGATCGTCGAACAAGTGCTCGAAGCGATCGAAGGCGCCGCACGCACCGGCAAAATCGGCGACGGCAAGATCTTCGTCTATGACCTGCAACAAGTCGTGCGGATCCGGACCGGTGAAACGGGCAAGGACGCACTCTAAGGAGACACGATGATGAACAAGCTATTTACGCGCTTCCTGGCGGCGGCAGCGCTGCTGGTATCAGTCGGCCTGGCGCAGCCGGCACTCGCGGCGGATGCGTCGGCTGCAACAACGCCTGTTGCGACAGCAGCAACCGCCGCTGCACCTGCTTCGGACGTCGTGGCACAGGCAGCACCAGCGCCCGCAGCAGCGGCACCGGCCGCCGAGCCGGCCGCTCCGACAGCTGCCCCGACGCCGAACAAAGGCGATACCGCATGGATGATGATTGCCACCGTCCTCGTGATCCTGATGACGATTCCAGGACTGGCATTGTTCTACGGCGGCCTCGTGCGCTCGAAGAACATGCTATCAATCCTGATGCAGGTCTTCATGATCTTCTCGCTGATCATCGTGCTCTGGTGCATTTACGGCTACTCGCTCGCATTCACCGAAGGCAGCAGCTTCATCGGCGCGTTCGATCGCTTGTTCCTCAAGGGCATTACACCAGAGTCGGTTGCCGCTACCTTCAGCAAGGGCGTCGTGATTCCTGAGTTCGTGTTCGTCGCCTTCCAGGCCACGTTCGCAGCGATTACCTGCGGCCTGATCGTCGGCGCATTCGCCGAGCGCATCAAGTTCTCCGCCGTGCTGCTGTTCATCGTGCTGTGGTTCACCTTCTCCTACCTGCCGATCGCGCATATGGTCTGGTTCTGGGCCGGCCCGGATGCCTACACGGATGCCGCTGCGGCGGAAAAGGCGGGTGCCATTGCCGGCTGGTTGTTCCAGAAGGGCGCGCTTGACTTCGCCGGCGGCACTGTCGTGCACATCAATGCCGCCGTTGCCGGCCTGGTCGGTGCCTATGTGATCGGCAAGCGTGTCGGTTACGGCCGTGAATCGATGGCGCCGCATTCGCTGACGCTGACCATGGTTGGTGCATCGATGCTGTGGGTAGGCTGGTTCGGTTTCAATGCCGGTTCCGCACTGGAAGCGGGTGGCACTGCTGCGCTGGCGCTGGTCAACACGTTACTTGCCACTGCTGCGGCGACCCTGTCCTGGACCTTTGGCGAATGGCTGGCAAAGGGCAAGCCTTCCATGCTGGGTGCGGCTTCCGGTGCAGTGGCTGGCCTCGTGGCGATTACCCCGGCCGCCGGTTTCGTTGGCGTAATGGGTGGTCTCGTGATTGGTTTGCTTGCCGGCATCGTCTGCCTGTGGGGCGTGAATGGTTTGAAGCGCCTGCTCGGCGCTGACGACTCGCTCGACGTGTTCGGCGTGCATGGCGTGGGCGGCATGCTTGGCGCACTGTTGACTGGCGTGTTCGCTGCACCATCGCTGGGCGGCACCGGCATCTACGACTACGTTGCCAACAAGGTCGCCGAGGAGTACTCCATTGCCGGGCAGGTCTGGATCCAGGCGCAAGGCGTGCTGACCACGCTGATCTGGTCCGGCGTGGTGGCCTTCGTGGCCTACAAACTGGTCGACTTGCTGATCGGCCTGCGCGTGCCGGAAGAGCAGGAGCGCGAAGGCCTGGACATCACCAGCCACGGCGAGTCCGCTTACCACGCCTGATTACGGATACCCGTAAAGCGAGTACACATAAGAAATTTCCCCATCCGCACCGCGGTTTTTCAAAGCGCCTCAGACGAGGCGCTTTTTTTTCGTCATGATCTTTAAAATTGGCGAAATGCCCAGATTTAAGTTGTCTTAGACGTTTTTTCGTTTTGATTCATTGTCGTTTGTGAAACGAACGCCATTTACTGCATTCCCGAATAACATCCGGCAGACGCAATTTAGGGATTACCGTTAGAATCGGCGGCAGCTCCCATTGCAAAAATGCTTATACCGCAAAGGTTTATATGGTTCCGCACCTTGTCACGGCCTTGAATGGCCCGCTCCTCGACCTCGAAAAGAAAATGCTCGCGGCGACGCCGTCGATCGAACGCTGGTTCCGGCTCGAGTGGCAAGAACATACTCCGCCGTTCTATTGCTCCGTGGACCTGCGCAATGCCGGCTTCAAGCTGGCGCCGGTCGATACCAACCTGTTCCCGGGCGGCTTTAACAACCTGTCGCCGGAAATGCTGCCGCTGGCCGTGCAGGCGGCGATGGCTGCCATCGAAAAATACTGTCCTGATGCGAAAAACCTGCTGCTGATTCCCGAGCGGCACACCCGCAATACCTTCTACCTGCAGAATGTCGCGCGCCTGATGCAGATCTTCCGCCAGACCGGCCTGAATGTGCGGCTCGGCTCGCTATCGGAAGACATCAAGGAACCGACCCAGATCGACCTGCCCGACGGCAGCTCGCTGCTGTTGGAACCCCTGGAGCGCATCGCCAACGGCCGCCGGGTCGGCCTGAAAAATTTCGATCCGTGTACGGTCCTGCTCAACAACGACCTGTCGTCCGGCATCCCGCCCATCCTCGAAAACCTGCATGAACAAAATCTGCTGCCGCCGCTGCACGCCGGCTGGGCAGTGCGTCGCAAGACCAACCATTTTGCCGCTTACGATGAAGTGGTCAAGCGCTTTGCCAAGCTGATCGACATCGATGGCTGGATGCTCAATCCGTATTTCGCGAAATGTGGCCAGATCAATTTCCATGAGCGTACAGGCGAGGAATGCCTGGCCGCCAATGTCGACATGCTGCTGACGAAGATCCGCAAGAAGTACAAGGAATACGGCATCAAGGAAAAACCTTTCGTCATCGTCAAGGCGGATGCCGGCACCTACGGCATGGGCATCATGACGGTCAAGGACGCCAGCGAAGTAAAGGACCTCAACCGCAAGCAGCGCAACAAGATGGCTGTGGTGAAGGAAGGCCTGGAGGTGAACGACGTGATCATCCAGGAGGGGGTGCACACCTTCGAGCAAATCAACGACGCTGTGGCCGAGCCGGTGGTGTACATGATCGACCGCTATGTGGTCGGTGGCTTCTATCGCGTGCATGCGGAACGCGGCATCGACGAGAACCTGAACTCGCCCGGCGCCCACTTCGTGCCCCTGGCCTTCGCGCAGCAGCATGCCTTGCCGGATCTGCAGGCCAAGCCGGGCACCGCACCGCCGAACCGCTTCTACATGTACGGCGTGGTGGCGCGTATGGCCTTGCTGGCAGCATCCATCGAGCTGGAAAAGACCGACCCCAATCCGGAAATCTACTGACGGGCTGAACAATAATGGCGCGCCTGAAATTTGCCTTCCTTGCCGATCCGCTCGATCAGTTCAAGACGTACAAGGACACGACCTACGCAATGATGGCCGAAGCGGCAAAGCGCGGCCATGAGGTCTATGCGTTCCAGCAGAAGCACATGGCATTTCACGAGGGAACGGTGGTGGCCAATGTCGAGCGGATCACGCTGACCGGTGATGCAAAAGACTGGTACCGCGCCGAGGCGCCGATGGCGATGCAGCTGACCGAGTTTGATGCGGTGATGGTGCGCAAGGACCCGCCGTTCAACATGGAGTACATCTACCTCACGTATTTGCTGGAGGTGGCGGAAACCCAGGGTGCGCGCATCTTCAATCGGCCGCAAGCCATTCGCAGCCATAACGAAAAACTGGCCATCGCGCAGTTCCCGCAATTCACGGCCCCTACGCTGGTGACCAGCGACGAGTCCCGCGTGCGCGCCTTCCATCGCGAGCACAAGGACATCATTCTCAAGCCGCTGGACGGCATGGGCGGGGCCGGCATTTTCCGCGTGAAGGAAGACGGCCTGAACCTGGGTTCCATCGTTGAAACGCTGACCGAAAACGGCAAAAACACGATCATGGTGCAGCGCTTCATCCCCGAGATCACGCAGGGCGACAAGCGTATCCTGCTGATTGGCGGACAGGTTGTGCCTTATAGCTTGGCGCGCATTCCGCAGGGCGGGGAAGTGCGCGGCAACCTCGCGGTTGGCGGGCTCGGCGTGGCGCAGCCGTTGTCGAACCGCGACCGGGAAATCGGCGAGGGACTTGCTCCACTTCTTTTGTCCCGCGGCCTATTGCTGGTAGGATTGGACGTTATCGGGGATTATTTGACGGAAATAAATGTCACCAGTCCAACCTGTTTTCAAGAGATCACACAACAAACTGGCTTCAATGTGGCCGGCATGTTCATTGATGCGCTTGAACAGCAGTGCCAGTGAATTTTCCGCGCTTGTCGTGCCGCCAGCCTTGACTGGCCATGGCGGCAACCGGTCTCGTGCCGGATCTTCGCGCACATTGACCGGAGTCGACCATGGCGTCGGCCAGTTTAAGCCAGGGCTAGCATGATTGGTATTCTCCTCTTGACGCACGAACCGCTGGGCAGCGCCTTCATCGAAGCTGCCACGCATGTGTTTCGTGCGCGACCGGAAAGGATGGAGGCGATCGATGTGCGCGCCGACCAGGATACTGCCGAAGTCAACCGCCTTGCGCAGCAAGCTATCGCGCGACTGGATGACGGTTCCGGCGTGCTCGTCATCACCGATGTGATGGGCGGCACGCCCTCCAACTGCACGCTGCGCCTTAGCAACCCGGGACACATTGATGTGATCGCCGGCATTAGCTTGCCAATGTTGCTGCGTGCGCTCACCTATCGCAACGATACACTTGATGTGGTCGTCGAAATGGCATTGGCCGGTGGCCAGAGCGGCGCTGTCCGGGTGGACAACCGCGTGCGGCTTTCCCCGACTTGAAAACTAAAACTAAAAACCAGAGACATGATTCAACAGGAAATCGAAATCATCAACAAGCTCGGGCTGCACGCACGCGCATCGGCCAAGCTGACGCAACTGGCAGCGAAATTCCAGAGCGACGTATGGATGACCCGCAATTCACGACGCGTTAACGCGAAGTCCATCATGGGCGTCATGATGCTGGCCGCAGGCAAGGGTTCCAAGGTCCTCCTCGAAACCGATGGCAGCGACGAGCAGGCATGTTTTGACGCGATCGCCGAGCTGATTCAGAATAAATTCGGCGAAGGCGAGTAACAGTCACGCAATGGCTTCCTTCACGCTCCACGGCATTCCGGTTTCCCGCGGCATTGCGATCGGCCGCGCGCATCTGCTCGCGCCGGCGGCGCTCGACGTCAAGCATTACCTGATCCCGCAGGAGCAGGTCGAGGCGGAAGTGCAGCGCCTGCAAAAGGCCATTGCCACCGTCCACAAGGAATTGCAGACCATCTGGAATGACTTGCCGAAGGATGCTCCGGCAGAGCTCGGCGCGTTCATCGACGTGCACGCACTGATCCTATCCGACCCAATGCTGTCCGAGGTGCCGCTCGACATCATCCGTAACCGCTATTACAACGCCGAATGGGCGCTCGTGACGCAGATCGATGAGTTGTCGGCGCAGTTCGACGAGATCGAGGATGCCTACCTGCGTGAACGCAAGAGCGATATCCAGCAAGTCGGTGAGCGGGTGCTGAAGGCATTGACCGGCAGCGCATTGCCGATCCTCGGCGAATCCGGAGAGTCCACGGGGCGCATGATTGTGGTTGCCCATGACATTTCACCCGCGGACATGTTGCAGTTCAAGGATCGCGCGTTCGGCGGGTTTGTTACCGACCTTGGCGGGCAGAACTCGCACACCGCAATCGTCGCGCGCAGCCTCGACATACCGGCGGTAGTCGGCATGTACAACGCATCGGCACTGATCCAGCAGGATGACTGGGTCATCATCGACGGCGATGCCGGGGTCGTGATTGTCGACCCGACGCCGAATGTGCTCGAACAGTACCGCGAGCGGCAGGCGCGTCTGCTGCGTGAACGCAAGAAGCTCGGCAAGCTGAAGAAGACGCCGGCCATCACGCGCGATGGCACCGAAATCGCGCTGCTGGCAAATATCGAATTGCCCGACGATTGTCCCGGCGCACTGGATGCCGGCGCCATGGGCGTAGGCCTGTTCCGCTCGGAGTTTCTGTTCATGGGCCGCGCGGGCTATGTGCACAAACTGCCATCGGAAGACGAGCAGTTCGAGTCTTATCGCCAGGCATTGGTCGCGATGAAAGGCAAGCCGGTTACCATCCGTACGCTCGACATCGGCGCCGACAAACCGCTCGATGCGGCAGAACAGACAGCACTGAATCCGGCACTCGGCTTGCGCGCGATCCGATTCTGCCTGGCTGAGCCACAGATGTTCCTGTCGCAATTGCGAGCGATCCTGCGCGCTTCGGCATACGGGCCGATCAAGCTGCTGATCCCTATGCTCGCGCACGCGTTCGAGATCGACCAGACGCTGGCAATGATCGAGCAGGCCAAGTCGCAGCTGCGCGAGGCGAACAAGAAATTCGATCCACTGATCCCGGTCGGCGCGATGATCGAAATTCCGGCCGCGGCATTGACCTTGCCATTGTTCGTCAAACGGATGGATTTCCTTTCCATCGGCACGAACGACCTGATCCAGTATACCTTGGCGATCGACCGCGCCGACCATGAGGTTGCGCACCTGTACAACCCTTTGCATCCAGCTATCCTGTATTTGCTTTCGAGCACGATTTCAATTGCGTCGAAAGCGGGTATCCCGGTGGCGGTATGCGGCGAAATGGCGGGCGACATCAAGTTGACACGCCTGCTGCTCGGCATGGGACTGCGCGAATTTTCGATGCATCCGACGCAAATTCTTGCAGTAAAGCAAGAAATTCTGAATGCGGACCTGAATGTGATCACACCGCAAGTCAAGAAGATACTGCGCGCGATGGAACCAACGGTCATTGCAGAGGCGGTCGACCAACTGCGTGTCCTTTAAGTGTCAAGCGGCATCTAGAAACACTCGGCGACGGCCGCGGAATCTCCGGTAGCAGGATCTCTCCGGGAAGCGATCTCGTTGACGTGCCCGGCGACTCTGCCGCGTTGTCATCCCTTTAATTAATCGTTTGGCTAGTAAGACCGAAGCAGGCGATGCTGTTGCCTGCACTCAAAACGAGCTCCGTTGATACCAAGCAAAGCGTTGTTGTTTGACGCACGGAACTGTCTTGGTTATTCTTATGCAACGCGCCGATTTGAAGATCAGCTTGCGGGCGCGTAATAAATACGGCTAAAGCGCGCTTGCCCATAAGCCCTCTATTAGCCCGACGAGCCGACCGCTTTCGGGCTTTTTTGTTTTTGGGCGCATTGGAATGCGTCGCGAGACCGACGCGCACAGAACAGACACGCCATTTTTTGGACTGCTATGTCATCCCTAGGAATCGTTTTTCCGCAATCGATGCATTTCCCGGAGCCCCTGCCGCTCAGCAGCGGCGCCTCCCTGTCCGATTACACCCTGATGTACGAAACCTACGGCACGCTCAATGCCGACAAGTCGAATGCCGTGCTCATTTGCCATGCGCTGAACGCGTCGCACCATGTTGCCGGCATGTACGAGCGCGCCGACGGCGGCAAGAATGTCGGCTGGTGGGACAACATGGTGGGCCCGGGCAAACCCGTCGATACCGACCGTTTCTTTGTCATCGGCGTCAACAATCCCGGCTCCTGCTTCGGCTCGACCGGCCCGATGCATACCAATCCGGCCACCGGCAAACCGTACGGTGCCGATTTTCCGGTGGTGACCGTGGAAGACTGGGTGCGCGCACAGGCGCGTCTTGCGGATGCGTTGGGCATTCAGCAGTTTGCTGCGGTGATGGGTGGCTCGCTCGGCGGCATGCAGGCGTTATCGTGGAGCATGCTGTTCCCGGAGCGGCTGCGCCACTGCGTGGTGATCGCCTCTACACCGAAGTTGTCGGCACAGAATATTGCCTTCAATGACGTGGCCCGGCAGGCGATCCTGACCGATCCGGATTTCCATGGCGGCCATTATTACGAGCATGGTGTGGTGCCCAAGCGCGGGCTGCGCGTGGCGCGCATGGTGGGGCATATCACCTACCTATCCGACGACAGTATGGCGGAGAAATTCGGTCGCGGCCTGCGCAATGGTGATTACCAGTTTGGCTACGGCATCGATTTCGAAATCGAATCCTACCTGCGCTACCAGGGAGACAAGTTCTCGGAATACTTCGACGCCAACACGTATCTCTTGATCACCAAGGCGCTGGACTATTTTGATCCGGCGCGCGCCCATGGGGACGACCTGTCGAAGGCGTTGGCCTGTACCAAGGCCGACTTCCTGCTGGCGTCATTCACCACCGACTGGCGCTTCTCGCCGGAGCGCAGCCGTGAGATCGTGCAGGCGCTCGTCAACAACAAGCGCCGCGTGACCTATGCAGAGATCGACGCGCCGCACGGCCATGATGCCTTCCTGCTGGAGGATCTGCGCTACATGAATGTCGTCCGCGCCTATTACAACCGCATCTGGCAAGGCATCAGCGAAGGAGGCCGGGCATGAATTTCCGTGAACTGATCAAGCTGCGCCCTGACCTCGCTTTCATCGCGCACTGGGTGCGCAACGGTTCGGAAGTATTGGACCTTGGCTGCGGCGATGGCGTGATGCTCGAGTATCTTCAGTCCGACAAGCAATGCCTTGGCTATGGCGTGGAAATCGATGATGACAAAATCCCGCTGTGCGTGAACCGTGGCGTCGCAGTGATCCAGCAAGACCTGGAATCCGGGCTGGCGATGTTTGCTGACAATGCATTCGACATGGTGCTATGCCTGTCCGCCCTGCAAATGATGAAAAACGTCGAAGGCGTGCTGCGCGACATTGCGCGCGTGGGGCGCGAAGCGATCGTTTCTTTCCCCAACTTTGCGTACTGGCCGCATCGAGTCTCGTTGCTGCGCGGCCGCATGCCCGTGTCGAAATCGCTGCCGTACGAGTGGTATGACACGCCCAACCTGCGGTGTGCGACGATCAAGGATTTCGAGGAACTTGCCAATAAAGCGGGGCTCGAAGTGCTTGAATGCATCGCCTTGCACGAAGGAAAACCCGTGTCGGTCCTGCCGAACTGGCGTGGCAGCCTTGCGGTGTTCCGCCTCCGCAAGAAGATCGCTGCATGAAACTGTTGCCAGTCTATGCGCCGGGGCTTATGGACAGGGTATCTTTCGCCTTGTCGTTGTACGACGAGTTGCCTGTTTGTTTGAAATGCACCGGCCCACGGTCCTTCCACTTGGCGCCGTCACTGTGAGAAATGCCGGATGAGCAATAAAGAAGATAACAAGGCCGGTATGCGCATCCGCGATGCCTTCCTGCAGCCGTCAGCCTGGACGATGTTCTTCTTCGGCTTTGCGTCCGGTCTGCCGTTCCTGCTCGTGGCAGGGACGCTGGCTTACTGGCTGAAGGAAAACGGCATCACGCTCAAGGACATCACGATGATCGCCAGCGCGGGCCTGGCGTATTCCTTGAAGTTCCTGTGGGCGCCGTTCATCGATCGCGTGCGATTGCCGCTGCTGGGCCGACTCGGCCAGCGGCGCAGCTGGTTGCTATTGGCGCAGGTGCTGGTGATGATCGGCCTCGGTGCAATGGCCTCGATCACGCCATCGCAGCTCGGCCTGTTCGTCGGGCTGACGCTGATGGTGGCGTTTGCCGGTGCCACGCTGGATATTGCGGTGGATGCTTACCGCATCGAGATCGCACCCGTGGACGCGCAAGGCGCACTCGTCGCGACGTACTCGCTCGGTTACCGGATTGCGCTGATCGTCACCGGTGCGCTGGCGCTGGTGCTTGCTGACTATACCGTCTGGCCGAACGTTTACCGCATCATGGCACTGTGCATGCTGGTGCCCATCGTTGTGAATTTGATGGCACGCGAGCCGGATGTCGTGCGGGTCAGGGCACAGAGCTGGGCTGAAGGCTTGCGTGAAGGCGTAATCGAGCCGTTTGCCGATTTTTTCCGCCGCTTCGGTGGTCGTGTCGGCCTGCTGATCCTGCTCTTCATCCTGCTGTTCAAGGTGTCGGACCAAGCGCTGGTCGGCGGGATCATGGGACCTTTTTACCTGGACCAGGGCTTTACCAAGACGGAAATCGCCGCAGTGTCCAAGGTCTACGGCATCTGGATTGGCATCGCTGGCGCCTTTCTTGGCGGCATCGCCGTGGCGCGCTGGGGTGTGGAGCGCGCATTGCTGGTCGGGATCGTCATCGGTGCGGCAAGCAACCTGCTGTATCTCTGGTTGATCGGTGCCAACGGCAATGTCGGTATGCTGACATTGGTCATTTCCGGTGAAAACCTGGCTCAAGGCGTGTTGGGAACCACCGCGGTAGCCTATCTGTCGGCACTAGTGAACCAGCGCTATACCGCGACGCAATACGCGTTGTTCAGCTCGCTGATCACGCTGCCGGGCAAGGTGCTGGGCTTCTATTCCGGCCGCATCGTCGAAGCCGTAGGGTATGCGCCATATTTCTGGATTACCACGTTGGCGATTATTCCCGCTGTTGCCCTCTACTTCTGGCTCCGGCCGCGCGTCAAGCTGGAAGCGGGCGTGTCCGCAAGCTGACGGCATTGCAAAAATAGCCGTTCTTGCCATTGAAAACGAAGCTTGTTGACGCCATGTATCCGGCGCATGCTCGCTTCCGGTACGTTTCGGTAAACGAGCGATATTGGGATAAAGGACGATTCATGAAACGTTTGATTTCCACAGTTCTGACACTCGTTGTACTTGCGGCTCCCGTGCCTTATGCCGGTGCAAAGGATGCAGTCAGCCCGGATGGCGTACAGGTCGACGAAATGTCGCCCCTGCGCAACCTGGTACCGGAAGGGGAGCTCGAAGCAGCCGCGCTCCAGCAGTACACCGGCCTCAAGCAGCAGGCGCAGCAGAAGGGCGTGCTGGTGCCGGAAAGCGATCCGCAGGTGCAGCGCCTGCGCGCCATTGCGAAGAAACTCATTCCGCATGCCGAGCGCTGGAATCCGGGCGCGACCGACTGGAAATGGGAAGTTAACCTTCTTGATGCCAAAGAAGTCAACGCTTTCTGTATGCCGGGCGGAAAGATTGCATTCTTCAGCGGTTTGCTGACGACGCTGAAGTTGACCGATGATGAAGTCGCGATTGTCATGGGCCACGAAATTGCCCATGCGCTGCGCGAGCACGGGCGTGAACGCCTGGCCAAGTCCAGCTTGACGAATGCCGGCGCCAAAGTTCTGGGTTTCGGCCTGTCGGCTTTGCTGGGTGTCGATCCCAACCTGACCGATGCAGCGACCGGACTTGGCGCCAACCTCGCGATCATGAAGTTCTCGCGCAGTGACGAGACGGAAGCCGATCTCGTCGGGCTCGATATCGTTGCCCGGGCGGGCTACGACCCGCGCGCCGGCATCGCTCTGTGGCAGAAGATGGGCTCGCTGAGCCGGAATGCGATGCCGCAATGGCTCTCAACGCATCCCGCTGGCAAGAGCCGCATTGCGGAGATGCAGAGGCACATGCCGTCGGTGATGCCGTTGTACGCAAAGGCGAAGGGCGTGCAGCCAACCGCACTGCCGCCGTACCAGAGCAACGTGAAAGGTATTGCGCCGATCAAATAACGAATCGGATGCACGACGAAGCAGACGTCCAAAAGCGGACGTTCCGTTCCAAACCAAATGGGCCGCAAGCAGCGGCCCATTTTTTTGCGATGCCTGAAGGGCTTTAAGCCGCTGCCAGCGCCTGGTCGAGGTCAGCGATCAGGTCATCGATATGCTCAATGCCGACTGACAGGCGCAGCATGTCTTCCGACACGCCAGCTTTGGCCAGTTCTTCCGGATTCAACTGACGGTGCGTGGTCGATGCCGGATGCGTGGCCAAGGATTTCGCATCGCCAATGTTCACCAGGCGCGTGAACAACTTCAACGCATCCAGCACGCGTGCGCCGGCAGCGCGCGGGTCGGCCTTGTCAACGGTCTTCAGGCCGAAGGACAGGATGCCGGATGCCTTGCCGCCCATGTACTTCTTCACCAGCACATTGTCAGCATGGTCTTCCAGGCCGGCGTAGTTCACCCATGCCACCTTCGGATGCTGCTTCAGGTGCTTCGCAATTGCCAGCGCGTTGTCGCAGATGCGGTCCATGCGCAGCGCGAGCGTCTCGATGCCTTGCAGGATCAGGAACGCATTCATCGGCGAAATCGCCGCGCCCATGTTGCGCAGCGGGACCACGCGTGCGCGGCCAATAAACGCGGCCGGCCCGAGCGCTTCGGTGTACACCACGCCGTGGTAGGACACGTCCGGCTCGTTCAGGCGCTTGAAGCGGTCCGTGTGCTGCGCCCACGGGAACTTGCCGCTGTCGACGATCGCGCCGCCCACGCTGTTGCCATGGCCGCCGAGGTATTTGGTGAGCGAGTGCACGACGATGTCGGCACCGTGCTCGAACGGACGGCACAGGTAGGGGCTCGGCACCGTGTTGTCGACGATCAGCGGAATGCCGTGCGCATGCGCGATGTCGGCCAGCTTGGCGAAGTCAGTTACGTTGCCGAGCGGGTTGCCGACCGATTCGCAGAAGATCGCCTTGGTGCGGCCGTCGATCAGCGACGCGAAGGTGTCCGGCTTGCGCGCATCGGCAAAGCGTACTTCGATGCCCATCTGCGGCAGCGTGTGTGCAAACAGGTTGTAGGTGCCGCCGTACAGCTGGCTCGCGGAAATGATGTTGTCGCCAGCTTCGGTGATGGTCTGGATCGCGTAGGTGATCGCCGCCATGCCGGATGCGACCGCCAGCGCAGCGATGCCGCCTTCGAGCGCGGCGATGCGCTTTTCCAGCACATCCTGCGTCGGGTTCATGATGCGGGTGTAGATGTTGCCCGGGACCTTCAGGTCGAACAGGTCCGCGCCGTGCTGCGCGCTGTCGAAAGAGTAGGCAACCGTCTGGTAAACCGGTACGGCGACGGCTTTGGTGGTCGGATCCGGCGAGTAGCCGGCGTGTACAGCCAAGGTCTCAATTTTCATATCGTTCTCGTTGGTGTAAGAAAGTCAATGCCGGGTGCCATTGTGCCACGCTACCCTTGTGCAGCAAACCTTATGACAGCGCCCAGTCGTATTCGACCGTCAGCGGTGCATGGTCAGAGAAGCGCTGCTCCTTGTAGATGGCGGCGGCGCGTGCCTTGTCGGCAATGCCGGCGGTGGAGACGTGGTAGTCGATGCGCCACCCGACGTTGTTCGCCCACGCCTGCCCACGGTTGCTCCACCATGTATAGGCTTCGCCGGTGGTTTCCGGATGCAGCTTGCGGTACACGTCCTGCCAGCCAATCTCGTCGAATACGCGCGTCATCCATGCACGCTCTTGTGGCAGGAAGCCGGAATTCTTCTGGTTGCTCTTCCAGTTCTTCAGGTCGATTTCCTTGTGAGCGATATTCCAGTCGCCGCAAATCACGATTTCCTGGCCGCTCTTGCGCAGTTTCGCCAGGTGCGGCAGGAACACCTCCATGAAGCGGAATTTCGCCTGCTGCCGTTCCTCGCTGGAGGAACCCGACGGGCAATACAGCGAGATCACCGACAGCTTTCCGAAGTCGCACTGCACATAGCGGCCCTCGGCATCGAATTCATGGCAGCCGAAGCCAACCTGGATCGCGTCCGGCTCGAACTTCGAGTAAATGCCGACGCCGGAGTAACCCTTCTTTTCGGCATAGTGGAAATGGCCGTGGTAGCCATGCGGCGACAGGAATTCCGGCGTCATGTCGGCTGCCTGTGCCTTCAATTCCTGCACGCAGACGAAGTGCGGCGCCTGCTGCTGCATCCATTCGAAAAAGCCTTTTTTAGCGGCGGAGCGGATACCGTTGAGGTTGGCGGAAACGATCTTGAGCATGGTTGGTACAAGGAAAAAGAATGGCGGCTAGCATAACCGATTGCTCCTGAAATTTCCGTGGGCGCCCACGCAACACCCTTGCAACACCCTTTACAATGCCTGCTTTGCCGGCCGTATCGCCGCGTTGTCAATTTATACAGATCGAGGGCATCTTGAGTAAGCTACGTCAGGAATTCATTGCATTCTCCGTTTCCACCGGTGTGTTGCGCTTCGGTGAGTTCGTCACCAAGGCCGGCCGCACGTCGCCATATTTCTTCAATGCCGGCCTGTTCAACGACGGCGCGACGCTCGGCAAGCTGGCGGATTTCTATGCACAGACGCTGCTCGATTCCGGTGTCGAATTCGACATGCTGTTCGGCCCGGCCTACAAGGGCATCACGCTGGCCTCGGCCACCGCGGTCGCGCTCGCGAACAAGGGGCGCAACGTGCCGTTCGCATTCAACCGCAAGGAAGCCAAGGACCATGGCGAAGGCGGCACCATCGTCGGCGCCAAGCTGCAAGGCAAGGTCGTCATCATCGACGATGTGATCTCCGCCGGCACCTCGGTGCGTGAATCGGTCGAGATGATCCGGGCTGCCGGCGCCACGCCGTGTGCCGTGCTGATCGCACTGGACCGCATGGAGCGCTCCGGCAAGGACGGCGCCCTGTCCGAAGGTTCGGCAGTGCAGGAAGTGACGAAGACCTATGGCATTCCGGTCGTGTCCATCGGCAACCTGAACGACTTGCTGGAGTACATTTCGAATGCCGGCGCAGATGCCGACCTCGCGAAGTACAAGGATGCCGTTGCGGCGTACCGCACCCGCTATGGCGTGATGTAAGCAGTAAGGTTGGAATGAAAAAGGGCGCATCGAAATGCGCCCTTTTTGTTTTGAAGCGGCTTTGCGTCGCTTCAACCTGCCTCATCCATGCTTATGCGGACAGCTTCTGCTTGAGCAACTCCGTCAGCTGCGCCGGGTTGGCCTTGCCCTTAGTCGCCTTCATGGCCTGGCCGATGATCGCATTGAACGCCTTTTCCTTGCCGGAGCGGTATTCCTCGACGGACTTCGCATTGGCGGCCAGCACTTCGTCGACGATCTTCTCCAGCGCGCCGGAATCCGAGATCTGCTTCAGGCCCTTTGCTTCGATGATGTCGTCGGCCAGCGTCGGTTTGTCGGACGGCGCCTCCCACATCGCGCCGAACACTTCCTTGGCGATCTTGTTGGAGATGGTGCCGTCGGCGATCCGCTGCAACAGCAATGCCAGCTGCTCGGCCTTCACCGGCGCATCGGCAATGTCGACGCCGGCGCGGTTCAGCGTGGACGATACGTCGCCCATCAGCCAGTTGGCCGCCGGCTTCGCCTGCTCCTTGCCAGCCTTGGCCACGACCGCCTCGAAGTAGGATGCCATTGCTTTGGACTGCGTCAGCACGGCAGCGTCGTATTCCGGCAGGCCGTAGTCCTTCACGAAGCGTTCGCGCATTGCGCCGGGCAACTCCGGCATCGATGCCTTCACGCGCTCGATCCATTCCTGCGCAATGACCAGCGGCGGCAGGTCGGGGTCGGGGAAGTAGCGGTAATCCTGTGCGTCTTCCTTGCTGCGCATGGAACGCGTTTCCTTGCGGTCCGGATCGTACAGGCGGGTTTCCTGCACCACGGTGCCGCCATCCTCGATCAGTTCGATCTGGCGTCGCACTTCGTAGTTGATTGCCTCCTCAAGGAAGCGAAACGAGTTCAGGTTCTTGATTTCGCAACGCGTGCCGAATTCCTTTTGGCCCACCGGGCGCACCGACACGTTGGCGTCGCAGCGGAATGAGCCTTCCTGCATGTTGCCGTCGCAGATGCCGAGCCACACGACCAGCGAATGCAGCGCCTTCGCATACGCAACCGCTTCAGCCGCGCTGCGCATGACCGGCTCGGTGACGATCTCCAACAGTGGTGTGCCGGCACGGTTGAGGTCGATGCCGGACATGCCGTGATAGTCCTCATGCAGCGACTTGCCGGCGTCTTCTTCCAAATGCGCGCGTGTCAACTGCACGGTGCGCATTTCCGGCTTGCCGTCCTTCTCGAGAATGAAGGACACGGTGCCGCCTTGCACCACCGGAATCTCGTACTGGCTGATTTGATAGCCCTTCGGCAGGTCGGGATAAAAGTAATTCTTGCGCGCGAAGATCGACTGCGGCGCGATCGTGGCGCCGATCGCTAGCCCGAACTGGATCGCGCGCTCGACGGCACCCTTGTTCATCACCGGCAGCACACCGGGTAGCGCCAGGTCGACCGGGCAGGCCTGCGTGTTCGGCTCGGCGCCGAAGCGCGTCGATGCGCCACTGAAGATTTTTGATTGTGTCGAGAGTTGCGCGTGCGTCTCAAGACCGATTACGACTTCCCACTGCATATAGTCCTCACTTATTCTTCGTAACGGCACTCGCCGGTTTTCAGGTCCACCGATAATGCCGAGAAATTGGGGCGCGATCCGCACAATGCTGGGCAGGTCGGCGTCACTTTCATTGTTTCGCCTTCACGCTCTACCCGGATCGTGCAGCTCATGCCGCGATCAAATGTAAAGCCGCGCTTGTAGCGTGCGGCGCGCGCGTCCTTCAGCGCCACGCGCCAGCTCGCTTTAGGCTTTTCATCCCGGACTTCCGCCTTCAGACCATCGCTCTCGTCGATGCTGCAGTCAAAGCCGTGCGTGGTGCGGTACAGCGCCGATTCCCAGTGAAAGGTTTCAATGCGCTCGCCCTTGAGCCGGAATGTGCCATTGTCTGCGTAGATAACGCGCTCGCCATCCACCTCCCGAGCCACGCTGCACGAAAAATGCGTATCCAGTTCCTGTGCGGCAACAAGGCCGCTGGTCGCCAGGAGCGCGAATGCAATGGTGCGGGAGAGAGATCTCATACGCCTTCCGGTTTGCGTTGGTGCCAGTCGGTCACGCGCTGGAACTGGTGCGCGACGTTCAGTAACCTGGCTTCGTTGAAGTAATTGCCGATGATCTGCAGGCCGACCGGGCGTTTGCCATTCTTGTCGCCCTGGCCAAAGCCGCAAGGGATCGACATGCCGGGCAGGCCGGCCAGGCTGGTCGACAAGGTGAAGATGTCGGCCAGATAGTTGGCAACCGGATCATCTGCCTTGTCGCCGAGGTCCCACGCCACCGTCGGGGCCACCGGTCCCATGATCACGTCGCATTGCTTGAATGCGTTCTGGAAGTCTTGCGCGATCAGGCGGCGGATCTTCTGCGCCTGCAGGTAGTAGGCATCGTAGTAACCATGCGACAGTACGTAGGCACCGATCAGGATGCGGCGCTTCACTTCCTCGCCGAAGCCTTCCGCACGCGACTTGCGGTACATGTCGCCCAAGTCCTTGTACTCCTTGGCACGGTGGCCATAACGCACGCCGTCGAAGCGCGACAGGTTGGACGAGGCCTCGGCCGGGGCGATCACGTAGTAGACCGGAATCGACAGCTCGGTCTTGGGCAGCGAGATGTCAACCAGCGTCGCGCCCAGCTTTTCATATTCGTGCAATGCCGCGCGGACTGCCTGTTCGACATCGCTTGCCAGTCCGGCACTAAAGTATTCGCGCGGAATGCCGATCTTGAGGCCTTGCAGGCTGTTGTTGAGGTCGCGGGTGAAGTCTTCCTCTGGGCGATCCAGGCTGGTGGAGTCCTGCGGGTCGAAGCCGGTCATGGCGTTGAGCAGCATGGCGCAATCTTCTGCGGTCTGGGCCATCGGGCCGCCCTGGTCGAGCGATGATGCAAAGGCGATCATGCCAAAGCGCGACACGCGGCCATAAGTCGGTTTGATACCGGTAACGCCACAGAAGGATGCCGGCTGGCGAATCGAACCGCCGGTGTCGGTCGCTGTCACAGCGGGGGCCAACCGGGCAGCGATCGCCGCAGCCGAGCCGCCGGAGGATCCGCCGGGAATTGCCGTTTTGTCCCAAGGGTTTTTCACTCGGCCGAAAAACGAGTTTTCGTTGGAAGAACCCATGGCAAATTCGTCACAGTTCAATTTTCCTAGCGTAACCATGCCTGCCGTACGGAACTGTTTCACTACAGTAGCATCGAAGGGGCTGATGTAGCTTGAGAGCATCTTCGAGCTGGCAGTGGAACGCCAGTCGCGTGTGACAAAAATGTCCTTGTGCGCAATCGGGATGCCGGTCAGGGGCGTTGTGTCGTTCTTGGCAATGCGAGCATCGGCTTCGGCCGCTTGCGCCAACGTCAGGTTCTCGTCGACGTGGATGAACGCGTTGAGGTCGCTCTGTTTGATGCGGTCAAGGTAGGCCCGGGCCAGTTCGGTGGCGGAGATCTGCTTTGCCTGAAGCAAAGCGGAAAGCTCTTTAAGTGTTTTGGTATGCATAGGGTTGGATGGCGATGCCGGCGCCGTGCGCCGTCAGGTGTTATTCGATGACCTTGGGGACCAGGTACAGGCCGTCCTGCGTTGCCGGTGCGACTTGCTGGTAGTCGTCGCGGCGGTTCGGTTCGGTGACCTGGTCTTCGCGCAGACGCAGGGCAACGTCGTTCTGAAAAGCGGCAATCGGGTGGTTCAGCGGTTCGACACCTGTTGTATCTACGGCACGCATCTGTTCGACCAGCGCAAAAATGCCGTTGAGTTTGTCGAGGGTGTTGACTGCCTGATCATCGTTCAGATCGAGCTGCGCGAGGCGGGCCAGGCGCTTAACATCGGAGAGGTCGAGTGACATGGTTAAGTAGTTTGCAAGCCGTTTGCGGCGGGTTTCTTAGGAAAGCAAAATGTTTTCTTGTTCTGGCAAAAACTTGCCAAAACGCTTGAATTGGCTTGTATTCGGCACGTATTTTCGACGTTTCCGTCGACAAATTTCGGATAAATTATAAGGTAGAATGCTGGGCTGATACCTTGACGGGCCGCTGAGTTTTGAGTGGCCACAGGCATATAGGTTTTACTTCCATTGTTAAAGCGCGCCACGGATGCGCATCGGGACACTACATGTTTGGATTCTTACGCAGTTATTTTTCTAACGACCTGGCAATTGACCTGGGTACCGCCAATACGCTGATCTATGTACGCAACATGGGTATCGTGCTGGACGAACCCTCGGTCGTCGCGATCCGTCAGCAAGGCGGTCCGAACGGTAAGAAGACCATCCAGGCCGTCGGCAAGGAAGCCAAGCAGATGCTGGGCAAGGTGCCGGGAAATATCGAAGCGATCCGCCCGATGAAAGACGGCGTGATTGCAGACTTTACCGTCACCGAGCAGATGCTCAAGCAGTTCATCCGCATGGTGCACGACTCCAAACTATTCAAACCGTCCCCGCGCATCATCATCTGCGTTCCCTGCGGCTCCACCCAGGTTGAGCGCCGCGCGATCCGCGAATCCGCACTCGGTGCAGGCGCATCGCAGGTCTACTTGATCGAAGAGCCGATGGCTGCTGCAATCGGCGCCGGCCTGCCCGTATCCGATGCGACCGGTTCGATGGTCGTCGACATCGGCGGTGGCACCACCGAAGTGGGCATCATCTCGCTGGGCGGCATGGTGTACAAGGGCTCGGTGCGCGTCGGTGGCGACAAGTTCGACGAAGCGATTGTCAACTACATCCGCCGCAACTACGGCATGCTGATCGGCGAACAAACCGCCGAAGCGATCAAGAAGGAAATCGGCTCCGCCTTCCCGGGCTCCGAAGTGAAGGAAATGGAAGTCAAGGGCCGCAACCTGTCCGAAGGCATCCCGCGCTCGTTCACGATTTCGAGCAACGAAATCCTGGAGGCGCTGACCGACCCGCTGAACAATATCGTATCCGCTGTCAAGAACGCGCTGGAGCAGACGCCGCCTGAACTGGGCGCTGACATCGCCGAGAAAGGCATGATGCTGACCGGTGGCGGCGCGCTGCTGCGCGACCTTGACCGGCTGCTAATGGAAGAGACCGGCCTGCCGGTGATCGTTGCCGAAGATCCGCTGACCTGCGTGGTGCGCGGTTCGGGCATGGCACTCGAGCGCATGGACAAGCTTGGCTCTATCTTCTCTTACGAGTAATGCTTCAGAAGCTGCGCCTTGCCATTTCTGCGCAAGGCGCGCGAATGGACAGCGACCTTCGGTCATATTCCCGCAATATCGTTAGGCTTTAATGGAATACAGTCCACCACCACTCTTCAAGCAAGGCGCTTCCGCGCGTGCCAAAGTGGTGTTTTTCTCCCTGATCGCACTGATCCTGCTGGTTGCCGACTCGCGCCTGCGTTCGCTGACCACGATCCGGCAATTCGTCGGCACCATGCTGTACCCGCTGCAGGCAGCCGCGTTGATGCCGCGTGACGCGGCCTATATGGTCAACGACTATTTTTCAACGCTGTCGGCGATGAAAAAGGAGAACGATAACCTCAAGCTGCAGCAGGTTGCCAACGCGCAGACGCTGCAACAGGTGCAGCAGCTGTCGTCGGAAAACGCACAGTTGCGCAAGCTGCTGGCTGCCAACGAGCGATTGCCTGTGAAGTCGGTGATGAGCGAAATCCTGTACGACGCGCGTGATGCGTTCACGCGGAAGATCGTGTTGGATCGCGGCAGCCGGCATGGTGTTACAACAGGGCAGCCGGTCATCGATGACATCGGTGTCGTCGGACAGGTGACTCGTGTCTTTCCGTTCACCTCCGAGGTCACTCTGCTGACCGACAAGGACCAGGCGATTCCGGTGCAGGTCGTGCGCAGCGGCCTGCGCAGCATCGCGTATGGCCAGGGACACTCGGGTTCTCTCGATTTGCGCTTCATGCCGGCCAATGCCGACATCAAGAATGGGGACGTTCTCGTCACCTCGGGTATCGACGGAGTCTATCCGGCCGGGCTGTCTGTGGCGAAGGTGGTACAGGTCGAAAGCAAGTCATCCGACGCCTTCGCTCGCATCGTTTGCCAGCCGCTGGCCGGTATCGATCGTAACCGGCAGCTGCTGATCCTGCTGACGGAACCCAACTTCCCGCCGCTGCCGCCGCCGGAAGATGTGAAGGAACGCGCGGCGAAAAAGCATGGCGTGGACCTCGCGAAAGAGGCGCCAAAGGAGCCTCAAAAAGAGCAGCCCAAGGACCCCGCGAAAGAAGCACCGAAGGATCCCGCCAAGGCACCAGTGGCGCCAGTCACCGACGCCTCAAAGGTACCAGCGAAAGAGGCCCCTAAAGGTGTGCTCAAGGAAGCGGTGAAAGAACTCAGGAAGGACGCTGTGGCGGGCACCGCCGAGCAGAAGACGCCCGCACCTGTTACGCCTGTACCTGTGACGCCCGCCCCTGTGCAGAAGACGACTACACCATGAACCGTCCTCATTACATTCTGCTGCCCGCCAATCCGCTGTTCATCACGACCAGCCTGATTTGCGCCTTTCTGCTCAACCTGCTGCCTTGGGGGCATTGGGTCGGTATCCCGGATTTCGTCGCCCTGGTGCTGGTGTTCTGGAGCATCCACCAGCCGCGCAAAGTCGGGATCGGCATCGCTTTCCTGATGGGCTTGCTGATGGACGTGCATGATGCCTCGCTGTTGGGCGAGAACGCACTGTCTTATACGCTGCTGTCGTACTTTGCGATCATGATCCATCGCCGGGTGTTGTGGTTCAAGCTGCCGACGCAGGCCGCACATGTCTTCCCGCTGCTGCTGCTGATGCAATCCGTGCAGCTGGTGGTGCGCCTGATGGTGAGCGGCAAGTTCCCTGGCTGGCTGTATTTCATGGAAAGCGTGGTCGCTGCAGCACTCTGGCCGCTGGTGACGATGATCCTGCTGGCGCCGCAGCGCCGCGCGATCGATCGCGACGACACACGACCCATCTGATTGTTACTACTGATTCCCGGACGCGTAGCGCACATTGTGAAACGCGTCCTTATCTTCCAAAGCCGATTCGTTGATGGATACGGCGGGCGGAATGACGGGAACGGCTGCTTGCCGTCCTCGCAATACTAAACATGACCGAGTTTAAGAACACTGAACGAGAACTGCACCTGTTCCGCCTGCGCCTGTCGGTGGTGGGTGTGTTCGTACTGATTTGTTTCGGGCTGCTGCTGGCGCGCTTCCTTTGGCTGCAGGTAGTGAAACATCAGGACTACATGAGCCAGGCGAACGAGAACCGCATCTCCGTGGTGCCGGTAGTGCCCAACCGCGGCCTGATTCTTGACCGCAACGGCGTGGTTCTCGCACGCAACTTCTCTGCCTATACACTCGAAATTACCCCATCGAAGATCGGTGCGCCGCTCGAGACTGTGATCGACAACCTCGCAGCGATCGTCGACATTCAGCCCAAGGACCGCCGGCGTTTCCGACGCCTGCTGGAAGAAGCGAAGAATTTTGAAAGCGTACCGATCCGCACCCGGCTGACGGATGAGGAGGTGGCTCGCTTCACCGCCCAGCGTTATCGTTTTCCCGGTGTCGAGATCCAGGCGCGCCTGTTCCGCCAGTATCCGCTCGGTGAGACTGCTTCGCATGTGGTTGGCTATATCGGCCGCATCAGCCAGAAGGACGCCAAAAAGATCGAAGAGATGGAAGATGCTGCGAATTACGCGGGCACCGACTATATCGGCAAGGAAGGGCTGGAGAAGAAGTACGAGCACATATTGCATGGAAAGACAGGTTACGAAGAGGTCGAGGTAACCGCAGGCGGTCGTGCCGTGCGCACTTTGTCCCGCACTGCTGCCAGCCCTGGTCATAACCTGATCCTGTCGCTCGATATCGAGCTGCAGAAGATCGTCGAGGAGGCATTCGGTGACCGGCGCGGTGCACTGGTTGCGATCGAGCCGGCCACCGGTGACGTGCTGGCCTATGTGTCCAAGCCGACCTTCGACCCGAACCTGTTCGTGGATGGCATCGACCAGCAAAGCTGGGAAGAGCTCAACACCTCGCTCGACAAACCGTTGTTGAACCGCCCCCTGATCGGTACCTATCCGCCCGGCTCGACCTTCAAGCCGTACATGGCCTTGGCCGCGCTCGAGCTCGGCAAGCGCACGCCGGCGCAGGCAATTGCCGACCCCGGATTCTACTGGTTCGGTAACCATCGTTTCCGCGACGACAAGGTGGGCGGCCATGGTGCGGTCGATATGTACAAGTCGATCGTGCAATCGTGTAACACCTACTATTACATGCTGGCGAACGATCTTGGTGTCGACACGATCCATGATTTCATGAAGCCCTTCGGTTTCGGACAGCTGACCGGCATCGACCTAGAGAACGAGCGTAGCGGCGTGCTGCCCTCAACCGCATGGAAACGCTCGGCCTACAAGCGCCCGGAGCACAAGAAATGGTATGCCGGCGAGACAATCTCGGTCGGCATTGGCCAGGGTTATAACGCCTATACGCCCTTGCAGTTGGCGCACGCGATGGCCAACCTGGCCAACAACGGCGTGGTGATGAAACCGCACCTGGTGAAGACGATTGAAGATGGCGTGACCAAGGAGCGCACCCTGACCGTTCCCAAGGAGAGCTATCGCATCCCTCTCAAGCAGGCAAACGTCGACTTCATCAAGCATTCGATGGGCGGTGTCGTGCGTGAAGGTACGTCGTCGCGCGCCTTTGCCGGCGCGGGTTATGTCTCGGCTGGCAAGACCGGAACGGCGCAGGCGATCGGCCTTGGACGGAACGAGAAGTACGATGCGAAAAAGATGGCCGAGCGGCATCGCGACCACTCGCTTTACATTGCGTTCGCTCCTGCGGATAACCCGCGCATTGCACTCGCCGTTATTGTCGAGAACGGCGGTTTCGGTGCGGCGGCAGCGGCTCCGATTGCGCGGCTGGCGCTTGACTATTACCTGCTCGGCAAGCGGCCGGAACCCAAGGAAAAGACCGCTACCACTATCGAAGTCGAGGGAGACTGATGACCGCATTTGGCCTGACTGAACGACGCGCCTTCTGGCCGACCGTCAAACCGTATTTCACGGTGTTTGACGGCCCGCTGTCGCTCATCGTGTTCCTGATCCTTGCGCTCAGCACGATCACCATGTATTCGGCCGGTATCGACTTTCCCGGCCGGCTGGAAGACCATATTCGCAATATCCTGCTGGCGTTCATCATCATGTGGATCGCGGCGCTCGTGCCACCCCAGACGATGATGCGTCTTGCCGTGCCGATTTATACGGTTGGCGTCGCACTGCTGATTGGCGTGGCGCTGTTCGGCATCATCAAGAAGGGCGCGCAGCGATGGATCAATGTCGGCGTGGTGATCCAGCCGTCGGAGATCATGAAAATCGCAACGCCGCTCATGCTGGCCTGGTGGTTCCAGAAACGTGAAAGCGTGATCGGCTGGCAGGAATTCGTGGTGGCAGCGGTCATGCTGATGATCCCCGTCGGCCTCATCATGGAGCAGCCTGATCTCGGCACGTCGCTGCTGGTCATGGCCGCCGGTTTCTATGTGATTTTCCTGGCCGGGCTCTCGTGGAAAGTGATTTTCGGCTTGATGGTTGCCGGCGCGGCCTTCCTGCCTATCGGCTGGTCGATGATGCACGACTATCAACGCACGCGTGTGATGACGCTGATTGACCCGACCGCCGACCCCTTGGGTAAGGGCTTCCACATTATCCAGTCGATGATCGCAATCGGATCCGGCGGGCCCACCGGCAAGGGCTGGATGAACGGCACGCAGGGACACCTGCAGTTCATTCCCGAACGTACGACGGACTTCATTTTTGCCGTGTACTCGGAAGAGTTCGGCCTGATCGGTAATATCTGTTTGCTCGTGCTTTACCTGCTGCTGATCGGACGCGGGCTGCTGATTGCCGCGAATGCGCCGACGCTTTTTGCGCGTCTGCTCGCGGGAGCGCTGACACTGATGTTCTTTACCTACGCGTTCGTTAACATGGGCATGGTATCGGGCATCCTGCCGGTGGTCGGCGTTCCGTTGCCGTTCATGAGTTACGGCGGGACCGCGTTCGTCACGCTGGGCTTGGGCATCGGCATGCTGATGAGCATCCAGCGACATCGCAAACTGGTGCAGAGCTGACCCATGGAGCGGAACCATTTCGCTGCTCCATGGTCGGTTTAATAACAAAGAATTCCATAAGAAAACTATTCTTGCGGCAAAGACCTCGCCGCTGCAAACTGTTCAGTTGGCGGTCAGGTTGCAGGTCTGGCCATGCACACAAATACAAGATAGCTGCGCCAGGATGCCCATTGGTGCGAGCGCCAGCGAGCGTTGCGGACAGCAGCCACTGAAAAGCTTCCAGGCAAAGCCGGCCGCATTTGCGGCATGAAAAGTCGCATGGTTGCGACCGCCAAAAGCGGCTTCATGGCTCGGCAGCACGTCGCTCGCAGCTAACAAGAAACAAAGGAGAACGCGATGTCACTGCGCATTTACTGCAGCCGGTTTCGATCCATTGCAATTGCCCTGATCGCTCCGGCCCTGGTACTGGTCGGCTGCAGCAGCGTGCCACCCGCATCCCCGGTCGCTTCCAGCACTTCAACCCCTTCTGCTTCGTCCAAGGCGCCTTCGCTTCCCGCATTGCCTCCGGCCGGCTCCGGGCGTGGCGGTTATTACATGGATGATGGCCCGGGCGATATGCCCCCGGAAGGCTTGCTCGACACGCCGGACGCCGAGCCAAAGATCGAGCCGTACGCGACACGCGGCAACAAGCCCTATGTCGTATTCGGAAAGCAATATACGCCGTTCACCGACGAGCGACCCTTCAAGCAGCGCGGCATCGGCAGCTGGTACGGAAAGAAATTTCACGGCCAGAAGACTTCGTCCGGCGAGCCGTACGACATGTACAAGATGACTGCTGCACATCCAACCCTGCCTATCCCCTCCTATGCCCGTGTCACCAACCTCAATAACGGCAAACAGGTGATCGTGCGGGTGAATGACCGCGGGCCATTCCATTCCGGGCGCATCATCGACCTGTCCTATACCGCGGCATTGAAGCTCGGTTATCTGGGCAAGGGCAGCACTCAGCTGGAGGTGGAGCGCCTGCTTCCGCAGGAGATCAATCGCCTCGCAAGCCTGCGCAAGGAGCAGCCCGCCCGTGCGGGACAGTCGATCCCGACGAGCGAAGTGCTGTCGGCGGCAGCCGCAGTGCAATCCTCAGGGACAGAAGCCGTGGCAATACAGGGAAACAATCAGGTGGGCGAGGTGACATCACCTAGTCCCGTTGTTACTTCAACCGCGTCGCCAACAGCGGCCTCCGGCTTCTACCTGCAACTTGGCGCGTATTCGCAGGCAGCCAATGCCGAGTCGGTGCGCGCGCGTCTTGAGCAAACCGCGGGCGGGATACTCGCACCGATGGAAGTGGTAATGCAAGGTGCGCTCCACCGCTTGTATAGCGGTCCGTTCGCGACAAGGGCTGAAGCCGCTGCAGCAGCATTGCATTTGAAGGACCGTGGAAGCTTCAAGCCATTGATCGTGCAGCGGTGATCATTGCCCCTTCATGCGCAGCGCGCGCTCGTAAAGCGCATTCTTCTTTTGTCCGGTGATCTGCGCGGCTAGTGATGCCGCCTGTTTTACCGGACACTCTGCCAGCAGGATCGAAAGCACACGTTCTGCTTCAGCATCGTTATCGTCGGAAGACGACACCGATGCGCCTTCGACCAGGATCACGAATTCCCCCTTTTGCCGGTGCGGGTGCGCGGCCAGCCAGGCCTGTGCCTCGGCAAGCGGGCAGCGGTGGATTTCTTCAAAGAGCTTCGTCAGTTCGCGTGCGAATACGACTTGCCGTTCAGGCGCGAACATGGCCACCAGTGCATCCACTGTTTCACTCATGCGGTGCGGCGCTTCATAGAACACCAATGTCGCCTCCACGTTTGACAGGCTTTTCAGCACCGTCTCCCGCTGTTTTGCTTTGGCCGGCAGGAAGCCGACAAAATAAAACCGGTCGTTGACTAGCCCGCTGGCGGACAGGGCGCTCACTGCGGCAGAGGCACCTGGTAATGGCATCACGCGCAAGCCGGCCTCGCGCACCGCATCCACGATGCGCGCACCTGGGTCGGAAACGGCGGGCGTGCCCGCGTCCGAGACTAGCGCAATCCTTTCGCCGGCACGCAAGCGTGCAATCAGCTTCTCCGCCACTTCACGTTCGTTATGCTCATGAGCAGCGATCAATTCCTTCGACAGGCCGTAACGTGCAAGCAGCTGTGCGGTGTTGCGCGTATCCTCGCAGGCGACCGCATCCGCAAGTTCCAGCACGTTGATGGCACGCAACGTGATATCCCCGACGTTACCGATGGGAGTGGCCACCACATATAATGTGGCCAAAGGATAAACTTGCTGCGACACCTCTTGCATGAGTGGCAAGAGGGACGGCGAAGCGGATGTGGTTGATGTCATGAGGAGACGGTGATGTTAAGCCTTTGGAGGAAAGCAGCTGTGCTGTTCGGCGTGCTCGGTGGATTGTGCCTGCCCGTGCATGCAAATACAACACCAGGCGAAGCAGCCACATCGAGCACAGCGCAGGCTCCCGTTGCGGTTCCGTCCGCAGTTGACCTCTCTTCCACCGAGCGTCTGGTGCGCGTTGCGCTATTGCTGCCGCTGCGCTCCGAGACGTTGCGCACTGCGGCGGAAGCGGTGCGTGCCGGCTTCCAGGCTGCGCATGAGCGCGAAAAGGACGGCATCGCAATCAGCATCATCGAAACCGGCGACTCCCCACAGGACACGCTCGCCGGCTATCAGAATGCCAGCGCCCAGAATGACATCGTCGTCGGCCCGCTGTCGCGTACTGGAGCAACAGCCGTTGCACAAAGCGGCGCCGTCAACCGGCCAACGATCGCACTTGCACCCCCCGATATTGCAGGCAATCCGGATGCATCACAGGCACGCCCGCCGCAGCAGATGCTGGTCGTGGGGCTGTCGATTGAAGAAGAAGCGCGCCAAATTGCTGAATGGGCCGGACGTGAAAACGTATCGGGCAAGGCTTTCGCCCTGTTTACGAAGAGTCCCTGGCAGCGACGCGCGGCCAAGGCATTCGAACTCTACTGGCAGCAGCAGGGGCGTGAAGTGGAAATGGTGGAACTGGTTTCCATGGACGGTTTCCTCAATGGCCGTTCGTTGATGCAATTGAAGAAGGATATCGAATCCGGTACCCCGCCGGTGCTGTTCCTGGCGCTGGATGCGCGCCAGGCACGCCAGGTACGCGCGGTCATCGGCAATGACGCGCAGATGTACGGGACTTCGCAACTGAATCCCTTTGCCTTGTCCGAGCGGCATGCTGAGGAACGCACTGTTGAAATGGACGGCACGCGCCTGCTCGACATCCCTTGGCAGCTGCAGGCCGATCATCCTGCAGTGATGGTCTATCCACGCCTGGTGGTCGATGCAGACCAGAGACGCAGTGCCGACATGGAGCGACTGTACGCGCTCGGCATCGACGCCTACCGCGTGGCCCGCGAGCTCGCGACAGACCATACCAACTTCGAGCTCGACGGCGTTACCGGAAAGCTGAGCGTGCAGTTCGAAAAAGGCCACACCCATTTCGAACGCACCGTACAACAGGCGGTGTACCGTGAGGGCAGCGTCGTGCCCGCCAGTGAATAATGGCGCTGCTTAATGCCCTGATCCGGCCGCGTACGGCCAAACAGGTTGATGGAGACGCGGCCGAGGACCGGGCGCTGCATTACCTGCAACAGCAGGGATTGAAGCTGGTCGAGCGGAATTTCCGCTGCAAAGGCGGAGAAATCGACATCATCATGCAGGACCGTGGAGCACTCGTATTTGTCGAAGTCCGCAAGCGTGCAAACGGCCGATATGGCGGCGCGGCCGCGAGCGTCACAGCTGGCAAGCAGGCGCGCCTAGTCGTCGCAGCGCAGACCTACTTGCAACGACTGAGGGAGCAGCCGGTTTGCCGCTTCGATATCGTGGCAATCGAGAATGGAACGCTGGAGTGGCTGAAAAACGCAATTGAGGCCTGAAAACAACACTCCTTCCGCCTTCAGGCCAACTTTACTTATTACAACATTCCTTACGGAACTTTCTTGCCTGCATCTTGTCGGAGTTTCATTCGAGCAAGTGCCTCGGACTTGCCGGTGGCGCTCGGCCGGTCTTTAAATCGGCTCTAACAAGGGATTTCCCTTCCCGCGCTGCACTATAATCGCGAACACTATGACAAACCAACGCATCCAGGCGCACTTCCAGGAAAGCGCCGAACTCAAGCTTAAAGCAGCGTCCCTCCTGGCCCACCCAATCGCACAAGCTGTGGAGCTTATGTTCACAGCGTTGTCAAACGGCAACAAAATCCTCGCCTGCGGCAATGGCGGCTCTGCTGCAGATTGCCAGCATTTTGCGGCCGAACTCGTTGGCCGCTTTGAGCGCGAGCGGCTTCCGCTGCCGGCGCTGGCATTGTCGACAGACACCTCCATCCTGACTGCAGTCGCGAACGATTACAGCTTCCAGGACGTGTTTGCCAAGCAGGTGCAGGCTTTCGGCCAGTCCGGCGACGTGCTGCTGGCTTTGTCGACATCGGGTAACTCACCGAATGTGCTTGCCGCAGTCGACGCCGCACTGGAGCGCGATATGCGTGTGGTCGCATTGACCGGCAAGGGCGGCGGCGAGATTGGCCGTCGCCTGAGCGACGCTGACGTACATATCTGCGTGCCGCATGATCGGACTGCGCGCATCCAGGAAGTGCATTTGTTGACGATTCATTGTTTGTGCGACGGTATCGATGTCGCGTTATTCGGAGGAGATGTGAATGAGTAAATGGGCGCGTGTGACTCGTCCTTTGGCCGCTGTTGCGCTGTGCGGCGTCGTGCTGACCAGTCTGCAGGGCTGCGTGGAAATGATGGTTGGCACAGCCGTGGTGGGGACGCTGGCAGCATCGGACCGCCGCACATTTGGCGCGCAGACCGAAGACAAGGCGATTGTGTTGAAGGGTGAGAACCGTGTCAGGAACCTTGTCGGTGGTGCCGCTCATGTCAACGTGACAAGCTTCAACCGCCGGGTGCTGCTCACCGGTGAGGTGCGTGACGACGCCATGAAGGAAGCCGTTGAGCGCGAGATAGCCGCGATCGAAGGCGTGCAGTCGGTGGTAAACGAACTGGAAGTGACGCTCGTATCGAGCTTCTCGTCGCGTTCCAACGATTCACTTATCACTGGCAAGATCATTGCATCTTTCGTCGACACGAAGGACTTGTACGCAAACGCGTTCAAGGTCGTGACCGAGCGTGGCGTCGTTTACCTGATGGGCCGCGTGACCGAGGGCGAGGGCCATCTCGCAGCAACTGTGGCGAGCGGCGTCAGCGGCGTGCGCAAGGTCGTGAAGGTATTTGAATACATCACGGAAGAAGACTACAGGCGGCTGACCAGGGCGTCGGAACAACAGGCCAGCAAGTAAAATGGTCTGATCCTGTTTCCAGGATGCTATATTTGAAAGCCGCAAATTTTCGATTTGCGGCTTTTTTCTTTTAAGGGGAAAAATATGGTCGGAGTCATTATCCTCGTGGTGATCGCACTGCTGGTCGTCTTCTGGGCAGTGGGCGCCTACAACCGCTTGGTCAGCCTGCAGAACCAGTACAAGAATTCCTTCGCCCAGATCGATGTGCAACTCAAGCGCCGCTACGACCTGATCCCGAATCTGGTGGAAACCGCAAAGGCCTATATGAAGCACGAGCGCGAGGCGCTCGAGGCCGTGATCGCTGCGCGCAACCAAGCCGTCACCGCCAATGCCAAGGCTGCGGGCGACCCGAGCGATGCACAGGCGATGCACCAGCTCGCAGCGGCCGAAGGCGCATTGACCTCCTCGCTCGGCAAGCTCTTCGCGTTGTCGGAAGCCTATCCGGACCTGAAGGCCAACCAGAATATGATGCAGCTCACCGAGGAGCTGACCAGCACCGAAAACCGCATTGCTTTTGCGCGCCAGGCGTATAACGACGGCGTGATGCAGTACAACACCTCGCGCGAACAATTCCCAGGCTCCATCATTGCCGGCATGTTTGCGTTCCGCCCGGCAGAGCTGCTGCAGTCGACCGAGGCGCCGGAAGAGCGCAAGCCCGTCAAAGTCTCGTTCTGAACGATGCACATGGTGCGTTCGATCCCGTCTTCCCCAACATGCGGGGAAGGCCGGGATGGTACGGGCAAGATCGACGTGCGGGGGGCGGCATGCACTGGCGCACGCGGATTCGCCCGTGACATTTGCACGGCGCATTTCTAATGAACTTCTTTGAACACCAGGACCACGCACGGCGCCAGACACGGACGCTGGTCATCCTGTTTGCGCTGGCCGTCATTGCGATCATCCTCGCCGTCAACGCCGCGCTCGCGTTGATCTGGAGCTGGACACAGACAGGCTATGTGCTCGGCATCCGCGAATATCCCAAGGGCTTCTTCCTCACCAACACTGTGGTCACGTTCGCGCTGATCGCGGGCGGCACGTTGATCGAGATGTTTAATCTGCGCGATGGCGGCGATGCGGTTGCAAGGATGGCGGGTGGGCGACTGGTGTCGCCGTCCTCCACCGACCTGTATGAGCGGCGCCTGTTGAACGTCGTGGAGGAAATGGCGCTGGCATCCGGCATTGCATGTCCCAAGGTCTACCTCCTGGACCGCGAAGCGTCGATCAATGCATTTGCCGCGGGCTACAACCAGGATGAAGCGGTGGTTGCAGTCACGCAAGGAACGCTCAGGCGCCTGACGCGCGACGAGCTGCAAGGCGTGGTCGCGCATGAATTCAGCCATATCCTCAATGGCGACATGCGGCTGAACATCCGCCTGATCGGCCTTTTGTTTGGCATCCAGATGCTCTCCAGTTTCGGGCATCACCTGCTTGATTTCGGATCGCGTTCCTCGAGCTCACGCAGCAGCAACGACAAGGGCGGATCGGCGCGCGCATTCCTGTTCCTAACGGGTTTGGCGCTGGTGGTGATCGGCGCGATCGGTGTCTTCTTCGGGCGCCTGATCAAGGCTGCCGTGTCACGCCAGCGGGAATTCCTTGCCGACGCGAGCGCGGTGCAGTTCACGCGCAATCCGGACGGCATCGGCAACGCCTTGCGCAAGATTGGTGGCCTGTCGCGCAGCATGGAGCTCGGCTCGCGCATCGAGCATCCGAATGCGGAACAGTTGTCGCACTTGTTCCTCGGTGCGCCGAAGCAGAGCCTGATCAGCGGCATGTTGTCCACGCATCCGCCGATTGAAGAGCGTCTGCGCCGCATTTTTGGGCGCGCCGTCGAAGTGGTGGATGCGCCGGAGCTGCAGATTGCCGCGCCAGCGGCTGAAGCGCGTCCCGACATTCCTTATGTCGCGTCCGGTTTTGTGGGTGAAGAAGCCCCGGCGGCATACTGGGTCGCGGCAACCGACAACTGCGCGGAAACGGCACTTCCGCTCGAGCTCGACAATGCAGTACGTGAGCCGCATGCCGCCTGTGCCGTGGTCTATGCCTTGTTGCTCGATGACGGTCCGCAGTGCGATGCACAGCTGGCGATCCTGAAGAGCGACGCGCCACAACAGGCAGCCTTGGCTCCGTCACTGGCGAAGGCGGTCGCGCTGTTGCCGAAAAGCGCGCGCCTGCCGTTGCTTGACCTGGCAATGCCTGCGCTGAAACAGCTGGCGGATGTCGACCGGTCAGCGCTGCTGGCGGTGGCGAATAAGTTGATCGCCGCGGACAATCGACTCACGCTCGCCGAATTCGTGTTGCAAACCGTCCTGACGCGCCGGCTCGCGCCGCACGCAGGGCGCGCCACCCCGGTGCGCTTTGATGACCTGAGGCCCTTGCGAGAAGACTGCGCGTTGCTGCTGTCGCTGGTCGCACACGTTGCTTCGCAATCAGTGCAGCTGTCGGCAGTGGAATTGTTTGCCCGGGGTGCTGCGGGTTGTGCGGAACTTGGCTTGAGAGCGGAAGATCTGACGAAGGCCTCCGCAATCGACTATTCGCGCATATGCACGGCGCTCGACCACGTGCACCAGCTGGCACCGCTGGCGAAACCGGCGTTGATCAAGGCGCTGCTGGCGGCGTCGGGCGATGCAACACCTATGCCGGTTGTTACTGCGGATCTCTTGCGCGCCATCTGTGCTGCACTTGAGGCGCCGGTTCCGCCGGCGGTGGCGGATACCTATACACACCATCACTGGTAGAAAGAACTTCTGGAAAACTCCATGCGCCGACTCTTCATCACATACCTGCTCGCCGCGTTGCCCATGCTCATGCTTGGCGCTGGTGCACAGGGAGCGGATACCGTTACGGCGGCCGGGCCGGTCAAGGTCGTGTACCACCTCGCGGATGGCCTTGACCAGGCGTCGCGTGCGATGGGGAACATCCGTAATCACCTGCGTGCCGAGCCCGATACGAAAATCGTGGTTGTGGCCAACGGCGACGGCATCAAGTTCCTGCTTGCAGGTGCGAAGGAACGCAACGGCAAGCCCTTCGATGCCGCAGTGTCGGCACTGGCTGCGCAAGGCGTGGAGTTCAGGGTCTGCAGGAACACACTCACTGCCCATGATGTGCCGGTGTCGCAACTCGTGCCCGAGGCGAAGCTCGTGACTTCCGGCGTGGTCGAGGTTTCCCGCCTGCAAGCCAAGGAAGGCTTCGTCTATTTGCGGCCCTGAGCCGCCCGGCCGATTGATGCAATGAGTTCTATAATGCTCCTGTCTGCATCAGCTAACCCGAGTCATCTCCATGCCCTCCGAAACATCCAGCAAACGCCTGTGGCCCCGCCTCCTCGTTGCGATCGTCGTCCTCGCGCTCGCGGCGGTCGGTTATTTTTCCCTTTCGGCCAAGCAGCCTGCGCCGGACGTCGTTTTCAACAGCATCACGGGCGAAAAAGTCAGCATGCAAAGCCTGCGCGGCAAGGTCGTGATGGTCAATTTCTGGGCGACCAGTTGCACCACCTGCATCAAGGAGATGCCGCAGATGGTCGAGACGTATAACAAGTTCAAGGACAAGGGGCTGGATTTCGTCGCCGTGGCAATGAGCTACGATCCGCCGAACTATGTGCTGAATTACGCACAGACGCGCGCGCTGCCGTTCAAGGTGGCGCTCGATACACAGGGCGAGGTTGCAAAGGCCTTTGATGACGTAAAGCTCACGCCAACCACCTATGTGATCGACAAGAGCGGCAATATCGTCAAGCGTTATGTCGGCGAGCCGGACTTCGCAGCGTTGCATCGGCTGCTGGAGGATGCGCTCGCGGCTTGAAGCGCAGGCCCGGATGAACAATAAAAAAGCGCCGCAACGGCGCTTTTTTGTTTTCGGGCAGGTTCATGAAGCAGGCGCTTCATGCTGCGGCCGGTGTTCTTTCCAGCCAGCCCTCGGGAAGGGTTCCTCGCGGCCGCTGAAGTACAGCGTGAGACTGGTCAGCCACTGCTGCGTTGGTGCCGGGTGCACATAGGGGGCCTGAAGCAAGGCAACCATGCTCAGGACGATGCGTAACGGGCTAAACACATGCTTGCGCAAGGAACTGCCGGCGATACGGAGAAAACAGATGCTGACAACAGCCCCCAGTGCCATGCCGGTGACCGCCTCCGACACCGAATGCGCATGGACCGCCACGCGTGACACGCCGACCAGCGCACCGAATGCAAAGCCGAGCGCCGTGCCGGTGATCCGCACCGCTCGTGGTGCTCGTTCAAGGATGAGGTAAAGCAGAACCGGCAGCACCGCCATCGCCCGCATCGCATGCCCGCTGAAACCGGTGAAGTCGAGCGTGCGGATGCCGATGCCCCAGCCGATGAATGCCATTTTGGTGGCGATGACGATGCCCAAACCGCCTGCAAACAACAGGCTCCACCACAATGCAAGGCGCTTTTCACCTTCGACCACTAGCCATCCGGCGATGGCCAGAGCTGTAAATGCTGTGATGGTGATGTCGCCGAAATGGGAGATTCCGGACCAGGTAATCATAAGTGGTTGTATGGCAAACAGTGCCGCGAGAAGTTCATGCGGATTTGTAACAAACCTCGATGCACGGCAGACGCCAATGCCGCTTTGCCATCAAAGCGGCTGGTGCATCCGCACCAATACAACGTGCAGCAGTGAAGAAAGGGAGACGAAGAGGCGAGAGCGGCGATGGATGCATCGTAAATATCGGCAGCGATGAACGAGGCCATGCAGCCTCGCTGGGATACACCATTGTGGCCGCTCTGTGGGGAGGCCGTTTTAACTTTATCAAGCGTTGTTACATTTGCCGCTTCGGTGTTGCCGCCTCAGTGCTCCCATTGGCACGCCGATAATTGCCGGGGACAGTTCCTGTCCAGCGGCGGAATGCGCGGTAGAACGCGCTCGCGTCGGAGAAATTCAACAGCACGGCAATCTGTCCCAGGCTCAGCATGGGATCGGCAAGATATTGCAGTGCGAGTTTGTGCCTGACCTCGTCTTGCACGGCAATGAAGCTGCTGCCTTCTTCGGCAAGTCGTTGCTGAAGCGTGCGCGGCGACACGCCCATCAATGCGGCCACCTTTTCCTTGTTGGCCATACCTTGCGCGAGCAATTGCTGCAGCACTGCTGCAACACGGGGAATGAATGTTTCGGAATTGCTCAGTGATGCGAGTTGCTGACGTGCCAGCGACTCGTGCAAACGGCAGAGTTCCGGATTGCGGGCTGGCAGCGGCGCATCCAGTTGTGCGGCTGGAAGCGCGATGCCACTGAACGTACCGCCAAACTCCGGTTCACAGCCCAGCACTTCGCGATACACCTGCACATCGCTGATGGGCGCATGCGCCATGCAAACGCGTGACGGCGCAAATCCAGTCCCCATGATCCAGCGTCCCAGCGCAACGGAGCAGGCAAGGACGGCTTCCACCTGCTGTGGCGAGAAAGGCAGGCTGGCCTCGACAGGGTGATACACCAGCCAGGCAAAGTCCTCCTTCTCAAGCAGTTGTATGCGTCCACCATCGCTCACCAGGTGCTGGAATTGCTGCATATGCGCCACCGCTTCGCGCAGGCTGCTGCTCGATACCAGTGTGTAGGCAACGACATTGAACGAGGTGGGCTGGATCGACTGCCCCATGCGCAGGCCGAATGCCGGATTGCCGGTCAGTTCCACTGCGGCGCGCCACAGGTGCACAACCGCATCAAGTGGCAGGCGGGCCAATGGATCGACGGGAAGGGCGACCATGCCTGCGCGGTCGAGCAGTTCCGGTTCTGCTGCGCCAAGTTGTTGCGCCGCAGCGATGATCGCCCTGACCCAGCCAATGGCAACAGTCTTCTCGTTTGTGTGGACTGGCTTGTTCATCCCTTGGTTTGCCAGGACAAATTCCATGCTCATGCGGACAATGCGGCGCGGCGCACGGATGATTAGGATGTGCGGATTGCGGGTTTGATCATAACCGAAGAACGGAGCGAGACGAAACAATGCAAACCTACCGCAGCGAGGTGCTTGTCGTGGGCGGCGGCATCGCAGGAATTACTGCTGCCATCGAGTTATTGGACAAGGGAAAGTCGGTCATCCTGCTGGACCGCGATGAAGCCGAGGCAGCCGGTGGACTGGCGCGCGAAAGCTTTGGCGGCATGTTCTTTGTCGACTCGCCGGAACAGCGCCGGCAGGGCATCCGGGACTCTACGGCTCTGGCGTTGCGCGACTGGTACAGCTTTGCGGAATTCGGCGCGGCCGACATCTTGCCCAAGGCATGGGCGGAAGCCTATGTGCACCGCTGCACGCCGGATGTCTACGAATGGGTGCGGCGCCACGGCGTGCGCTTCATGCCAATCGTGAACTGGGTCGAGCGCGGGGAATTCAGGCCGGGCAATTCCGTCCCGCGCTTTCATATGGTGTGGGGCACCGGCAAGGAGCTGAGCGAGCGCTTGCTCGCGGCACTTCGCCAGCATCCGCATGCGCAGCGTCTCCGCTTTCATTTCGGGCATCGAGTGGAGCGCCTGCTGTTGCGCGAAGGCCGCGTATGCGGCGTCCATGGCCGGCTGGAGAAAGGCGGTGCGCCGTTCGAGGCCTATGCGGAACATGTGATTGTCGCGGCCGGCGGCATCAACGGTGACTTGCAGCGGGTAAGGCGCCACTGGCATGCGGACTGGCGCACAGCGCCCGCACAGATGCTCAACGGTTCGCATCGCTATGCCGACGGCATGCTGCATGATGCGGTGGCTGCGGCCGGCGGGCACATCACGCATCTGGACAAGATGTGGAACTACGCAGCCGGCGTACACCATCCGCGCCCCCGCAAACCGCAACACGGCCTGTCGCTGGTGCCGCCGCGCTCGGCGCTGTGGCTGAACTGGCGTGGCCAGCGGATCGGGCCACAGCCGCTCGTATCCGGCTTCGACACCCGCCGTCTCGTGACCGACATCTGCGCGCAGGAGCGGCCATATTCCTGGCAGATTTTGAACCGGCGCATCGCATTGAAAGAACTTGCGGTATCGGGCGCCGAGTTCAATCCTTCGATCCGCGACAAGAAGGTTGTCGCGTTCTTGCGCGACATTGTGTTTGGCAATCGCTGGCTGGTGGATGAACTGACGCGCAACTGCCCGGACTTTGTCGTGGCGCGCAGCTTGCCGGAACTGGTGGAGAAAATGAACGCCCTGCAAGGCGACCAGGCGGTAGAACGCGCGGATGTTGAACAGGCGGTCAATGATTACGATGCGGCAATCAAGCGCGGAACGAGCTTGATGAATGATGAGCAGTTGCGCCGCATTGCCGCGTTGCGACAGTACCGTGGCGACAAGGTGCGGTTGTGCAAGTTCCAGCCCATCCTCGACGACAAGGCGTTGCCCCTGATCGCTATCCGCGAATTCATCATCAGCCGCAAGAGTCTCGGCGGTATCCAGACCGACCTTAACAGCCGTGTGCTGGATACGGCGGGGCAGCCGATCGGCGGCCTTTACGCGGCGGGCGAGGCAACGGGATTTGGCGGAGGCGGCATGCACGGGCTGCGTGCGCTGGAAGGGACTTTCCTTGGCGGCTGCATCCTGTCGGGCCGTAGCGCTGCACAGGCCGTCACCGCAGCATGAGAAACGACGAGAAGCAACAAACAACAAGCAACAAGTAACGACTGGCAGAGGAGACGACACAATGAAAAAGACGGGAGCATGGCTTGCGACCTATGCGCTGGAACAGATCGGCGCGCGCTTCACGTTCGGCATTCCGGGCGTACATACCACCGAGCTGTATGACGAGCTCAATACCTCGCGACAGATCACCCCGGTGCTGGTCACGCATGAGGGCGGCGGCGCATTCATGGCCGATGCGGTGAGCCGCGTGTCGGATTCGATCGGCGTGCTGACCGTCGTGCCGGCGGCGGGACTGACGCATGCAGCCAGCGGCATCGGCGAGGCCTTCCTCGACGGCGTGCCGATGCTGGTGATCAGCGGCGGGCCACGTACGGATTCCGGCCATCGCTACCAGCTGCACCAAATCGACATGCAGAAGTTCATGTCCGGACTGACCAAGGCCTGCTTCCATGTTGCCAGCCATGACGAAGTCGTATCGACCATCTACGAGGCTTATATGATCGCAACGACCGGCGAACCCGGGCCTGTGTTCATCGAACTGCCTGCGAACATCTTGCTGATGGCCGGCGAAGTAAGCGAGCTGCCGCGCTACCGTGCGCTGGTGCCGGTCGTTGCTGATCTGTCGCAACAGATTGCCGAAGCGCTCGTGCTGCTGCGTTCCGCCAAGCGTCCCGGGATCTTCGTTGGATGGGGCGCGCGCGATGCGGTCGGGCTGGTCACCTCCATCGCCGAGTGGCTCGATGCACCGGTGGCGACGACCTTGCAGGGACTGTCGGTCTTTCCTGCAAACCATCCGCTTCATGCGGGATTCGGATTCGGCGCATCTGCCGTTCCTGCAGCACGCAATGCATTCAAGGATTGCGATTGCCTGCTGGTGGTTGGCACCCGCTTTGGCGAGATCGCGACCGGCAGCTACGGGGTCGACGTTCCCGAGAACCTGATCCACATCGACATCAACCCGGAGGTGCTGAATGCGAATTACCCGGCCAAGGTCGGCATGGTGGGTGACGCTTCCGCCGTACTGGGGCAACTGCTGGTCGCATTGCAGGCGGCGATGCCCGAGCGTACACGACGACCGGAGCTGCGCGAGCAGATTCGCTGCGACAAGCTGAACTATCGCGAAAGTTGGTACAAGCACGATGCGGACAATCTCGTGAATCCGGCACGCTTCTTTGATGAGCTGCGCAGGCAGACGCCGGACGACGGCATCATCGTGATCGACGACGGCAACCATACCTTCCTGACTGCAGAACTGATGCCGGTGTATGCCCCAAAGAGCGTGATCCTGCCGACGGATTTCAACTGCATGGGCTACGCCGTTCCGGCTGCGATCGGCGCCAAGCTTGCGCAGCCAGGCCGGGTCGTGCAGGCCATCGTTGGTGACGGCGCTTTTACGATGACATGCATGGAGATCCTGACGGCGGCCACCAACGGCCTGGGCATCATCTATTACGTGTTCAACGATGGCGAGTTGTCGCAAATCGCGCAGGCGCAGGAGATCCCGTATAACCGCAAGCCATGCACGCGGCTCGGGCTATTGAGCGTCGAAGGCGTGGCACGGGCGACGGGTGCAGCGTATGTGGAGATGCCGGGCAATGCATCGATCTCCAATGCGATCAGCACGGCCACCACTATTGCCGCTGGTGGCAGGCCGGTGATCGTCGACGTGCGGATCGATTACTCGAAGCGCACTGCCTTCACCGAAGGGGCGGTGAAAACGAACTTCAAGCGTTTTCCGCTCACGCAGAAGGTGCGCGTCTTGACACGCGCCTTGGCGCGCCGTGTAACCGGATGACGACGGCCGATGACGAGATGATTGCAGCTTCGCCGTCGTAACGGCGGAGCTGTTGAGCGAACTGTGCGGTGCATGCCGCACAGTGAGGAGATCATTCGACCTTGATGGTCCGTTTCTGCGGCTCGCTTTTTTCCATCTTCGGCAATTCCACGCGCAGCACGCCGTTCTTGTAGCTGGCTTTCGCCTGGTCGATCACAACCGCTGCTGGTAATGGCATCACGCGGCGGAAACTTCCGTATGCACATTGCAGCACACGGTAACGGCCTTCCGTTTCTTCGCGTTCGAAGCGCTTTTCACCGCGCACGATCAGGGTGTTGTCCTGCACTTCGATGTCCAGGTCGTTCTTGTCCAGCCCGGGCACTTCCAGCCGCACGACGACCCGCTGTTCGTCTTCAAACAGGTTGCCGCCCAGCATTGACCAGCCGTGCGACGGGATGAAGAAGGCATCGTCGATATCGCTTTTCGCCGGCAGGTTGGTCTGTGCGCTGGGCTTGAAGCCGGTAATCGCGCTGGATGCCGATTGGCGCAAGTGCTGCCAGCCTTCGGCGACCGAATCCCAGAAGGAAGACAAGCCTTCTCTGATGTCCTCAAGTTTCATTGCTAGCCTCTATCAAGTCGCACCTGCCGGAGTGACGCCGGAAGCGCCTGCACCGGCAGGTGTGTGCAGGGCTTCCGTCAGGCCGAATTGAAGACCTTAAACACTTAAACAGCCCTTACTTCGATCTTGCGTGGCTGCGCATGTTCCGCCTTCGGGATGCGCAGCTTGAGTACGCCGTTCTTGAATTCCGCCGTGGCCTTGTCGCTGTCGAGCTCGCGCGACAGGTTAAATACACGGCGGTAACGCGGCAGGCGCACTTCGGCATGGCTCGATTCCATGCCTTCCGGCAGGTTTAGCTCCAGCTCGCCTTCGATCGTCAGGCTGCTGGCTTCCAGCTGCAAGTTCAGCTTTTCTTTCGGCACGCCCGGCAGGTCGGCAAACAGGGTGATGCCGGATGCATCCTCGACCACGTCCACCGCCGGCAGCAAGGCAGCCTCGGGCCGGTTGGCGGTGTCGGTCGTCTTCGTCATATTGGTTTTTGCGTCCATGATCTTTCCTCCTTGCTTACTGGATAGCGATGCGGCGCGGTTGTGGCGCCTGGCGGCGTTTGACGCTGATGTGCAGCATGCCGTCGCGGTATTCGGCGGTGACGCCGCTCGGGTTCACATCGTCCTCCGGCAGGCTCACCACGCGACGGAAGCGGCCGGCAAAACGCTCATTGATATGCAACGCCATTTTCTGGTCCTGCTGCGGCAGGTCGCTGGCACGTTCACCGGAGATGGTCAGTACGCCACGCTCCAGGTTCACTTCAATGCTTGCGGGATCAAGTCCCGGGGCAAATGCGTACAGCTCCACCGTTTCCGGGGTGCCGCCGACGTTCAGCGCAGGAAAGCCGCTCAGGCCTGCGCCGCGAATGTTCGATTCCGAGCCGAATGTCTGCTGCATCTCCCGTTGCAGGCGATCAAATTCGGCAAAAATATCTTGCGGAAACATCGTCCGATACATCATGTTGTCCTCCATGTGGTTGAACCAGCCGAGCACCGCGGTTGGCGCCGGCCAATGCCTCTGCAGCCAAAATAGGAACGCGCTGCGAAATTTCAATGCCTTGATTTAGAGCCTTTCCGCCACCACTCTTTTTATAAGGATCAAAAGACAGAAGGAGAATCGTGTGGAATTCAAGGACTATTACGACACTCTGGGCGTCGCGCGCGATGCGACTGCGGACGAAATAAAAAAATCGTTCCGCAAGATGGCGCGCAAATACCATCCGGACGTTTCCAAGGAAGCGAATGCGGAAGCACGCATGAAGGAAGTCAACGAGGCCTTCGCGGTGTTATCCGACCCCGAGAAACGTGCCGCCTACGACCAGCTCGGGCAGCGTTACCATGCCGGCCAGGAATTCCGTCCGCCGCCGGACTGGGATGCCGGTTTCGAATTTTCCGGCCGTGGCTTTTCCAGTGCGGAAGCCGCCGACTTCAGCGACTTCTTCTCCGAACTGTTCGGTGGCCGCATGGGCGGCCGGGCCGGCCCACGCGGAGCATCTTTCCATGCGCGCGGCGAAGATCACCACGCCAAAATACTCCTCGACCTGGAAGACGCCTACCAGGGTGCCAGCCGCAGGGTGACCTTGCGCGTGCCGCGCATGGATGAGCTCGGGCGCACCGTGCTGGCCGAACACACACTGGACGTGCGCATCCCCAAGGGCGTGCACGAAGGCCAGGTGATCCGCCTGTCCGGGCAAGGGAGCCCCGGCCTCGGCGGCGGACCGCCGGGAGACCTGTATCTCGAAGTGCGTTTCAAACCGCATGCGCGTTATCGCGTCGAAGGACGCGACGTGTATGCGACGTTACCGGTTGCTCCGTGGGAGGCTGCGCTCGGGGCGATGGTGAAGGCGCAGTTGCCGGACGGAGCGGTCGAAGTGCGCATTCCGGAAGGATCGCAGTCGGGCCGCAAGTTGCGCCTGAAGGGCAGAGGTATCCCGACGGCCTCGCCGGGCGACCTGTACCTGGTGCTGGACGTCGTACTGCCGCCGGCCAATACGCCGAAGGCGCGGGAACTTTATCAAACCATGGCGCGCGAGATGGCCTTCAATCCGCGCCAAGGAGCGTGAGTCATGACACAGGAACACATTGCCCTTTTGCTCGATGAAGCGTTGTTGACGCTGGAAGAACTTGCCTCGAGTTGCGCGGTCAGCCGAGAGTGGGTAATCGAACAGGTAGAGGCGGGTGTACTGATTGCACAGCCGGAAGCGGACAGAGACCCTAGTCATTGGGCATTTTCCGGCCGCGAAGTGCTGCGCGCACGCCGCCTGTGGGGTATCGAACGCGACTTCGATGCCACGCCTGAACTGGCCGGACTGGTGGCCGACCTGTTTGACGAGCTGGAACGTCTGCGTGCACGGTTGCGGCGCGCGGGCATGTCAATCGAATAAGCCGACGAGGGAACGGAGCCATCATGTCCTTGCACATTGTTTGTCCCCATTGCCACGCGGTGAACCGCGTCCCATCGGAGCGCCTGCATGAAGCACCGGATTGTGGGCGGTGCCATCGGGCGCTCTTTACCGGCCATCCGGTATCGTTGTCCGCCGCAGATTTTGAGAGGCATGTCGCGCGCAGCGATATTCCGTTGCTGGTGGATTTCTGGGCGCCATGGTGCGGTCCCTGCCGCATGATGGCGCCAGCGTACGAACAGGCGGCGGCGCAACTGGAGCCGCATTTTCGCGTCGTCAAGGTCAACACCGAAGAAGAGCAGGCGCTAGGCGCACGCTACGGGATCCGCAGCATCCCGACGCTGGCCGTGTTCCGTAACGGGCGAGAGGTGACACGCCAGGCCGGTGCGATGGGAGCGGCCGATATCGTGCGCTGGGCACGCGCAGCGCTTGGTTGACGCCGGTTCTCTGAACCACGCACGTTCAAGCGCAGTGCCGCTGCTGTTTGTGCTATTGCCGCTATTCCAGCCGTTCCCGCTGTTTCTTTACCTGCGAGGAGATTGATATGGCAACCAGGCAGCTTGATGACAAATGCGCGCTACCGCGCTGCACCTGTACCGTTCCTGCAGGTCAGTTGTACTGCAGTGAAGAATGCAGGTGCGAACACACAAACCCCGATGAACAAAGCGAGCAATGTCCATGCGAGCATGCCGAATGCTCGTCTGCCGGGCCAAGCGGTGGTGTGACCTTGTGACGTGATGGTGTGATGAAAAGCGAAGCAGCACGCGCCGCTGAGGCATGCGTGCTGTTTGAGAAGGGCGTTACGTGCCTGAAGGGTTACTTGCGCGAGGTGTCGACATCGACACCTGCGCCATGCGCTTGCATGTCGGCGTGGTAGGAACTGCGCACCATCGCGCCGACGGCCGCATGTGCAAAGCCCATCTTGTACGCCTCGTCCTCGAACATCTTGAAGGTGTCCGGATGCACATAGCGGCGCACCGGCAGGTGGTCGCCTGACGGCATCAGGTACTGGCCGATGGTCAGCATCGTCACGCCATGCGCGCGCAGGTCGCGCATGACCTCGAGGATTTCTTCATCCGTTTCACCGAGGCCTACCATCAGGCCGGACTTGGTCGGCACGTCCGGATGCTCTTCCTTGAAGCGCTTCAGCAGGCTCAGCGAGAACGCGTAGTCGGCGCCGGGGCGCGCTTCCTTGTACAGGCGCGGCACGGTTTCCATATTGTGGTTCATCACGTCCGGTGGTGCGGCCTTCAGCGCTTCCAGCGCCTTGTCCATGCGGCCGCGGAAATCCGGCGTGAGGATCTCGATGCGGGTTTTCGGTGCCAGCGCGCGCACTTCGCGGATGCAATCGGCAAAATGGCCGGCACCGCCGTCGCGCAGGTCGTCGCGGTCGACCGAGGTGATCACGACATACTGCAGGCGCATTGCGGCAATGGTCTTCGCCAGCGTCTTCGGCTCGTTAACATCGAGCGGGTCGGGGCGGCCGTGGCCGACATCGCAGAACGGGCAGCGGCGCGTGCACTTGTCGCCCATGATCATGAAGGTGGCCGTACCCTTGCCGAAGCATTCGCCGATGTTCGGGCAGCTTGCCTCCTCGCACACCGTGACCAGCTTGTTCTCGCGCAGGATGTCCTTGATCTCGTAGAAGCGCGTCGACGGCGAACCTGCCTTCACGCGGATCCAGTCCGGCTTGGCGAGTTTTTCTGCGGGAACGATCTTGATAGGAATGCGCGCGGTTTTGCCGGCGCCTTTCTGCTTTTCGCTGGGGTTGTAGGCGGGAGCAGCGGGGGTGTCTTTTTCGGTGGTCATGGGTATTTCCCTGTGCTGTCGCTTCGACGGCACGTCAAGCGCAAGTCGTGCAACACTCCTTACGCCGTTAATAAATCGATCAGGTTGTGAGCCAGTGCCTGTTGCACATCCCGTAGCGGCGCTTCGACGCCGACGGTTTTCATATCGACTGTCGCAAGTCCCTCGTAGCCGCAGGGATTGATCCAGGAGAACGGCGCCAGGTCCATCGCGACATTGAGGGATACGCCGTGATAAGTGCAACCATTTCCTCGCACCTTCAATCCGAGTGCGGCAATCTTGGCGCCTTTCCATGCGCCATCAGACATGTAGATGCCCGGCGCGCCGGCCTTGCGCTCACCGTCCAGATTATACGCACGCAAGGTATTTATGACCGACTGTTCGATTTTATTCACGAACTCCCGCGCGTACAGACGCGCACCCGGCTTGCGCCGCAAATCCATGAGCAGATAGATAACAACCTGGCCGGGGCCGTGATAGGTGACCTCGCCGCCGCGGTCGGTCTGGACCACCGGCGTGCCGTGTGCATCCAGCACGTGCGAGGGATCTGCGCCGAGACCCAGCGTAAACACCGGCGGATGCTCGACGATCCACAGTTCGTCGCGCGTGTCGGGCGTACGCGCGTCAGTGAACGCTCGCATCGATGCGAAGCTCGCTTCATACGGCTCGATGCCGCGCTCGATGATGGCCGGAGTATGCATCAGTTTCTGCACTAAAGGGGGATCGTGTAAAAGTGGTGCTGGTCGTTGTGCCGTGAATTATCGATCACTTTCAGGATACTCGGGTCGATCGCGCCGCCTTGCGGATCGAACAGGCCGCACAGGCGCATCGCCTTGCGTACATCGATGTCCTTGCCGAGAAACTCGAATACCACGCGCGTGCAGGCGATCGCACGCTGGTTGCTCGATGCGACGCCGAGCATCAGGCCAGACAGCCGTGCCACCTTGTTGCGGTAAGTCGGGAACAGTACCGTCTGCACGATCTCGTTGCCGGTCAGTGATTCGTAGTCCACCAGGAAGATGCGGTCATTCAGGTAGAACGTGCTGCCCACGTACTTGCACTTGTAGGTCTGGTCGAGGTTCGCATGCTGCGGGAAGCGCTCGAGCCGTTCGTGATAAACCGCGCCGTCGTGCTGGAAGATATGCACCAGCCCGCGCAGCACCTTGCCAGGCGCGCTCATGGATTGGTAGTACTCGTAGTAGTAGCCGAGGTACTTGTCGAACTTCCCCGCCGACAGGTGCTGCAGGCGAGCGACGTGGTCGGCGTAGATGGCACGTTCGGTGCGCTGCTTTGGGCGCACCTGCACGATCTGGTGGAAGTGCTCGCGCGGCAGGTAAATCTCGGCCGGCTCGACGCCAAAGAAATCGCAGATGCGCTCCAGTGTGTGGTTGGACGGCTTGCTGGTGCCATTCAGGTAGCGGTTGAATTGCGCGCGGTTGATGTTGAGCTTGCGGCAGACGTCGGCGACCGATCGGTAGTAGCTGCACAACATGCGCAGGTTTTCGCAGAATTCCCGCTGCGCGGCATGGGTCGCTCTTGTAGAGGGCATCAGTCCCGGCATGGCTTGATCAGCTTTCTAAAGGGAAATAAGTCGATGCTACGTGATGCTATAGTAGCATCAGGCAGCATCTACTCGCGTCAATTAGCGAAATGGTATTCGTGCCGGTTTGTGCATAAAGTTGCGATCCAGTTGTAGCCGCTTTTTCAACAAACTGCGCACAGAAACGACGCAGCAGAAACCGCGGCTCCTCTTGCAGGGATAAGACTATAAAAACAAGAATTATCGCAACCAGGCAGTGACTGCAGGCGAGACAGCTGGCCACGAACCGGCGAATCTCAAGTGCAGCTTGACCTCACAAGGAGACAACAATGGGTACCGTTGGAGACTGCATCCTCGGCAGTAGCGTTCTGCACGATCGCTTTTTTGCCATCACCGAAATCCTCGCCAAACTCGTATCAAGCGCACCGCGTTCGGTAAGCATTCCTCAATTGGAGGACGCGACCGGACGCAATACCAGGGAACTGACAAGACTGTGCAGCAGCTTGGCGCGCGCCGGCCTGTTGCGCCCCGATCCCCGCGCACCGCAAAAGCTGCAGCTGACCTGCGACGCCAGCCAGGTGACGCTGGAAGACGTCTACCGCTGCGTGCTCTCGGAACAGACGCGCAACAAGGCGACCGCCCGGACGTGTGCAAAGGCCGCACCGCCCGAACGTGTTGCCAATGATGTCGACTTGCTGGTAACCCAAGCAATGATTGCGATTAATCAAAGCGTGTTCAAGCACCTGCGGCAGTTTTCTCTTGATCGGTTGAAAATCAGTGCTGCGGGCATGTTCCCCGAACGCAGCCGCCCGCTGGGGAATTCCTGTCTGGATGATGCCTTCGATTTAGCGATTTCGGGCCGCGAGGCCCAGCTTGTTTCGCCTGTACAGATGCCCGCATAGGCGACCTTTTGCAGTACCTTGTTTGTTCAACATTAGGAGACAACTCATGCAGTTCAAGACAAGAATGATTCCGTTGGCTGGCGCGATTGCATTTGCCTTTGCAGGTGCTGCATCGGCACAGGAACAAGTCATCAGGATCGGCCACGTCGGCCCGATCTCCGGCTCCATCGCTCACCTCGGCAAGGACAATGAAAACGGTGCCCG
>DASRXG010000069.1:0-2405 GCA_035654275.1 Noviherbaspirillum sp.
TTTATCCCGGTGAGTTCATTGATCTTGCCGAAGAACACGACTTTATTGTCCCGCTCGGCCACTGGGCGATTGACGAAGCATGTGCTCAGCTAGCGGCGTGGCGTGGCATCGATATGCCGCTTCTTCCTGTTGCCATCAATATTTCGGCAAAACAGTTGCGGGACGAGAAATTGGTTGACGTGGTGCTAAACGCATTGAATCGACACGCGCTTGCACCGGAGTTGCTTGAAATTGAAGTAACGGAGAGTTGTTTTCTGGAGCGTCCGGAAGTGGCAAAACAGGTTCTGGAAAAGCTGCACGGCGCAGGGATAAAGATATCGCTGGACGACTACGGAACGGGTTTCTCCGGATTAAGCCATCTGAAGCAACTGCCTATCAGTGCGGTAAAGATCGATCGGTCATTCATTCGTGACATCCGTAACGACTCTAGCGACGCCATGATTGTTTCCTCAACCATTTCCCTCTCGCATAGTCTGAAGTTGAAAGTCGTAGCGGAAGGGGTCGAAACAAAAGAGCAGCTCGTGCACCTGAAAGCCGCTGGCTGCGACGAAGTGCAAGGCTTCTTTTGCCATCGGCCGGCCGATGCCGCGGCAATCGCCTCTGAAGTTGGCATGCAGCTGGTTCAGGCCGCTTGACGGCCAGATGCTCGAGAAAGCTGACGTGGCACGTCCGGCGCGCATTGCGTAAAGGACGAGAGAATAGGGCACTGAGGACGCCGTCTGTGGGAGCGACAGGCAGCGAACAAGCGGCAGTGCGCTTCGTGCAGGGCAGATCGGTCAAAGCAGCAGCAAGAGGGAAAACCTTGAAGGGCACCGCTCATGGATGGCGAACACCCGGCCCAATGCTTCTCGTGGGAGAGGCTGGTCGGCACGCCGCCCCGTTTCTGTTCGGATATGGCGGCGTACCTGTCTACGGTCATACATATCGGTTGCATGTACAGCAGATGAATCAATGATAGCGAGACTTGACTACAGGCCGATGACAAAAACGCGTGGCGTGTCGCCCTGCGCACTGAAGAAATTTAGATGGGAAGCCACATGCTTGCTGCGGTGGATCTCGGTTCCAATCGTTTTCGACTCCGTATCGGATATCACGACAGCGAGACAATTCGTATCGTTCGAAGTGCTTGTGGCACCGTTTGCCTAGGCGGCGGACTGGACGTTGATGGCAACTTCATTCCCGGGAAGAAGCCGGCAGACTGATCTTCCTGGGCGTCGCGGCGAGTATTGGACGTGAGAAGGAAGCGCAGCTCGTGGTGGATAGTGGCGGCCAATGCGGGAGGGAGAAATATCGCGCTCTCGCCACTCGTTGCATCCTTTTCCTTCTTTTCCACGTCGAAGTCTTTCAGCTGCTCATTTAATACAGTGTTAATGCGGAACTATGACAACCATGTGACCACTCCGCCGCAGTGCAATATCCCATCAAGCCGGCCTGCGAACTGTCATTTGCTTGTCATGATCGCACGCTACAGTGCCGACGTTCTCACAACGAAACGTAGGAGTTTTACATGCGACTCAAAAAGTTTGCGGCATCTGCACTGATTATCGTTGGTGCCGCATTTGGCGTTACCTCTGTCGGTGCTGCCGATATCACGGGCGCAGGTGCCACGTTTCCATACCCGATCTACGCGAAATGGGCCGAAGAGTACAAGAAGGCGACTGGAATTGGCTTGAATTACCAGTCGATCGGTTCTGGAGGCGGTATTAAGCAGATCAAGGCGAAGACGGTTGATTTCGGCGCCTCAGACATGCCGCTTAAGGCGGACGAGCTGGAGAAGGAAGGGCTGATGCAGTTCCCGGCCGTCATGGGGGGTGTCGTGCCGATCCTGAATGTCGACGGCATCGCTCCTGGCCAACTGAAATTGACCGGTGCAGTGTTGGCCGACATCTACCTGGGCAAGATCACGAAGTGGAATGATCAACAGATCGCATCGCTCAATGCCGGGGTGAAGCTTCCGGCGGAGGACATCACTGCCGTCCACCGCGCCGACGGTTCCGGTACGTCTTTTCTCTTCACCGATTATTTGTCGAAAGTCAGCGCGGACTTCAAGTCGACCGTCGGCGTCGGCACTGCAGTGAAATGGCCGACCGGTGTGGGCGGCAAGGGGAATGAAGGTGTCGCGGCGAATGTGCAACGGATCAAGAACTCGATTGGCTACGTAGAGTATGCCTATGCGAAACGGAACAAGTTGAGCCATGTACAACTGAAGAACCGTGATGGGCAGTTCGTCCAGCCTGATGACGTCACCTTCAAGGCGGCCGCTGCCGGTGCGGAGTGGAACAAGACACCGGGGTTCGCGGTGGTACTCACCGACCAGACAGGCAAGGATAGCTGGCCGATTACCGGCGCGTCGTTCATCCTCATGCACAAAGTGCAAGCAAATGGCGCCCGGGGCAACGAAGTGC
>DASRXG010000070.1:0-22201 GCA_035654275.1 Noviherbaspirillum sp.
CGGGCGAAATATTGTCTTCGGTGCGATCATTGGCGAACGGCTCGACCAGCATGATCGTGCCGTCCGGTGCCAGCGTTTCGGCAGCGTGGCGTGCGGCGGCTATCGGGTCTCCCAGGTCGTGCAGGCAGTCGAAGAAGCAGATCAGCCCATAGTTGTTGCCAGGGTAGTCCACTGCGCGCGCAACATCGAAGTCGAGTCGCGACGACAGGCCCGCATTGGCGGCGATGCCGCGTGCCTCATCGATAGATTCCGCATGCGCGTCGAACCCATGAAAGCGCGAGCGCGGAAATGCCTGCACCATCAGCATGGTCGAGTGCCCGTAGCCGCAGCCGATATCGGCGACGCTGATGCCGGCGTCGAGTTTCTCCACGACGCCGTCGAGCGCTGGCAGCCACTCCGACAGCAGGCTGCCGCGGTAGGCATTGCGGTAGAACGCCGAGACGCCGCAGAACAGCCGGCCATTGTGATCGCCCCATGCAATGCCCTTGCCGGTGCGAAAGGCCTCGAGCGCCTTGTCTTCATCGAACCACATCGATGCCGGCACGTTCCAAGCATTGGGGATGTATACCGGACTGTCTTCATCGGCCAGAACCATCGCTTGCTCGGGCGCAAGCTCATAGGTATCGCTGACGGCGTGGTAGTTGACGTAACCGCCTGCGGCCTGCGAACTGAGCCACTCGCGGACATAGCGCTCGGCGCATGCAGCGCGTTGTGCAAGTTCGACGGAAGTCAGCGGTCCGGCGCCGGCAAGCGCCTTATAAAGACCGAGCTTGCTGCCGAGACTGACCATTACACCGCCGTAGCCGGCGGACAAGTCGCCGATGGCGCGCATGACAAAGGATTCGAGCTTGGTTTGATCAATCACGGATGCGTCCATGCTTATTACCTCCAGGTGGGTTGTCGTCGGGTTCAGACTGCGAGCACAGAATCGCATGCAGGCCGCATGCAGGGCAGAGCCGGATTCGCCCGAAATCGGTTCATTTGTGCCAGCGACGTGCTTTCCTCCAGGCACGGATAGACATCCATGAACGCGCCCTCTTTGCACACCGGCCCGGACCCGCGGCACGTCAGCCTCGTTGCGTTGCCGGACGCGGTGGTATCCACGCTGACCGGCATCTTTGACGTCATGAACGCATTTGCGCTGATGGGCATGCCGGGCGCGGCTACGCCGCCACCTTTCCACATTCAGATCGTGGGTGAAGTGACGGGACCGCTGGAGTTGGCAAGCGGCGTCCCGGTCAAGGTGCAGCGCGCAGTCGACGACATCGACTCCACCGACATCGTGATCGTCCCGTCCATCCTGCTCGGACCAAACGGCTGGGAGCGAGGACGCTACCCGCACCTGGTCGCATGGCTGGAGAAGATGCATCGTCGGGGCGCCTTGCTGTGTTCGGCCTGTTCGGGGATTTTTCTGCTGGCCGAAACCGGCCTGTTCGACGGCCGGGATGCCACGGTCCATTTCGGTTACGCCAGGCAGTTCAGCGCCGCATTCCCTGCCGTTCCGATTCATCCCGAGCGCGTGCTGGTCGTGTCGGGAGTACGCGAAGAACTGGTGAGCTCGGGCGCGTCGATGAGCTGGCATGACCTCGTGCTTTACCTGATCGCGCGTTATGTCGGTGCTACTGGTGCCCAGGAAGTCGCGCGCATGTTTGCGCTGCAGTGGCACCAGGATGGGCTCACTCCCTACATCGTTTTCGAGGGCCGGCGCGACCACGCGGACGGCGACATCCAGAGCGCCCAGCAATGGCTGGAAACGCACTTCCCCGTCGCCAATCCAGTTGAAGAAATGATCAAGCGATCGCGCCTCGCCGAGCGCACATTCAAGCGCCGCTTCACCGACGCCACCGGCCTCACTCCGCTGTGCTACGTGCAGCGCTTGCGGATAGAGGATGCCAAGCGCCGGCTGGAGCGCACCGAGGTATCCATCGACGAGATCAGCTGGCAGGTCGGTTATGAAGACCCGGCGTTCTTCCGCCGACTGTTCAAGCGCACGACCGGGCTGGCCCCGGGGGATTATCGCAAGCGATTTCGGATTCCGGATTTCGCGCGCGCCTGAATCCTTCTCGGTTCCGAAGCAGTGTTAACGCTGGCGCGCGAGTTGGCGCAGCTGAGCTACGAGGCACCATCGCGCATTACATCGCGCAATATCACGAAATCGATACCGGTGAAGCGAACTTATTCCAGCAGCTGCGCCAGATGCTGTATGCGCATATCGCCGCGCTCGATGGCCGCGTCTCCGGCAAAGGCGCAACGGCTCGGCGTTTGACGATGCAGCCAGGTCTTCGCCACCGCACGCAGTTCGCTTGCCGTGCATTGCAATACGCCCGCACGGAACTGGTTGCGCATCTGGTCGGTGACGCCGAGGCGCTTGCGTGACCAGGATTGCATGGCATGCCTGTAGGGCGACAACGGTTTGTCCAGCTCCCGAACCACGCAAATAATCGCCTCTTCGATACTTTCCTGCGTCATGTCCGCTGCCACCGCCCGGTCGATCGCGGCCTCAAAATCGGCATAGGTGCCGAGCAGGCGCGGATCGCGCGTGGATATCATCCGCAATATTCCAGTCATCGCATCGTAGGTAGCGCCGGCGCCGTAAGCGCCGCCTCCTTCGCGTATGGCCCGGTGCAATACTTCATTGGTCAGCCACTCTGCCAGCACCGCGCAGGCGGGGGCATCGGGATGCCCGAGCCTGGGCGCAGGCCATGCCGCATAACAGTGATTGACCTGCGCCGCGGCGTGCAGCACGGTATTGGCACGCGCATTTATGACGAAGGCTTCTGGCTCGGCCAACGGACGCGGCGTATGGTGGATGGCCGGCGCCAGCAATTCAGACAAAGCCGATGCCGAGGGTGCTTCTGCCGCGACAATGACATACGCCGGGCTGGCGGTGATTTTCGCGTGCAATGCCGCGAGCTTCTCCGCGATTGCCTGCATGCCGTGTTCATCCTGTAGGTGTTGCCGCAGCAAGCGGTAGAACGGAAGGCCCGCTGCGCCCTCCATCACATTCTTGAAGCGCTCCTGCATCGACAGCGGGGCTGTTGCGCCGAGCGATGCATAAGTTTCTCCCCTTACCGCCAGGTCGCCGTGCACATCCTGCACATGACTGTCGATCAGGAATGCCATGCGCTCGAACTCATCAAAGCGCGGGGCGACGATCGATTGCAGGAGCACCGTCGCAAGCTTGTCCTGCTCCTCCTGCAGCCCCTTCGCAGTGAATTCGACAAAAATTTGCAGCGGCTTGTCCGCATCGATCGGCTGGCAGGCGGCGACATCGATGTTGAAGTCCGGCGCCATTTGCTGGCGCCAGGCGCTGCTTGCTTCATACCCCATCTCGGCGACGCCCAGCTGCGGCAACAATCCCGCATAGAGACTCAACCAAGGCCACTCTTGCTCGCTAAAGTCGGAGATGTCATACAGGATGGACGCATAGGAAATGCCGTTGGTGGCGACCTCCAGCACGACGACGTGCTCATTTTCAGGCGGCACCGGAAAATCCGGCTTCGCCAGGGGCGCAACGGCGGACGGCAAAATGCGCGGGAGTACATCCTTGTCGACGCTCTTTCTTTGCTGCGCCAGCAAGTCTGCCGATTCCTGCATGATGCGCGCGCGCTCGGCCGCAGTCAGGCTGACGGCCAGCTCCGCCAGGCGGTGCTCTTCGCGCATTGCGCGCTGCGCCGCAAACCCGGCGTCGGCATAGACCGTCGATTCGAGACGTGCCGGAGACTCGATCAATGCCTTGACCATGTCCTTGAAAAACTGCGGATCCTGGATCTGCGCATCGAGCTGGCGCAGGAATGGCTCTACGTCGAACGCAGCGACCACATCGCCGCCCAACATCGCAGCCGGCAGCGCCGACAGCAACAGGTTCAATCCGTACGGAACATCGCCGCCATTGATTTCGCGCTGGTCAAAACGGATATTGCGCAGTGCGGCCCGCAGCATCGCGCTTGGCACGCCTGTCTCTGCCGCTTGCTCCAGCGCGGACCAGATGTGTTTTCTTGCCTTAGCAACGGCGTTCTTTTTCAGTCCTTCCATGCCGACGTGCAAAACCATTTGCCGGGCACCGGACTCCAGATGATTGAACGACGAGGGATAACCAAAGCCGGCCGATTCCATCGCACGCATGAGGGGCGACGAACTGTCGCCCAGCAGGCCTGCTTCCAGCAAACTCGCGCGGAAAAAGGACGGCGGGTCGACCGCCTCCCCCAGCAGCCAGGAGAACTGAAACCCGTATTCGTTTTCCATGCCTTCCTGCGCCGGCGTGACGATGTGGGTGGTGCGCGGCGCAGTCCACGGCGTTGCCAGATCCGGCCGCATTCTGGGGAAACGGCCGGGCAGATGCGCCAGCACTTGCTCTTCAATCATGCCTTGCACCGCCGCCACATCGACACGTCCGGACGTCATGAAAACCGCCTGCGACGGATGATAGTGACTGGCGTGAAAGGCTTTCAGATCGTCATAGGTCAGATGGGGAATCTCCAGCGGATCCCCTCCGTATTCCACCGCATACGTGGTCCCCTGGAAAAGCTGCTGACTGATGCCGTGATCGAGCGCCCGCAGCGGATCGGCAAAGGCATCCTTCATTTCGTTCAGCACCACACCCTGCAGCGACAACTTATCCTGTGCCCACACCAGGCGCCAGCCTTCCTGTTGAAAATCGCAGTAATCCAGCGTCGGGAAAAAAGTGGCATCCAGATATACGCTCAGCAAGTTGAAAAAATCCGTCTTGTCCTGGCTGGCGAATGGATAGACGGTGCGATCCGGATAAGTGAACGCATTCATGAAGGTGGCCATGGAGCGCTTGGCCATCGAGAAAAACGGGTCCCGCACCGGATAGCGTACCGACCCGCACAAGGTCATATGCTCGAGAATGTGGGCACGGCCGTCGCTCGACTGGGGAATGGTGGGGAAGGCGACCAGAAACGCCATCTCCGGATCATCGGTTTGCACATGGAGATGGCGAGCACCGGAGCCGGGGGCCTCATATTCTTCGATGACGGCATGAAGCTCGGGAACCGGGTGGGCACGTTTTTTATGGAAAGGCATTACGCGGGTGTTCAGTATTCAACAGTCAGGAAAACATGGGCGTGGTGGAAGGAATTTCCGGCAAGCCCGGATATAGCGCGAATCGTACGCGATTTGAGGAGCATGAACGAGAGCGGCCAGCCACTATACGTCATCAGATAAGCAGACGGCGCTTCACGACGTGGAGCTGGGGTAGGCGCTGATTCCCTGCATATCTGCCATGCGGCAAGATGCCGTTTTAACGCACAGGATAATCGGGAGTATATGGGCGAGATTCGGTTCGCAGCTTTATCGAGTATGCCCCCAACATATTGCACATATTGTGGCAACCAATGCCCAAGGCCCGTCAGACAAAGCAGAATTCCGGCAGCAGCGAAGTGGTGGATACAGCTTCCCTTCCAAACGTATCGATCACGACATCAACGAAACGCCCATTCACCGGATCTACCAGCGCGGTAACGCAGGCGCCTGTCGCGGCACGGACATTCACGATACGGACAATATAGTTGCCGTACACGGCAGCATCACCAGCGGCCGTGAGACAGAAATCCCGGTTTTCCCGTCGCGTCTGGAAGTTGTAGAGGCAGCCGGTATCGGCATAGAAAGCGAAAACCTGGTTATCGGCATCCACCACCAGATCGCCGTTGGAATTGCCGGTCCAGAAAATGAAAGAAGAGTCGTCGTCGTCAAATGCAACTACGCCGACCGATACAGAGCCGCCGCCACAGCCCGTGAGCGCTGTCAGCAAGAGCGCCGCAAATGCCTTTCTTGATCGCATGGCATTTCCTTAACCACCATAATGAAGGCCATGCGAAGAGTGGCATTGTGGTGCTGCGTTCAGCATGGATAGCCATTCTCGCTTGCCAATTGCTTGGACTACGCCTGCGCTTGCTGATTCAATTCCTGCGTTGTTCCATGTCAATCGTGCGCCGGCTCAGTCTCACCCTGCAACAGTCCGAAGCCCGCACAGAAGCGCAGACGTTAACGCGTATTGGCTTAGCCTCGACAAACGTGAACAATCGTCTGGCTTCACATATTTGCAAGCGTTCATACGCACCAAAATATGACTCATAGTCCGTAGACCTATAAGTCTCGACGGCGGAATATCTTTCCGTCAATTTTCCGAGACTGAAAATGGAACACGAACAGCTCGCCGCATTCGGCTTACGGTTAAGAGAGCTGCGCATCGAGCGCGGACTCAGCCAAGAAGAACTCGGCTCACTTGCGGATCTGGATCGAACCTACATTAGTGGCATTGAACGCGGAACGCGAAATGTTGGGCTCATTAATGTCTTCCGAATCGCGAAAGCCCTCAATGTTTCTCCCGCCGAGCTGTTTAGCGAAACAAAGGCACGCTAATGGGAGTGCGCGCCTTCTATGTTGCGACCGTCAGCGATTTCCTTCAGGAGCCGACTGACTCCATCGTTGGAAAGATTAGTCAGCAGCACTCTCAAGACATTGTTCAATTACAAATGGGAGCGTGGCTAAGGGAAATTGAACTGCTCAAGCATTGTTTACCTCCCTTCGCAGGCGGCCAAATTCTGTTTGAGCTACAAATTCCCCGAATGGGGCGTCGTGCCGATGCGGTCTTGATCTACCAGGACGTCATCTATGTACTGGAATTTAAGGTCGGCGCAAAAGCTTATCTCTCCCACGATCTGCGGCAAACGCACGGTTACGCGATTGACCTTCACCATTTCCACGAAGGTAGCCATAACAAGACGATCGTTCCGCTTCTCGTAGCAACCGACGCACCCGCAAATCAGTTCACGCTTTCCCCTGCAGTCAATCACGTCTATCCGCCGCTGCGCGTTTGCGCCAACAATCTCCAAGAGGCGCTTACATACTGTGTTCACAATGTAGAAGAATCCGCCCCGCTTGATTTTCAGAGTTGGTTCAAATCAGCCTACAAACCCACGCCGACAATCGTAGAAGCTGCACAAGCACTCTACGCCAATCATGACGTATCCGACATTGCTCGAAATGACGCTGGGGCACAAAACCTTCATGTCACCTCGTCCGAAATATTGCGGATCGTCCATAAAGCACGTATTGAAAAGCAGAAGGCTATTTGCTTTGTCACAGGCGTGCCTGGCGCTGGTAAGACCTTGGTCGGCTTAAACATTGCAACAACCAGCGTAAATATCGACGATGATGAGCACGCGGTTTTCTTGTCTGGCAACGGCCCATTAGTCGAAGTATTGACGGAAGCATTGGCCCGCGACGCGAAAGAGCGAAATCCAAACACAAGCAAAGAACAAGAACTGCGGAATGCTGCTGCAAGAATTCAAAACATTCACAAGTTCAGAGATGATGCTCTCGTGAGCCCCGAGCGAGCACCGCCTGAACGCGTCGTAATTTTTGATGAAGCGCAGCGAGCTTGGGACGCGCATAGCACCGCAAAATTCATGACGCAAAAGCGGGGGCAAGCAAGCTTTAATCAGTCAGAGCCTGAGTTTCTTATCAGTGTCATGGACCGGCACCCCGATTGGTGCGTCATCATCGCTTTAATCGGCGGCGGGCAAGAAATCAATACCGGTGAAGCCGGCCTTATGGGATGGGTTGAAGCATTGCGCAGCGGCTTTAAACACTGGCATGTCTATTACTCTGACAAGCTGAAGCAAGAAGAATATGCGGGTGGCAAGGTGTCGTTCGACAGTATTCTTCATGCACGCTCAAGCCCAGCCTTACACCTTGCGACGTCAATGCGGTCGTTTAGAGCTGAGCAGCTTTCGCATATGGTCCATTACGTAATTGAGAATCGACCAGATCGAGCGGCGGCATGTTACGCATCGTTCCGTGAACGCTTTCCGATCTTTGTCACACGAGATATTCAGCAAGCCCGTGCTTGGATTAAACGCCATGCTCGAGCGAATGAAACGAAGGGTGTCATTGCTTCCTCTGGCGGATCTAGATTGAAACCAGAGGGCATCTTTGTGAAGAATAAAATCTCTGCCGCAGACTGGTTTCTAAATGAACCGGACGACGTGCGCTCTTGCCATTTTTTAGAAGATGTCGCGACAGAATTCGACATTCAAGGACTGGAGCTTGATTGGTGCTTGATTGGATGGGATGCAGACTATCGTTATTCTGGTGGTGCGTTTGAGCACTGGAGGTTTACCGGAGCAAGCTGGAAGCAGCGAACTCGCGAAGAGCAAAGGCGCTTTTTGGAAAACGCCTACCGAGTTTTGCTCACTCGAGCACGACAGGGGATGATCATCTTTGTCCCACGGGGCGATCCGCAGGACCTGACTAGATTGCCGCGGTATTACGATGAAACGTACGATTACTTGATTCAGTGTGGTTTGAGCGCACTCGAATAACGGACCGGGTGAGTTGTTATGAACTCTTCGTTTTTATAAAAAAGGGCCCCAAACGGAGCCCTTTTATGTTCGGAGCAAAGTCCTTTAAACGTCAATATTCCCCGCTTGTAGCGCATTACTCTCAATAAACGCCCGACGCGGCTCCACGTCATCTCCCATCAGCGTGGTGAAGATCTGGTCCGCTGCAATCGCGTCCTCGATCTGCACCTTCAGGAGGCGGCGCACTGTCGGGTCCATCGTGGTTTCCCACAGCTGTTCCGGGTTCATTTCACCCAGACCCTTATAGCGCTGCTTGGAGACGCCGCGCTCGGCTTCGTCGCGCAGCCAGTTCATCGCTTCGTGGAAGTCGCGGATGGCGATTTCCTTGGCCTTGTCGCCCTGGCCGCGGCGGACCATCGCGCCTTCGCCGATCAGGCCCTTGAAGGTAGCGGCGGCGGCGGAGAGCACCTGGTAATCGGGGCCGCGCACGAACTCGGCGTCGATGGTGCTGATCTTCAGGTTGCCGAAGTGACGGCGCTGCACGCGCAGCATGTGCTTGTCGGAGAGTTCGTCCGACTTCACGACGACTTCGACGCTCGGGTCGTTGATGGCGGCGGAGAGTGCCTTGGCGGAGGCTTCTGCATTCTCGCCGTTGTCGAGGTTGAGCGTGACGCCGGTCATGATGGCCGACAGCGCAGCTTCGTCAATCGCCTTGGACAGGCGCATGATGATCGCGTTGGCGGTGTTGTACTGGCGGACCAGTTCGGACAGTGCTTCGCCGATGATCGGTTGCGCGCCTTCGGTCGGGATGATGGCGGCGTCGTGCAGCGCGATCTGCATCATGTAGCTCGCTTCTTCGACGTCGTCCTTGAGGTAGCGCTCGTCCTTGCCGTGCTTGACCTTGTACAGCGGCGGCTGCGCGATGTACACGTGGCCGCGCTCGACCAGCTGCGGCATCTGGCGATACAGCAGCGTGAGCAGCAGGGTGCGGATGTGGGCGCCGTCGACGTCCGCGTCGGTCATGATGATGATGCGGTGGTAGCGCAGCTTCTCGACGTTGAATTCGTCCGGGCCGATCGATGTGCCGAGCGTGGCGATCAGCGTGGTGATCTGCTCGGAGGACAGCATCTTTTCGAAGCGAGCTTTTTCGACGTTGAGCACCTTGCCGCGCAGCGGGAGGATCGCCTGGAACTTGCGGTCGCGGCCTTGCTTGGCGGAGCCGCCTGCGGAGTCACCCTCGACGATGTACAGCTCGCACAGCGCCGGGTCTTTTTCCTGGCAGTCGGCCAGCTTGGCGGACAGGCCGAGGCCGTCCATCACGCCCTTGCGGCGGGTCAGTTCGCGTGCCTTGCGGGCGGCTTCGCGCGCACGCGCAGCTTCGACAATCTTGCCGCAGATGATCTTGGCGTCGTTGGGCTTTTCCATCAGGTAGTCGGTCAGCGTCTTGGCGACGATTTCTTCGACCGGGCCGCGCACTTCGCTTGATACCAGCTTGTCCTTGGTCTGCGAGCTGAACTTCGGCTCGGGGACCTTCACGGACAGCACGCAGGTGAGGCCTTCGCGCATGTCGTCACCGGAGATTTCGACTTTCGCTTTCTTGGCGAAGTCGTTTTCTTCGATGTACTTGTTGATGACGCGGGTCATTGCTGCGCGCAGGCCGGTGAGGTGCGTGCCGCCGTCGCGCTGGGGGATGTTGTTGGTGAAGCAGAGGACCTGCTCGTTGAACGCGTCGTTCCATTGCATGGAGACGTCGACGCCGATCATCGTGCCTTGCTCGGACACTTTCTCGCCGGTGGCCTGGAAGACGGTCGGGTGCAGGACGTTTTTGTTCTTGTTGATGTATTCGACGAAACCGCGGGTACCGCCTTCGAACGCGAAGTCTTCTTCCTTGCCGGTGCGCTGGTCGGTGAGCTTGATGTGCACGCCGTTGTTGAGGAAGGACAGTTCGCGGATGCGCTTGGCGAGGATGTCGTAGTGGAATTCGACATGCGTGAAGATTTCTTCATCGGCCCAGAAGTGCACTTCGGTGCCGCGCTTGTCGGTTTCGCCGGTGACCTTGATGGGAGAGACTTGCACGCCTTCCTGGACTTCGAGTTCGCGGTTCTGGACCACGCCCTTGGCGAATTCCATCTGGTGGACCTTGCCGTCGCGGCGGATGGTCAGGCGCAGCAGCTTGGACAGTGCGTTCACGCAGGACACGCCCACGCCGTGCAGGCCGCCGGAGACCTTGTACGAGTTCTGGTCGAACTTGCCACCGGCGTGCAGCTCGGTCATCACGATTTCTGCCGCGCTGCGCTTCGGGTCGTGCTTGTCGTCCCACTTGATGCCGGTCGGGATGCCGCGGCCGTTGTCGGTCACGGAGATCGAGTTGTCGGCATGGATGGTGACGTGGATCTCGGTGCAGTGGCCGGCGAGTGCTTCGTCGATGGAGTTGTCGAGCACTTCGAAGACGAGGTGGTGCAGGCCCGTGCCGTCAGAAGTGTCGCCGATGTACATGCCGGGGCGCTTGCGGACTGCTTCCAGGCCTTCGAGGATCTGGATCGAGGATGCGCTGTATTGGCTGCTTTGTTGCGGTTGCGGGGTGTTTTCTTGAGGAATCGCGGACATGGCTGCCTTCTGAAAGAACGGTTACTGCTTTAAATCGATAATTCTAAAATGTGGCAAAGGGGCATGCCTTGACCTCGGCTGCCCCCTTGTCGAATTGTGTTGCGAACTAAATCACGTATTCATCAAATACGCATCGGCATAACGACGTACTTGAAATCGGCGTTTTCCGGCACGGTGATCAGTGCCGATGAATTCGCGTCGCCGAGCGCGATGTTGATGCTCTCACCCTTGAGGTTGTTCAGGACGTCGAGCAGATACGTGACGTTGAAGCCGATGTCGATGCTGTCGCCGCCGTAGTCGATCTCGAGCTCTTCCACTGCCTCTTCCTGGTCGGCGTTGGTGGAGCTGATCTTCAGGCTGCCGGGGCTGATGATGCAACGGACGCCCTTGAACTTGTCGCTCGTCATGATCGCCGCGCGCTGCAGTGCATGCAGCAGAGTCAGGCGATCGATGGTGAAGTTGTTCTTGTAGCCCTTCGGGATCACGCGGGTGTAATCCGGGAACTTGCCTTCGACCAGCTTGGAGATCAGCTCGATGTCGGCGAAGGTCAGCTTCACCTGGTTGTTGGCGATCTCGAGGTCGACCGGGTTGTCCTGGTCTTCCAGCAGGCGCTGCAGTTCGAGGATGGTCTTGCGCGGAATGATCACTTCCTGGCGCACGAAGTCCTGGTCGGTCTCCACCTGGCAGAACGCGAGACGGTGTCCGTCTGTCGCGACTGCGATCACGTTCTTGCCGTCGACGACGAGCAGCAGGCCGTTGAGGTAATAGCGGATGTCCTGCTGCGCCATCGCGAAGTGCACCATGTTGAACAGGTGCTTCAGCGTCTTCTGCGGCAGCGTGACCTTGGCGTTGTAGTGCTCGGCCTGGGCGACGGTCGGGAATTCTTCTGCGGCCAGCGTCTGCAACGCGAAGCGCGACTTACCGGACTGGATGGTCATGCGCTTGTTGGCCAGCGACAGCGACACGTCGCCGGAGTCGGGCAGTGCACGCAGGATGTCGAGCAGCTTGCGCGCCGCCACCGTGGTCGAAGCGATCTCGGAGCCGCTGCCGACATTGGCATTGGTCGTGATCTGCACTTCGATGTCGGTGGACAGGAACGACACTTTTTCGCCGTCCTTGCGAATGAGGATATTGGCCAGAATCGGCAGCGTATGCCGACGCTCGACAATACCACTCACGATCTGCAGGGGTCGGAGAAGCGTGTCACGTTGGGTTTTGACCAATTGCATGCTTTTGTCCTTGTATTAATAGTTAAGACGGAGCTGTTTTTCTGAAGAGCGGACCGGCTTGGCAAGACTGAGGCTCGTCCGGTCAGGCGAACGCAGAACACCCTCTATTTTGACAGAAAAGGCGCACTCCCAAGAAACCAAAGTGATGCTTTTTTGCCTTCTTTATAAGTGTTTCCGGGCGATGCCGATGTGCGTCTGTTGCAAGCCGGGATCCGCTCTTTGGCTGCGGTTGAAGGCGGTGCTGCATTATTCAGCAGCCGCCCTTGCCAGGTTATCCACAAGCCGGTAGGCAGCTGTGATTAACCCTTCAGCGTTTGCTCCAATACATGCAGTTCGTGGTTCACTTCCGGATTCTTGCTGCGGTCGGCGGCGATCTTGCGGACGGCGTGCAGGACGGTCGTATGGTCGCGGCCGCCGAACAGTTCGCCGATTTCCGGCAGGCTCTTTTGTGTTAATTCTTTGGCAAGGTACATCGCAATCTGGCGTGGGCGGGCGATGTTGGCCGGGCGCTTTTTGGAGTACATGTCGGCCACTTTAATGTTGAAAAAGTCGGCCACGGTCTTCTGGATGTTCTCCACCGAGATCTGACGGTTTTGCACCGACAGCAGGTCCTTCAGTGCATCCTTGACAACATCGATCGTGATGTCTTTGCCATGGAAGCGCGAGTACGCAAGGATCTTGCGCAGCGCGCCTTCCAGCTCGCGCACGTTGGAACGCAAGTGCTTGGCAACGAAAAACGCCACGTCGTCGGACAGTACGGCACCTTCCTGTGCCGCTTTTTTCAGCAGAATCGCCACGCGCATTTCCAGCTCCGGCGGCTCGACCGCGACCGTCAGGCCGGAGTCGAAGCGGGAGATCAGGCGGTCGTCCATGCCGCTGATTTCCTTCGGATAGGTGTCGCTGGTGATGATGATTTGTTTCTTTGCTGCAATGAGTGCTTCGAACGCATAGAAGAATTCTTCCTGCGTGCGGCTCTTGCCGGCGAAGAACTGAATATCGTCGATCAGCAGCATGTCCAGCGAATGGTAATAGCGCTTGAAGTCGTCGAAGCCTTTACGCTGGTAAGCGGTCACTACGTCGCGAACATATTGCTCTGCGTGGATGTAGCGGATACGTACATTGGGCTTGTCGGCCAGCAGTTGGTTGCCGATCGCATGGATCAGGTGGGTCTTGCCGAGGCCGACGCCGCCGTAGAGGAATAGCGGGTTGTACGAAACGCCGGGGTTGTTCGCAACCTGGATGGCAGCGGCACGTGCGAGCTGGTTGGCCTTACCGGTCACAAAACTCTCGAAGGTGAGCGCCGGGTTGATCTTGCTTTGGTCACGCTTCTTTGTTTCCTCCATGACAATATCGGCCCGTTCGATCGGGTCGGGAATCTCGGAGGAAAGGTCGAACCCGGCGCTCGCTGCCGCAGCGGCCGCAGGGACGGGTGCGGGCGCCGGCTTCTTCGCGCCATTGAGGCGCGGGTCGAGCACGAACTGCACTTCGATCGGCGCTTCCCAGTATTCAGAGGCAAGCGTTGTGATGCGATTGGCGAACTGGGTCTTGACCCAGTCGAGCTTGAAGCGGTTGGGAGCAGCGATCCGCAGGCGGCCATCCTCGAAGTCGAGCGGTGCCAGCGGCTTGATCCACGCACTATATTGCTGCGGCGTGAGTTCCTGCTCCAGCATCGCGGAGCAAGTCTGCCAAAAGTTTTCCATGAATTTTTTCTGAATGAGAGGGCGCTGGGTTGAACGACGGCCTTCGCATGCTTCCCTGTCCGGCCACTCGCGCGGCGGCTCAATCCAGGTTTCTGGAGGCTGCGGCAGGGAGCGCCTGAACGGCACGCGCACGCGAAGGGTGTTCGGCGCGGGAGGGCTATTCTATACCCGCCGCAGCAAGTTATCCACAGGAGGCATCACATTTCCGATGCAAAAAAATGCTTGCCAATGTGGATAATTTGGGCGTAGGCAAGGCTTCGGTTTTCGCCGTGCGCCAACCACATTTCAACGCTTGCAAAATGCATCACCTTTACCCTGCATGTTCCCCGAACCCTCTCGCCGGAAGGCTAAGTTATTGACAGGTAAGCAGAAATTAATGTCTAATTGCGGGTTCACTGCCTGTTGCGTTTTGTGTCTACAACACAAGAACACAAGACAAGAATGGGCTGCGTGATGATCCAACCCATTTTTGCTGATTAGCGAGACCAACATGAAACGTACTTACCAACCTTCCGTCGTTCGCCGCAAGCGCACCCATGGCTTCCGCGTTCGCATGGCAACCCGTGGCGGTCGTGCTGTGCTGAATGCACGTCGCGCCAAAGGCCGCAAGCGCCTGGCTGTATAAGCCCGGCCGCACCAGCTGCTGGCGTGAGCGAAGATTATTCACGCGATCGGCGTATCGTTAAAACGGATGATTTTTCATCCGTTTTTCGTTTGCGGCCCGTGCAGCGCACTGCGCACTTTGTTCTCTATGCGCGGCCCAACCAGTTGAGCCATGCTCGTCTGGGCATCGTGGCAGCCAAACGCTTTGCGCCGCGCGCAGTCACCCGCAATACGATCAAGCGCGTCGCGCGCGAGCTGTTCCGCCAGTCGGCCCTGCCGGCCATCGACTGCATCGTCCGCCTGTCCAAACCCGTGAATACCCGTGCCGAACCGGCAACCAACGCGCAACTCAAATCTACGCTGCGCAAGGAACTGACACAACTGCTGCATTCACAGAACTCGGCGGAAGCCCAGCGATGAAACGTCTTTTGCTGCTACTATTGCGCGCGTACCAGCTGGGCATCAGTCCGTTTTTGGGCCGGAATTGCCGTTTTTACCCGAGTTGCTCCGAGTACGCGACAGAGGCAATCCGCGAACACGGCGCGGCGCGCGGCAGCCTGCTGACCGCCAAACGCCTGTGCAAATGCCATCCGTGGCATCCCGGCGGGCTCGATCCGGTACCGAAGAAGTCGACAGAAAATCCGGCTGCAGCGTGCGACTGCGGCCACCACTGAATTCCTGATTATTCAAACTAAATCACTTATGGATATCCAACGTACCGTCCTGTGGGTTGTGTTCTCGTTGTCCCTGGTACTGCTCTGGGACAACTGGATGCGCTATAACGGCAAGCCGTCGATGTTCTTCCCGTCGGCGACGCAGCAGGCAGCCAAACCGGCCGCTGGCGGCGCACCTGCCCCGGCGTCGGATGTACCGCAGGCAAGCGCACCGGCCGCCGCACCTTCCGCCGTGCCTGCTGGTCCGGCTCCGGTCAAGAGCGAGATCGTCACGATCACGACGGACGTCATCAAGGCCGACATCGACACCATCGGCGGCGAGCTGAAACGCCTGGAACTGCTCAAGCACAAGGACACGATCGATCAGACCAAGAACATGGTGCTGTTTGATTCCGGCACCAACGCCAAGCACACCTATGTGGCGCAGACCGGCCTGATTGGCGCGGCTGCCAATTCCCTCCCCAACCACAAGTCGAGCTACGCCGCCAAACCGGGTCCGCGCGCACTGGACGGAAACAGAGAGCTTCAACTGGTGCTCGAGTCGGAGCAGGGCGGCGTGAAGCTGGTCAAGACGTATACCTTCAAGCGCGGCGACTACACCATCGGCATCAAGCATGACGTGGTCAACAACTCCGGCGAGCCGGTCAGTCCGTCGCTTTACCTGCAGCTCGTCCGTGACGGCAACAAGCCGGAAGGCGAATCGCAGTTCTACAGCACCTTCACCGGCCCGGCGATCTATACGGAGACTGACAAGTTCCAGAAGATCGACTTCGAAGACATCGCGGACGGCAGCGCAAAACACGCGACCAAGGCGGACAACGGCTGGATCGCACTGGTGCAGCATTACTTCGTCTCCGCGTTCCTGCCGCCGGAAAAGGTCTCGCGCGAGATCTACACGAAGAAAATCGATAACAACCTGTTTGCCGTCGGCCAGATTCTGCCGATGGGCAGCATCGCTCCGGGTGCGACCGCTTCGATGGAAACCCGTCTGTACTCCGGCCCGCAAGAATCCGCGACTCTGGAGAAACTGGCTCCAGGCCTGGAACTGGTGAAAGACTATGGCTGGCTGACGATCGTTGCAGCGCCGATCTTCTGGCTGATGGACCAGATCCACAAGGTGCTCGGCAACTGGGGCTGGACGATCATCGTGCTGACCGTGCTGATCAAGCTGGCGTTCTTCCCGCTGTCCGCCGCGAGCTATCGCAGCATGGCGAAGATGAAGACCGTCACGCCGAAAATGCAGTCGATCCGCGAGCGTTACAAGAGCGATCCGCAGAAGATGAACCAGGCGATGATGGAGTTGTACCGCACCGAGAAGATCAATCCGCTCGGCGGCTGCTTGCCGATCCTGGTGCAGATTCCGGTGTTTATCGCGCTGTACTGGGTGCTGCTGGCATCGGTCGAAATGCGCAACGCACCGTGGCTCGGCTGGATCCAGGACCTGTCCGCACCGGACCCGTGGTACATCTTGCCGGTGGTGATGGCGGTCTCGATGTTCATTCAGACCAAGCTGAACCCGACCCCGCCGGACCCGATCCAGGCGAAAGTGATGATGTTCATGCCGATCGTGTTCTCGGTGATGTTCTTCTTCTTCCCGGCTGGCCTCGTGCTGTACTGGGTCGTGAACAACATCCTGTCGATCGCGCAGCAATGGGTGATCACGAAGAAGATCGAGAGCGGCGAAGCTGCATAAGCTGCACATTGCTCCCGGCAAAGGCCCGTGCGTTGCGCGGGCTTTTTCATTTCGGGACTTGCTCTTCATGTATGGAATGGCAATGTGCTCTGCGCAGCGTGTTGTAATAAACGGCCGCGCATCTCCTATGCAGCACTTTCTATTGCCCGGCGGCATATAGCGAACCTACAATCGATTCATGAACTACGACTCTTCTCCCATCGCCGCGATCGCCACCGCACCCGGGCGTGGCGGCATCGGTGTGGTGCGCCTCTCCGGCAAAAACCTCTCCAGCGTGATGAAAGCAGTCTGCGGCACCGACCAGCTGCAGCCGCGCCATGCGACGTACCTGCCATTCCGGAACGCGGATGGCAGCGCCATCGACCAGGGCATCGCGATTTACTTCAAGGCGCCGCACTCCTACACCGGCGAGGATGTGCTGGAGCTGCAGGGACATGGCGGACCGGTCGTGATGCAGATGCTGCTGTCACGATGCCTGGAAGCCGGCGAGGAAATCGACCTGCGCCTCGCGCAACCGGGTGAATTCACGCATCGCGCGTTCCTGAACAACAAGCTCGACCTGGCACAGGCGGAAGCGGTGGCGGATCTGATCGAGGCTTCGACCGAGGCGGCCGCGAAGTCGGCGTCGCAGTCCTTGTCCGGCGTGTTTTCCAAGACGATTCATGAACTGGTCGACAAGGTCATCCACCTGCGCATGCTGGTGGAGGCGACGCTGGATTTTCCGGAAGAGGAAATCGATTTTCTGGAAAAGTCCGATGCACGCGGCCAGCTCGAACGGATCCGTGCCAACCTGAATGAAATCTTCACGCAGGCTGCGCAGGGTGCTCTGCTGCGCGATGGACTGAACGTCGTCCTCGCGGGCCAGCCGAATGTCGGCAAGTCCTCGCTGCTCAATGCGCTGGCCGGCGCGGAAGTCGCGATCGTGACGCCGATTGCGGGCACCACGCGCGACAAGGTAACCGAAACGATCCAGATGGAGGGCATCCCGCTCAACATCATCGACACTGCTGGCATCCGCGACGCCGGCGATGAGGTGGAGCGCATCGGCATTGAACGGACTTGGGGGGAAGTGCGCAAGGCGGATGTGATCGTGCACCTGCTCGACGCCAGCCGCGGGCCGACGCGCGACGACGAAGAAATCGTCGAGCGCTTTCCTCCGAACGTGCCAGTACTACGCGTGTGGAACAAGATCGACCTGTCCGGCCACAAGCCCGCCGTCGACCGCATGCCGGATGCGACGCATGTGTACTTGTCGGCGACGGACCGGCGCGGCATCGACCTGTTGCGCACCGAATTGCTGCGCGTGGCGGGCTGGCAGCAGACCGGCGAGTCGCGGTTCCTTGCGCGGGAACGCCATCTGCTCGCGCTGAAGGCCGCGCGCGAACATCTCGATATGGCAGCGGAGTACGTGGCCAAGGAAAACCAGGTCAACGACCAGGCGCTGGACCTGCTGGCCGAAGAGCTGCGCATCGCGCAGGACCGCCTGAACAGCATTACCGGCGAATTTACATCGGATGATCTGCTCGGCGTGATTTTCAGCCGTTTTTGTATCGGAAAATAGGGGATCCAAAATAATTTGTTTTGCGAAACAACGGCTTTACCAAAGATAGATCAAGAAGCGCGTGAGAAAGTGTGAGCTTTTGCCTTTTATTTTCGGTGAAAGCGGGGTAGTATCTGGCCACATTAAAGAAAATCCGATTTAGGATCGAAGGAGACAAAAAAGGCCCACGCGGTGAAAACCGGGTGGGCTTTTCGTTTTGAAACAGGTGTTATACATATCGTGAATGTCTGTCATCACGACAATAAAGCGGACATGCTTGTTGCGCCGCAGTATTATTACTCCTGTCTCCTCCAACTCTCCTTGAATTGGATTTCGCCCGCAACCGAAAGGTCTGCGGGCTTTTTTCTGCGCGCTCGGTTTGCAGAAATTCTGCTCGGGAAATGAGGAAGGTCAATATTGCGCCTCGACCCGATGCTGTAATACCGGCACAACGGATAAATCGGGGGGAGACATGTTGACCGCTATCATTTCACTTCTGGGCCTGATCACGGCGGGGCTTATCGTCGGAGCCTGCATCAATGTGCTGCTTCAGCTGGACGAGGTGGATCGCTGATTTCCTTGCGTCCCCGCATGCACGTCGCCCATCTGCATTGACTCGTCACAAAATATAAAAACATCAACGGGTTATATCTGTCTAATCGATATGGACAGGAGCCCGATCATGACAATCCGCCTTCCGGATTTTGATGTGCTGGCAGCGCTTCACCGGCAGGATCCGGAAGCGCTGGAAATCTTTCGCAGGCATGTGCTCAGGGAAGCGGTTGACGCCGCGCCGCCCGTGCATCGTCCCTCGCTTGAACAACTCCTTGTCCAGATCGAATCCGCCCGGGACGCTGCACAGACTCCGATGGAGGCGGCCACCGTCGCCTTTCGCATGATGTGCGACTCGGTCGAGCGGCTGCAACACGGGTGGGAGCAAGCGCTGGATTCGGTTGCGGATCTGCAGGCAACATTGATCATCGAGCGCCTGCGGGCAAGAAGCGCCTTTGGTGCAGCCGGAAGGGCTTGAGCCATTCAGACCGCTAGGATTTTTCACCGCCGAACCCGCAAAACGCTCCACAACGAGCATCCCGCAACGGGCGATCCGCTTCAGCCTGCCCTGATTTTAATCAAAGGAAAAAATTCCTTATGGATCATGGGCATAGGCAGCCTTGCCTAGCGTTATCCACAGGATTGTCCACGGCAAATGTGATTAACGCGAAGAGCGCCTCGGGTACAGCCGCCACCCGATGCCTGCCGGGCGAACCGCTCTTAAGCTCAAGGATGTACGCTACGCCTTTATGGGCATTTCAATCAACATTCGCCAGAATGCGGTGCGCCAATGCCTTTGCTTGCTCGAGCGCCTCTTCCGGGCTGTCGGATGCAGCCTCAACGGTATGTTGCGCTTCTTCACTTTCATCGCCATGTTCATGGCTGATCAACACCACGCCTTGGAATTTCCCATCCTCGCGTGCCTGGATATCGGCTTGGGCGACCCAATCCGCCTTGGTGTACTTGACGGCTGCCATGGCAGTCTCCTTCACACATATCCCTCTAGGACTATGGTCGGCGTGACTTGTTCTGCCATTCGCTGCGGTTGTGCCAAGGGACTGCATTGATTTTCATCAACCAAGAAAAGCGCTTAATAATCAGAAACTTAAGTATCGTTATTCTTGCTTATCCACAGATTTGGGCACAAGAAATGTGGGTAAAACGCAGCGCATGGGAACGCTACCGTTGGCAAAGAGGAATAACCGGCGGGCGGTTATCCGGTCATGCATTCGGATTACTAGTCCCGGGATTGCAGGACGCCTTGCGAAACCCGAGTTGGGTTGCCACGCACGCAAGTACGACTGGCGGGCTGATCGGCTTGGTGATGTAGTCTGCGGCGCCCAGTTGCAAACCTCTCGCTTCGTCCTCCGGCTGGATGCGGGCGGTCAGGAAAATGACCGGAATATCCGCAGTCTCGGCATTCGCCTTCAGGCGGCGGCATGTTTCGAGGCCATCCATCTCCGGCATCATCACGTCGAGCAGGATCAGCTCGGGACGTGGTGCGGTGCGGGCGAGTTCGAGGGCTTTTACGCCGTTGGTGGCGATCTTCAGTCGATACCGGCTCTTCAGCAGCGCCGACAACAGCATGATGTTGTCTGGGGCATCGTCGACGATCAGGATTGTTTGCTTTTGCGCGACGTCAGGTGCACTCACGATGAAACCTCGCCGGACCGCTTGGCTTGGTCCGTCTGATAGCCCGCAGCATCCGCGCCGCGCACGAGCGCTTCCAGGGCGGCATCGAAGTCATACACGCGCAAGGCGCGCTCGATGTCCCTGCAGGTGGACTGGCCAAGCGCCACAGTCAGCATGCTTGCCAGTTGCGCATACAGGTCGGTTGCTTCGCCATCGCACTCGCGCAGCATCGCAGTGAAGCGGAAAATCGACGCCTGCGCCGCATTCCGGTCGATGCGCATTTCCGGGGAAGCGGCCTGTGCAGGTGACTCTTTCGGCAGGACACTGTCGATCGCGAAGCACAGCGTGCGCATCGTGGAATCAAGTTGCTGAAGCATAGGTTCCAGTATGTCCATTTGGGCACCGGCGCGGATCGCTGCCTCGACCTCGCCCGAGATCCGCTGCACGCCGCCCGCACCGAGCAGCGCGGCAGCTCCTTTGACCGAATGCGCCATCCTCTCCGCCTGCACGCGGTCCGTTTCCAGCGTCGTGCGTACGCGTACAGCGACATCGGATTGGCTGTCGCGGAAGCGTCCGAGCATCTGCAGGTAGAAATCACGGTTTCCGAGTGCGCGTGACATGCCCTCCCGCACATCGATTCCTTCGATGACGAGATCGTGATCGGTCTCCGGCTTGCTGACGGCCGGCGGCAGTGGGGGCGGCAGTGCTGATGCGGCTTCCAGGTCTTCCGGCACGATGTACTGCGGGCACCAGCGGGCCACGGTGCGGTACAGCTCGGCCGGGTTGACCGGCTTGGCGAGGTGTCCGTTCATGCCGGATGCGAAGCAGCGTTCCCGTTCCTCGACCATCGCGTGGGCGGTCATTGCGATCACAGGCAAGCTCTGGAAGCGGGCGTCCGCGCGGATGAGGCGCGTCGCTTCGTGCCCGTCCATTTCCGGCATCTGCACGTCCATGAACACCAGGCCGTAGTGCCCCGGCTCCACCGCCCTCAGCATGTCCAGCGCAATGCGTCCATTGGCGGCGATATCGACGCGGATGCCGGCGGTCTGCAGCAGTTCGGCGGAGATCTGCTGATTGATGTCGTTGTCTTCCACCAGCAGGATCGAGAGGTCGCGAAAATGCGGCATCGTTTCCGTTGCTGCACGCAGTGCCGCGCGCGTGTGCGGCGCGAACAGTTCGAGCATCATGTCCGCCAGTGCCGACGCGCCGACGGGCTTCATCAGCACGCCATCGGCGCCGGCTCGCTCAATGCGGTAACGCGCGCCTTCGCTGCTGTGCGCGCTGAGCAGGACCATGCGCGGCGGCGCGTTCAGCGTCTCGTCGCCCTTGACCGCGCAGATGAGGTCGACACCGTCCATGCCGGGCATGGCAAGGTCGGTAAAGACGACTCCATACGGGCAATGCGCATCGGCGGCATGGATCATGTCCAGCGCTTCGCCCGCAGTGCAGGCAAGATCAACTTGCACCGGCAGGGCGGCCAAGCTATCGGCCAGCACCGTGCGTGCGCTCGGGTTGTCATCGACGAGCAGCACACGCATGCCGTCAATGACTGCCGGCATTTCGGGCATCTGGCGTGGGGCGGCGGCAAGCCTGAACCACGCGGTGAAACGTACGGTAGTGCCGACACCGACCTCGCTCTCCAAT
>DASRXG010000071.1:0-8792 GCA_035654275.1 Noviherbaspirillum sp.
CGCGGTAATCAGCTCGGCGAGCGAATCCATGGCGCCGGCACTGGAGGTCGTGTGGGTAATCCCGCACAGGCTCCAGGCGCCATGACCGAAAAAAGCGCGATGATTTGCATGCTCCCGGAGACCAGGGCCGGGAAAGTAGACAACTTCCGGATTCGACAGCCGGGCAAGACTGGCCTTGTCCACAGCATTGACCGGCTCGCTTCGATTGAACGACCGGACGGTTTGAGCGAAGTGGCGCGCGTGTTCGGGCCTTTCAACCTGTACCCAGAACTCGGTGGACTTGCTATAGCGCAGGAAACCGCGCAGGAAGGACTCGCCGGCCGCGTTGCGGCCCATCAGTTTCGGGCCGGTGGTGGTGTATGCCTCGGGGTGGTAATAGATTGCAGCTGTCATATGCTCCGCCATGTGGAGACATGGCCTTTTCTAGTGCGACATCGATACATTGTTCCGCAACGTGTCGCGGGCAGCGATACGAAGGGGCCGGCTTTCATCATGCGAGCTTCTCGCGGCTCACCTGCCGCCCCTAAGGATTGACGCTCTTCGGCATTCGCTGAGTTGCTCGAGTTACGGCAGTTGCCCGGTATTTTACTTTGTGGTCAAGGCGACACGGGTGAAGGAATGGATCCGTGTCTGAATTGGGGCGGATCAATCGTGAGGGGCTTTCCTGGTTAGCGAGGAGACAGGTTGTGTATATCCTGCGTCATCTCTCGCGTGAAAACTTCCTGGTAAAGGTCAATCAGTGCTTGCTCGAGGCGCCGCGTAAACCCTACGACGTCCATCAGGGAAGAAGCCTGGATGCGTTGGCGCATGCCTGCCCGCATGGTTGCGAGACTCTGCGGATCACACGCCACCTCGCATGCAATGCGTACATAGTCGTCGGGGTCCCGCGCTGCAAGCTCCGGCAAGCCGATCGCCGACAAGAAGGCAAAGCTCTGCCGGCTTACCACCCGACTCTGCGGCCAGGTCACAACCGGCACGCCCATCCACAATGCTTCGCAGCTCGTGAGGCCGCCGGTGAACGGGAAGGGATCGAGCGCGATATCGATATCGTCGTATTCCTTCAGCAAGTCTTTGTGGAAGGATGCGCCGCGCAATTCAATGCGGCCCGGGTCAACGCCGCGCTGTACGAAGTTATCCCGAACGAGCTGGCACATCCCAGCGTCATGGAACGTGCGCCATTTCAGCACGAGCCGTGAATCCGGCACGGCAGACAGGATACGTGCCCAGACGTCATAGACGCCGGGGTTGAGCTTCGCTGTATTGTTGAAGCAGCCGAAGGTGATGTAACCGTTGGCAAGGCTTGGTGGCGAAGCGACCGTGGAAGGTGCGAACGGCACGGGCGTGTAGCAAAACCGGCCTCCCGGCAAGCGGATGATCTCTTCGACGAACTGGACTTCCATGCCCGGCGGTGCATGTCATTCGTCAAGCAGAACGGCATCAAACGTTGACAGACCTGTCGTGGCGAAATAACCGAGCCAGCTTACCTGCACTGGAGCAGGCCGATGGGCAAAGACAGTTAGGCGAGAACCTGCGGTGTGGCCGGACAGGTCCACCAGCACGTCAATTTCATCCTTACAGATTAACTGAGCCAAAGCGGCATCATCGAGGTTGGTTGCGTCGCGGAACTGACATGCAGTCCGTACCGTGCCTGTGATCCAGTCGTTGACCTTACCAGCGCTGTATGCGAAGGCCACAACTTTTTCCGAATCGTGGTTGCGGATTACGTCTTTGACGAACAGGCCGACGGTGTGCTGACAGTAGTCGGCTGAAACGTAGCCAACACGTAGTGGCCGGCCTTCAAGTGATCGCAGCGGAGGGCGTCCATGCGGTCCTCCGGCCTTTCTTGTTGCCCACTCCCCCCCATTCCTTTGCCTGCTGGAGGCGGACTTCATCATCTGAATTTGGGTCATATTCCAGGCTCAAAAGTGCGTTGCGCCGGATGATTTCGTGCTCAGGCAGGAGCTTTAGCCACTTGTTGTATAGATCTCGGCATTTGGCATGATTGCCGGTATCACGCGTGGTGTCGGCAAGGCCCATGATGGGACGAATATTATTGGGAGCAAGCGATCTGGCACGGCGATAGCACTTTCGTGCCGGGGCCAGGAAACCAAATGCGGATAGGAGACCTGCAACCGATAGTAGTGCGTCGATATCGCTGCTACAAGCATCAACGTCTGCTGGCAGCCCGCGAGGAAGGCGTCAAACCGCGCCTGCTGCGCATGCATCTCCGTAGCGCGCAACGTTTGTTGCTAGTTAAGCATCCACCGCCTCCCATTGTGCAAGTTTATGGCAAACCTGATACCAGATTACCGTCGAACTGGCAGAGACTGCCTGCAGTGAGGTAATGGTATGACTACAACCGGACTACATTGAACGAGGTCAGCGATATGCATTAGGCAAAAAAAGGCGAAATTCAGGATCAAAGAGGGCAAGACACCGGGCAAGTCGCTTATGGTATCCGAAACTACTGTTATTCCGGCTCGTATTCGCACTCAGAGAGCGCCCCAGCGGCCTTCGTCTTGCGCGGCGCACGGGACTTCTTCGGCTTGTCGTTGGATGACTTTTCCTTGGACTTAAGCGCGGCGAGTAACGCCGTGAAGTAGGCATTACGCGTAGTCTGGGTGATTGCTATCTGCTGCTGCTGCAGGCGGGCGATTTCAGCGTCTGTGGCCTGCACACTGCCCAATTATGCTTTGACGGCATCAGACAGTTTTGCAGACGCGTAGCTAGTGCCGTTGATGGTGACGTATTCGGGGAAGTTTGTCGTTACTTGGAGAGACTTACAGCCTGTTTGAAAACTCGATAAAAGGGCAGTAAGTTGGCAATCTGATGCGCGAGAAGCGCAGGAGGATTTGCCATGTGGACAGAACGGCATTGAGCGAAACAGGTACGGCAAGAGCAGAAGGTAAAGCGCTATCCGAGTGACCTGACGGATGCGGAATGGCTGGCTATTGAACCGTTGTTGCTACGTCCTGCGGCAACCGGGCGGCACCGGGTAACCGACTTGCGTGAGGTGATGAATGCGATTCGGTACCTGGTGCGCCCAGGATGTGAATGGCGCATGCTGCCGGTGCATTCCCCCCCCTTGGCAGACGGTGTACTGGTGGTTCAGGCGGTTTGTGCGCCGACTGTTGTTCAAGGTGATTCACGACGTGGCACTGATGCTGGACAGGCAGCAACAAGGCAGGCAGGAGTCGCCCACGGCTGCAGTCATCGATAGTCAGTCGGTCAAGGCGCCATACGCGGCTGCACCGGGCTATGACGCCAACAAGAAGGTTAGCGGACGCAAGAGGCACATTGCTGTGGATGAGGATGGCAGACTGTTGATGGTCAACCTGACACCGGCCGATATAGCCGATTCCCCCGGGGCCGAATGGGTGTTGCTGGCTCTGAAGAAGCGCTAGCCATGGGTGAAACACCTATTTGCCGATGCCGCGTATGACAGGCGCCGGCTAATGGACAAGGCAACGATACTGGGCTTTGTCGTTGAAGTGGTGCGCAAGCTGGAGAATCAGCACAGCTTCATTCCGTTGCAGAGGCGCTGGGTGGTGGAGCGGTCGTTCGGCTGGATGTTGCAATGGCGTCGGCTGGTTCGTGACCATGAGCGCCGCATCGACGTTTCCACCGAAATGATTTACGCCGCCATGGGCAGCCTGCTGCTCAAGCGTCTATTCGAGGAAATCTAGTTTTCAAACAGGCTGTAATACCTGCAGTCAGGCGCAAATAAGCGTAAGCCGATGCAAATAAATGCTAAAAACGGATCAACTTAAAGCTAACAACTGCTTTTTATCAATGGGGCTCGTGAGCGTCGTAAGTACATCGAGATCGCCAACAACAGCCGGCACTGGTTCAGACGAAGGCGTTCTTTGCCTCGGAAGGGATCGAACTGAACGACGACCATGCAGAACGTGCAGGGCGATTGATTGACATATCAACCTTGAATAATGCCTTGAACCTCTAATACGTAGATGCAAGACCTATCCCGATTTTCAATAAAAAACCCCCGCTACCGAAGTAACAGGGGTTTCAAAGGTTTTCACCTCAAGCCCAACCTTACGGATGGGCTTGTCTCCGAAGGAGATTAGGCCAGCGTGAGAACGCCGTTCACCACTGCGGAGCTGGTCAGATCGATGACACCAGTCAGCTTAACGACCGCGTCAGTACCAGACGTGAAGGTGGTGTTATCACTGTTGTCAACGACCAGGTAGGTGTTGCCGCCGAAGTTGAACCAAGCAACGATTTCGTCACCAGTACCTGCACCGTTGTCAGCAGCAGCAGCATCCAGATACTGATCCAGAGTTGCTGCAGCCCCCAACGTGACCTTCTGAGCACCAAAGCCAGCGGCACCAGCAGCGTAGTCAACGTTTGCCGGGGTACCCATCAGACCTGCCAGATCGATGATGTCCTTCGCCACTGCATCTTCAATTGTCAGGAACGCGGTCTTGGTACCAGTTGCGTTCACATCGAAGGTATCCGCACCAGCACCACCATTGAAGGAGTCGGCACCGCCAGTATAAACCAGTGTGTCAGCACCAGCATTGCCAGAAATGGTGTCGTTGTTTGCAGCATTACCAGTCAGCGAGTCGTTACCGGCACCGCCCTTGATGGTCACATTTTCAGCGATCGTGGAATTACCCGAAACGTAGGTGACAGCCAGAGCTGCAGCATCCGTGGAAGCACCAGTGATACCGCTAGCGTCGAAGTTGGTAACCTTGGCGTAGACGGACCCAGTCAGGTCGAGACCAGCGTTGCCAGTAACAACGATAGACTTCACGGCGTCAGCCGTCAGCTTCAACTTGTTGGTGTTGATGCCGGAAGCCGTCGTGGTCAGCGAATCGGTGTTGGTAAGGTTGATGGTTTCAACACCGTTAAGGGTGATACCGTTCACCGACAGGTCGAGCGAAGCAGCCGACTTCAGGGTCAGGGCAAAGGTATCTGCCGTACCCGTAGCGTCTGCCAGAGTGACAGTGTGAGCACCACCCGGAGCAGCCAGAACAGTCAGGCCAACACCAGCTGCAACGTTGATAAACGAGGAAGCAGCAGCTGCGGTTGCGCCGAGTTCAAGAGCAGTGAAACCAACTGCATTGTGAGCGCCTTGAGCGGCAGCACCAGCAACACGCAGAGTTTCAAAACCAGTGAAGCCAGGCAGACCAGCAAACGCGGAAGTATTGGTATTTGCAACCAGGGTATCCGTACCTTCGCCGCCCTTAACAGCTCCACCAGCGCCCAAGGACGTGGTAGAAACGGTCACCACGTCATTGCCGCCACCCAGATCAACCACCTTGGTCGTGCCACCAATCATCACGTTTTCAACACCAGCACCACCAGTAACGGCAACATCAGTATCAAGCTCGGTACCGATGGTCAGGCCGCCGCCGGTCGACACAACGCTCGTCAGGCTTGCGTTTTGTGCAGCGGTCAGTGCGGTGAAGGTCGTAACACCAGTGCCACCAACATTCAGAGTTGCCAGCTTGTCCATCTCGATATCAGCGATGGTCGTTGCAGCAGCTGCCGTAACATTGAGGGTGGTATAAACGTCAGCCTGAGTACCGCTGATCTTGCCGAACGAACCAGAGGTGTTCAGCGCCAGAGTCGTTGCAGCGGTGGAGGTATCTGCAGCGGTCTGCGTCAGAACCACTGCGCCGCCAGCGATAGTTGCGCCAGCAGTCAGGTTCAGGGTGTTTAGAACCGTCGATTTGATTTCAGAAGCGCCGAAGTTTTCCAGCGTTACCTTGGTGATGGTATCGCTTGCAGTAGCGGCATTCTTATCTTCAATCGTAACTGCGCCGTTGGTGATCTTGATCTTATCACCGGCAGCAGCCCAGGCGGCGGTTGCAGCGGACTGCTTGACAGTGACTTCGGTCGTAGAAGCATTGCCGTTTACAACCACATTACCAAGTGTCAGCACGTCATCAGCATGGCTACCTGCGCCAGCGACTGCCAAGCTATTAACGGTCACAGTGGTACCACCGGTCACAGTGATATCACCACCTGTAACGCCAGCGTTAGCAGCACCGTCAGAAATGGTCTCGGTGTAGGTAACATTGACCGCACCAGCTGCAGCGACGGTGGCGCCAACGGAGATATTGCTTGCGGAAGCAGCAGCCGTGGTGGAGGTGTCAGCAGCCGTGATAGTCACAGACTTACCGCCATTTACCGTCACTTCGTTACCTGCAGCGCCGCTCAGTGCGGAAGCAGCAATGGTCACATCGGTAGTAGCAGCAGCAGTCGCCGTAACATCATCGCCGGACGAGATGGTCAGGTTGGTTGCGCCAACCCAGGAACTGGAGTTAGCGGTCACACCAGCACCGCTGGTGATGCTCACGTTTTCGATGTTCGCGATGGTCACGCCAGTAACAGCGGTCGTATCAACTGCAGCAGCTTGAACGATCTTCAGGGTGTCCGTGCCGTTGCCACCATCCAGCTTGTCGAGGTTGGAGAAGGTTGCGGTTGCAGTGGAATCTTCCGTAGCATCGAACGTGTCGTTGCCGGTACCGCCGGTGAATTCGTTAATGCCCTTGGTCAGCGTGTAGGTCTGGCCGACAGAGCTCGAAGCGCCGGTCTTAGCAGCCTCAACAGAGGCTGCATCCTTGGTAACGCCGGTCAGGATGGTGGAAGCCTTGGAAACGTCGTTACCACCCAGGTCAACAGCGTAGTACAGGCTAACGGCGACCTTGTTGTTGAACAGAGCCTTGGAATCGCGAGCAGCAACGGACAGGGCGTCATCGCCGGTGCCGGTGAAGGAAGTCACGGCGGTGATCATTTCGGAGATCACTTCGCCTTGGGTCTTCCCGGCAACCAGCTTGGCAGTCCAGTAGCCGATGCCATCGCTGTCAGCAGCGATTTGCGCGTCAGTGCGACCCAGAACGTTCTTATAGAACTTGGTGATGATTTCTTCGTTGGTCAGGAAGGTCGGGTAGTTAGCACGAGCCGGTTCGGTGTTGTACATCTCCTGAGCGACTTGAGCAACAGTCTTGCCGGCGTCGAGTTGCTGAACCCAGTAGCCCAGGCCGTCACGCTCCGGAGCGCGGCCAAACAGGGCGACGTACAGGTTTGCAACGTAAGTACGCATTTGAGTGGTAATTGCCATCTAAAAACTCCCAAGAAAGGAAAAATTAAAAGTCAGCGAAGCCAGCTTTTAGTTAAGGTCAGCCAGTTGCTGTTGCGTATCTTATTAACCCATGCAAAGAATAAATGTGATGGTCATCACACTTATTCTTTTTTTGAGCAAAAACAACACGCGTTTAAACATTGGTGCTTCTACAACGTGCGCGATTTTACAGTAGGAATGTTGTTGCAGTCCAACAAATAGGCCTGTAAAGGCAAGATTCGTTGATCGACGGTCAAAATTTCGCACCTTCTCATACAGGTTTATGCGATTTTCCACGCCTCTTTATAATTATTTTGTCTGAGTAAAAATCAAAAAAACCTGCTGATGGAGGAAACTTTCAGTCGAATCCGCAAGTTGGCGAGATTGTCACGCTGCTTTGGCTCATGCCGGTTCGTACCAGCGCGGCTTCTAGAACCGGTGCCGGAACCCCAGGCCGAACACCCGCCCAGATTGCTCGAACAGCGCAAGATTGGATTTGAAGCGGTTTTCTTCCGCCAGGACTTGCAGATCGGTAGAGGCCGCCAACGGCACGGTAACCAGCAGGCGAACAGTGCGGCGATCGAGTTTTCGCAACGCATTCTGCTCCAGCAAGGGGCTGTAGCCTTCCCTGTCCCGGGCATCCGCCCAGGTCATGCTCAGCTCCGCGTGCGCAACCGACGCGAGCGGCATGCCGACCTGCGCGACCAGTTCGCTGTGCCGGGTTTCCCCGCCGGCGCGGTTGCCGGTCGGGTCATCCAGGCCGAGACGGCCGACCAGGATGGTTTGCAGCGGGACTTGCGCGAGCTTCCAGTTGCAGGCAGCGCCGGCCTGCCCCCAGATCACGTTCGCATCCAGGGTGCCGAAGCTGGCATAGCGGCGCCATTCCGCTTCCGCGCTGATGCCGAGGCGGCAGTTGTCGTAGGGGCGCTCCACCTGTGCGACTGCGCGGATGTTGTGGAGCAGCGGGCTGCCGCCCAGCCACAGGTTTTCCAGATGCAGCCAGGCGCTGGCGTCGCCGGCGGTCGTCGCGCGGTGCAGGCCGGCGCTCAGGTTCGCACTGATCGTCGAGAAGTTCTTCTCATCCAGGTAATTGCGCGAGCGGGCACCGAGGACCAGTTCGCCGACGTTGTCGCCCAAGCGCTGGCGATAGCGCGCGCCGACGCCGGTCTGGAAGAACTGGTCGGAGCGCGCATGGAGGGAGGGATCGAGCAGGAAGTCGACGCGCTGCGCGCCGAGGGTCAACGGGATCGCGCTGTTCTGCAGGCCGCTGTTGGCATTGGTGTCGACGCCGAACATCACATCCGCCTGCGCCTGCCACGGCGAGACCTGGGGCCGGGACGCGATGCGCGCGCGATAGCGTGAAATGACGACGCGCACCGCGGGCGGCGGGTTGAACTGTTCCTCGATGTAGTCGAAATAGCTGGCGGCACTGGACAGGTTGCCGGTTTCGGCGGACGCGATCGCGAGGTCGAGCCAGGCGCCGGCGTGATCCGGCTGCATCAGCACTACGCGCTCGAAGGCGGCGACTGCAGCCGGGTAATCGCCGGTCTTCAGCGCGAGGATGCCGATCAGGTTGTGGTAGGCGGGGTCGGCGCTGTGGGCGGCTTCCTGGGCGCGCAAGGCGGATAGGGCCTTGTCGAGCTGGCCTTGTTCTATGTGAGTGCGTACTTCAGGGTAGGCGGCGAGGTCCTCGGCCTTGATG
>DASRXG010000072.1:0-3797 GCA_035654275.1 Noviherbaspirillum sp.
TAGTTTACCATCTTGGCAACCGCCGTTTTATTTATAATTGGGATCCATCGCTGCTTCTTCTCATTGAATGCTTTCCCATACCTTTAACAATCGACGGCACGCCATGGCACTTTTCAGCGCACCAGTTTAGGCGCTTCTACGCCATTTGCTATTACTGGCGGTACATGTATGGCGACCTAGCCGCCCTGAGCTATCATCTTCGGCATTTCAATCCGAACATGACATTAACATATGTAACCGAAGCCGTTGCGGGCGACATTCTTGGAAATCTAAGCGATGAGCGACGAAGATTTGTTGTACATGTGCTTACTTCAGCGGCCAGAGGGGATATCACCCTCACGGGGCTTGGCGGTGAACGCGTCAATCGCGCTTTGCAACGGCAGATGGAAAAGCTGTCCGCACAAGTCGATATCATTACGCCGGAAATTGCCTCAACGGTGGCGGAGACAGCCGCACGTTCCGTTAGCATAGAACCGGCCAAACGTGAAAATTTCTGCACGTGCACAACCACAGCAACCGATCTGGCACAGGCAAAGTGCCTGGAGGTCACCGGGGTGCCACTAGACCAACGGTCCAGCCCGGATTATTCCGCTGCGACTCGGTCGGTTTGTGCGGGGTGCCCAAACGAGTTAATGATTAAGCACCTACACCACTTGTTGTTGCAGCAAGAAATTGATGCCAATCGCCGAATGGCGCTCATTTCCGCGCTAAGTTCCACGAGGCGTGCGGAGTATTTAGCTGAAGCGGAGCGCCTTGAGGCGCTTTTCGTTCGGGTAAACGAAATTCAACCTTTGGCCTTCGGCTCAAACCGATGATCAACAGCGCGGGGCTGCACGCTATGATGCATCAGCTTAATACGGCAATGGCTGCGATTGACAACTGGGCTCGAAAGAACCAGCTTTTAAGCGACTACCTGAAAGGCGCAGCAGAGTTTACCCCGCCGCGGAATTCACGGCGGTTCTGCGAATGGCACAGCACTGCTCTTGGCATTCGGAGGATAAGCTCGGCAACATACTACTCGAGGCACGACCAATATCGCAAATTACGGACGGACACCGATCGCCTTATTTCAGCTATAGAAGAACGCCTGAGATCTCTTGCCTCCGCACCACCTATGAAGCGCAAAGACATCAATGCCACTCTCCAGATGTCGTCAGAAAACCAGCTACTCATTAATCAAATTGCAGATCTCATCAAAATTAACGACAGGCTTTCCAGCGAAAATGCAGTGCTGCGTTCGGATACCGCAGCATTAAATGGCGAAATTTCCGAATTAAAACGCTTCATTGCTGGGAATGACAAGTTGCGCTTTTTGCACGATCCCAGCTCAAAAAAGAAAGGTTGAGCGATGGAAACCACTCGAGAGGCTGCGGCGGCCAAAAAGCCAAGTACTTTTGTTTTGCAGTTCGAAAGGTGGTTTTGGCGCGCAGAGGCCGAGGACATGTTGCCCTGGCGCACCAACGGCAACCTTGATCGCACTCTTATGAGGGAAGCCTTAAATTGGGCAGCGTCAACGCGCAATCGTTTCAGCCAAAATGCAAGAATACGAGAGATCATCACGTTGACTGAAGGCAGAAGGCGCCTTTGTACGCCACATGACTTCCAAGCGATGCGCTCACCGAACGAGGATGAAAGACAGAACAACGGCTGTGTTCTATGCTCTTGCTCTTCCAGGCGCAAGCATAGCCAAAATAGCGTTTACCAGCATTGCTTTGGCATAAACACCACGTTGAGCAACAGCGGACTAAGTCGAGACAACACTCGCGAACGTTGCAACGCACAGCACCGCGTTCGGTTTACATCAGATGGTGTGCCTATCATCTTGAGAAACGGCGTCGTCGTTCGGCCCGCGTCGGATTATCTGATAATTATTGCCGGCCGGCTGTCAAAAACTACGGTGCGTACTTATGCGGAACAGTTAAGATCTCTTTTACAGTATATGTCATCTTTTGGTTTATTATGGAATGATATCTACGAGCATACCTTAGAAGATTGGCGTGATAAGCTTCTCAACGACGGGCTTCAGAAGAAAACCATCAACTCAATGCTTGGAGTCGTTTTTTCGTTTTACCGCTGGGCGGAACAACGAGGCCATTGCTCGGGAATCGTTCGACTGCCGGGAAACACCAGTAAAGACCGCAGCGCATATCGGCTGTCTGTATGCTGGGTTGCGCGAAACCGTAAACTGGGAGTTGTTTCAGACCTCCTTTTCAAAACAGTAAGGAAATCAGATCGTCACACGCCGACCGAGGAGGAGATTGAACGAGTTAAAGACAAGCTTTATGACAGAACCGAGGGCGTTGCGTACCGGGATACAATGGTAGTCCAATGGATGAATCTTGGCGGTTTACGCCGACGAGAAGTGGTGCACTTGCGCGTTGGGGATCTCCCGCCGAGGGAAGACGCCGTAACCGCACGCAGCAGAGGCGATTTGCTTTCAATCAAATTGATCGAAGGCACGAAAGGCAATAAAACCCGAACGGTCCTGGTGCCTGCAATTTTGGTGGTCGATACATGGGATCTTGTAACACACTTTAGAAACGAAATTACCGCGAGGAGAAATCTTGATCATGGTTATATATTTGTGTCGTTCACGACAGGCGCACCTCTTAGTTCAAAGACTGTAACCAATACCCTGTCGCGAGCGTTCAAAGCCGCTGGGATTGTAAAAGCCTCTGGCCACCGCCTGCGGGCGGCGCACTTCACGCGCATGGTTGAAGCGCACTTCGCCGTTGCGGATGCGACGGGAAATAAGGTGAACGACGTCGATTTGGCTGTGCTTCTCCTCGAACAATCCGGCTGGGCAGACCTCAGCACAGCCCGCCATTATATCAACGTCGCACGCGTGCGACGGATCCAACAGTCTCGGTTCTACAAGAATGCTCGGGACCTCCTCGGGGGGCATGCCGAAGAGGGATCCCTGCTTGACCTTCAGCGAAGGCGGGACAAACTTGAGGCGGTGGTCAAATGTCTCAATGAGGAGCGGCACAAGTTGAAGCGATACGTCGCGTTATGATGTGAGTTTTCGGTGAGGCAGGCCGCTGCGCCCACTGCTTAGTCGCCTCATCGCGCAAATGTGCTATCTTAGGATATAATCAGTCGAGGGAGTATGCTACGTGACGAGATCATCACCCGATCACCGCACGCTGCTTAGTAGCATCAACTGTTGGATTTTTGATCTTGACAATACTTTATACCCTGCTTCGTGCAACCTGTTTGCTCAGGTCGATCGGCGCATAGGGGAATTTATTGCTAGCCACTTCGGTATCACGTACGACGAAGCGCGCGCGATGCAGAAGCGCTTCTTCCGCGAACATGGCACGACGTTGTGCGGGCTGATGGTCGAGCACGACGTAGATCCGGAGCCGTTCCTGGAGTACGTGCACGCCATCGACGTGACGCCTGTAGCACCCTCGCCCGCGCTGGCCAAGGCGCTGGACTACCTTCCCGGCCGCAAGATCATCTACACCAATGGCTCCGTCCAACACGCCGAGAACGTAACCACGCGGCTGGGTATCGCTGACAAGTTCGAAGCGGTGTTCGGCATCGTTGAAGCTGAGTATGTGCCTAAGCCCGACCCACGCCCCTACGTCACGCTAGTTGAGCATTACTCCATAGCCCCTAAGACCGCCTGCATGGTCGAGGACATTGCCCGTAACCTCGTGCCCGCACACGCGATGGGCATGACGACCGTGTGGGTGAAAAGTGAGGCCGATTGGGCTCGCCCCGACCGCGGCGGTGTCGGCATGGGCAGCCACATCGATTACGCTGTCGAGGACTTGATCGCATGGCTTTCT
>DASRXG010000073.1:0-8717 GCA_035654275.1 Noviherbaspirillum sp.
TGGGATGTTAGGCAACCGGGCGCCATGCTAGATTAGTGCTTTACGTTCTATAACAAGGTATGCCTAAGGCGGTCTCATGCTGAAGTCACACATGGATGCGGTCGAGAATTCTCTCGTCCAAATCTCCCAAATCCCGGCGAATTCTGGCCACACTCTCCATCGAGGAACGCCTCGGGAAGCGTTCATCAAGCAATTTTTGGAAGGACACCTGAGTGCAAATGTGGCTATTGGGACGGGCGAGATCATCGACGCCACATCAGTCCCACGCGGCCCACGCAATCAGTTCGACATTGTCATTTTCAAGAACAACTATCCGAAGTTGGACTTCGGTGGGGGAATCAACGGCTTCATGATTGAGTCAGTCGTGGCGACGATTGAGGTTAAATCGGTGCTCGACCAGGCAGCCATAGACCAGTCTGTGAAGCCGGCTCATGCTGCGAAGGCGCTCACTCCAAATGTGAATCGCAGCTTTAGCACAGGTTGGATTCCGCCTCGCGTCCTGAACTTCGTGGTCTCCTATCAAGGTCCAGCCCAGATGGCCACCGTACATGGCTGGATTCTGAATGCCCATAAATCCCAGGGCATCCCGCTCCCTAACTGGACTCAGAACGACAAACTTAGTGTTCCTGGAACTGCTTTGGACGGGGTGTTTGTGTTGCAGAAGGGCTTTGTGAAGCTAGACAACTCACCCCTCACATTGAACACCCAGCAGCCGCCAGTAAACGGCACTCACACCATCGTCGACGCAACGGACGGCAATCTACTTATGCTGTTCTTGGCTCTACAAGAGGCGTGCGACAACGTCCAAGGAGCTTGGCTCAACCCCGTGCCGTACCTGCAATCGGTGCGCTACCAGAATGTTCGCATTGTGTAGCGGGCATAACAGGTCGTTCGACGCGCACACGCTGCGGCATTGCGCCGCGACGCGTGCTGGTGAGCGTACGCCGCGCGGCGCAATGCCGCAGCGGTCTGATCAACTCCCGCGTTATGCCTCTGGAGGTCGGTTGTGAGCTTTGAGCCAGATAGAAAGGCGTTCGCCGCTGATCCCCTAAGCTATTCGTCGATGGCGTGGCACAAGTGGGAGCTTGCGCAGTTTGCCGCCACTGGCCGTGGCGAGGCCCGCCCGGCCCCTACTAGAACGGAACTAAAGAATCCAGTTCTATGGCTCACACAGGCACATGCGCTGTCGGAGGCTGCGCGAACGCTTGTGATGCAGACGCCTTCTTGGGAATCTATGCCGGTGTGGGTACGCGGCGTCTGCGACAGTCAGTACTGTGCTGCCGCTCTCATGCTTGTTGGTTATAGCCTCGAAGTATGTTTGAAGGCCATGCTTATTTTGCGCACCGGCGAAGATTCGTATGCGAGTGATGAGAGGCGATATCACCATCACAACCTTGAACGATTGGCTGAGTTCGTGCCTGATCTAAATGCCAAAGATCGAGCTATCCTCCGTGCGCTGACGCACTACATTGAGTGGGCTGGCCGCTATCCCGATCCAGGCAGTGGTCGCGAGCGAAAGCTGGAAGAACTATTCACCTTGGCAGAGGGACACGAGGTCGCTGCTAAAGAATTATTTAGCGTGGCCGGGCGCGTCATGAAGCATGCAAGCGCTGTCGTGGAAGATGTTGCGGGTCCTACATAGCTGCCGCTTTCCATATCGCAACTGTCGCGACAGGCCAATTTTTAAGCCGGCAACTACCGGGCAACCTGGTGCACCTTACGAAACATGAAAAGTGATCCCTATTGGGATCAGCTCATGATCGAAAGTTGTCCTTTCATAAGCTAATCGGTATCAAAGCAGTCGTCGTGTCTACAATGAACGTGAACCCTGCTCCCTCGGCGTTGCGCTTACGCGAAGCAACGTCGTGCGTAGGTGCATCGGTGGCGCGCAGCGCGGATGCATCACCGGGGTTCCCCTTCTTCTGGTGCCCAGAAGAGGACTCGAACTTCCACAGTAAAGTACCAGGCGCCGGGCAAGAACCGGGGTTCGGGTCCCCGTGGGGACGCCCTTATGCCCCCATGCCCCCGTGCCCTTAAGCACCAATGACCCCTGCCGTGAGTCATTGTCCAATTTCGTCGACCTCCTCTGCCGTATTCTCGTCGTCTGAAGCGTCCGAATCTTTTAGGTCCACCTCGTTTGGATTCGTCGGCCTATGTATAGCTGGAGGATCGGTTCTTATGAATATTTCACTTCCCTTAATAGCCGCCGTGCTCAAGCGAAGCCCGATCTCTTGAGCCTGCACAACGGTGTACTCAGGTACCGGAGCGTCATTGACCCGAATTTCGACAATCTCCGTTCTACAGCAATGGCCTTTTCCCTTCATGAAGATCGTCATGCCCGATCGTACTTTGCACGACGTCAGAGGAGCAACACAAATATGTTTATCATCAGTTACGACGAAATTGATCTTACCTGCGGCAGACCATGCACCATACTCGGCATGCCATTTCATTGCCGCGTGAGTAAAGCCTTCAACGATCGCATCAATTAAGGATTCAACAAAGTTTGTATATGCAATGAGAACCTCTTCACCAAATATCTCTCCTACTTGGCGAGTGGCATGAGAGACCTCATTTCGTAGGTCGACAAGCGCAGAAATTGCTTTCTCAACAGTAGCGTGCCCAATTAATTGTAGGGACTCATCGCCACTAAATAACCGATGATTTCTAAGCCAGTCAGACAATCCCAACTCAAGACCGCAACTTCCGATAAGTTTCTGTAATTCGTCTACTCGCAGATTTCGGTCGTGGAGCAAGAAAGCGTCTGCGTGTAATTTGTAAGGCTGATTTTGGGACAAGGCCTCCTGGTACTCCTTGACTAATACAGGTACGGAAATCGTACTAAATCTTCTTCCCTCCAGATTCTGCAAAATGTACCCGATTCCATCCCGATGAGTTGTTTTCACCTTCTCAGGAAGCGCGTTATATGGCACAAAGTGACACAGAGTTTCGAGCCATTCCGAGACACACTCGTGCACAAGGGACTCGTATATCAAATACAGCCTCGAAAGAGCTACCGAGTGGTCAAGCTTCTTCCATTCATCATATGGAGGATGCGCCGCGAACTCTGCTGGGAACGTCACCGTACCGGACGTGAGACCAGTACGAAGTGCCAAATTAAAGTGTAAGCTTGCCCTCAGAGCCGCGATGGCTCTCTTAGCCCCTTCCAGTGGTTGCACGAACATGGTTAGATCCCGGCAAGCATGTCACGAAATAGTGTAAGTCTGTCTAACAAGTCCTTTTTCGTACTTTTGCGTCCAGTGAATGTCGCCAAGTCGAATTTCTCGAACAGGCCAATCGTTGCCCCTATCACGTCTGTCTTTTTCGCAACGAGAACGTCTTTCTTATCTAGATTCCATGCTAGGCCAGTGAGTACGCAATCGCAGAATCCCTTGTTAGGAACTGATGACCAATCCCCCCGAGCTGGATCCCAAGGTCTAAAAAGTAGATCTCCATAAATCTCGTAGCCAAGCTCAATTACTTGAAGAAAGAGACCTTCGAGCCATTTGACATCCTTGCAAGTTGCAGTTTGCATGGCAAACATATAGTCGTCTAAGAATTGCTGCAGCGGCCCCTCCAGTCGATCCGCATGACGCAGTGCAAAGAAGCGCAAGACTACTTCCAAGTCCCCCATCTTTTGGTAGAAGGCACTTCGGATCGCAAGTGCGCGATCCTCGGGAATCCTCCATGCTTTTCGAAATACAGGGTTTTCGGCCAATCGATGAACCATGCTGTTGAATTCGGAAGGAAACAAGGCATTTCTAATTTCCTGACGCTCCAAACGCACCCCACCGCGATTCAAGCGGTCAAACACGACTCGCCTCAAAACAGACACTTCAACATCGTCGGCGGCTGATTCTTTCAATAAGACAATGGACGAAAGCGACCGCCTATCGATACCTGCGCGAATCTTATCTGGCAACGTGGAGTAGGTACGTCCTTCGAGTTCAGGCCAATATTCCAGCCCTGAGAGCGCAAATTGATCGTCGTAAAAGTCTCTTATTGCCGAAATTCGCTGTTGACCGTCCATCACCTCGTATTGGTTGAATTCCCGCTCGTAAAGAAATACTGGCGGAACTGGAATGTTCATTATGAAAGATTCAATCAAGAGGCTCTTGCGATCGTTGTCCCATCTTTCCCGCCGTTGGTAAAAGGGTGACAGCTCAATGTAGCCCGGTCGGCGTAGCGCCTCCACAAAGACCTGAAGTCGTTCGCGGTTCGTCTCAATGAGAATTCGGCCCTCCCCCGTCATATAGCGGGAGTTAATTTCACTGTCGTTCTCGAATAACGGCGCTGGCTTAGGTGGCCGTTTTGTAAAGTCGAACTCGACGTCAGCGAACTGATGCATGTTTTGATTCCTTTAGGGCTTTCTTCTTACGTCTCAAATACGACGGTGTTTGGGTAATTGCAGTTGTATTTCGCCGGCTCCCCAACGCGAGTGTCAAGAGGAGCAATAGTTTCCCAATGATAATATACCAACAGAAGGTGTAGGCATTCTTCATAGTTTCGGATTGCTGCATTTTGCCCCCGCCACGAGGTCCTCGGCTCTGCCCTGCGCGTTAGAACTCAACATGACATAGCGAATGTGCGACTTGTTGGGGAAATGCACTACGCTGATAGAAGCCGAACAACAACAAAACTTAGCCTTTAACCCCTTTTTTGAGATCGGCAGAATCGGAGTACGGCGGGGAGTACTTTGACGGCATCAAAAAACCGATAGAGCGCCACTATTTGGGCGCAAAGGCAAGTCCAAAGCATGTCTTGCAATAAAGCCAAATGCTACCTAACGGGATCGACAAGCAGTTCAAATATTGCAGAAAAGTCGACTTAACGAGAAAAGGTATTGCGAGTCACAACTACTTCCACATCGCCAAAACACTTGCCATTAAGGATGCGACTGAAACTACGAAGGTCGCCAAAACCCAAGCATGAGAGCGGTTAAGAACGGCCCATCCACCTTCAGTTAATCGATAAATCGGTTTTGCATGCGTGAAGCCTTGGGTGGTCGGGGCGTTGTCGTGGTTAAAACTTAGCCGCCCCTGGGGGATGGCTTCGTGCAGCACTTCGATCCATCCACGTAGAAGACAAGTATGCAAGTGCTCATCTATGGAATCTGCGTCGGGTAACCCACGTTCAATGACCAGCACATTGCCTGGCTGACCTATCAGTGCCACACGCTGCCGTGAAAGTGCTCTTAGAGTTTTCTTAATTGCTCTTTCCCTTTTCCAATCATCAAAGCCCATGCCGGAATACCTACGTAGTTGTTTCCATTGTTTATTGTACGCTCGGCACTTGAACTGCAATACCGCGTGAGAAATCCTCCGTCTTCTGACAGGTCGCGAACAGGCTGCAAAAGGCGTGAACAAATTAGGGCAGCGACTTTTCTACATGTAGGAAAATCGCTCACCCTTTTTTCGACATGGAGAGCCTCGCGGGCGACCGTCTTGTCCATCATCAAGGCATAAGGACAACCCGCCCAGCAAGATGCGCATAAACAGTTGATTAAAAAGGGAGCGACATGAAGAAGATGCTTTTCGCGGTAATCGTTTTCATGCTGACGGCCGCATCCAGGCCGGTTCCCGTTCCGATGCACGTAAAGTGCAAACCGCCATGTTGAGCTAAAACCATCCAGGTGGGGAACACACCGAGGTGCAGGCACTGCACCTGGACGATGCATCCTGAGCGGACAAGCAGATCAACTCGCGACCGGAAATGTGCCGGGAGCGTCTTTGGCGGGATGTTGTATCCGCCGGATTGGGAAAACCAGTGCCGCATGAATGCATCGCGCTCGACCAGTTCCATTGCGGCGTGCAGGGAGGCTTGCTCGATGGAAGTCGCGCTGGCGCAACCGGAAGACGTTGCGTGCGTGTAGAGCTGGTTGCGATAGCCGGCAGGGAAAGCGTTGGCGTGGAAGATGCAGTCGGCAAGAACCCATGATGTGCTGCCGCCGTTTGCGTCCTGCGCCTGCACCCAGGGCCGCCGCTCCTTGATGGAGAATGGCCGGAACGGAAAGTGTTTTCGACGATACTGGGAGCGGTCGTACCGCACAATGCTTGCGGGCGGAATGAAGCGGTCGAGCGCATCGGCCTGTTCCCAGCGACACCCCATGGGAGCGCTGAACGCGTGCCGTTCCACCGCTTCGGCAATTGCCTTGTCATACGTGAGTGCCGGACTGAGGGACCGTCCCCAGCCTTCGGACGTGCTTCCGCCACACCATGTTATGTGCGCATGTGCCAGGTGAAACGGTGCGCGCTCCAGGGCGTCCGACCATTTGAACTCGAGGGACGACTTGACGGTGCGGCCGGCCTCGGTGCACCCGGCACAGCCAACACGCCGGAGAAGCAGGATGTCGTCTGATGGTTCGAGATTGCAGACTAAACGCAACCACCGCGGATCGAAGTCACTGATGTCCTGGAAATCCAGGCCGGGCAGTCCGGGTGATGGGGCAAGATCCTTTGTAATCGTCGTATCGGATGCGCCAGCTGAAACGATCAGGATCCCGAAGGAGGACAGTAAGATTTCCGGCTTGCCAAAGGCTCTCGCCGCCTCGCATGGATCGCAGCCGAGGCAGGCCAACTCGAGGTCGGATGAACCCATCCTGACTTCATAGATACCCGAAGGGACTCGTTCGAGGGTCTCATAGACGATCAGGCGAACGGCGGTGTCGGCACGTGCTTGCAGCGCGGCCTTTGCCGCATCGAGCAGGAGGCCAAGCGCAAACGACGGGGATGTGCCCGATGCGGTGTTTCCGCCAATGGCGTCGGAGGTGGACGCAGCAAAATCCCTCAGCGTCGATGCCTGGATGGTGACAGCCGAGTCACCTGACGCATTCTTCGCACGCAAGACCCCGGCAAGGACCAGGTCCCTTACAAAGTCGATGAAATCGGAGGTGCCCCAGGTCTTTACCGACAATGCATGCAAGTCTCTAAACGTGTAAGCACCCCGGCACCAGACAAGCATTTTTCGAAGGTAGTCTGTCGGCGCGCTGATCTCAACGTCGCCTTGCCCGCGGCTTATGCGCAGCATTCCCCCTTTGATCCGCGCAGGGCCGAGTAAGACAGGATAGCTATCATGAGGTGGATACATGTGGCGTACTGCGGATGATGGTAGAACCATCCAGACGTGCTCAAGAAGCGCACATGATGCCAAAAAAACACTTGTCTATAAAGCAATTCTTGGTTGTAGAGGTTTGTCGACGAATAGAGAAAGACGCCGCTACTTCAGAACACCATCTAAAGCGCACCGGCATACCAAAATGCAAGCGGACACAACAGCAGGAAGACAGCCGTCGAACTGAGTACTGCACCGGCGGCAGTATCGCCACGGTCCGTGAATCGCTCGGCGTACATGTAGTTAATAACCGCAACAGGCATCATCATTTGCAAAAGGGTCGCACGTGCGATATCCGGAGGCTGATCAAGTATGTTGATAACCAGCGTGCCGCCGACCAATCCGACCAATAGGCGGATCATTCCTACATAAGCGCCTTGCCGAATTCCGCCATGGGAAATGGTGACAAGCGTGTAGCCCAGGCTGATCAGCATGAGCGGTACGGTAAGCGAGCCAAGTAATCGCCTGCTCTCCAGTGCCCACACGGGCACGGTGATATCGAGGGCGCGCAGCACCACTGCGAGAACGGCCGCGATCATCACGGGACTAAACAGACTGCCTTTCACACTTGCTGACGAGGCGACAATGTGTACGCCCACGGTGTGCTGAAGAAAGGAGCAGACAGCGAAAAACGCGACAGCGACAGACAGGCCAGTGTCGCCGAAAGCAAGTTCGGAAAGTGGCAAGCCGAGGTTTCCCGCGTTTGGAAAGGTGCTGGTGGTAACAAGGGGGCGAACCGGAAGGCCGAACAGGCGCAGCAACACCGCGCTTATTACTCCCATCACGGCGATTCCGCACGTGGCGGCAAGTGCGACGGAAAGGATGTGTTGCGGTGCCAAGCGGGTGGTCACCAAGGTATGAAACACAAGCCCGGGAATGGCCACGACTGTCACAAGGGTTGATACGAATCCGAGCGGATACGGGATATTGCGGTAGCCCCATCCCATGCCAATCGCGGTACAGATAAGCACCGGAAGCAGCATCATCGCCACGGAGGCATAAATGCCCGTCAACTGCGCCATGACGCGCTCCCGGTTCGATTCGGACCCGGCAGCTCACTCCCCGGCGCCGTCATCTTATCCCTGGCTCACGTCGTCCCCGAAAAGCTGGCAGCGACAATACCGAACAATGACAAAGGTGGTGGTTGAGGAGCATTGGGAAAAAGGGGCGGCCTGGCGGTAACCCGCTACGGCCATGGTATCCAGTCATCCACCCGCCAGCTTCACGCAACGCTTCGCTCCCCCGCTCGACACCCGGCTTAAGCCGCCCAACGGCCGGCAACATCAGGCGTGCGGTCCAGGAGTGGCTTACCACCCCCCGCCAAGGGAGCGGATCAAGGCGACTGTTGTCGTCGCGCGTGCACCGCGCAGCTGCACGGCAGCGCGCTTGGCGCTGGCGAGATTGCGCTGCGCATCCAGCAATTCGAGATAGCTGGTACGGCCGGCGCGATACAGCTTATCGGCCAACTCCGCGCTGCGCTGCGCGGAAGCCACCGCGTCGTCGATCGCCTCTGCTTGGCCGGCCAGCGTGCGCAGGCCGATCAGGTTGTCCTCGACTTCGGCGAATGCCGCCAGCACGCTCTGCCGGTAAACGGCCACTGCTTCCTC
>DASRXG010000074.1:0-12410 GCA_035654275.1 Noviherbaspirillum sp.
CCGCAAGTGCGAACTCCAAAGCTGAAACGCAAATGTTGGCGTCAGCCGACAAAGGAGCCTCTTCCTCCGCAGCCGCGTTCGCCAATTTGGCCACGTTTAGTGGCAAGGCTCCGGAAGAGCTTAAGAAGGATGAGGTCGTCGGCAACGTTATCCGTACGATTGTTCCGAGGGAGAGGTTCGGCTGTTTAGATAACGCGTTGAACTATCTACACGATCTCGAAAATCAGTCTGACGGGTCTGTTCAATCAAGCGCAAATGGGTCGCATGTCGACCAATTCGTTGAGGCTTTTATATCGGCGTCACCTAATGGAAAGGTGAACATCTTTCTCCAGTGCGACGATGCCAAGCAAGGTAAAAAGGCTTATCTTTACTTTGTAAACAGCCAAATCGATGCTGAACCGCCGAAAGCGGTACTCGACTGGTTTTATGGCCTACCGAATGACCAGGATTATGTCATAGTCGCGAACGGCCAAACTTCCAAGACCGTACCGGCGGTGCGCTTTCTTTCTAGTCTAATCCCCGCGGAAGCAAAGACGAGCACGCAACCCGCCACTGTATCGCCTACGGAGGCAGGTTCTACCAAGGTACAGCAAGCGGCTCGCAATCAAAACGCTATAACGGACAGCAGACAGTATCCTGGTACCGTTTGGTCGATAGCATATAACGTAGAAGAGCATAAGCCTTCATATCCTTCATACACCTGCATTATGCAGGGCAATGAATTAGCATCGAGTGGTCCTTTGCGTTATGACGTAGTTCGAAACGAGCCGTCAGTAGCCCAATATGCAAAGGGATCTGCTAGTGCTAGGAAAACCGTACATGACGTCGCCAGCAGCATGCTTTCGAATACGTGCCAAGCATTTCTTGGCACTAAAGAGGAAGTAGTAGAGGTTGTGCAAGCGACGACAAGGCTAGGTGGAAAACTAGCCGTTGTGGACAACGTATTGCCGTCGGAATCAGTGAAGCGACTTGTAGACGCTCATAACAATGCAAAAGAAGCAGAGCAGCGACAGAAGGACGCGAAGGAGCAAGAACGTCGTGCACTGTCACAAAGCGTCGAGGAATGTTCACGCGACTTGGCCTGCTTGCGGAGAAGAGCCGTACATCTAGCCGCATCTGCTTGTGTATGGGAGTGGGCTGGGTCCAGAAACATCGGAGACGTCGCGAGAGACTACCAAATGGAGATGGTAAACGAAGTTCGCAAGATGCAGGCAATGCGAGTCCCGCAGGAACACTGGAGCGCTCTGCAGTCTCTTGCTAGCGCTAATACCATAATGGTTACAAAACAGTTAGAGGCAGAGTCGTCTATAACGGTGCGAACCCTATGGGAGAAGTGTACAGCTGCGGTCCAGTCGGATCCTCAACTCGACAAGATCGTTGCAAAGGCAAAACGGTAGCGCGGATATACGGTACTCGACCATCTGGGGTGTCACAAATCCTTTGATCTCTTCACGACCGGAATACATCCTCTCCTATGCATACACAACATAGGAGAGAAACATGAGCGCACTCATTAGTCTGAAACTGGTTGCCGCGAAACGTCCAAGTGGTCTTCCATCGATCGTTCAGCGCCGAAACCGCCTGATCTCGAAAATTTGGGAGCAGACACAGCTCGCAAAGGCTCAGCAGGAAGGAAAAACGTTTTCGCCTGTTGTTGTTCGCTCGGTCAAAAATCCCGGGACTGGCGGGCGCACCACCGTTGAAATTGCAAAGCGAGTCAGGCCTTGGTGGTGGACTGCGGACAACGGTAAGATTTGCTTGAATGTGAAGTACGGCAGCAAGGTTCTTGAACTTACCAAAGGAAAGACTGCTGTCGAAGTCGGCACGATGTCGGAGCTTGTCCCGACACTCGAAACCTTGAAAGGCGCGATCGCAGCCGGTGAGCTAGATACCCAGATTGATGCTGTCAGCGGGGCTCTTCGGTCGGCATTCCAGCGCAAATAGCTCCACCGTTCCTCACATTGCGTCTTGCGAAGTGTCGGTTTAACCGACACTTCTGCGATGCAAATGTTAATTTAAATTTACCGCTTCAACTGTTTGTGACCTGCTACCTGAAACTAGATCAACCTTCCGAATAACGAACTTATAGGTTCATACCCTTTTCAACCATGTAGGTAATGCTTTGATTACTAGCCTTGAGCACCTTGATACGCATCCCCTTGAAACCAATTGTTGCGGTGCCATCAGGCTCAATGTCGTAGGTCAGGTCTTGCGTGAAAGCCGGCCGGGCGATCCCATCCTGAAACTCCCGGTAGGAAAACTTCAATACCCCCTTGGCCAGCCCCTGGTAAATGAAATCAGATCTAAAAGCCCCTTTCAACTCCACGTCACTTGTTGACGTGACCTTCGTCTCATAGGGAACCTTGTTAGACAGCTCGAAGTACTTCTCACGTGTGGAGAACATCGAATAGTCGAAAGTCCCATCCTTATCTACGTCAACTAGGCATGCAATCGTTTGAGCACCACCGAAACTGGAAATGCTGGTCACGGTTTGACCCGCCCCGGAAGTAGCAAAGCAAAGTGCGGGCTCGAGTCCTGATGTACGTGTTAGCAGAGGACCAGTCGATCCAGCTGGGATATTCAGATTATGGCCAAGATCAAGACTGCTAGATGTGTCGGCCAGTGTCTTGGCAGTCTTGCCGACTTTAGTAACGCGGACGCCTTGCTCAAAGATTGTTTCACCAATTTCCTTGGTAATAGGCTGCCCAGTTGGCGTGATTAGTTCGCGCTTAGTTGGGATTTGCTCGACAAACGTGCCGCGGATTACAGGTGGCGCACAACCGACCAGTAATGCTATGGCCGCAATTAGCCAGTATGATTTATTCAAGTTCTTCCCCCATGAATACCAATAGTTAACGAATGATAATTATGAGGCGAGGTGCGATATTGACCAAATTCATCTTTCCTGTTGGCCTACGGCGCCTTAGCCCGAGCCTTTCAGCCCAACTTGGTCACCACGTTAGCGATATGCCGGCTTTAATTAGGCTCTTTGCAAATTATTTCCTTAGAGAAACATAATAAATATTTGCAGGAGGAAATAAACGTGCGATATCAGGAAATCATTCACAAAATTGCTGCTGATAATTTACGGAAAGCAGAAAAAGACGCGGATATAAAACAAACCGAACTGAAAGCCGAGAAAACCAGGCAAGCATCAAAAGTTGCTGCGGCTGAAATCCGGCAAATGCGGGACAAAGAAAAGACGGTCAGACGACTACGTGCACAATTACGGGATTAATATTTTTTAAATTATTAGTCTGTCAATTTTTATGCGCTCGATAGGTCGTCGCAATTAATATTGACGTGGTAAAATTCTGTATGTGTATTTTTCTTTGGTTTTTTATTAACAGGTCAGTGTAGTACAGACTGTAGTACTTTAGTAAAAATCGGCTCGGAAGCCGCATAAACACTAGGGTTTGTAGTTTGTACGCATTCTTCGGGACGTAGAGGCCGGAGGTTCGAATCCTCTCACCCCGACCAATCTTCATTTATCTCCCCAAAAGTAAATCTTGACGCCTCGCGCATCATGGTCGCTGCCAGCTCGTCAGGATGCAGAGAGCCTTTTGTAGCCCCCCTCGCTGTTCTCCATTAGAAAAGGCATCAAGCACCCTCTTCTGATACCGCCGGATCAATTTCTAGGTGATGACTAGAAATTACGCGCCCTCAAGACAGCATGCCATTTCACTTTCTTACCTACGCGCAAGGTTGCTTAATATGAGCACCGGCCACGACCTTGCCTTAAGACATTAATCTACCCGTAGCACGGGTCAGACATTCGATATAAAGGCTTACATAAAGGCCGACATGAAAATTTCTGTAAGGAAATGTTTCAGCTCGAGCGTCCTCGCAACACTAATGATGTCTCTTTGTCACAATACCTTTACAAATCAGATGCCTATAGGCATTATCTAACGCAACTTGGACGATTCTGATCACATTCCCACCTTAATTCATGGCGGCAGTTCTCCCTACTCAGGCTACTAATGCAGCAATGTCCGGCCTTGCACGTGCTTTGGTGCAAGCCGGGAAATTGTCTGCACAGCAGGCCGAAACCCTGAGCAAGCAAGCCGCTAACGACAAGGTGCCGTTCATAGACGTCTTGCTGGACAGCAAAAGCATTGAAGCGAAGGCTCTCGCAGCTTTCTGTTCAGAAACTTTTGGTTATCCGATCCTCGATTTTTCCGTTTTTAACCTGAGCTACCTGCCCGATAATGTCATCGACCCAAAGTTGATGCAGAAGCAGCGTGTCGTCGCGCTCGCAAAACGGGGCAATAAGGTATCGGTCGCAATCTCGGATCCCACCAACACCCATTCACTGGATCAGATCAAGTTCCAGACAGAAATGACTGTTGAACCGGTCATTGTGGAACACCCAGTTCTGCTGCAACTCATCAATAAACTGGGGCAAAGTGCAGAGCAAAATCTCGATGAACTGATTGGTGACGACCTCGAGATTGACCTCAGCGAAGAAGCAATTAGTGGTGGTGCCCCAGCAGATACGGCGACTGCCGATATTGACGACGCGCCGGTTGTCAAATTCCTGCAGAAAATTTTGATCGACGCGATCAATATGGGCGCGTCCGACTTGCATTTCGAGCCGTTCGAAAAGTTTTACCGCATCCGCTTCCGCGTCGACGGTGTATTGCGCGAAATTGCGCAACCACCATTGGCGATCAAAGACAAGCTCGCTTCGCGCATCAAGGTTATTTCGAAACTCGATATTTCGGAAAAGCGTGTTCCACAAGACGGCCGCATGAAACTTGTCCTGTCGAAGAACCGTGCGATCGACTTCCGCGTCAGCACCTTGCCTACCTTGTTCGGCGAAAAGATCGTCATGCGTATCCTGGATGCGACCCAGGCGCAGATGGGTATTGATGCGCTGGGGTACGACCCGGATCAAAAGGAACTGCTCCTGAAAGCTATTGAGCGGCCTTACGGCATGGTACTTGTGACGGGTCCGACCGGTTCCGGTAAGACGGTGTCGCTGTATACCTGCCTCAACATTTTGAATAAACCCGGCATCAATATTTCCACCGCAGAGGATCCGGCCGAAATCAACCTGCCTGGCGTGAACCAGGTCAACGTCAATGACCGGGCCGGACTAACCTTCGCTGCCGCGCTGAAGGCATTCCTGCGACAAGACCCAGACATCATCATGGTCGGTGAGATTCGTGACCTGGAAACTGCCGATATTGCTATCAAGGCAGCGCAAACGGGCCATATGGTCTTTTCGACGCTGCACACGAATGATGCACCGTCCACCCTGACGCGCCTGATGAACATGGGTGTGGCGCCGTTCAACATCGCGTCCTCCGTCATTATGATCACGGCACAGCGCCTGGCGCGTCGCCTGTGCACCTGTAAACAAACCGTTGCCATTCCTGACGAAGCGCTGCTGGAAGCGGGGTTTAAGGAAGAGGAGCTGGACGGTACGTGGTTGCCGTATAAACCGGTCGGATGCGATCGTTGCAACGGCAGCGGCTACAAGGGCCGGGTGGGCATCTATCAGATCATGCCGATTTCCGAAGAGATTGAGCGGATCATTCTGGCACATGGCACCGCACTTGAAATCGAGGAACAAGCCAGGCGCGATGGGGTAAGAACGCTGCGCGAGTCGGGCTTGGTCAAAGTTAAGCAGGGCCTGACGAGCCTCGAAGAAGTGCTCGGCTGCACGAATCAATAGTTAGGGGACATATATGGCAACCGCCGCTGGTAAATCTGTCGGAGCAGGAAGCGCGAAAGAGGTGGTCTTTGCCTGGGAAGGTAAGGACAAGGCAGGCAAAGTCGTCAAGGGCGAACTGCGTGCGGGAAGCGAAACCATCGTCAACGTGACCTTGCGGCGGCAAGGCATCATGGTCACGAAGGTAAAGAAAAAATCCTTTGCGACCGGCAAGAAGATTACCAATAAGGACATTACGCTGTTTACGCGGCAATTGGCCACGATGATGAAAGCCGGTGTGCCGCTGCTGCAGTCTTTCGATATTGTTGGCAAAGGTCATGCCAACCCTTCTGTATCAAAACTGCTTCAGGATATCCGGGCAGACATTGAAACGGGCAGCAGCCTGAACCAAGCCTTTCGCAAGTACCCGCTGTATTTTGACGCATTGTTCTGCAACCTCGTTGCAGCGGGTGAACAAGCAGGTATTTTGGAAGACTTGCTTGCAAGGCTCGCGACATATAAAGAGAAAACAGAAGCGATAAAGGGAAAAATTAAGTCAGCCTTGTTTTATCCCATTTCAATCTTGGTTGTTGCATTCGTTGTGACGTCCGTCATTATGATCTGGGTGGTTCCGGCTTTTAAGGAAGTCTTCAAAAGCTTTGGCGCAGATCTTCCGGCACCAACTCTTTTTGTGATGGCATTATCCGATTTTTTCGTGGCGTATTGGTACCTCATTTTTAGTGTGCTATTTGCTGCACTCTACTTATTTTTTCAATCATGGAAAAGATCTATCAAGGTTCAACGCTTCATGGATAAAACCTTGTTGCAGGCTCCGATCTTTGGTGAGGTTATTCGTAAAGCAACGATTGCACGATGGACTCGCACTTTGGCGACAATGTTTGCAGCTGGCGTTCCCCTTGTTGAGTCTCTTGACTCTGTCGGCGGAGCTTCAGGCAATGCCGTCTATGTTGACGCCACAAAAAAAATCCAAACTGAGGTCAGTACTGGCACTAGCCTCACCGTTGCCATGCAAAGCTCCGGAGTATTTCCGAATATGGTGACGCAAATGGTTGCCATTGGTGAGGAGTCTGGCGCCTTAGATCAAATGTTGGGTAAAGTCGCGGATTTCTACGAAGATGAGGTTGATCAGGCTGTCGAATCACTATCCAGCCTGATGGAGCCCCTCATCATGGCAATTCTGGGCGTCCTAATCGGCGGTCTAGTTATCGCAATGTATCTGCCGATCTTCAAAATGGGGGCAGTGGTATAAAAGCTGTTCGACATTACCCCCCGATCTGCCTGAACGGATCGAGGGCGAGGTCAATCAGCCGGCGCTCGCGAACTACCACTTCGGCGGTTGCGGTCATCCCGTAACGCAATGGATACCTGGTCTCGCCGACCAGGTAGTGATCCTGCGCCAGCATCACGCGTCCTTCATATACCGGCTGCTTTGATTGCGGTGCCAGCTTGGTTGCGGGCGAAATCGTGTTGAGCGTGCCTTCGATAAGCCCATAGCGCTGATACGGAAAGGCATTGAACTTCAGCTTGACCGGGAGCCCTTCCTTCAAAAAGGCCCGGTCGTGTTCCGCAATCTCCACCTTCAGGATCGGCCTGGCACCCTTTGGTGCAATGCCGCCTAACGGTGCGTTGGCCTGCACCTTGTCTCCGGACTGCGTGGAAGTGACATCGGTGACTACGCCGTCCGCCGGCGCCACGATCAACAGGAAGTTGTCCTTGTCGATATTCTCGAATTTGATCCGGGCGGCTGCATCTGCTACCAGGCGGGCCGTCTGCACCTGGAGCCGCAGTTTCTCTTCGGTATTCGTGATTTCTTTCGTTGCGGCTTCGTACTGCAATTGAAGTTTCGTCAGCTCCTGGCCGCTCGTCTCCAGTTGCGCCTTTGCCTGATTGAACTCAAGGCCTTGCCTGGCATTCAGCTCGCTGAGGCGCGACTGTGCGGCGCGCAACGCATTTTCCGCTGCTTCCAGCGCATTCTTCTTCCCCTCCACCTGAATCTGCGACACGCCGCCACCGCCAGGAAGCGCGAATAGCCGCGCATACTTTTCCGCTTCGAGCCGAGCCGCATCACGTGCGCGGCGCGCGTCCTCGACGCTGGTGCGCGCTTCTGCCAGTTGCGCGCGCTGCCCTTCGGCTAGCCTGGATGTACCTTCCGTGACGCGCTTGGCATGCTGGTGTTCCTCGACCTCCATCGCCTGCTTCAGCGCTGCAATCTTGCGCTCCATCAGGGCTTTCTTTTGCGGGAACTCTTTCCACTCGCGCTCTGCGTCTTCGAGTTTCAATTGTGCCTGCAGCGCATTGGTCGCGGCCTCGATCGCACCTCTTGCATTCAATCGTGCGAGGACATCGCCTTTCGATACCGGCTGTCCCTCCGCCACATAGACGTTCGCGAGTTCACCGTCGACGGGTGCATAAAAACGGCGCACTTCGGATTCCGGCTGCAGCGTCCCCTGCGCGGTAACAATGACATCGGCACGGCCAAAAAACGACCACACCAGGGCCGCAAGCACCAGCCCCACCATGGTGAAAACCACCGCCTGCATGTAGCGCCACGGCTCCGATGTCAGGATGGCGATCCCTTCGGCGCTGTGATCGACAAGGGCCTCATTCAGTGGTTTCAGGCGATCGGCGTTCGTCATCGCTGCTCCCTCCGGACACTTCGAGTAGTGACAATTTTGCCCTCAGCACGCGCGGCTCAAGGACGTTTCGCAAGTCCTGCAATGCCTTGCGCTGCGCTTCCATTTCCGTATCGATCTCTTCCTGCAATTTCGCTGATTGCGCCGGGCTTGCAGTCTTTAGCTGGGTGTAGATCCGCATGCCTTGTTGCGCCTCGCGCTGGGATTCGGACAACAGACTTGCCTGTGTCCGGAAGCGGGTAGAAATGCTTCCCTCAAGCCGTTGTGCCGCTTCAATCGCGCCGTTTTCCCGGTATTGGCCCCACTTCGCCTGCGCACTGCCCAATAGTTCCTGAGCGCGATTGATCGCCCGCCCCTTGTATTGCGAAAGATCGGTCTCCGTAGCGCGAATAAAATGCGTGTCTTCACCGGTGTTGAGCGAACCGTAGAACGACAGCAGTTTCTCATCGTAACCCCTGCTGCCGCGGGCCTTTTGCAAAGCTGCATACTGTTCGGCGACAGTTTTCTTCCGCTGGATTTCTTTCGCTACAGCGTCGCCCCATGCGCCACCGCTAATGCTTTCCAAACCAGCGATAGCTTGCTGCGCATTACCTCCACGCCAGCTATTCAACGTTTGGTGATATTGCTTCCTGATGTCGTCAGGGGGAAAGCGGTCACTGGACGCCAAGGCCTTGAACTTGGCCTGGAATGGCGGCGTCGCAAACCGGACCTTTTCCGCAAGGCCGACAACAGCCCCCAGGTCCCGTCGCTGTAGCGCAGTCTCCATGTCGATGTACTGGCGCAAATCCTGCCGCACGACGTCCAGCCCACCTATCCTCGGATACTTCTCAGCGTATTCCTTCAATATGGCATCCAGCGCCTGCGGCTGGTCCCTGCCCAGTTCGCTTTCGATAGCAGCCTTCAGACGCTCCATCGCTGGCAGGTACACCGCATCATCGCTCTGGAGCTTGCGCAAATGACTCAGTGCAAGCGCATAGGTATCCCTGAACTCCGGCACATGCGATGAAATCGTCGCGAAGGCGCTCTGGTGCAACTGCGTGTCATTCTCCCAGCGCTGGAGGACTTCCTTGACCTGCTGCTCATGTGCATAAACCTGGATGGGCGCCTCAGGACCGCCGCGTCCCATGACGAACTGCTCGATATTGCCAATGGATTCGAGCTCCCGCACCAATGGCGGCATGCCGGCATGATGGCGGCTGAGTTCCCGCATATGTGCAAGAACCGAAGCGGCACGATTGAAATCACGCGCATTCAGTGCCGCGAGCCAGACCGGCACGTTTGCCTTCAGAATCGCCTCCGTGCCAAGCGCCTGGAACTGAGCATTGTCTGGTTCCTTTTCCAGAAGCCCGCTCGCAGCCGTTGCGGCCTCGGCATATTCACCATCGGCAAGCATGTCGCGGACTTCACGCTCGGAAGCACCGCCGACGTAAAACGCAAGCACCAGCATAACCGCTGCCGCGCCTAGCAGGCCGGCCCAGCGTGCTACCCGCTTCATGCTGCTGCGATCGTCTCCCGCGAATGCCTGTGCCAGCTCTGCAGCAAACACGGCAATTTTTCCGCGTGGCTTCCTGTTCGCCGCCTTCCTGTTAGCCGACCTCCCGCGGTCGTCCTCTTCTACCTCTTCGACGTTCACCTCGTCTTCCTGCTGCGGGCTGCGGTCGATGCAGAAGATGTCGAGGAACGAGTCTGCTGCTGCAACGAAGGTGGTCTTGTCCGGGTTGTGCAGTTCCTCCATGGAAGGTGCTGCGGGCGATGCAGATGGCGTGGCCGCGGCCCCTTTAACTCCTGCCGCTTGCGATGCCGCAACGGCAACGGGAGCCAGCTTTGTAACGGTGGGGTCGACTTCCACCTCTTCCTTCTGCAGGATCACCTTGTACACGAAATGATGTCCGCCAAAAGCCAGCAGGTCGCCGTCCTTCAACGGCACTGCATGCTCATCGAGCCGCTTCCCGGCAACGAAAGTGCCGTTGGTGCTGCCAAGGTCCTCCACAAACGGTGCACCACTTTTAAGGAAAATATGCGCATGCCGCCGCGATATGTAATTGACCTGGTGCGGGTAGTCGTTCTTATAGCGCGAAAAAGTCTCATCGGCTTTGCTGATCAGGAAGGGGAAGCGTGTGACCACAATCGGCTGCAATCCGAGGTCATTGTGTTCCGGCATGAGAGTCAGGCTCTGCAGCCGCGAAATGCGCTGCGTATTCTGTACACGCGTGCCAAGCCGCACACGGTAGGACAGCGCTGTGCCAAAACCGATTTCATCGCCGTCACGCAGGCGAATGATTTTTTGCTGGACGTTGACACCGTTGACCGTCGTCCCGTTCTTGCTATCGAGATCGGCGATATACACTGCACCACGCTCGGTGAAAATCCGTGCGTGCCGCCGCGAGAGGTCGGCAACCAGCTCCGGCGGATAGGCATCGAAAGGCGGTTCCGTCCTGCCAATCGCGAACAGGTTGTCGTCGATACGAATGTCGCCCAGCTCCTGATGCGACAACGGAACAAGCACGACATCGAACTCCGCGAACCCTGGTTCCACACCCGGCATCGCCACCGTCCGGCTGTCGTCTGTTGCCGTACTCCGACGTAACATGCGCTCGCTCATCTGCTTGCGGCCCCAACGTCGACGGCGGGCCAACCGCCACCCAGGGCCTTGTAGAGTGTCACCGTATCCGACAGAATCTGCTGGTGGTTTGCCAGCAAGGCGAGCTGCGCGGACAACAGCGAGCGCTCCGTTTCAAATACCTCGAGCTGCGAAACAAGCCCCTCCTTCAGCTGTGCCTCGATCTGCGCTGCGACAACAGTCAGGTGTTCGATCTGCTGCTGCAGTTCGGCGCGCTGCTTCTTGTGCGCTTCAAGATTCACGAGCGCGTTCTCCACATCCTCGAATGCCGTAATGACCGTCTTGCGGTACTGCTCCTCGATCACCTTGCCTTGTGCCTCGCTGGTCTTCACGCGCGCCTTCACGCTCGGGTCGAACAGCGGAATATTGATGCTCGGCAGGAGGCCGAAGGTGAAGGATTTCAGCAGGTCGGTCAGCGCAAAACTCGATGTGCCGCCGCGCCCGGTCAGGCTGATGGACGGCAGTTGCGCCAGCTTAGCTTCGCCGACCAGGTCATAGGCTTCCAGCACCCGGTATTCCGCTGCGACGACATCAGGCCGGCGCTTGAGCAAGTCGGCTGGCAAGCCTGCAGGCACCACCGGCAATTGCACCCGCTGCTGCAGTTGTCCCTGCGGCACCCGGAACTCACCGGCCGGTACGCCCAACAATGTGGCCAGCGCATTCCCCGCAAGGTCGCGTGCACGCTGCAGTTCGAGCCGCTCGTTGGTCAGGCGGTTGATCTCGGCCCGCTGCTGCAATACGCGCGTGTTCGGCAGCAGGCCGTTCTTGTGCATCGCCTCGTAGGTTTCCAGGATCTGCTTGTTCTTCTGCAGCGTTTTCTGTTGCTGTGCTATCTGCTCATCCAGCTGAAGGATCTGGAAGTAGGTCGTTGCCACATCCGATACCAGGGTCAGGTAGCCGGCACGCCAATCCGCTTCTGTCGCGCGGTATTCCGCTGTCTGCGCCTGTACGCCTTTGGCCGCACGCCCCCACACGTCGATGTCCCAACTGACCTGCGTGCCGAGGTTGAACTGCTTGGTGAACTTTTGACCCGTGCTCTTTTCGAAGGTCGCGCCTGCGCCGGCATTCAGCGAAGGCAGCGCTCCCGCGCGCGCCACTCCGATTTCTGCGGCGGCGACCTGGATGCGCGAGGCCAGGATCTTCATGTCGAAATTGCCGTGGATTGCCTTGTTCACCAGGCTGTCGAGATAAGGATCGCGGAACTCCCTCCACCATTCCGGCACGATGGTTTGCTCGGCCGCCGCGCGTGCGGTCTGTTGCGACCACTCTGCTTTGACGGGTGCGTCGGGCCGCTGATATGCCGGCATGCTGACATCCGCGCAGCCGGAGAGCACGAAGGCGCCAACACCGGCGCAGAGCGCTTGTTTCGCGAGCGCGGGCATTCGGCGGCCGTGTGCGGCAATGTGCAGGCGCTTCGCTTGTGGCGGGCGGACTTGAAGCGGGAAGCGGCTGAACTGAGTGTTGTGCATGTCTCCAC
>DASRXG010000075.1:0-9117 GCA_035654275.1 Noviherbaspirillum sp.
AAGACTTCTGCCAGGTGCTTGGTCACCCAGCAATAAGCAAGTATGAGAGCATGGGCGGACCAGGAATGGCCGCAATTCTCGATCGCCGGCGCCCAGGAAAAGACGGCAGTACTCTGGTATGGCGGCAAATGGTGCCGGCCGCATGGCGCGACCCCGACAACCCACATACTGAAACTTCCTCTCGGCCTGGTGGGCAACGCGCGGGCCGACTTCTCCACGTCGGTCGAGAACGAATGGTTGTGCGGGCAGATTGCCAAGGCATACGGCCTGCCCGTTGCGGCAAGCGAGGTTCGGTCTTTTGGGCGGCACAAAGTCCTGGTCGTCGAACGCTTTGACCGTAGCATCCGGCAGGACTGGATCGTCCGATTGCCCCAAGAAGACTTCTGCCAGGTGCTTGGTCACCCAGCAATAAGCAAGTATGAGAGCATGGGCGGACCAGGAATGGCCGCAATTCTCGATCGCCTGCGTGGTAGTGCAAACGCGCTCACAGACCGTCGAAACTTCCTTGCCGCGCAACTGCTTTTCTGGCTACTTGCTGCGCCTGACGGACACGCCAAGAATTTCAGCATTTTTATCGAACGTGGCGCGGCCTTTCGCCTGACCCCGCTCTACGATATTCTGTCGGCCTGGCCGTCCATTGGCACAGGACCGCATATGTTCCAATGGTCGAAAGTCAAGCTGGCGATGGCGGTGCGCGCCGGCAATGTCCACTACAAGATTGGCGAGATTCGGCGCCGGCATTGGAACATGGTAGCCAAAGCCAACGCTCTGGGCACCGACTTCGAGGAGACGATCACGCATTTCATCGAGCGTACACCCCGCGTTATCGACGACGTTGCGGCGCAACTGCCGGCGGGCTTTCCGGCTGAAGTGGCTGACAAGATATTTGAAGGGCTTCGACAACAGAGCGCGGCGCTCGTCGCCCAAAAGACCGAAGGGACGAAGGGCCTGAGCTAAGCGCTGCTCTTGGTCTGAACATGCTGCTGGTGAGCTCGGGTGAAGGCGTCATATGTCGTAGGGGTTGCGAAGTGATCCTAACGTCGCAACCGGCGTCCCGGGCAACCTGCGCCCCTCCATGCGCCGCTTTCTTGCAGAACTGCGATGCGGTTCCACCCGCTCACCAGACCGACTCGTACCTCCAGGAAGTGCCAGGCGTGGCACGCGCCTCTACAGCACCGCAACGTGTTCCAGGCAGCCTGCCAATGACCTCGTGGCCCGGCCGACACCCAGGAACTTTGATTTGATGAAGACCTTTCAATGAAGCACGGCGCACCAATGAAAGTGCGGACATCGCACTTGCCAAAAAAGCAGTCCGCAGACGGAACGTAGGAGGCGCAGTCATTGCTGATCTGTAACGGGAACATTGTCCAACGCCGGAGTATTTCGACCGCGCATCAAATCGGAATCTCAGTGGTGGCAGCAATACTTCAATGAGCTGAAACAAAAGCTTGCCAAGCGAGGGATTGGACAAAGGAAAAGGTTGCCCTAAATTCACCGAACTCTGAGCTTCAGGTCTTGTCCGTGCTTTCTAAGAGCGCCATGAAGGAAGAAGAGTCGTCTGCAGCGTTGGAGAAGTACCTGCAGGTGAAACTAGGTGAGCAGATCGATTAAGGGGGGAGGGCACACATACTCTCATCAAGATGGAGGGCTGGGCGAGCACCAGACGCAACCTCCTATCTCGCTTGAGTCAACCGGGCTCTTAGCGGCTTGCCGCAAAAGGCGAACCCGTTTCGCCTTGCCGCTCGAAGCATTGAATTTCCTGGTCCCGGCACTGTCCCGCGGAAGCGGGCGCGCCGGGACTGACGAACAGCACCAATGTGCCGTCACCACCCGCGAATATATCGCAGGCCTGCGTCAGCAGAACGTAAGTGTGTCGATGAGTCTACTTGCCTTGAAGTCTGCGATTCGATTTACTATGCGTGCATCCGTTTGGCGTTTCGCTGCGCCTTGCGTTCTCGTCATAAGCGTACCTATCCATCCAATTCCGCCTTGCTTCACTGCGATCTTTTCCAACTGGATGTAACGTAAAGCTAACGCAAGCGACGAGCGAGTTAAATTGCGTGAGCGCTATCACCATCTAATCATGAGCTAGAACTGCGTCCTTCATGCGCTCTTGCACAATTCATTGAAATCCGTTGTACAGCAGATGATACATATTTGGACGAGTTAGTGGTATTGTTCGAAAGTCCCAACATTCTTAGACCTTTACGTCGAAATGCAATCGTTGAGCCTGTTTTCGAGACGTAGGAATAGTGTGTAGCGCATCAATCTAAATTGTGGAAGGATTCGGTCATGCCAAATATCGCTAATGCCCTAAAGAGCGAAATTGCACGCATCGTACGCAAAGAGCTCCGTAGCGAATCCCAGGTGACCAAGAAAGCGATGTCGTCCTATCGCTTACAGATCGCTCAACTCAAACGCCAGGTGAAGTCCCTTGAACAGCAACTTAAGAACTTCTCTAAGGGCAAAGGGAAAACGACGGCCGTGGCGGAAGAGGGTATCAGGGGCTCGAATATTCGGTTTAGCCCCAAGGGTCTTGCCGCTCAACGCAAGCGGTTGGGCCTCTCTGTGGTAGCGGCGGCAAAAATCCTTGGGGTATCACCCCAATCGGTGACGAACTGGGAGTCCGGCAACACCAGGCCTCGGGCCTCGCAACTGAGTGCAATTGCGGCGCTCCGTAAGATGGGGAAGAAGGAAGTGGCCGTGAAGCTAGCAAGTTAAGAAAGCCGCCCACAGCAGTCCTTATACTGTCGTCCGGCCGCAGATGTGTGTGAAGAGTTCCTTGCGATGGGAATTCGAATATGTATCGTTCTAATGGACTCAGTCTTGAATACGAAGAGTTGGACGGACTGCGGCTGGATGGCAGCTGTTTCATGTCCTGCGGTTTTGCAATTGCAGTCGGTTCTCCAGCCGTGGTCTTGTAGGGCGTAACCTCCATAGCCTACAGCTACTGGATAAACTTGGCGCAGTCATCGATCATGTAAAGCGCATCAATCGGCGCCAATATATACCCGCCTTGGACTAAGTCGTTTCTGATGGAGGGCAAAAGGTCGAAAAAAGCTGACCGGGTTGGGAGAGCATGCAGGGCGCAAGCTCCAAGCGCGCCTGATTCAGGCCGGGCTTCTGGTGGTTGACTCCTCTGTGGGACCGGTGCGTATCGGCTTGCCACTCTATGCATTGAACTTCCTGTTCCCGGAACTGCACGGCGGAAGCGGCCACTCGTCTGGATTGATGACCAGCACTAATTCGTTCTCATCGCGCCTGATGTGTCAATCGTCTAATGCCGCGGCACCGCGGCACGGTGAGATCTCGTTTGGGCGCCGCACGACCTCTCATCGCCCAGGGCGGTACCCATTGCTGGCCGCCGCACGCAATGGCTTTGATACGCTCTTTGATTTGCGTACCTGTGTTGGCAAATTGGACACGCATGTAAGGTTGCCGCTTCGCCCTAGGCAAGGGGCGCACAAGACGTGATACAGCCACGCACCGTGGCGCGCGGTGCCGGTGTTCCTGTTTGCCGGATCGGCTATTGGCAGTGCTTGCAGCTACATATGGAAGGGTGATGCGCGACGAGGATTTCGTCACCGATCGCGGAACGGTCTGCGTCACTCAAAAAGTGCGTGCCCACCGGATGCTGCACGTCCAGGACCCGAATGCCCGCCCTTCGGTATCGCTCCCATGGATCCGTTGGAAAACCCTTGGACTGCAGTCCATTTTGATTGAGAACCGCGTTCTCCTTTTCGGTGATCACGCATTCGAAACTGGCATTCCAGATGAACTGCTTCGCTTCCTCAACCGTCGGAAGCGCCAGCGCATGTTCAAGGGCAACGCGGCGGGGCAGAACATGCTCGCTGATCAGACCGTTCTTGTTTGTGATCCCATCGGCACAGGCCTTCTCCCATGCCGCAACGGACCAGAATTTACCGCATTTCCAGCTTTCTCGATATGTGATCGGGTCCGAAATGCTGTCAAAAAAGACCTTCTGAATGTCGTTGCCGCTCAATTCGCCAGCCTTCACTGCCGACCATAACACGCCAAAAATTCTTAGCGCAGTTTCGGCATGCCGGTAATCACTCGGCTTAAAGTTTGTACCCGCAACAAACGGGAAAACGCGCGGCGGTGTGGTCTTGCGGTTCGTTGCGATATCTGAAAGCATCGTTTCTTGATCCTATCCCTGAGTCAACGGTTTTTGTTAAGGCGAGTGTGTCAAAGCAGAATGATTTGCTTCCGCCACGAGGTATATTTTATTACCAAGGGACACAGAAACAATCTTAGAGGGGCCGCAAATGGTTTAGGAAAAGGGGTATTCAGCAGATACCCGAACGACACTGTCGCCTGTCCGCTTCTTAGCCGTGGTCTGCCTATCCGTTAAGGTCCAGGCATGGATGTACGAATTCATCCAGCTCCAGCCAGAACGATACTATGACAAGCGTACGGTGCAAGGTCATTGGTGACATGGTTGCCGGTATATGCGACACCGATACGTGCGGTGGCGAGCGATGCAGAACCGGTCGGGCCCGGCTTTCCAACATCGCCATCTGTCAGGATCAGAGCCCGCTTGACGCCACGCGCACGTATGTGTTGCCCAATGCATGCAATGTCAGTTCCGCCAGTGCTCTTACAAACGGGCTGCTCGGCTCAAGTGCTGCCGCTGCTGACAAACAACTCACCGCCGAGCCGGCTGATATCCGCGACTAGCCTGTCGCTAGGAGAAAACGCTGCAGCAGCGATCTCCCGTTCGATGTTCACCCACATCGCGAGTTGCCCGTCGACGGAAAAGCGCCGTGCGAGTTGGACTGTCTGGCCCCGGAGCAGCATGGCCACGGCGGCCCGGACTGCTCTACCAGACCGGGCGAAGCGAAAACCGAAAGACAGTTCGGGAACATTTCGATCGTTTTCCTCGAATGCACCGTCGCTGCGTCTACGAAGCCATCCCCCATGCCGCGTTGCGTATTTCTCCAATGAGGCGCCATAGCCTTCCATGTTGTCATCGATTGCCACCATGGTTGCCGTCACAGTGACCTCGCTGGCGCCGCCGCTCACATCGCGCTGCAGACGCACGATCTGCTGCGCGCCGAGCACTAGTCGCGCAAAGCGGTACGCACCAGTGCCAGAGGTGAAGGCGACATTGAACACGACGGGCCGTCGTGAGGCCAGGGGAACTCTCTCCGGATGGTCACACCAACGAAGAAGTTCGGCTTCTTTCGAGGCGGCTAACCGTCTGCTGGAAACGCGATGCATGTCACTCCCGTTCATTTAAACAGCCCGGGGCTATCTCGAGCGCCCCGTCACACTCGATGCCGCCGTGCACTTCCATGGAGGAGCGAATCTTGACGGTGCCCGCCTTCAATCGTCCGTCGATGAACGCACCTTCCGCATCAAAAATATCGACGACCTCGACCGATGTCGTTGCGCGAATCGTCATGCAGCATAGAAGGCGGCTGACACATACCGGCGATACAAGGCCCTGGGCGGTCAGCAGTTCCGGCGATCGTGGGAAGCAGACTTGATGAATGCGGCTCTTTAGCCTGGGGTACTCGGTGATGGGATCGATCAGTTCGCCGCGGTCTTTGCTGCGCGCCAAATAGTAGGGCGCAAAGCCGGCCAAGAGCGTGGTGCAGTAGATGAGCTGGCCGGCAACCACGGTTCGTCCAACCGCGAGGTCAGCCCCCTCGACGTTGCCGCGTGCGCAAAGATCGCCGAAGCAAACCGCGTCATAGGCAAAGAAATGGCCACTCACAGTTAGGTCGCCCATGACGATGAGGCAACCTTTGACCATGACGTCCCCATTGACCCGCACATCGCCATCGAAATACAGATCTTCTTCAGCGATCAGTGAGGCAAACTCAAAAATTGGCCTCGGGTTCATACGCTAAAACGCGGCAAAGGGCGGGGACCACATCGCTTCGTGTGAGCGCGTAACTGCAATCGGCTACTCATGGCGCAGTGCAGCCGAAATCAAAAAGGTCGACTTCGACGCCATCTGGCGCCATCTGCTCGTCGCCGGCTTGAGTGCGGCCAAAGCGCGGTTGTTTGCTTCGATGCAGTCATTAAAGGTCGTCATATCGGTCCCTGGGGCGGTGATCGTGGCTATTCTTTGGCCGCTGGCTAACGCCGCGCGCCCGCTATAGAATGAGGCGTGCCGGCACCGTGCGCCAGCCGAGAATCTTGGGAACCGCGATGACGCTGGTGATGAAATCGGCCTCGAGCTTGTCCCGCTGTGCCAGCCGCTTAAAGTCCTCTCGCGTGATCTTGTATCGACCCGTCTGCTTGCCGCCGTAGGTCTCTTCATACAGCTGTTTCAGAATGAGCGCAACCTGTTCGGTCTTCATCGGTGATATACCGGTGGTCTTTTGTCATGTTCAGCTGTGGGTCATAGTAGCCAACGACGATAAACCGTGCGTCCCGCCCGACCAGCTTTCCGTTGCTTTCGGTTTCAATATAGCCGATGACCTGGTGCCGGTCGTCCCTCAAACTTTCCCTGCTCATGCTAGCCCCCTTTTTTTTAAAAAACTTTAGGCGGTACAATAAAAACGCCTTGAGGTCATGGCTATACAGTATCAGGCCCATGCGACAAAGTATGTCTGAGCGGACGGGGCTTGTTATGGCGGGCATTTTGACCTCGGCCGACCGTTTCGTCTGACTTCGTCCGCATCCAGCCGCCAAGAGCGTCATGCCGCAGCTTGTCTGCGCGACGAGTATCTCCTTTGCCGCGCAGATGTAGCCGGCTGAAACGTTAAGCAAGGACATTGTGTGCCATTTGTCAACATGGCTTTTCAATGTCTTCACTGTGGCACAAGATATTTTCCTTGGTGTGCCTGGCGTTGCTGGCGCTCCGTGCTGACGGGCAGGGCGGGGCCACGCCGGAGAACCATGATGTATATGCGACCCCGGATGTCGCACCGTGGCGTTACAATATGCCGTCTCGTCTTTTCCACGAGCTTCAGAAGACGCTTGTCAATCGATCGTTCCAAACACTGCCGTAGAGACCCCACTCATGCCAATCTTTCGGCCGGCCAACCCAGATGACGCGGAGCGTATATCGCACCTTCTGACAGTCACTTTCGACGTCAACTCGACGCCAGGATGGGAAATAGACGCGCTGGCAAGATTTCATGCACGAAATAATTATGAGCAGATTGATATTGCGATCGCCACCGCCGTTTACCAGGAGGTTTGCGTGAATAGCGGCGAGATCGTGGCTTATCTGTATATGCCGCGGCCTTACCTGATTGGCATCCTGGCAGTCCATCCGTCGTTACAAGGGCACGGTATCGGCAGTGCGCTGCTGCAGCGTGGAAGGCAGTACGTACTCTCGCATCACCCGGAAGTGACGGTCTTACAGGTAAATGCAACTGAACGATCGGAGCCGTTCTATGCCGCGCACAGCTTTTTCCCGTTAAGCCCCTATGTCATGATGGAAGGTATGCGGTTCAGGAGAATGGGTTATTGGTGTGGCTTGGCAGTTCTGAATCGTGACCTTCGCGTCGAAGATTGACCGTCGATCCCGTTTACCGCATGCTCTTGCGGTTAAAGGAATCGAATAATTATTGGCTCTTCCGTCTATGCGGCAGTGCTTCCTGTTCTAACCGGATTGAAAAAAGGTCGCTTAATCGCGCTTAAGTAAGCGCGCAGCGATTCCCTGGCCGAGGCATAGGGCAGATTGCGGCTAATGACGATATTACTTACAGGCCAATCTGGCGCGAGACGAGATGCCGCCAGTGGAACCTCGAGGCACAGGACAATGAGATCGTCGGCGACGCGAAATCTGATGTTGTCGTTCGTACGCAAGCACGGTTCCCTTGTATCAAGCAGGAATAGAATTCACTCCTTTTCGGCCTCGTCGTCCGGCGGGCGGAACCGCTCGATTACATCAATTAAATCGTAACGCAACTGCGCTCAGCAGAATTGCAGATAGCTGGCGTAGTTTTCCATACCGAACCGCCGGGACGAATCGACAAAATATGACGCGTACGTGTCATAAGCCGCTCAAGTATGCTGAACTGCACATCGCGGTCGCATATCGCTTTCTGTGCCAGAAACGCTGTTTCTGCGGCTCCTGCCGTACGCACAGACATGGCGTTTGTCTGCAGTCCGAACGCATAGCCGGGATCGCCACACCCGAGGCGAGGCGTGGAGCAGCACGTATCCGATAGCCTAATTATGAATGACGCATTTGCGTTTCCGATCGCGAAAAAGTTGTCCGCCGTTGCGCGTCCGAACAACTCGGCATGGGCGCGAGCCGCTCGCCACGTTGGTCGAGGAACAATGTTACGAGTTGCACGCCGTAGAGCGAGGGCGCCATGCAACGATCATAGCGAGAATGGATCGCTTCTAGTTTTCCGGAAACGATAAAAGCCATTACTCCGGCTGCGTCACTTACGTGATACAGCACTGGAGGCAGTTCGGGGCGGTCAACCGAGATGCGCTCCGCAAGTTGCCACTTAGAAGCTGCATTTCGGCCTGGATTGTTCTTGAAATCTGAATGTCGTCTATCCCTGAGCGTCCCTTCCAATGATTGCACGAAGCCGCCGGGGTTCAAGCCAGGCCGTCAATTTGTCGATGACCGAGAGGTCGCTCGACACGAGCAGTATGGCGGGAGCTTGCGACAAGTTTTGTCGGAGAAGGCGAGGGGCACGATGATATGTTTTCCAGTTGGGCAATCCGATCGGGTGCTTTGACCAGTATTTGTAAATGACACATGTGGAATATGGCCCGTCCGGAGAGATGAGCCGATTTAATGTCTGATATGCACGTCAAATAACCCATCTTTGAAGGATTACACTTGAAATCCGGCTTTGTGCCGTCAGATTGATCGTGAAGCTGGTCATGATTCATGTTTGATAAGACGTGTCATTTTTTTGTCACATCACTTGCGAGCTTCGTTTGGCTTTGCTATAGTGCGCCTCCCTCTGCGAAACGCGGCTTCGCAATTCGTAAGTAACGGCGCTTTGTAGAGGAGAGACTGTCAAACAAAACGCTTTGAGAGTGGATTGCAACGATGAAAATCGTTGTGCAAGTGGAGCAGGTTCTTTAACAAGTAACAGCCGATAAGTGTGGGCGCTTGGTGGAAGTGCGGCGTCGAGAGATCGACGTAGAACTTAAAACATTAAGTGC
>DASRXG010000076.1:0-9021 GCA_035654275.1 Noviherbaspirillum sp.
CTCGGAAAGCACTGAAGCAATCGCTTCCGGCAGGCCGGCCTGCTGCAGCGCCGCTTTATGGGCAGTCTGTGGCAGGTCCTGGTAAGCGACCGGTTTTCCGGACTGGCGCGCGATTTCGGCCGCCAACTCGGCCATGGTAAAGGATTCATCGCCTGCCAGCTCGTACACGCGGCCGCCTTGCCCTTCACTGGTCAGCACGACAGCTGCCGCCAGTGCGTAATCCCTGCGCGACGCCGCGGATATGAGTCCATCTCCGGCGCAACCGATCATGACACCATGCTCAAGTGCTGCTGGCACGAAGCCGAGGTAATTTTCGGTGTACCAGCCGTTACGCAGTACGACATGGGGAATGCCCGAAGACCGCAGCTCTGCTTCGGTTTCCTTGTGTTCAGCGGCCAGCGGCAGCGGTGAGCTGTCGGCATGCAGCAGGCTTGTATAGGCGATCAGCTTGACGCCGGTCTGCTTTGCCGCGTCGATGACCGCGCGATGCTGCACCACCCTACGTCCCACTTCGCTGGAGGAGATCAGCAGCAGACGGTCGACACCGACAAGCGCCGGTGCCAGAGTCTCGGGCCGGTTGTAGTCTGCCTGCCGGACCTCCACACCTGTCTCCTTTAGGCCGGCGGCCTTGGTGGGCTCACGCACCAGGGCGACGATGTCGCTTGCCGGTACCTTACTCAGCAGCTGTTCGATAACGAGCCGGCCTAGCTGGCCGGATGCTCCTGTAATGGCAATCATGCGTAATTCCTTGTTTTAGCGGACGGGTGGAGGGCGACAAATCGGTTGCCTGGCGGCCGAGTGCAGGCCGGCTCATCACCCGAGGCCACGGAATAGCTTGGAAGGCGGTTCATTTCCCGTATGCCAGGACTTTTTGTTAATTGCGCGGCAGGATGGGTGCCTTGCGCGAGCGCCCCCACAAAACCAGCAGCGACAGACCGAGCAGGATGAGGTTGACCGGCACCACCATTGCTTCGCCGCGCGAGAGATGAAAGGCGATTGCAAACGTCTGCAGCACGGTACATCCAAGCGCGGCCAGCACCGTCAGGTGTGGCTTGATACGCGTAAGTGCGGGAAGAAGGATGCCAATGCCACCGGCAAGATCGACAATGCCGATGAAGCGAACGAACGCTTCCGAGTAATCTGCTGCCCACGGCACCATCTTGGCCAGTTCAGGAATTGGGGTGAAAAGTTTCATGAAGCCCGACATGATGAACATGGCGGCGACGATGAACTGGGCAATCCAGAGAGTGATTCGGATCCCCTTGCCGGGGGTTACTGTAGAAACGGCAGTTGCCATGGTGGTCTCCTGAAGAATTGGAAGAAGTGATGGAGGCACTATAACTATTCTCTTTCGGCTTATCATCTAGCGAAATATTGACGCATCATTTCCTCTCTGTTGATCATCTCCATGGATACCTTAATAAGCATGCAAGTATTTCGCCTCGTTGCTGAGCTGAAAAGTTTTGCCGCTGCCGGCCGCAGGATGGAGATGTCAGCGGCGATGGTCAGCAAGCATGTGATGCACCTGGAGAGTCGTCTTGGGACCCGGCTGTTGAACCGGACCAGCCGCCATGTGAGCCTGACGGAAAGCGGAGCGCTGTACCTTGAACAGTCCCGGCAAATGCTCGATGGACTGGAGGAAGTGGAAGCAGCCATCACCAAGGCAACAGTGGTGGCGCGCGGCACCTTGCGAATCAGTGCGCCGGTGTGGCTGGCTAATCCGGCTTTCATTGCCGTCTTGGCCGATTACCGGACACGTTATCCTGACGTCAACTTGGAGATGGATTTATCTGGTCGAATGGTCAATCTGGTGGAAGAGGGGTTCGACCTGGCATTGAGGGCATCCAGTTCGCCCGGCGATAACCTCATTGCCCGTCCAATTGCAACGGTGCCTTTTTATCTTGTCGGCGCGCCGGCTTATCTCGACAAGGCGGGCTGGCCACAGAAGCTTTCCGACCTCCCATCGCATGCCATGCTGTGGTATTCGCTGGCGCCGACCGAGATGGCATGGCCGGGTTCTGAAAACAATCCCCCCGAAAAAGTCAGCATCACACCTGTATTGCAAAGCATGAATGAATCGCTGTTGCACTTGGCTGCTTTGCAGGGGATGGGGTTGGCTATGCTACCGAAATGGTTGATAGAACACGATTTGCAGGCAGGACGCCTCGTCCGCGTGTTGTCCGAGCAGGGCCTGCGCAAGGTAACGCTTTATGGCGCCTATTCGAGCCGCAAATACCTGTCATCCAAGGTGCGTACTTTTTTAGACTTCCTTCTCGACGACACGCGGTTGAAATAAGACGCGCTTCCCGCCCGGTCAAGGGGCAGGTTTGGTCGCATTCAGAAAAATATTGGATAGTGCTCTTGAGTCTCCTCTCCATCGGGGATACACCGGCCGACCTGCGCAGCTCCTTTCGCCAACTGAAGTTATAGCGGGCAAATAGTGGAAACTTATTGCCTTGCCAATGATAGATTGCTATCAGGTCCCCGTGCCCCATCTAGCCGGCAATGCGCGCAATATCGACCTTGTTTTTCGCCCTCGCTGATTCGCGTCCATGCACTAGCCAGTAGATGAAAGTCACCGCGCCCTACACCGTATTAAACTTCAAGCCATCGAAAACTAACTCTCCGACTGGTACTGAAGATCCCAAGCAGTTCAGTAAAGAAATGCGGCCACTTACCTACGGTCCAAATTTCCGGCGCCATCTTTCCTGGGGTGAGCCGGCGAGACGATGTGTGCAGCACAATGCAGAAGCCATTAAAGAGCACTTTATCAGCGCGAGCACGCCGCACTCAACCGCATATGCGGTCATCCCTCAGGGTGGCGCAACGGCGAATCAATCCCTAATCTGCCTGGCCGCTCGACGGAATCATCGCAGGATGGGATAACAGCCCCACAATATCAACGGCTGACGCGACCCCGCCGTACACATCTCTCTCGCACTCGGTCACGCCGCCTACCCAGCTACTTCTTCTCGCCTTCGACGTTCCGTCGAGCGCTGTACATATCCATCCATGACCAGGAAGGTCTGTCGGTGTTATTGGCATCCGATTTTTCCGTGCGGCAAAAAAGTGTTTTCCACCGGGCCGCGTTGTTCCCATGTTTCATGCTTGTTACATTCCACCCCCATGCTTCCCCCCGGCATACGCGCATGGCGGCTTGCGCCTTTTGAACGCAATTCTTCGGCAGGTAACGCAGCGTCTTCGAAGGGATTGCGCCGATACGGTGGGAGCTGCCGAAGATGAACCGCATTTTTACGGGAGAAGAAACCCATGAGGGTAAATATCAAGCTGTTCTTGCTGCACTTGCTGCTCTGTCTAACCTGCATAGGCGTGACAACCACGGCAAGGGCGGACAATCCATCCGCTGACAACCAGGCCGCCGTATCGTCGAAAGCAGCGGATTCCGGTGAGGGCAACAATGGCGCGATCTATATCGGCGAACAACGCTGCGTCGCTTGCCACAAGAACGAGATTGACCACTACCTGCACACCACGCATTCGAAGGCATTTAAGTCAAATCCGAAAAATGAGCTGGAACGGCGCGGCTGCGAAGCCTGTCACGGGCCGGGCTCCAAGCACGCGGAAAACTTCATGAGCAAGAATGCGCTCGCCAGCTTTACACGCGAATCGGCCAAGCCGGGCGAATCGGCCAAGGCGGGGATTAAACTGGGACTGACGCGCGAATCAGGTAAGACGCCTGACCAGCTCAACGAGCCCTGCCTGCAATGCCATAAGGGCGGCCAGCGCATTTTCTGGAATTTCTCGACTCACCAGTCGAAAGGCGTGGCTTGTACCGATTGCCACAACACGATGGCGAAATTCTCACAGACCGGCCTGCTCAAGAAAGCCAGCATCACGGAGACCTGCTACACCTGTCATCAGCAGCAGCGCTCGGAATTCCTCAAGCGCTCGCATATGCCGCTGCCGGAAGGGAAAATGTCATGCGAAGACTGTCATAACCCGCACGGTTCGGCCACCAAGCCGCTGCTGAAAGCCGACTCGGTCAACCAGCTTTGCTACAGCTGCCACGCGGAAAAGCGCGGCCCGTTCCTGTGGGAGCATGCGCCAGTCAAGGAAAGCTGCCTCAACTGCCACAAGCCGCATGGCTCGAACCACGAAAAACTGCTGTCGACACCGCGTCCCTTCCTGTGCCAGCAATGCCACTCGAACCAAGCGCACGTCAACAATCTGACGACCAAGGCGAATACAGGCAGCGGCAAGGCCCCAGACGAACGGGTGATCGGCCGCAGCTGCTCGACTTGCCACGCGCAAGTCCACGGTTCCAACCATCCATCCGGCGTTCGCCTCCACCGCTAAGGGAATCAAGGGAGATTGATTAATGAAATCGAACAAATTCGTGATGCTGCCCCTGGTGTCGATGCTGGCGGCGCTGGGTTCCAATGCGGCATTCGCCGATTCAGCCGTCGGCGTGGACACTGTGCTGGGCAATGCAATGAACCCCGGCGGGCTGGATATGACGCGTAGCGTCGACGAGCGCGGCTTTTCCCCAGTCATGGGCGGCAAAGGGCCATCGCATACGCCCAGTGGCCAGCTGTATCAATATCCGCCCATCGACCCGGAATGGACGGAAGGTGAAAATGGCTGGCACCGCAGCGGCAGCATCGAGCTCGGGGTCGTCGGTGGCGACGCCAACGACCGCAATGCCGCCTTTCGCGAATATGCCGACTGGAACAACGGCGCAGCCATCACCAGCTTCAGTCTCGGGGTGGAAAAGCCCGACGATGCGCGCTTCCTGAATGTACGCGGTGGCGGACTGGGGCGTAAGGACCAGTATTTCGGCGTCGAATACGGGCGCTACAACGATTTCAAATTTTCTGCGTTTTACAATGAAACACCGCATGTGTTTTCAACAAATGCCCGCCCGGTCTGGAACGGCGTCGGCACCGGCAACCTGACCCTGCCTAACGGAATTAAACCGGGCAGCGTACACGAGAGTGATCAGGCGTCGTATGCGGCGCTTCAGAACGCGGCAATGAACGCATCCACTACCACCTTGGAAGTCGATCGCAAGAAGTTCGGCCTCAAGCTCGAAGGCTACTTGAAGGAGAACGTCACCGGTTTCGTCAACTATACGGTCGAAAAGCGCGAGGGCGCGCGCGCCTTTGGCGGCGGCTTCCTGTTCGATTTCATCCGCTGGGAAGGCGGCACGCCGTCCAACCCGGGCACTTTCAATCCCGCGCAGCCTTTTTGGATCTCCGGCGGAGCGATGGAAACTGTCGAGCCGATCGACTACACCACGCACGATATTCTCGCCGGCCTGCGTATGGTGGGGGAAAAAGACCAGTTAAATCTGACTTTCAACGGATCGTTGTTCGTCAACGACATCAAGTCGCTGACCTGGGAAAATCCATTCGCCATCGGTTTTCCCGGCATGAATGTGTTCGATACCAACATCGAGCGCGGGCGCTTTGCACTGAGCCCGGACAATCAGGCTTATCACGTGAAGGCGGATTACGCACGCAGCTTGGAAGGCATTGGTCAGTTCACTGCGGCCGTGTCATTGGGCCGTATGCGTCAGGATGAAAGCCTTCTTCCACCGCTGGTCAACAGCGGAATGGATTTCGAGGGCAACGACCGGAGCAACTGGAACACCACCGCGGCGCTGAGCCAGCAGACCGCAAACGCACGAATCGATACGCAGATGGTCGACCTCGGTTTGTTGCTCAAGCCGGCGAAGGACTGGACCGTACGCGGCAAGCTGCGCTATTACGACGAAAACGACAAGACGCGTTACATCGCATACAACCCGCTTACCGGGCAATATGGCTATATGGCTACCGACGGCGGCTTGTCACCTTTCGGCGGCGGCTTCAGTGGCGTATACCAAGAGGGCAGCACCAATGCCATCCACTATCGGAACATTCCGACCAGTTATAGCAAGTGGAATGCGACCATGTCCGCCGACTATTCATTAAGCGGCGACACGGACGTCGGCGCCGCGTATGACCGGGAACAGACTGACCGCGCGCACCGCGAACGGGACCGTACTGTCGAGGACAGGCTGAAGCTAAGCATGAACACCCGTGCGCTCGAGAACGGCACCCTGCGCTTGTCCTACGAGTACGGTGACCGGCACGGCAGCGCGTACAACTATGACCCATATACCGAGTTTTACGTCCATCCCGAGCCGGACGGCTATGTGCACACGCTGGCCGATTTGAGGAAGTTCGACTTATCCGACCGCACAGAGCATGTGGTGAACGCGCGCTTCAACTACATGCTGCGTTCGGACATGGATGCCTTCATTTCGCTGCAGCGCAAGCTCAGCGACTACAAGGGCCAGTATGGCCGCATTGGCGACGACAAGACCGATACGCTGAATCTCGAATGGAACTACAACCCGACCCCGGCCGGCGCATTCTTCGCGTTCTACTCCTTGCAGAAAGGTAGAATGGGACAAGCTAACATCAATGATGCCGGCGTGGGTGACGATCCTAACGCGGGCGGAGCCTACTATCCGTCATCAAATGCGTGGGCGACCGTCTTCCACGAAAAGAACCATACGCTAGGCGCCGGCTTCGGCCAGAGTTTCGGCAAGTACCGCCTCGAGAGCCGCTATTCCTATGCATGGATGAGGGGCAAGACACGTTATTCGTATGCGTCGGCGGAAGGCGCGACCATCGGTTCGGGGGCCAACGAAACGCAAAGCGCTTCGGTGGCTGGAAACGAGTTCACCGATCTGAAGTACCGGCAGCAGGTGCTGGAAACCAGCCTGTCGTGGCCGCTTAACAAGAATGCGGCGGTGCGCCTCTTCCATCGTTACGAGAACCGCGCGACGGTAGATTGGCATTATGACGGCATCAGCCAGCAGCTGATCGGACAAAAGTTATATCTCGGCTCCGAGCCGGAAGACCTGAAGGTGAACGTGGTGGGGGTATTCCTGCAGTACCGGATGTGACCGCGGTGAAATGGCCGAAATGCAATTGAAACGCCGCGTGCGTTATAAGACAATCGTCATCTTGGATTTTCGGAAATAGTCAGGTATGGATTTGTTCCAAGCGATGAGGGTCTTTGCCAAGATCGCGGAGACAGGCAGTCTGTCGGGGGCTGCGCGCGCCCTCGACATTTCCAATCCATCGGTGACGCGCCATATTTCCGAGCTCGAGTCCTATGTCAATGCGCGTCTGTTCAACCGCAGCACGCGGCGTCTGAGCCTGACTGAAACCGGTGTCGTCTATCTGGAACGCTGCAAGCGGATTCTCGCAGACGTCGACGACTCCGCGCTCCTGGCCGGCATGAACGCGTCCTCACCCTCCGGCACGCTGAAGATTTCGGCACCAGTGTCGTTTTCGGTCAATCAGCTAGCAACGGTGTTTCCTAAGTATTCGCAGCGCTACCCAAAAGTTTGCCTGGATGTGTCATTGTCGGACCGCGTGGTGGACTTGGTGGAGGAGGGCTACGACTTGGCAATCCGCATTGGCTTCATCGGCGACTCATCGTTGGTGGCAAGGAGGGTCGCGCCGTTGAAGGGGCACGTCTGTGCATCCCCTGCCTACCTGGAAAAGTATGGAATACCGCGCGAGCCGCAAGACTTGGGACAACATGTATGCTTGCCCTATACCAATGGGCCGATGCGCGATGAATGGCGCTTCGCACGTGAAGGAAAGGCTTTATCGGTAAGGATAAACGGGTCGATGAAGTCCAATAACGGTGATCTGCTGCGCGGCGCCGCGCTAGCCGGCATGGGCATCATCATGCAGCCGTCGTTCATCGTGGGCGACGATATTCGCAGGGGAACGCTGGTGCCGCTATTGACCGACTACCAGCTACCGGAATTTGGAATCTACGCGGTCTATCCGAGCCGACTGCATGTGTCAGCGAAGGTGCGCACGTTTGTCGACTACTTGGTCGAAACGTTCGACGCTGACGCCGACGCCCGCTTAGCGCCGGGCTCCGCGGATTAACGGTCGACTGCCCGCTCCTCCTGTCCTGTCGTCGCTACCCCAAAAAAATATCGGTCAGGTTCTTATATATGATTAACGCTTGAGAAGTATTGATATGCGTTCTTTCCATGCTGCTTCACGACATACATGGCACCGTCTGCCTGCCTGACAAGACTCGCGGAGTCTGCTGCCATTTCCGGGAATAACGATATCCCAATGCTGCAGCCGACTTTTACGTGCGCATTTCCGATTGATATGGGGCGGCAAACCTCCGCAATGATGCTCTGCGCCAGAGTGTCAAGGAATAAAGGGCTCGGGCCTTCTGCCAACCATGCGAATTCATCCCCGCCTAGACGGCAAACAATATCGTTGCGTCGCCGACGTTCGGACAGACGCTGAGCAATAGCCTTCAAAACTTCGTCGCCTGCCCCGTGTCCGTGGACATCGTTGATGGCCTTGAATCCGTCGAGATCTATAAACAACAGCCCAACCGAATAGCCCGGATGACGTGAGGCACGAGCCGTAGCCTGCTCCAAGATGGAATCAAATAATGCCCTGTTGCCGAGTCCTGTCAAGGAATCATGTTGGGCCCTGTAGAGTAGTTCTGCCTCGGTCAACTTGTCGTCAGTGACATCTCGTGCGATCACATAGAGATTCTTGGACATAGTGTTTTTGCCAGGGGATGTCCAGGAAAGCCAGCGATACTCTCCGTTCTTATGTCGCATGCGAACTTCGCAATTCAGGATGTCTATTCCTTTATGATGGTTCTCAATACTGAGCTGTACGCGCTTGATATCGTCGGGATGAGCGAATGCTTCGAGTGGCAGTGAGATGAATTCCTCGCAGCTGTATCCTAGCGCTAGCTCAAATGCCCGGTTGATTTTCGCAGGCTGCCCATCTGGCCTGATGATGCATAGCATATCGAGCGAGTAATTGAAGAAATACTCCCATTCGGCCTTGATTTCCTGATAATGCAAGAGCTGACTACGCAGTGCGCTTTCAGCTTTCACTAAGAGCGTCTAACAAAATGGGAATGGATCGTGTAATGCATTGCGTAGCGTTCGCCAGCAAATGATTGCGCAACCCAACCGAAGAAATCCTTCATGCATATCGGCCC
>DASRXG010000077.1:0-5896 GCA_035654275.1 Noviherbaspirillum sp.
GACCTCACAGCGCGTTGAACTACCAGACGCCTGCCGAGTTCGCGGCCGGCCACCGGCAAAAAGAAGCAACCCAGGACACAGGAAAGATCATCAACTGAACTTTACTAACATGCCCCTGGCACTGCTAATGGGGGCACATCACCTATCCTAAGGCACTCAAATGGGTACAAGACGAAATGTCCCGTATTGCCACCATCCAGAAGCAGAGGACGCTCACGTACGAACACTTGACTGATTGCCTAACCCATTCATATGGGCGGCTCGTAAACATGATGCTTCAAGTTGAAGGAAGCGCGGAGGCTGTGATCGAAAAAATTCGCAAGCCAGGAATACCGAACAGGCTTCAACATGCATTTGTGCAGTCTCCGGCAGATTACATCGTCCCAGAGGGTGAATCGTGAGCCATTCAATATCCTCGCCTATGTTCCTGAGTCGCGAAGAGCTAATGGCCCTAACCGCTCGGATCCAATATTCGGCACAACGAAAGGTCTTAAACATGATGGGGATCGAATACCGCAGCCGTCCCGACGGGAGCATTGTTGTGTTGCGAACGCATGTCGAGCAGATGTTTGGCGGTATGGCCACTACCCGCAAGTCGAAGTCATCTGAGCCTAATTGGGGAGCTTTAAATGCCCCGCGCACGTAAACCAGAGAATCGCGGATTACCTCTTCGTTGGCGCTTCGACCATGGCGCTTACTACTACCAAGTTCCCCCTGGCTGCGAAGCTGCGTGGGACGGAAAGCGGACATTTAGGCTCGGGAAGTCGCTTCCCGAGGCCTATCGGACCTGGGCAGATCGACTTGGATCAATTGAGAACGCGAAGAATATAGGGGCGCTGCTAGACCGTTACGTGTTGGAAGTTGTACCGGCCAAGGAAGTAACTACCCAGGCGCACAATCGAGCTGCAATCAAGCCATTACGCGCAGTATTTCCGAACGTCGGTCTGTTCGACATCAAACCTCGCCATGTGTACCAATACATCGAAAAACGAACGGCTAAGACATCGGCTCGAAGGGAGATCGAGATCCTTTCTCATGCTTTCACGAAGGCCGTCGAATGGGGATACATTGACCGGCATCCATTCAAGGGGCAAATCCGCCTTTCCGGCGAAAAGCCGCGCACAAGGTACGTCGAAGATTGGGAGATCATCGAATGCCTCTCCCTTACACCAAGGCGTCAAACTGGAAGCGTCCTTGCAGTACAAGCGTATGTCCGTATCAAGCTACTGACCGGCATGCGGCGTGGCGACCTACTTCGCCTCACAATGTCCGATTTGAAAGAGGACGGCATCCACCTCATGCCGCATAAGACGCAAAACAGTACGGGCAAACGCCTGATTATTGAATGGTCAAACGAACTTCGAGAGGCCGTTCGGATGGCAAAAGAGGTTCGGCCAATGCGATTCTCGCCGTTTTTGTTCTGCAACCGTATGGGGGAGTGCTATTACGACGAGGAAAGCGGCCGCGCTGGAGGTTGGGACTCAATTTGGCGTGGGTTCATGAAACGTGTGCTCGGCGAAACCAAAGTGCAGGAACGATTCACAGAGCACGACCTCCGAGCCAAGTGCGCAAGCGATGCATCCACATTGGAACATGCCCGCGCCCTGCTCTCCCATGCGGATAGCCGCCTAACTAATCAGGTGTATCGTCGCAAGCCGGAGCTGGTAAAGCCACTTAGATAGTGCTCGAAGTATTCGTTCTACATTAAGCTGCTAGACACTTGGCCAGAAGCACTTTTTCATCGAGGCGGCCATTTTCAAGCCGTTGCCGTATTATGCTCACGCTTGCCTCAATGTCGGCCCCAGCCTGGATAGATTGCGCAACTAAGATCAGGCACTCCTCCTCGTCATCAGTCATCATTGCGATGTGCTGAAGCCCGTCCCAGTCGTCGGAACAAGTCATAAAGGCCGCCATCGCGCGTGTGTTTGCTGCATCGACTGCCGCGTCGAGATCTTCCGCAGAGATGCCCGCGTACAAGGATGCTAAGTAGGTGGCGATCAATTCATCTGTCAGTTTTGCAGGCTCCGGTTCCGACTCGAATAGAGAGGCACGCGGAGTCATACGCTCCTGATTGAGTGCCAATCTTTCAATTTCCCCTTTTATGTCAATGCACGCAACATGGCCAGCTAACCTAAGGGCCTCCGACAGCACATCTTCTTCATCCCACTTTCCGTGTGAGCTATGTACTTGTTTATTTCGGATCGTTGCGAGCTTTCGCAGGCTCTTCACGACATAGTCGGGTAGTACATGCTCAACGGAATCGATCTTGGCATGAAGGCCTTTTCCGACAGCCCCAGCTTCTTCCAATACAGTCTCAAAGTGCTTTGAGATGCCAATGATGAGAGTTGTTTTATCCATGTATGCCGGCACCCTGCTTGTTGCAATATCGCAAGATGTTACATGAATGAATAGCGCAGTTCGAATCTATAGCGCAAATGAAAAAGGCCTCCGGTCTGGAGGCCTTTGTACAACTTGGCGGAGAGGGGGGGATTCGAACCCCCGATAGGCTATGAACCTATACACGCTTTCCAGGCGTGCGACTTAAACCACTCATCCACCTCTCCTGGATTCGGGTTCGCTTGCGCGAAGCCCAAGATTATAGCAAAGACTTTCGGTTTGTTGCAGCTTTTCTGTTTCCCTGCGAAATTCTTTGCAGAAAATCCATAAAAAAACCGGCACGGCTTGTGACCGTACCGGTTGTTTCAGTCTCCTCTCGTTATCGGCTTTGCTTATTGCGCCTGTTTCAGTTGCTCCAGGATTGCCGGATTTTCAAGCGTGGACACGTCCTGGGTGATCTGGTCGCCCTTGGCGAGCACGCGCAGCAGGCGGCGCATGATCTTGCCGGAACGGGTCTTGGGCAGGTTGTCGCCGAAGCGGATTTCCTTCGGCTTGGCGATGGGGCCGATTTCCTTGGCCACCCAGTCGCGCAGTTCTTTTGCAATCTGTTTCGCTTCGTCGCCGGTGGGGCGGGCGCGCTTGAGCACGACGAAGGCGCAGATGGCTTCGCCGGTGGTCTCGTCCGGCTTGCCGACCACGGCCGCCTCCGCGACCAGCGGGTTGGCGACCAGCGCGGATTCGATTTCCATCGTGCCCATGCGGTGGCCGGAGACGTTCAGCACATCGTCGATACGGCCGGTGATGGTGAAGTAGCCGGTCTTTTCATTGCGGATCGCACCGTCGCCCGCGAGGTAGAGCTTGCCGCCCAGCTCGTCCGGGAAGTAGCTCTTCTTGAAGCGCTCCGGGTCGCCCCAAATGGTGCGGATCATCGACGGCCACGGACGCTTGACGACGAGGATGCCGCCCTGCCCCCACGGCAAGTCATTGCCGGTTTCGTCCACGACCGCCGCCTGGATGCCGGGCAGCGGCAGCGTGCAGGAACCGGGCACCATGGGCGTGACGCCCGGCAGCGGGGTGATCATGTGGCCGCCGGTCTCGGTCTGCCAGAAGGTGTCGGCGATCGGGCACTTCTCGTTGCCGACGTTCCGGTAGTACCACATCCAGGCTTCCGGATTGATCGGTTCGCCGACGGAGCCGAGCAGGCGCAGGCTGGACAGATCGTACTTCTTCGGATGCACGTCCGCATCCGAATCGGAAGCCTTGATCAGCGAACGGATCGCGGTCGGCGCGGTGTAGAAGATGGTGGCCTTGTGTTTCTGGATCATGTCCCAGAAGCGGCCGGCGTTCGGGTAGGTGGGCACGCCTTCGAACACGATCTGCGTCGCGCCGACGGCCAGCGGGCCGTAAGTGATGTAGGTGTGGCCGGTGACCCAGCCGATGTCGGCCGTACACCAGAAGACGTCGGACGGCTTGATGTCGAAGGTCCACTTCATCGTGAGCATGGCCCACAGCAGGTAGCCGGCGGAGGAATGCTGCACGCCCTTCGGCTTGCCGGTCGAGCCGGAGGTGTAGAGCACGAACAGCGGGTGCTCCGCATCGACCCATTCCGGTTCGCAGGTGGCGGCCTGGTTGCCGATGACGTCGTCCAGCCACTTGTCGCGGCTGGCGTCAAAAGTGACGTTGGCGCCGGTACGCTTGTAGACGATGACGTTCTTGATCGTGTCGCAGCCGCCCATCGCCAAGGCTTCGTCAACGATGGCCTTGAGCGGCAGGTGCTTGCCGCCGCGTACCTGCTCGTCGGCGGTGATCACGGCAACCGCGCCGGCGTCGATGATGCGCTCCTGCAGCGATTTGGCGGAGAAGCCGCCGAACACCACGGAGTGGGTGGCACCGATGCGCGCGCAAGCCTGCATCGCGGCGATGCCTTCCACCGACATCGGCATGTAGACGACCACGCGGTCGCCCTTCTTGATGCCGAGGGACTTCAGGCCGTTGGCGAACTGGCAGACCTTGTCGTGCAGTTCCTTGTAAGTGACCTTCGTGACCTGCCCGCCGTCCGCTTCAAAGATGATCGCGGTCTTGCCGGCATTACCGTTCTGGAGGTTGCGGTCCAGGCAGTTGTAGGACACGTTCAGCTGGCCGTCTTCGAACCAGCGGTAGAACGGTGCTTCGGATTCGTTCAGGGTCTTGGTAAAAGGCTTTTGCCACGCGAGGTTTTCACGTGCGAGCTGGGCCCAGAAACCTTCGTAGTCGCGCTCTGCTGCGGCGCACATCGCCTGGTAGGTCTCCATTCCGGAAATGTTCGCGTTTTTCACGAAATCGGCCGGTGGATTGAAGATGCGACTTTCCTGTTTCAGTGTCTCGACGTCGGACATGTTTTGGTCTCCAGAACTCATGTTGAATTGAAGCGAAGTTAAGCTTTTACTCTTACTAAAGCCTTACATGCCTGTTTTGCATCACCGGCGCCGCGCTTCGCATTCCTCCGCGCGGACGACTCATCGCGTTATAGTCCAGCATTGCCATTTTGCCATTGATCGGGATCAGTCCCGAGCGAACTGCTGCACCGCAAGAACGGCCGAAGCGAATGCGCCGGCGCGTGTAAAATGCCGGGTTTCATTCCTGCCTGTTTTCCACCAAGACATGAGTTCAAACGACAAGCTTATTTCCGGTGCCACGCGCCCGATCCGCCCCCTGCCCAACCTGATTTTCATGAGCCGCTGGCTGCAGCTTCCACTGTATATCGGCCTGATCCTCGCGCAAGGCGTGTATGTCTATCATTTCTGGGTTGAACTGGTCGACCTGGTGGGTGCGGCAATGGGCAATCAGGCGGCACTGGAGCACATTATCAGCGCCGTCGCCATCGAAGGCGCGACCCGCCCCACCAAGCTGACCGAAACCATCATCATGCTGGTGGTGCTCGGCCTGATCGATGTGGTGATGATTTCCAACCTGCTCATCATGGTGATCGTCGGCGGCTACGAGACCTTCGTCTCCCGCATGCACCTGGAGCACCATCCCGACCAGCCGGAATGGCTGTCGCATGTGAACGCGTCCGTGCTGAAGGTGAAGCTCGCCACCGCGATCATCGGCATCTCGTCGATCCACCTGCTCAAGACCTTCATCAACGCGGCTGCCTACGATGCGAAGACGCTGCTCGCCCAGACTGGCATCCACATCACCTTCCTGCTCTCCGCGATGGCCATCGCCTATTGCGACCGGCTGATGAACGTGCCCGCGGCGCACGGCGGCAAAGCTCACTGATATCAGTTGAACAAATGCGAACCGCGACCGGCTGCAAGGCTGGTCGCGGTTTTTGTTTTTCTGGGAGCGCTTGGTGGGTTTCGCTGCGCTCTACCCACCCTACCGTTCTTTATAAGGACGGTAAATTCGGCTCTCCACAAAGGACTGTAGGGTGGGGAGAGCGCAGTGTTTAGCCGGGACACATGGGTAACACCTGTCGGGAGACATAGGTAACACATGTGATCACGATTTTAGGCGATGTTCCGCAGGTCGACCTGCCTGAGGTGTTTATGACAGAAGTAGACATCGAACACACCGT
>DASRXG010000078.1:0-29986 GCA_035654275.1 Noviherbaspirillum sp.
GTCCTGAGCAGAACGGCATGGTTGAACGGGTGATTCGGACGTTGAAGGAGCAATGCGTGCATCGGCATCGCTTTGAAACCCTGCAGCATGCCAGCCGGGTCATTGCAGACTGGATTGGCTTCTATAACACCCGGCGTCCGCATCAGGCACTGGGAATGAAAACGCCTGCTGAAACATTCGCTTTAGCAGCCTGACCTGTGCAGATTTCGCTGGGTCATTACATTGCACCGTTCGCGGAAGGGAAGAAGCGCAAGGAGTTTCCAGATGCATTCGCGGTTGCGATTCTTAGTGCCTATGCAACAAGAACCGGCGAATGTATCGCTGTTGTTTCGGAAGACAAGGATTTCAAGTCAGCATGTGATCGGTATGGATCGTTGCTTTACTTTGGATCGCTTCCAAAGCTGACGGAGGTGCTACTGGCCGATCCTTCCAAGATTGTCGAGCTTCGAGAGATGATCCTTGAGGACGTAGGCGATCTCGAGCAATACATTCAGGATGGTGCTGGCGAACTTAACTACTACCACTCGAACCGTCAGTACGCGATTGACGAGACCAATATAGCCGGGGTTTCAGTCAATGACATCAGAATCGTCGGTCTTGGGGATGGGGAATGCACGATTTCGTTTGATGCCAACATCGAGACAGAGCATCGACTGAAATGGGAGGACTGGGCTTACTCCTCTCGTCAAGATGATTATGACTGGATGGAGTTTGATGAGTGGGTCAGCAACGATTCCCAGCTCACAGGAATCGCAAAGCTAGCAATCGACTACAAGGCAAAAAAGGTCAACGAAATTGCGTACGTTCAGATCGACGACAGCGAGATTGAAGTCTCGAGTGAGCCATGACCATTGAATACGCGCCAACTCTTCGATCAGTAGACCGCTGGGGGTACTGGGGGGGAGCCGAGGTCTTGCGATGCGAGATACCGCCTAAGATTTTCTTGTCAAAACATTAGCTGCAATCTCCCTGACTTGATTGCCAGCGGTCTGGTCAGGAGTGGAGACGCGGCAGTAGGCGAACAGGCGAGACATGAAGCAACCTCTTGATGTACGAAAACGATGTACGAATCATGGAGGGTGTCCGTCACTTTACAAGCAGGATTTTGGACAGGCTTGTTTACGGGGTGCGAAATCGGACGTTTTCGACCATCCACTCAGAGGAACCGGTTGTCGTTCTTGTCACCAAAAAGCGTATACTGTTGCAAACTGGCATTTACAGCGGTTGCTCTACTGCTGTCTTTGCCATCTAAGAATGCATACAAAACGACAAATGTGCCGGGATGACTCGATTACATACCCACTACGACAACCTGATGGTGGCACGAAATGCCCGGCCCGAAGTAATTCGCGCTGCTTACAAAACGCTTTCGCAGAAGTTCCATCCTGATCTCAATCCCGACAACCCTGACGCGGCAAAGATCATGCAGATGATCAATGCGTCGTATGCAGTCCTTTCTGACCCAGATAAACGAAAACAACACGACGCATGGATCGAAGCGCAAGAACAGCGCGTACGTACAGCAGCAGAAAGTACTCAAGGACAGCACGACCAAAGTCCTCGACGGGAGAAACCTCACAGTGCCAGCGCACCTCCACCGCAGCCCACGTCCAAGGGAATTGGATTTGGCTTACTCCGACATGTCCTCCGTAACTGGGTCTTCTATGGCTTAACGGCCACAGTAGCCTGGATTGTCATTACAGACGAAAAGAAGCCGAGCCCTCCGTCAAAGCCATACCAAGCAACACCACCGCAGGGCGTTCAAGGACAAGCTGAACACGCGAAGCCGGTGTCAGCAAAGCCAACCTATACGAGGCCACTTGTCGCGCCGAATGGTTCGCCATGGCCCAACGTGGCCGGGTACATCAAGGGCTATCAGCGCCTTCACACTGACGGCCTTTCAACAGTCACCGTAGACAACTCGCGAAACGACTCGGACGTATTCGTAAAGCTCGTCTCGCTCGACAGTACGAAGGCTTTTCCGGTGCGACATTTCTACATTCCGGCTTTCGGTAGTTTTACTGTTGAGAGAATCCGCCAAGGCAGCTATGACATTCGGTATCGCGACCTTGGGACAGGAGGGCTTTCGCGCTCAGAACCGTTCACGTTGGAAGAAATCCCGACGTACAACGGCGTCGAGTACAGCAACATGACTATGACTTTGTACAAGGTACGAAATGGGAATATGCAGACATACGGAATTTCTGAAGATCAGTTTTAAATGAAATGCAGTGCGATGCTTCAACCGGAAAAGATGACCCTACAGGGGGGAGTAATTTTGCTCGGTCAGATTCGAGATGGTGCCTGAAATTTTTCTGATGAAACCTTTTGCCGTAATACCACCGCTCCGTCACGTTATACGAGCGCACTGGGGCTTAGTGTCACAAAATTATCCAATATAGGGAGCGGAAATGAAGTGGATTGTCGGTGCGTTGCTCGTTCTTGGTATTCAAGGGGCATTTGCCCAGTCGCAAGCGCCCATCGAAATCGGCACGGTGAACGGAATACGTTTTGCAGTCTCAAGTGCTGGAAACCAACGAATAGGAAATGCAGCATTGGTTCGCTTGCTCACTATTCAACCAAAAGAACCTCAGGTCGCATTTGCGCAGACAATTTTGGTTGCCTGCGATGGTTCCTGGATCAGCAGTAACACGCAGTTTGCGGCGCAGTTCAACACCCAAACGACCTTCGCTGAGTTGGAGCGGTTCGCAAAGAGCCGAGACGAGGCGATCCCACTTAGCAGCGTAAGATTTGAAAGTGTCGCAGACTCATCTGCAGTCTATGCACCCCTATTGGCGAAACGAGCTGGCCAGATTTGCAAATCTGCAGGACGTGAGACGCGCAATACTTTGATCCCGGTCGCCTCATACACCGAGAAAGACGACATCAGGGCATCTTCAGCAATAGTGCTTGGCACAAGCGTAAAACGTGGGGATGTAATCGATGTTTGGACTAGGACAACGTGGTACAAGGAAGTGCCTATTCTTGATGCCAACGGTTTCGCCATGAAGCATTCCGACGGGGAAACGATGACGAACAGAGAGGCTACGGGAAAGTTCAGCCTAGACCATACGGCGTACGATTGTCGGAACCGGACAAATGGTACGTATGAGCAGTCGCAGTATGAGAAAGGCAATTCGACGCCAGTTTCAAAGTCTATGCTACGCGAAAGGCTTCGACTAACTTCCGTGGTACCGGGCAGCGTTGGCGAGTCTGAGCTTGAGGCTGTTTGCAGACTTTACGGTAGTCAGTTCTGAGTGCCGGTCGTTGAAGTGAAATGCAAGACATACTCCTCGGGGAGCTCCTTGCCTTTCCGATTGTTCCCCTGCAGACAACCGCAAGGAGTCCCGGCGGTCTGGGAAATCCATATGTAAAACGGGGCAGCCAATCTTGGGTAGGAACTTGTGTCAGCTGGGTGATGATCGAGATTGCGATGAAAATGTAGTGATGCCATACTCGCACCTGATGCCGCTTATCTGTCTACATTTCTGACTACAACGGCAGAGCGGACCGCCTGAAAACACGCATGAACACTAGCTTTGAGGGAAATCCAAGCGATTCCCCCCCTCTCCGCCAGATCTCCTACTATCCCCTTACTCAAACAATCTGGTCGCTGCGGCAAAGCCAGTCATATCGCATGTTTTCTTGGGCATAGAGTATCGGCTGCTTCAGACCTGGTTCCTGACGTACGCTTCTGCTCCGCAAATCAGCGCAAACGACCCCGGAGCAGCCCCCATTTCAATCGGACATCGTGCTTTTCGTAACGCATAGGCATAGGCCTATGGATAGCACTATGTCTTGGAGAAGGAATGGAAAGTATCGAGGTTATTACCAGCGTCCAGCGCCGCAGGCGCTGGACGCTCGCCGAGAAGCTTCGCGCAGTTGAGGAATTGAATGTGCCGGGGATGACGGTCTCGTACGTCGCCCGAAAATATGCTACTTCTCCCAGTCTGTTATTTCGGTGGAGAAAGCTGATGTCCGAAGGCGGCAAACAGGCAATCAAGGCGGATGATGAGGTGGTCGCAGCCGCCGAGGTGCGCGAACTGAAGAAGCGCATCCGAGAACTGGAGCGGGTGCTCGGCAGGAAGACCCTGGAGAACGAGATTCTCAAGGAAGCCGTTGCAGTCGCACAGGAAAAAAAACTGATCTCGCGGTTGCCGTGCTTGCCCGACGAGGATTCCCAGTGAAGGCGGTGGCGGAAACCCTCGGGGTCAGCCGGTCGAACCTGGTGCTTCGCCAAAACGGCAGCGGCAAGGAACGGAAGGCCTACACCAAGGCTGACGACGCTGTTCTTCTGCCGGCCATCCGTGCGATCGTGGATGAACGGCCGACGTATGGTTACCGGCGTGTCGGGGCCTTGCTGAACCGGGAACGTCGAAATCAGGGACTACCGGCGCTGAACCATAAGAGGCTATACCGGCTAATGAGCCAGAACGGGCTGCTACTGGCCCGGCAGCCGATCAAGCGGCAGGATCGGCTGCATGACGGCAAGGTGATCACGCTGAAGTCGAACCTGCGCTGGGCGTCGGACGGCTTTGAAATCCCGTGCTGGAATCGGGCAGTGGTGCGCGTGACGTTCGTGATCGACACCTGCGACCGCGAAATCATTGCCTGGGGCGCGACAACCGGAGGCTTCGATGGCGAGACGGTGCGCGACCTGATGCTGCTGTGCGTGGAGCGTCGCTTCGGCTCGCATCGTACGCCACATGCGGTGGAGTGGCTGACCGATAATGGCAGCTGCTACACCGCCAGGGAAACCATCGCGTTTGGCCAATCGCTGGGTCTGGTTCCGTGCTTTACGCCGGTTCGCAGTCCGGAATCGAACGGGATGGCGGAATCGTTCGTGAAGACGTTTAAACGCGATTACGTGTATGTGCATGACCGCCCGGACGCCGCTACTGTCCTGGCGCAGTTGGACCGCTGGTTCGACGATTACAATGAGTCGCACCCGCATAAGGGCTTGAAGATGAAGTCCCCTCGGGAATTCATCCGTGCCCAATTAACCGCAGGGTGTCCGATTTAATAGGGGCAACTCCAGACCCAAAGCGGCCGCATGCATGTTTCAAAACCGAGCGGCTCCAACATGCCAGGATACGTGCCGCTGGACCAGCGACAATCTGAAAGCGCAAAGCGATTCTTGACTTTTCCTTTCTGCTTGCAACCTGTTGTACCAGATCTCCTCTATGCCGAAAGCAGCCGCTTCATCCAATCGAGCAAGACTGTCGGCAATAACTCTGGCTTGGGTAGAAGCGCATAGTGATGCGCGCCGAAGATGGCGGGCAAGTAGTTCGCGGCCTGACGATCGATGGTCAGGCAAAACACGCTGATACCCTGCAGTCGTGCTTCGGTCACTGCCTGACGCATGTCCTCGACCCCGTAGCGCCCTTCGTACTCATCGACATCGTTCGGCTTTCCATCCGACAGGAGAAGGAGCAGGCGGTGCTTCGCCTGTTGAAGCATCAACGTCGACGTGCAGTGCCGGATTGCGGCGCCGGCGCGGGTATAGTGCTCAGGTTCGAGCGCAGCGATTCGGCGCGCAACAGCCTCGGTGTAAGGTTCTTCGAAGGACTTGACAGGCCGGATAGTCACGCCGTGCGGCCCTTCCCCCGAAAATCCAGAGATCGCATACGGTTCGCGCAAACCCTGGAGGGCGATGGCGACTAGGAGCAAGGCCTCCCTTTCGACATCGATGACACGCTTGCCCGCCGAGATCCATCCATCCGTCGAGCCGCTGATGTCGATCAATAACGAGATCGCCACGTCCCGCCGGGACGGCCTTAGCGTTTGATACAAGCCCTGTCCCATGGGAAGCCCGGCCTTATAGTCGGTGTAGCTGTCAACGTAGGCTTCGAGATCGATTTCTTCTCCCTCGATCTGTTTGCGCAGGCGAAGGCGTTGAGTTCGAAGCATCTCAAAGCGCCGCCGGATCAGGTCGAGCATCGACCGGTATTCTCGCAGGGCCATGTCCACCCAGTCCTGGACGCCTTCCTGCACCGGAAGGAGATGCACGGTCGATCCCGGTTCACGGTACCCACCGGTCCGATAATCCCACTCGGGGTATCGAAGCGGTGTATCGATATCGCTCCCCGCCTGCATCCCCTGCCTTTTTGACCGGGCCGCCGGCGCCTCTTCAGAAAGCAGGACTTCCTTCGGCCGTCCCGGCGTCGATACAAGCCTGGCCTCGGGGAGTTCGGACAGCGCATCCGCGAAATCTTCCGCGGCGGTCATTTCGTCACGGTCCGTGGGCCGCTGCATGCCTACCGGGTCTTCGGCCTGTTCGTGTGGCTGGCTGGTCTGAATCATCCACGCGCCCGGCTTCTTGTCGTCCTCTTCTTCCGTCGCTTCCCGCACCTTCGGCTGCCGCGGCAGGCGGGCGCTGCGCGGACTAGCTGTCGGGCTGTCTTCCGTCGGGGGGGCCCCGCCAGCGACCTGTTCGCGAAGCGCAGGAAAGGGAAAAAGCTCCCCGGTCCACCTATCAAGATAAAGCAACTGCTTGCCCCGCGGCTTAGGGGCATCGCGCACGAGTTCGCTTGCAAGCGCGCGGGCGCTTTCGCAGGATGCTTCGACAGATTGTGTTCCCTTTATAGCGAACACGTCGGACATAACCGTGCGCGCAAATTCCTCGAGGGCGCGGCGGGATTGCGGAAAGTGATTGAGCGGCGGACGCGCTTGCAAGGCGGCGAGGCGGAAGGCTGCTAGTGAAGGGCGCATGCCGGGCAGCATGCTCCCAATCTCTTCATCCGCCACACGCGCTTCGAGCACACAGAAAATCGCTTGTTCTAGCGGGCTTCCCAGGGCCGGGAGCGCTTTTGCACTTCCGCGATGCAAACGAATTGCCTGTTGAAGCGCCATGACACGGTACCACTCCACGCCGTGGTCGTGCTCGCCGGCTTCCAGCTTTGGCGGAAGCCATATGCCGGTCCCGTCAGTGGCTGGAAGCGCAGTGGCATGCCGCGGCCACTCCTCGCGGCGGAAGACCTTGCTGAGAAAAGTCGGCGGGGCCGGCGCTTGTGCGAAGCGGATCGGCAAGCCGGCGCCGAAGACGGCCGCGATGAGCAAGTCGAGACGATGAGAAACGTCCCGAAGGAAGATGCGTCCATCGTCCGCCTTGCCTTTTCTGCGGCGTTGCCAGAGCTCCCGTGCGAAGACGGTTGCATGCCGGGCAACATCAGTGATGACCTCTTCCGCTTCAGGCACGGTGGTACTCCTGTTCCGCCGCTATACGAAGGTGGCGTCCACAAGATCGCGCATGGCGCCGACCAGCGCATCGTCGTCGGAGAGCGGTGAGACAAGCGCCGAATAGCATGCCTGCTTGATGGAGATCCCACTGGCGACCAAACGCGCAGTGGCAATCAGCAAGCGGGTGCTCGGCACTTCCGCCAGTCCGCGGTCCTGCAAGGCGCGCAGACGCTGTCCTAACGAAACGAGACCGTGGGCGGTTGCGTAATCCGTCTCACCCTCCCTTTCGACGATCCTTGCTTCCCGCTCTACTGACGGAAAGTCAAAGTCCAGTGCCACAAAGCGCTGTCGGGTGCTGGGCTTCAGGTCCTTCAGCATGCGCTGATACCCGGGGTTGTAAGAGATGACTAACTGAAATCCTGGCGCGGCCTCGATCGTTTCACCGATTTTGTCGATCGGCAGGACCCGACGGTAATCGGTCAGGGGATGCAGCACGACGATGGTGTCCGGCCTTGCTTCGACGACTTCGTCCAGGTAGCAGATCGCTCCTTCACGCACGGCGCGCGTCAAGGGACCGTCCTGCCACTGCGTGCCATCGTGGCGGATGAGGAAGCGCCCGATCAAGTCGCTTGCCGTGAGGTCGTCGTGGCAGGACACCGTGACCAAGGGACGGCGAAGGCGCCAGGCCATGTGCTCTACGAAGCGGGTCTTTCCGCACCCGGTCGGTCCCTTCACCATGACGGCAAGGTGTTGCGCATGACAGCGCTCGAAAATCGCAATCTCCTCTCCTGACGGCACGTAGTACGGCTCGTCGCCCATCGGTCCTGCCATCTGCGCCGTCATGCTCTTGCCGGCGCCACCGGTGATACACGCGCAGTCGTATCGGTCTCCCCGCCAATCTCGAAGCGCGGCGCATATCGGAAGAAATCGACGATGAACAGGATGACCCCGATCGAGAAAATCGTTGCCGTGGCAATGAGCATAAGGAAGTGCACCTGGATCTTGAGCTGTGCATCGAGATAGCCCAGACCAAGGATGCGTTCAAGGTAGACCTGTCCGATGCCAGCAGTGGCGAACGACAGCGTCATGCCGAACATCCCGGCAAGCTGCAGCCAAAATGCCCAGTAGCCGAGCGCGGTTCCCTGTTCGCGCCGGGCCGGGGACACGGCGGGCAAGGCGTAAGTGATCATCGCGAGTACGATCATCGCGTACGCGCCGTAGAAGGCCGCGTGGCCATGCATTGCAGTGATCAGCGTCCCATGCGTCCATTTGTTCACCGCAGGCCAGGTGTGTGCCAGCCCAAGCAGTCCCGCACCGAACAGCGTGAAGACGGCACTTCCGACCGTCCAGTGCAGCGCCAGGGTGTTCGGATGCGCCATTCCGGATCGGCGAATGGCCGAATACGCGTACATTGCCATCGCAACCAGTGCAACGGGTTCCAGTGCACTGAAGAAGCCTCCGATTGGCAACCAGTAGCTGGGCACGCCAACCCAGTAGTAATGGTGAGCGGTCCCAAGGATACCCGCGATAAAGACCAAACCGACAATCACGTAGAGCCATTTCTCCATGACCTCACGATCGGCGCCGGAAAGGCGGATCAGCAGGTAGGCGAGGAAGCCGCCTTGGATCATCTCCCATACGCCTTCGACCCACAGATGAATCGTCCACCAGCGGTAAAAGATCGCCACCGTATAGTTGTTGAAGTGAAGGAGCGATGGAAGGTAGAGCACGGCGGCTCCCGCGACGCCGAGCAGCAGCACTCCTTCGGTAGTGGTGAAGCGCCCCGATTTGCGAATGGTCATGCCGATGTTATAGAGGAACATGAGCATCACGATGACGATGACAATCTTGTGCGGCAGCGGTTGCTCCAGAAGCTTGTTACCGGTGCCATACCGAAACAGATAACCGATTACCGCAGTCACGCCCATGAGCACCCATAGACCAAGCTGGATGTAGGCAAGCTTGACGCTGTGAATTTCGGTTCGGGACTCGTCCGGGACCATCCAGTAGGTCGCCCCCATGAAACCGGTCAGCACCCACACGATCAGCAGGTTTGTGTGGATTACCTTGGTCACGTCGAACGGCAGGATGTAGAGCAAGGGATCCGGGCCGAGATACTTGGCGGCCGAAAGCAGGCCGAAGACTACCTGCAGACCGAACAGAACCATTGCGACGGCAAAGTACCAATAGGCAACAGCTTGAGACTTGTAACGCATACGGCTCTCCCTTGGGTTACTTTAACGTGGCGAGATAGGCGGCGACTTGGTCGAGTTGTTCGGGTGTTAAGGACTTGTCATAGGTATTGGGCATGAATGACACACCGTTTGCCGAATACATCGCGCCAGGCACGATGTGCGCGCTGGGATGGGTAATGGACTCCTTGATGTATTCCGCCGCATCCTTGGCCTTGCCCTTGTAGTCCGGCGAGCCCACCAGTTTTTCCGCGCGCGCCCCGAGGCCTGCCAGAGAAGGACCCGCCATGTTTACGCCGGGAGCGATAGAGTGGCAGGCAATGCATGCCGGCGAGGCGGAACGGAACACCCGCTCGCCAAGGGCAATCGGATTCTCGCCGCCAGCAAGCGGACGGGCGCCCGGTGGCACCTGGGAAGCGTCCTTCTCGCCAGGCTTGTCGGTTTGCTGCCCGGGGGACAGGTCGGTGCCGGGAATCGTAGCTCCCGTCACGAGAATGGGCCGCGGCGGCCATCCCTGGTTGTCAACTTTGCTTACCCAGTCGAGAAACGCTATGAGGTTCTTGATTTCGTCCTCGCTGAGATCCTGCTTCGGCATCAGCCGGCGATGACGCTGTTCGTCGTAGAACTGCGAAGGGTCGCGCATGTACGCCTGAAGATACTGCTCCCCGCGCAACTGCGTAATCTTGGTCAGGTCGGGAGCGTAATAAGCCCCCTCCCCAAAGAGCGTATGGCAGTTGATGCAGTTGTACTTGTGCCAGACGTCCTGGCCCGCTTTGACGGCCGGTGTAATGTTTTGCGCGTTCGTCAGTTTAGGAAACTGCCGATGGCTGTCGATCGTCATGCCGATAAAGACAATTGCAGCGATCGCTGTGGATGCAATGGCAAAGAGCCGTGTTTGTCGTTTGTTCATGTCTGCGTCCTCACCGTCAGACGCCGATACCGGACCAGTACTTGATCGAAGTATAGCCGGCGTAAAGGATCGCCAATACCATTAACAAGACAATGACATAGCTTAGGAGCTTCAGGGAGCCGTGCATGTTGTACTCCGGTTGTTATTGTTTGTCGAACAGCATGCCCGCGTACTAGCGGTAACATGGAGCCGAGGGTGCGCTGTAGCGTGCGTCCCCCCAGAGCGTCGGTTTACGGGTGGACAAGTAGACATACGCATTTATCCCTGCGCGGCCACTCGTCTTAATCAATGTCAACGGAAAGGATGCACAGAAAGATCGATGACCAAGAGGCCACTTTTTCAGCGATACAGGAAAAGCTGTCTGTGCGATAGGGGAGTCGTCGGTGTGGTGGCTAGTGAAAGCGTGACGACCGGCCGGTTCTATTGCTCATTGATCCAATGCCGATCCCTTGCGCCGAGAATGAGTGCTACGACGACATTGCCAGAGCCGCATTCGCTTTCTTGGTCGCTGAGCGCCCATAAGTGGGTGAATCAGATGAGTTTCGAGTATGTAGAATCAGTGGGCTGCGACAGGTAGCCGTCAAAAATCATCCCTATTGCGCGCACAAAGAGTCGTCCTTTCGGCAGGACACGAATAGCGTCGCTTCCGATCTCTGCAAGACCTGCCTCCAGGTACGGCGACAGTGCGGCGATTTCGCTTGCAAAGTACGAGGCAAAATCAATCCCGTATTCGCGCTCAAAACGCTCGAACACCAACGGCACGCTGCACATGAGGGTCATGATCACGTCACGCCGCAACAGGTCGTCCTTGCCAAGCTCGATCCCTTTTTCCACCGGCAACTTGCCTTCAGAAAGATACTGGTAGTAGGTGTTGATCGAGTGCGAGGACTGGCTGTAGGAATTGCCGACCTTTCCGATCGCCGACACGCCGAATCCGATCAGGTCGGCTTCTGCGCGTGTCGTATAGCCCTGGAAGTTGCGGTGCAGGCTGCCATTCAGGCGGGCCAATGCCAGTTCGTCAACCGGTTTGGCGAAATGATCCAGACCGATGTACACATAGCCTGCTTCCAGCAGTCGCTGCGTCGACATTAAAAAAATCTGCAACCGTTCTTCGGCGGAGGGCAAGTCATTGGCGACAATCAGCCGCTGCGCCTTGAAGCGGCTCGGGAGGTGCGCGTAGTTGTACAGCGCTATGCGGTCCGGCGAAAGCGCGATCAGGTTGTCGAGTGTGCGGCTGAAGCTGTCCAGCGTCTGTTTCGGGAGGCCGTAGATCAGATCGGCGTTGGTCGACACAAATCCAGCCGAGCGGCTTTCCGCGACTGCGTTCTCCACCATCTCGAGCGGCTGGATGCGATTGACCGCCTGTTGCACCGAGGAATCGAAATCCTGCACACCGAAGCTGTTGCGGTTGAATCCGAGATCAGCCAGCATTTGCAGCGTACCTGGCTGCACCGTGCGAGGGTCGATCTCCACACCGAGCTCGGCGTCAGGGCTGAACTCGAAATGCCGGCGGATCATCGCCATGAGCTGATGTAGCTCATCGGAATTAAAGAACGTCGGCGTGCCGCCGCCCAGATGCAGCTGGATAGTCCGCCTGTCCTGCCCAAGGTGCGACGCGACCAACTCCATTTCAGTATTGAGGTGGTGCAGGTACTCAGTCACGCGGGAATGGTCCTGCGTAATGACTTTATTGCATGCACAGAAGTAGCACAACGATTCGCAAAACGGCAGGTGCACGTATACCGACAATGGAGGTGCGTTATCCATTCGTGCGCGCTCCTTGAGGTAGGCCTCGTAGGTTTCAGCGGTATAGCCGGAATGGAAGCGGTCGGCAGTTGGATAGGAGGTATACCGCGGCCCGGACCTGTCAAACCTGCGGACAAGTTGTTCGGAGAACTCGAGGTCGGGAAAAGATGCAGCGTTGTTCACTTTTTCACTTCCTGGAAACAGTGGTTGTTCCATTCTGACATCCCCGAAGGGGGACGGTTCCGTTCGTCATTTGCGTACGACACGCCGCTGATAGAAAAACGTCAACTCATGACCGAACGTGTCTGGTCCGCCTTGTAGGACCACCGGTACAGTAGCGCCGCCGAACAGGTGCCATCCAATTCTTTCCAGGATAAGCCGAGGGGGCAAAGGAAAGTCTTATGAACTCAACTGGGACGCTATCTAACCCCTAAGGTCGGCTTCAGCAGTCCCGACCGCCGGTTGCGGCCGACTCATCACGTAAAGTACCACTGCGCAGGCCCCGAGGAAACCGATCGTAGCCAGCGCGCTCGGCACCCAGCGATCGGACAGGCCTCGCTCCATCCACATCCAGACGAAAAGGCCAAAGATTGGCACAGTAAGCAGGGTACAAAAAACCGCCGTGGCCAGTGCCACCTTTTGTCCGATATGACGTTTTAAATCACTCATTGAACTTCCTCCACCATCAACCATATCGAGTGCTCGTCACTCGCGTCGCTCATCGAAAGATTGGGCTCGGCACCGTGCAGAAGCCGCGCCAAATATCCCGAGAAGCATCATACCCGAGACCGACATTCCTCATTTCACGGTGGTAACAATCCCCGCAGCGATGATTCCGACTGCTTTACGCCGCCTTCCGGACTTCGTTGCTCGGTACGAGATGGAACAAACGACCCTTACCAGCCATACGCGCGCTCTGAAAGCCGATATTGAGTTTCAGCTGCAAGAAGTCCTCCCCAGTTCACCAAACAGGGATGATTCTCAAGTAGCCCAAAGTGATGATGCTGCTCAAGTGTCTGGATCTTCGCTAACTGACCTCAGATACTCTTCCAGCAACGTTCTGTTGCCGATTTTTTCGAGCGCCTCGAATGGTGATTCAACGAGGCCGACCGGCATACCATGCTGGTAGAGCATGAAAGGAGGATATTCCTTGCCGGCTTCGACCACTTCCTCGTTCGGCAAAGCAATATCCCATCCTCGCGCTGCACTACGTAGCCAACAGCGGAATGCTTCGAGGTGATCGAGTACGACGCATGAAAAGAACTTGACCATGGCGCTCAGCAATTACCAATCTGTTAGGAGAAGGCGTGAACGAGAAGTTCCTTGTGCGGAAGAGGCGGCGTATGTACGCTATCAGACGAAAAAGATCGAGCGCGATAATCCACCGGCGGGCAAGTTGGTGGAGGTCAATGGCGTTTGTCTCCATTACATCGAGCGCGGCGAAGGGCAACCGTTAGTCATTCTCTATGGGAACGGCACCTCCTCTCAGGAGGTAAATAGCAGCGGACTGATTGACGCTGCATCGTCCAACTACCGTGTCATCGCTTTTAACCGTCCGGGATATGGGTAACGCGAACGCCCAGGCAGGCTGAAATGGCGAGCGAAAGCGCAAGCAGAACTGGTTCATGCGGCATTACAACAACTGGGAATTGAAAACCCGATTGTTTTGGCTCATTCCTGGGGCACGAGGCCACAGAATTCCTGACACTTCCGCATTGAACAATCGAACATATTTTTTCTCCAACTGTATTCCGCTATGAAAATCTCCCATTTCACTCAGGGCCGCATGCGTACACTCATTGTCTTTTCTCATCTCCGCTGGGATTTTGTCTATCAACGCCCACAACATTTACTTTCTCGTCTTTCCAAACATTACCGCATCCTGTTCTTCGAAGAGCCCGTGCATAGTGCGTGTGATCCGCACTTCGTGCGGTCGCAGCCGTTGGCGAACCTGACCGTCCTTACGCCGGTCACGCCAGCAACGCAGCCACATTTCAGCGACGAACAGATGCCCTATCTCCTGCAGCTGGTTTATCAGCTGCGCGCGGAAGAACCTGATCCCATCGTGTGGTTCTACACGCCCATGGCGCTGCCGTTGCTTGAAGAGCACCCCCCGACATGTCGTGTACGACTGCATGGACGAGCTGAGCGGCTTCAAGAACGCGCCCCCGCAGCTGTTGGAGCGTGAGCAGGATTTGTTCGGCATTGCGAAACTTGTCTTCACTGGCGGACCAAGCATTTACGCGGCAAAGAAGAACCGGCACCCCAATGTCCACTGCTTTCCCAGCAGTGTCGACGTGGCGCATTTCAGACAGGCGTTGGACCGCAGCATCGAGCATCCAAGCCAGGCCGGCATCGCCCGTCCACGCCTAGGTTTTTATGGCGTGATCGACGAGCGCCTGGACGTCGATCTGATCGCGGCCACGGCGGACGCGCATCCCGATTGGCAGCTCGTGCTGGTCGGGCCCGTACATTACAAGATCGACTCGGCCATCCTGCCACAGCGGCCCAATATCCACTACCTGGGACAGCAACCGTACGACGCCCTGCCGCAGTTACTGGCTGCATGGGACGTATGCTTAATGCCGTTCGCCATCAATGATTCCACCCGATTCATCAGCCCGACGAAGTCCCTGGAGTACATGGCAGCTGAGCTGCCCATTGTCAGTACACCCGTCAGGGATGTGGTGGACCTGCATGCCGGCGTGGTGGCTATCGGCGATGGAACATTAGCGTTCATCGCCGCCTGCGAGGCTGCGCTTGCCATGCAAGGTGACGACATGCACCGGAAGGCCCTGCGGATGCGGGAAAAGTTGTCATGTACATCCTGGGACAGTACGGTTAACCACATGCGGAACTTGCTGGAGCAGCTGGAGGGGGACGGCGCGCCCACTTATGCCGCACCCGCGGAATATGTCCCCAGCCCTTCCAATAGCCGGGCGGAAAGAGCAGCAGCCATTCAACAGTTCGTGTCGCAAAAACGACTATTGCCACAGCACGCATGAGTTCTCGGACCGCGAGGTACTGCGATGCGACAGCGCACTTGCACTGGCACTTGGAGTCCTCCGCACGCTTCTGGCCGCCGGCTGGAGTAATCCGGCATGCTTGAACATCAACTTCCGCACAACCAGCTCGAAGTGCGCCCGCACACGTAGGGCGGTCATGCAGCCGACCTAGTCCACCTTTTTGCGCACCGTGAACCGAAGAAGCGGTTCTCTTGCCTCCACTTAATGACGCCGTCTTCCGTTTCGTGCGGCTCCAAGCACAGGCCGACGAAGATGAAAGTTCGGGACAAGCAACTCGGGTAGAAAATGGATGAGGCAAATAACTTGCCCTTGTTGATATTGAACCACGTAAAGGCCGACTAACCTGCGCACTTGACCGAGATGCCCAGACGGAAAGTGCGGACATTATGCAATGTCCGCACGTGGCCGAGACTGCGTAAAAACGCGATGAGCGCGAAATGGAGCGGGGGCCGAGACTCGAACTCAAGATCTCAACCTTGGAGGGCTGCGCTCTACCGTTAAGCTACCCCCGCGCAAACTAAATAGTAGAGACCCCCTACCATTCGTCGTTGACTCTCATCAAATCCGACGAACATCCAGTCCCCATTCCAGCCCAGTGCTTGCCCGTCCATCGAATCTACTGGCGGACAAGCTTCGGACCCATCGAAAAATTTGATGAAACGCTGCTGTTGATTAAAGGTCAACGCGGTTGCACCGCGCACCGGCACGCTTATTCAACTTCAGGGGCTGGGATGGCTCACAGCAATCAAAGATTACAACGACACGTAATGTCTCGAAGAAGCTCGGCCTTCCGCCTGGAGTCAATTGAAAAGGCCTGTCTCGATGCCTGGTGGAGCAGTGCAGAAGACGACGCCGACATGAAAGCTTTCCACACAATCGCAACCCCTGTAACCGTCTATGCGTTAGCCCAGGCGTCGAAAGCGGCCTTTAGTGACCAGGATCTGCAAGACCTCGGACGCCTGCTTGACGAATTGATGAACTACATCAAGTTGGAAGGCGAGGATGCCGAAGCGGCGAAAGATACTGATCGGGACAACCTCATCCTTCGTGCACGCGAAATGAGGAGCAGGCTCGGCATTTGATTCGCCAATTTCCCCCTCTGTAGGGAGAAATACGGCTTACGCGCCATTCCACTCCGATCAGGTCCAATGTCTGCATGGGCTTGGCGCACTAGCGCTTCCGGTTTGCCCATCCCTCAGCCAGCAAACTGCGCGCTCTACGGTGCCAGATGTAGGAAGAAAAACCGATCTCGTTGTCGGCCAGGTGCGTTGATTACTCCTCAGCCTGCGAAATGAGTTCACGCATCTCGACGCCTCCGTGTGCCTCTGCCAATGCATGCGGCGTATCGCCATCCACGTTCTGAACGTGGATCGACGCTCCCGCATCGAGAAGCAGCGCAGTCGTTGGCATGTCGCGGGACCGCACGGCCAGATGCAAGGCACTAAGTCCCCGGTTGTTCTGCTGGCCGACACCAATGCCTGCCTGCAGCAGAAGCCGGGTCACCGCGGTGTTGCGTGCAATCGCAGCCAAGTGCAATGACGTCATTCCCTCACTTTCAACCGCATGCAGTGGTGTACCGGCATGCAGCAGAAGTCCGGTAATTCCGGAATCCCTGTTGCTCGCTGCCCAGTGAATGGCAGTGTAGCCCAGGTCATCCGTAAGATCGGCACGCGCACCTGCCTGCATGATCTGACGGACAGTGTCGACATTTCCGCATGATGCCGCGAGAAATAATGGCGTCACACCGTATTGATCCCTTGAGTCGGGGCCGCAGCCGGCGTCGAGCAGTAGCCGGACTATATCCGGGCGGCCGCTCATTGCCGCGATATGCAGGGCCGTCATGCCACCGCTATCCTGAGCATGTACCTCAATGCCGCGTTCAATCAGTAAACGAACGATGTCCGGCTTGGCGCAACTGCAAGCAAAGTGGAGGGCCGTCCATCCACCCTGGTTTGTCGAGTTCACGCATACGCCCGGAGCCAGGCAATCGCGGACTTCAGCGGCATCGGACCGCAGGACGGCCGCGACAAATCGATCGTTCAGTTCGTTCATTTTGCTTGCCGGAGTCCCTCACAAGACGGCACCACTTCGCGTGCCATATCGACCCAATCAATTTCTTCACCGTCGTCGAGTGTCACGGTGCCGAACCCCCGGGTTTGCGCCTCAGATCCAATTACCGCGTAGACCTTCTGAGCCGTCTCCAGATCAGGGGCATACACAGCGAACCGGCCAATTAGCAGCGGTCTCGTAGTCTTTATCGTTAGCATGATCTTTCCCCAATCGATACGGGCAGTTTGTGAATTATCATTGTGGGCTCGCCACATTTCTGTTCGATCGCTGACATAAAGAATGAGAAATACCGGGAAATGCCGGAGATGTGGAGGTCATTGAGGGGGAAATGGTGGCCCCGACGGGCAAAGTGCGGTGGATCGCTGCCTCAATTCGACGTGCCTTCGCGCACGCCTCGACTCATCGCTGTTGTCGGTGACGACCTGCGAAATGATAAATGTCAGGAGTGAACTTAGTCGCCCAAAGCAGTATCTACATAATGACGAAGTGCAGCTTTTCGTGACTTCATCTTCTTTTCAGCCATGCCGATTGACAGCAACCTCATCGGCCTTTCTCTAAAGACCTCTTCGGGTCGAAACCCTCGCTGATCGCTGTCACAATCACCAGTCCGTTTCCTCTTGCCTCAATTGCACCTCCAGCAAAGGAAACGAGATGCCTCTCACCCTTATCCAAGGGCAACAGTGTCAGAACCACCTGTTGTCCAAGCTTCCCGATGAACAATACCTTCGTCTATTACCCTTATTCGACCTAATACAGAGCAAGTTAAAGGATGTCCTGTGTCGGCAAGGCCAGCCGATCGAATACGTCTACTTTCCCTGCAGTAGTGCCCAATCATGCCTGGTATATATGGAAGACGGCAGCATGGTTGAAGTCGGTACAGTCGGCAATGAAAGCCATACCAACATAGAAGTGCTGGTCGGCGCGACGCATGCCACGGAGACCATCGTTTGTCAGATTGCGGGGCAAAGCCTGCGTATGAAGGTGGGTGATTTCAGGGAAGCGATCAGCACCATGTCGCCACTGCGTCACCTTGCCGAGTGCTGCGCCCAGGGGTACTTGGCGCAGGTATCGCAATCCGTCGCCTGCAACCGCCTGCATAGTATTGAGATGCGGTTCGCCCGCTGGCTGTTGGTCACGCACGACCGCGTGCAGGGCAATGAATTCAACCTGACGCAGGAGTTTCTTGCGGCCATGCTAGGCGTCCAGCGTCCGAGTATCAGCCTCGTTGCCGGTGTGTTTCAGCAAGCTGGCATCATCAAATATAGCCGCGGCCATATGAAGATTGTGGATCGGGAAAAGCTCGAAGAAACGGCATGCGAGTGCTATGCCGCAGTACGCCAGCAGTATCAGCGCTTGTTTGGCCTACCACGCGGCTAGGAATCGTGCGCGCAAGCAGAATCGAGCACGGCCAGAAGCGGAACACGCGTCGTCCAGGAACGAGCATGCGGTAGCGAACGGGCCCCAGGGAGGCTGCGTCGATGTCGATAATATGCACGCAGTAATCATTTGCTTGCTCCCGGATCTCTGCAAAAAAGATTCCGTGATTGTTTTCCCGGAATCTGAGATTTATGTCAGCTACCGGACAGTGGCGCTTAGCTGTTGACGTTCACTGAAAATTGACCCACTTTCCGCAGTAGTTTTCATCCAAATTTGACCCACGTGATTCAATCGCCTGCTCAATAAATGAGCAGGAGGACGAGGAGTGATCACAGTGGGCATGTTTGCCAAGATCAGGCGGATGCATTTCCGCGAGAAGCTCTCCATACGAGAGATCGAACGGCGCACGAATCTGTCGCGCAATACGATCCGCAAGTGGCTGCGTGAGCCAGCCATGACCGAGCCAAGATATCCTGAACGCGAGGGCAAGAGCGTCGTTGACGCCTATGCCGACCAGATCCGGACCTGGATTCAAACCGACAGCCACCGCGCCAGACGCGACCGGCGTACTGCCCGTGTCATGTTCCAGGCGATCCAGGCGCAGGGTTACAGCGGCGGGTACGGCCGCGTGTGCGCGCTGGTTCGCCGGCTGCAGCAGGAACTGGCTCAGGCGCCGAGTCGCAAAGCGTTCGTGCCGCTTGCCTTCGCCCATGGCGAGGCGTTTCAGTTCGACTGGAGCTGCGAGTACGCCTGGATTGGCGGCTTGCGCCGGCGCCTGGAGGTGGCGCACTGCAAAATGGCGTCATCCCGTGCCTTCTGGTTGGTAGCGTATCCGTCGCAAAGCCACGAGATGCTGTTCGATGCCCATACCCGCTCGTTTGCCGCCTTCGGCGGGATCCCGCGGCGGGGCATCTACGACAACATGAAGACTGCCGTGGACAAGGTCGGCAAGGGCAAGGAACGCAACGTCAATGCCCGCTTCGAAGCGATGTGCGGGCATTACCTGTTCGAGCCCGAGTTCTGCAACCGGGCGGCCGGTTGGGAGAAGGGAATCGTCGAGAAGAACGTCCAGGACCGACGCCGCCAGATCTGGGTGGCGGCAGCGGACATGCGCTGGAACAGCCTGGCACAACTGAACGACTGGCTAGCCGAGAACTGCCGGCAGAGCTGGGAAGACATGGCGCATCCGGAGTGGCCGGAGATGAAGGTGGCCGAAGTTCTGCAGGACGAGCGGTTGCAATTAATGCCGGTTCCGAAACCGTTCGACGGCTATGTCGAGCAGCCGGTACGGGTGTCGTCAACAAGCCTGATCCACTTCCAGAAGAACCGTTACAGCGTCCCGACGCCCTATGCGCACCGGGTGGTCAGCCTGCATATCTATCCAACCGAACTGGTGGTCGTGGCCGATAACGAAGAGATTGCACGGCACGAACGCGTGTTCGACCGTTACATCACCCGCTATGACTGGCAGCACTACATTGCGCTGATTGCCCAGAAGCCCGGTGCATTGCGCAACGGCGCGCCGTTCCAGACGATGCCGGAGCCGCTACTGCATTTGCAGCGTCATCTCCTGAAACATCCTGGTGGCGACCGCGTCATGGCGCAAGTCCTCTCGGTTATCCCGGATCATGGACTCGAAGCCGTGCTCGATGCAGTCAGGAATGCGCTGGAATCGGGGCGACCCAGCGGTGAACACGTTCTCAATGTGCTCGGCCGCATCAAACAAACCCCGGCGGCTGAATCGATCACGACAGCGCTGACACTGAAAGAAGAGCCGCAAGCCAACGTCTCCCGCTACGAGCGGCTGCGTTCCCTGAATACGGAGGTTCACCATGTCGCATGAGATCGTCAACCAATTGAAGAGCCTGAAACTGCACGGCATGGCGCAGACCTGGTCGGAGCTGGTGGCACAGGCCCGCATTGCCGACTTCGATCCGGAGCGGTTCATGGTCCAGTTGCTCAAGTCGGAGACGGCCGAGCGCGAGGTTCGCTCGATTGCCTACCAGATGACCGCTGCCCGCTTCCCGGCACATCGGGATCTGAATGGCTTTAACTTCGCCGAGGCGAAGGTCGATGAAGCGCTGATCCGGCAGCTCCATACCTTGTCGTTCCTGGACGCCGCACACAACCTGGTGTTCATTGGCGGACCGGGTACCGGCAAGACGCATCTGGCCACAGCGCTTGGGATCGAAGCCATCAACCGGCACGGCAAGCGCGTCAGGTTCTTCTCCACTGTTGAACTGGTCAATGCGCTGGAACTGGAAAAGGCTGCCGGCAAGCAAGGCCAGATCGCACACCGGCTGATGTACGTCGATTTGGTCATCCTGGATGAACTGGGTTACCTGCCGTTCAGTCAGGTTGGCGGTGCACTGCTGTTCCACCTTCTCTCAAAGCTGTACGAGCGGACCAGCGTGGCGATTACAACCAACCTGAGCTTCGGCGAGTGGCCTGCGGTGTTCGGGGATGCGAAGATGACGACGGCATTGCTGGACCGACTCACGCATCACTGCCATATTATTGAGACCGGCAATGATTCCTGGCGCTTCAGGCACAGTGAATCGACGCGGAAGACAATGCCCAGAAAGGGCTCGAAGAAGGGAGAAACAGGACCAGCGACCGAAGACTTATCCACAGCAGCGTAGTCGTCTACGCATAAAAAGGGTGGGTCAAAATTCGATGAAAATCGTGGGTCACTTTTACGTGAACATCAACAGGCAGTGCAGCTTCGCGCCAGTCTCTGCCCAATGATGACGGCAGTGGTGATGACGGTGCACTCGCAGGTAGTTGACGCCAGATGACGCCGGCAGGGCCCGTCTCATCCTTAGCCGGCATGCAGGATTATTACCGAGTAATAATCCTGCCTTGCTCAGTTACTTACCAACTTCCGTCATTGACTGGATCCCTAACCGGTTCCTCGGCATTGACTGTCGACGAATGATCCGGCGCTCCACTGGTCGTGACAGATCGCAGGGCCTGCAGGATCACCTTCATTACCATTGTCATGCTAATGTCGGGATCCTCGACCTGCACCAGAATCTCGCGTTGCCTGGTACTTGTATCGACGACAAATGCGGTATCGCCGTCAGCTCCCTTCTTGATAACAACACTTCTGATACCCGGTGCAGATGCAGTCTCCGCTGGGCCTGCCGTTTGGGTCTCACTGATCCGCTTCGTCATCCATGCCTTGAGCGCCTGCGGTTTGATCCGTCCCTCTTGAAGCTGGTCCAACCCTTCAAGGATTGTGGGCTCGTGCTCCGGGAACTCTCGGTAAAGCGTGCCAACATATCGCGCCGACTTCGATGAAATCACACGCGGGTGTCGTTCCAAAAATTGACGCGCCGATGCGGGCAAGTCGAGCATGGACAGAATGTTAGAAACTGTCGGCTGAGAACAACCGAATAACTTTGCCAGCTCTTGCTGGGACTGCACTATGCCCCGGTCGAGGAGCTGCTTGTAAGCCTTTGCACGCTCGTAGTCCGAGAGTTCTGCCCGTGCTGAGTTGAGCATGACTGCATCGAGCAAAGCAGCGTCATCCGCGCGCTCGACGACGAATGCCGGGGCGTCAGCCCGTTGCAAATCCTGCAGCACACGGAGGCGCCGTCCTCCGTCGATGACCTGAAAGCGACCATTCTTCAATCGCCTCACATGAATGGGATTTTGGAGCCCGCCGTAAGTGATGCTTGCGGCCAGTTCTGCTTGTTCCTGCTCGTTGTAAAAGATGCGAAGCCGGAACGGATTCTCGTCGATGCAGGCAAGAGGAAGCCTTTCCAATCGCCCGATACTACCTGACTTCTCCAAGTTTTCATCCGCGCCACAACCGCAATTGCCCAATGAAACGGGGGCGAGGTCGAGACTAGATAATGGCGGAAGGAGGCGTGCAGTCGAAAACTGCGAGACCACGTGAAGCCGGCGAGTGCGTTTGACACCGAAATCGGTACAAAGGGCCCGAAACAATTCTCCTCCCAAAGTTTTATCGCCCCTACAGTCACGCTTCCAGCTACGCCGTCCATGTGTGCAGCATGTTGATCGGCACTTATCGAACCGCATACGCGTATCAGGACACTGTCCGCAACTGCTGTCGTTACCCGCGACATTCACCCTCCCATTGCCTTGCATACGTTCCCCCTAGTTTCATCCCACTGCAACGGTACATTCGACATCCCGCTACTGAACGAACGAGCTCATCGCCCGCTCTCTACCTCTTCCTGTCATTGGCGGTCTCGCGGCTCATCGCGACTCGCGAATCGAGCCACGTTTGGACGTCCGCCACCAACCAGCCTACGGCCCGAGCGCCAAGGGAGATCGGCGCCGGGAACGAGCCGGCCTTGATAAGTGCATAGATAGTGCTGCGGGACAGCCCGGTGTGTTGAACGACTGCGGGTAAGCGAACCACTTTGGTCGCAATAGACATAGATACTCCTGCACAAAGTGACGAGAGTGCAGGACGAGCACAGCCACGCAAGCGTGATGCTTGCAAACTGGTCATTCGCTGTTTATGCTGGAGCCGCCCCTAGCGTCAAAAAGGGAGCTCTCGTTCCGGCACTCTCGCCTGAACTTGCGCCATGGGGATCTTGACCATCCCTGTGGCGCGCCTTCGAACTTTAAGCATCGCCAACAAGCACACTGCTTTTCATTCGTACAGACAAGTTTAAGAACGCTGCGAAGATTTTTGGCGCACGGCCGAGCCGAAAAAGCCGTTTCATTTTGGCTTTTTACGATTTTCTTGCTTAAACAAGCGTGGGGGTCGGATAGCGTTGCGCCTGTCGGTGTGAAACGAGCACTGACCGGCGCGCATTACGCGCCAAGTGGCGTGTTTTGTGCGCCCGTTGACGTGGAGAATCAACGAACGGTATAGGGGTCCGCATAGGCGGTGCAATTTGCGTCAAGCAAACATGGCGTGGCGGGAAAAATGGTGGGAATGCCGGCAGAGCTTGGCGGGAAGCCGCGTGCATACTAACTTACTGGCGGAGGCGGTGAGATTCGAACTCACGGAAGGCGTAAACCCGCGCTGGTTCTCAAGACCAATGTTCTTAAAGGGGGTGTAGGTGCAGTAAATCCGAGCACTACTGGGACGCCGCTTTCGGTTTCCGAGTGGTGCGAGCCAACTTGCTTGCTTTGGATAGTTCATCAATCTTGCGCTGTGCTTCTTCCAGCCGCGAGCGCAGCTCGGCGACCAGACCCTCGGTGCGGATGTTCTGCGCATGCTTATCGTCAAGCAGAGACCTGGCCGCCCTCAGGTCATCTACCGCAAGATCGCGGCTGGCAGTAACCGCCTTCAGATTCCCCTCAAGCTCCCCTGCTCTTTGCCGATAATTGCCGAGCTGTTCCTGGAGGGATGCCAGTTCGCTGCGGTGACGCTCCGCCGCCTGCTCAGCGTTTGAGCGTAACCCATCCATCTCCTTATGCAGCTTGCTGGCCGCGGTTCGCTCACGATCGATCTCCATTAGCGCGCGCGCCTCGGACGCGCGGAACCGCTCTTCAGCGAGACTGGCGGTTGCGCGCAATTTTTCGAGCTCGGCCCCGAAATCCCGCCGCGCGTCGTCCAGTTTCTGCAGCAACCCGGCGTTTTCACCTCTGGCGGATTGCAACTGCCCTTCGAGCCCCGCAATCGTCGCATCACGGGCGGCGAGCGCCTGTTCCAGCTCACCAATCCGGGCATGCGCTTGCTCCAGCGTCTGGCTGACCAGCGCGTGGGACGCCCTCGCCGCGTCCCGATCCGCTTCCGCGGTTGCCTGTGCCTGCCTGGCTTCCATCACCTGTGCCTGCGCTTCGCTGCGCAATGTCCCCAAGCCTTCCTGTGCGGCGCCCTGCGCTGACGACCACAACGTCGCAACGAGCTCGCCCGCGGCCGCCTTCAGTGACTCCGGCAAGTCCGGATGCTCGATGCGTATCCGGCTCTTGTCCCGTAAATCTTCCCAGAACTTGTTGAGCGCCTCGGCCGGCGCGCTCATGCTGCCCTTGCGCACCAGCTGGTACAGTTTATTGGTGGTCGGCGTGAGTCCGTAGCGGAAGAACAGCAGTACGCAGACTTCGCGGTATAAATCCTGGGTCTGCGGGAACTGGCTGCGCATCGCTTCGATGTCGGCGAGCAGCTGCTTTTCGTTAGGTTCGAGCGTCGTCATGGCGCGGATAATGGCAGGAATTTGATTGATAATATAACGTATTACGTTGTATTACCAGCTCAATAGCCGGTAAAGATGACATTAGTGCGATAATGTCGAATCGTTTTAGTCGTTTCCGTCCAAAGGAGTCGGAGAGGATTGCGAAAGGGCTTTTCTCCTTGTCGGAAAAGAACTTTCGGCTAAATGAAGTGTTTTGCATGCCCGGCGGAAGATCCGGATAAGCTCAGGCTAAATGTGCGGCGTCCTGCAGCGACCATCCTCGCCCCTTTGACTAAGGCAGGTTTGCTGTGGAGAAAGACCATGAGGTGGCGTAGTACGTTGTCCCCCTGCCTTTTCTGCGTGTTTTGGTAGATGTTCGCAGTTTGTCTCGTACCGTCCTCACCCTGGTAGGTGTTGTAGCGCACCGGCAGGAACCCACTGCTTACCGGTCACTCGTAAAAATTTGGTGATAGACAGAAATCGACCATTTTCTGACAGGGCGCAAACGCCCGCGTAAAACCGTGAACAAATTAGCCACTATCTTTATCTGCATGTCAGAAAATCAATTTGGCGCTTTTTGACAGGGGGAGCGTGGTGACTTTTGCGTACGGACGAGTCAGAACGGCTGACCAGCAATCGGCGAGCCAGCGGCTGGAGATCGAGCAGGCCGGCTACGACATCGACGATGAAACCTGGTTTGCCGACGTCGTCAGCGGCAAGGTGCCGGCGATGCAGCGACGGCAGTTTACGGTGATGCTGGAGCGGATGCGCAAGGGCGAGCGTCTGGTCGTTACCAAGCTCGACCGGCTCGGGCGCGATGCCATCGATATTCAGGCCACGGTGCGGATGTTGGCCGCGCGCCAGATCGAAGTTGTAGTACTCCAACTCGGCAAGGTAGATCTCGCGTCGAGCGCCGGAAAAATGATGCTGGCCATGTTGGCCGCCGTAGCCGAAATGGAGCGTGTCCTGCTGGTCGAGCCGTACAAAGCCGGTACCAGCATCAGCAGTTTGGCGAGGGCTTACGGGATCTCGCGTGCCAGCGTCTTGGCCATCGTGAAGCCGATGGCAAGCTGATTGGTGAATTCACGCCGGGCGGGCGGGTCTACTTGGCTTTTTCTGCCGACAGTCGCCGGCCTGCTGCCCTGATCGCCGCCGTCGTTGTCAAGGCTACGGCGGCGAGAGTTACCATTGAATACGGCGTTGGGTCTGACGGTGGCCGGGTGCGCGAACGCCGGACAGTCAGCCTGCAAAAGATATCGCCGTGCGAGATGCCGGCGCGGGAGTTGGGCGAAGCGTAGCGCCGGTTGTACCGAGTCGGTACGACGTACTCATATGAAAGCCCAGCCGTGTGAAGACCACCGTGGGATTTTGAGGCCGATGTGTCCTATTGGAACCGAACTGGTGTAGACGGCTTTGTGGGCTGTCCTACAATGAACGTGGACCCCGCTCCCATTCCGTCATGGGCAGTCGTAGCGGCGGATTGCGTAGCGCCGGATGCAACGTAGCCGGCTTCGGTCGCACCGGGGTTCAATTGCCGAAGAACTGTAGCCCATCGTTGGTCTCTCAAATAGCCAGGAACCCCGCTCCCTCGGCGTTGCGCTCACGCGAAGCAACGTCGTGCGAGGTGCATCGGTGGCGCGCAGCGCGGGTGCATCACCCGGATTCCCCTTCCCTCAGGTGCCAGAAGAGGACTTGAACATTCACGGCCAACATCACTAGGCCTGATAACCGGGGTTCGAGTTGTCGTGGGGACGCCACGTTATAACATGCGTTCTCATGAGAAACAGGCGAGAGAAGATTTCACTTTGAAAACGCCGGGCTTGTGGCCCGGCGCCTTGGCGAAAAACTTTACTTAGTAATCTGAGAAAAGGACTGCCGCCTCGTCCGCTAAATGATGTTTGCGGCAGCAAATTCAGTGTCCGCACTAATGCCAACAAGTTCGATCACTTCATCGGCGGCGAAACCGCTTGCATTGACTTTATCCCGATCAAAGAAGAGATAGCCATATCCACTACCGAAGACGTCGTACATAAGGATGTACTGAATGGTGCCGTCGAACAAGTTATTTACTGCAGCAAGAAGATCGTTATATGTTCCAGCCGAAGAGCCATCGTCCTCCCAATAGTTGGAACCGGTACCTGCAGGCCCACCAAATTCAATCAGATCCCCCGTTCCAAAGTCTTGGATTACGTCCCAATCACCGAAATTAGATCCTGTGTCTCCGGATTGAAACACGAACGTATCGCTTCCATTTCCGCCGGTTAGATCGTCAACACCCGGGCCGCCGGTGATGGTGTCGTTACCAGAGGCGCCAGCCAAAGTATCAGGGCCATTACTACCGTTCAATGTCTGATCTGGCGTGGTCCTGAAGTTAAAGGTGGTCTCGTCGCCCACCGCAGTCACCGCATTGCCCGCCGCATCCTTCAATGCACCGGCATCCCACGTCACGTAGTAGTTAGTGTCGAGTGCCAGGTTGGCAGTCGGGTTGATTACCACCGTGTCGTTGGAGATGCTGATGGCCGCAGCCACCGTCGCATCGGTCGCCACATCCTTCAGGTAGACCTTGTTCAGGTCGGACTTGGATGCATCCAGGTTCTCGCTGAACTTGAGCGTGACGTTGCTGCCCGCCGCAACGCCGGTGCCATCGTCGGCCGGTGTGCTGCCCGCCGCATTGAAGGTCGGTACCGTCTGGTCGGCCAATGTCTTGGTGCCGCTGCTCTGGGTACCAGCCATGGCACCGGTCTGGACGTCGTAAATCGCCGCTCCGCTTGCCGGCTTGACCTCGATGGTTTCCGCACCGCTGGGCGTGCCCGTCAGCGTCAGGTTCACGCGAACGGTGGTCTCGCCGCCAGCCAGCGCGCTGCCGTCGGCCTTGGTCACACTCGCAATCGTGGCGCCCGTGGCGGTTCCGGTGTTCTGCGTGAAGGTCAGCGCCAGGTCGGTTGCAGTCAGTGCGCCGGTGCCGTCGGAACCGGTGTACACCCCTTCACTGAAGGTCAGGTCAATGTAGCTGTTATCGTCCGCCAGCGTCGCACCGGTAATCGTCGGCAGCGTGTTGGCGGTGGTGAAGTTAAAAGTGGTCTCATTGCTCACCGCAGTCACCGCATTGCCCGCCGCATCCTTCAACGCACCGGCATCCCACGTCACGTAGTAGGCGGTGCCTTCGGCCAGGTTGGCAGTCGGGTGGATCACCACCGTGTCGTTGGAGATGCTGATGGCCGCAGCCACCGTCGCATCGGTCGCCACATCCTTCAGGTAGACCTTGTTCAGGTCGGACTTGGATGCACCCAGGTTCTCGCTGAACTTGAGCGTGACGTTGCTGCCCGCCGCAACGCCGGTGCCATCGTCGGCCGGTGTGCTGCCGGCAGCGTTGAAGACCGGAGCAGTGTTATCTGCCGTAAGCGTATCGTCAACGCCCAATGTAACATTTGCGCCTAATGCGTCGATTTGCGTCTGACTTGCTGTTACTGCGATTGCAGAACTGTTGTTTCCATTGTCAACCGTGAGGTGGTCTACATTAGACAGATCAACTTCCCCAAGACTTAGGGAAGAAGTTACCGTCGCCTTCAAAGTACCTGAATTGGTAATGCCAGTGAGGTCGGTATTTGCGGCAAGCGCAAGCACTTCGACGGCCCCCGGCCCGGTAACCGTTTTACCGGTCAAGCTAGAAGCCGGTCCAATTAGTTTTGCATCTGCACCAACTTTAAAGGCCGCCGTACCCACATTGGCTGTGGAAAGACCAAAAACACCATCACCATCGATCTGTACTTCTGCCTTGCCCAGCTTGGCTCCAGCGCCGAGGGTGACTGGCGACCCGGTGGCGGTGGTCACATTAGCGTAGACATGGGCGCTGCTCATCGTGCTCAGGTCCGCCGTGACGAACGATTCCAGACCGGTGACATAGGCGCTGCCGGCGCCTTCGATGGACACTCCGGAGAGCTGCTCAGCCGTCCCTTCGAGCGTCTGGCCACTGGTGACTGTAAATTTTACGAGCCCCGTGAGATCGACCATAGTCGATGCAGTCACTGTGCCCTTCTTGAAGGTGGCAACGCTGCCATTCGTTGTAAAAGTAATGTGACCAGTGGCGTCACCGCTAAAAGTCACCACACCGGCAGTGTTAGTCACGGTAAAGGTCGGCGTGGTTGTCGGCGTAGTAGTATCTCCCCCACCAGTCGTATCCCGACCCGCATTATTAATGTAATCAATTACCGCGAGGTCGGTCATTTCACGCGGATCCAGGTCACCAATTTGCGACTTGCTCACGATCTGCAACAACCCCGTCCCCGTCACCTCATTCACGATACCCGTCAGCGCACCGGTCGCCGCCGCTGTGGCAATCTTGTCCGCCACGGTACCCTGCGTCGCGGTCTGCACCTGGGCGATCAATCCGATCCGGCTCGTCGCACCGTGGGTGGTCTCGGTGGCGTTCATTACCATATCCACCTTCTCAGCTGTGTCGGCCACGATGGTCGCGAACGTGCCCGCCATGTCGTTCACCTTGGTGGCGGCGGCTTTGATGGCGTCGTTGCCGGTGTTAGCGGTACTGTCCGTCAGCACCGCTTTCAATAGGCTCTGGTCGCTGAGGCTGACCACGCCGTCGCTGTCCTTGGTGATGTTGCTTGCCAGCGAGGCGAGCACGGCCTTGGTGGCGTCGACGGCATTAGCGCCGCTGCCAGCGGCGCCGACGAGCGCCTTGCTGGCGGTGACAAGCAGGTTCTGGACTTTAGCCGCGGCGGCTTGCAGCTTCACGGCAGTGGCTCTTTCTGCGGAGGTGGCAGTGCTGCTGAAGGCAGTGGCCAGCGGATCGTAGTCCTGCAGGTTCACCGACTCGGGCAGGCCGAGCGCTTTGGCGACGGCGGTCTGCGCTTCGGCCGCGCTCTTGCCCTGCTCGACTAGCGCCTGCTGCAGGGCGGTCAGCGGGTTGACAACCTTGGAGCCTTCCGGGGCCTTCAGCACGCCGGTGTGCGGCAGGTTGGTGGAGATGTCGGTGCCGCCGGTGACGATGAGCGTGCCCTTGGCGTTGGTCAGCGTGAAGTTGCCGTTCTTGTCGGTCGTGGTCTTGGCTTCGCCTTCGTCCCACACTCCGTTGCCGTTGGCGTCGGCGAAGACGGTGGCGCCCTTGATGAAACCGTCGGCCACGCTGCCGGCGATCTTGATGCCGGCGTACTGATCGAGCTTGGCGGCAGCGGCGGTCACGCTGGCGCTATCGGCGCCGACGGAGGACATGATCTCCGCTAGCTTGGCCGGGGCGATCTCGACACCCTGCGCGATCTGCTTTTCCACGGCCTGCTTGGCCGATTCCAGGCGGTTGACGATGTAGCCCTTGCCCGGGGTGCCGTCCGGCGTGCCGAGGCCGGCCTCGATCATGGTCATGACCAGCTGGCT
>DASRXG010000079.1:0-20177 GCA_035654275.1 Noviherbaspirillum sp.
TGCCCGTATTAAATCGGACACCCTGCGGCTAACTGGGCGCGGATGAACACCCGAGGGGATTTCATCTTCAAGCCCTTGTGCGGGTGCGACTCATTGTAATCGTCGAACCAGCGATCCAGCTGCGCCAGGACAGTAGCAGGGGCCGGGCGGTCATGAACGTACACGTAATCGCGTTTGAACGTCTTCACAAATGATTCCGTCATCCCATTCGATTCCGGACTGCGAACTGGCGTAAAGCACGGCACCAAGCCCAGCGATTGGCCAAACGCGATGGTTTCCCTGGCGGTGTAGCAGCTGCCATTATCGGTCACCCACTCCACGGCGTGCGGCGTGCGATGTGAGCCGAAGCGGCGCTCCACACACAGCAGCATCAGGTCCCGTACGGTCTCGCCATCGAAGCCGCCGGTCGTGGCTCCCCATGCGATGATCTCGCGGTCACAGGTGTCGATCACAAACGTCACGCGTACCACGGCACGATTCCAGCACGGGATTTCAAAGCCGTCAGACGTCCAGCGCAAGTTCGACTTCAGTGTAATCACCTTGCCGTCGTGCGGACGATCCGAGCGCTTTTGCGGCTGGCGGGCCTGCAGCAAGCCATTCTGGCTCATCAGCCGGTATAGGCGCTTATGGTTCAACGCCGGCAGTCCCTGACTTCGGCGCTCCCGGTTCAGCAAGGCGCCTACACGTCGATAACCATACGTCGGCCGTTCATCCACGATCGCACGATTCTGACGAAGCACCAGGTTCGACCGGCTGACCTTGAGGGTTTCAGCCACCGCTTTCACTGGGAATCCTCGTCGGGCAAGCACGGCAACCGCGAGATCAGTTTTTTTTCATGGGCGACAGCGACGGCTTCCTTGAGAATCTCGTTCTCCAGGGTCTTTCTGCCCAGTACCCGCTCCAGCTCCCGGATGCGCTTCTTCAACTCGCGCACCTCGGCGGCGGCCACGACCTCGTCATCGGCTTTCACCGCCTGCTTGCCACCTTCGGACATCAGTTTTCTCCACCGGAATAACAGGCTGGGAGAAATAGTATACTTTCGGGCCACGTAGGAAACCGTCATGCCCGGCACATTCAATTCTTCAACTGCGCGAAGTTTTTCGGCGAGCGTCCAGCGCCTGCGGCGCTGGACGCTGGTAATGACCTCGATACTTTCCATTCCCACTCCAAGACATAGTGCTATGCATAGGTCTATGCCTATGCGTTACGAAAAGCACGATGTCCGATTGAAATGGGGGCTGCTCCAACTCTGAAGATATATACGTATTGGCCACATGCCTGCCTAAGCGTCGACTGTATCGCGGAGAGCTTTTGCTTTGCGTCTAATGGATAAGTAGGGGAAGTGCGAGATCAAATCGGACTGCTAAGTTTGATAATGGCAAAGTTGACGCCGTCGTTGGGCTGCTTCATGCTGGCGTTCGAAAAGTGTTGAAGCTTTACGCCAAGCTCCCATTTGTTTTCGAAGACGTACCCGATCCCAAGATGGTCACCGAATTGGAATTTTGTGGAAAGCTGCCGGCCATTGTTATCGTAGCGATCGGATAGTACGTGCACGCCAACGCCGATTTCTACATACGGCCCTTTCAGCATATTGCTCTGAAATCGAAATACGGGTGTGATGCCGGCCTCGCCGATGTTCTGTGAGCGGTTCGAAATGTCCTGAAATCGATTCCCGTGCCAATACGCGATATTAAGGTCCCAATAACCTCCAATATGGGTCCCGTTCGAATCCCACCACCGTTTGCTCCAATTCCACTGAACACCAAATGACGCCTTTTGCGTTTTATTGCCGCTGCCAATCTCTAAGGAGAGAGAGTCCGCTGCGTTGGCGCCAATTGGAGCGGCAAGAGTAGCGGTGCACAGCGCCAAGGCGCCGTATTTCTTACAAATGAAGCGCATACATGAATGTCTTAAGACCTGGTTATTCTGATTGCGCGAAGCACGCGCAACTCGGGTATGGTAGAAATTCTAGCCAGACTACGTGACTGCTCAGTAATAAAGGCGTGCAAGTTTTGATTCAGGACAGATAAGCGGGCTCAATACGCCCCGGTACGTCGACGTGTAGGGATAAGACGCACCCTGAAAGCGGATACATCTTGAGCTCTTCGTCACTGCGATTATGTCGAGCGGTAGTGACAAATAGCGTTCGCAAGTCTTCACCTCCGAACGCCATCATTGTGGGACAACGCACCGGCAAGTGGATTTCATCGAGTACATCGCCATTCGCCGCTAGGCGCAGCAGGCGGCCGCCTTCATACATCGCGCACCAGTATGCATTCTCACTGTCGACTACTGCGCCATCAGGACGCCCGCCATAATCCTTCGTCTTATCGGTGGAGAACTGCTTGAAAATGCGGCTTTTACCGAGTCGGCCCGTTCCGACATCGAAGTCATAAGTACGGATGCAGTGTGCGGTCGTATCGGCGTGATAGAGGATCGAATTGTCGACACTAAATGCGACGCCGTTTGATACGGTGACGGGATTGCCGACGTCGCGGATCACTCCGCGGTCGACACAGTACAACGTTGCGCCGGGCCGGTCGCGTGGCTCGTAGAGTGTTCCTACCCAGAGTCGTCCTTGTGCATCACAGCGACCATCATTGAATCGTACTCTTGACTGATCAAAAGGCGCGTCAAGCAGAGGACTCAATTTGCCCGAAATTGTGTCGAGTATTTCCACTCCTGATCTCATCGCGACGACCAATCCCCCGTCGGCACAACGCGCGATACACCCGGGCTCTGATGGTAATGACCAAGTGACATGCTCGTTGCTCTTGGGATGCAGGCGGTGCACGGCACGACCTGCAATATCGATCCAATACAGCGCCTGCTCATCTGGATGCCACAGGGGGCACTCACCTAACAACATCGGTGTATCGAATAGCACCTGTATTTTGCTCGTCGACATATGCGTTGTTTTTTTGAGATGATGACGCACCATTATGCTACTAATCGATTTTGTTTGAAGGGACGCTTATGACTGTTTCCACAGCGCTACCAAAGCTCGCATTTCTCGGAATCGGCTTGATGGGGAAACCAATGGCTTCACGCCTGCTGCAGGCTGGCTACCCGGTATCTGCATGGAACCGTACGCGATCCAAAGCAGAGGTGCTCGCCTCGTTGGGGGCCGAAGTGACTAGCGAACCAGGTGAAGCAGTACGGGATGCGGATATCGTAATAACGATGTTGGAGGCAGGTCCAGCAGTTGGGCAGGTGCTCGACATGGTGCTGTCCGCATTACGACCGGGCACCCTGGTGGTCGACATGAGCTCGACGCGGCAGGCGGAGGCGATGGAGTTCCATGCAAAGTTGGGAGTGCGTGGGGTTGGATTCGTTGATGCGCCGGTCTCCGGCGGTGTGCTTGGTGCTGAAGCGGGAACGCTGGCCATCATGGCGGGTGGCAGTGCTGGCAACTTTGCCCGGGTCGAACCTGTACTGAAGGTGATGGGACGACCGACCTTGGTTGGCGGGCCGGGTTGCGGGCAACTCGCGAAACTCTGCAACCAACTGATCGTAGGAGGAACGCTCAGCATCGTGGCAGAAGCGCTTCTCCTGGCGCAAGCTGGCGGGGCGAATCCCTCAGCGGTTCGAACCGCTATTCGCGGCGGCTTCGCTGAAAGCCGCATCCTGGAAGTTCACGGGCAGCGCATGCTTGAGCGGAATTTCATGCCGGGCGGACAAGTAAAAAGCCAAACGAAGGATCTCGAGAATGTCTTGGCCGCCGCCAGTGCGGCAGGGGTGAAATTACCGGTCACCGAGCTGATTACTGAATGTTTCCGAAGCATCCTGGATATTGTTCCCAATGCGGATCAATCGGCAGCTTTGCTCGCGCTGGAGAAACTCAATCCGGGGAAGCGCATTGGTACCGATCCGGACCGACTGCCCTAGCAGGCAGCTGGAAAACCCCTGCACGTGCCGGGAGCTGCTGATCTGCGTACCACGCGTACGCTTGCGCTTCTAAAGTCGATCTCGGTACGCTCGCTACGTTTTCAACAGCCTGCAAGAGAGCACGCAATGCTGCTTCAGATTGTTGCTCTGACTCCGTAACAGCTTTATTGGCGGACATCGCAATGACAGTCAAGCTTCGTCAACGTACCGATTGGCGCGCGGTATGGCTCCTGATCAAGCCATACTGGAACTCCGAGGAGAAATGGACGGCGCGCGGCCTGCTCGCCGCGGTGGTCACCCTTGCGCTCGGCCTGGTCTACCTCGATGTCCTGTTCAACGAGTGGAATCGCGATTTCTACAATGCGTTGGAGAACAGGGATTTCGATTCCTTTCGGGAGCAACTATGGCGCTTCTCATACCTCGCGTTCATCTATATCGCCGTAGCGATCTATCGCGTGTATCTGACACAATCCCTGCAGATGCGCTGGCGTTTATGGATGACACGACAGTACCTCGACGAGTGGCTGAGCAATCAGGCTTACTACCGGATTGAGCAGGCCCGCAGCGCAGACAACCCCGACCAGCGGATTTCCGAAGACCTGAACTACCTCACCAGCGGGACACTGGATCTCTCGCTGGGGTTGCTGTCGAGCGTGGTGAGCTTGCTGTCCTTTGTTGGCATCCTCTGGTCGGTGAGCGGGCCGCTTTCCCTGATGATCGGATCGCAAGACATTACGATCCCGGGATATATGGTGTGGTTCGCAATCGCGTATGCAGTGATCGGATCGGTGCTTGTCTGGTGGATTGGCAAACCTCTGGTCCTGCTGAACTTTAATCAGCAGCACTATGAAGCGGACTTTCGCTTCGGCCTTGCACGCATTCGGGAGTATTCCGAGCCGGTCGCGCTGTATCGCGGCGAGGCGCAGGAGCATATGCAGTTGGCTGGCCGCCTTGAGTGGATCTGGAAGAACTGGTGGTCCATCATGCGCACCACCAAGCGGCTCAATGTTGCGTCCAACTTCTACGATCAGTTTGCAATCATCTTCCCGTTCCTTGTAGGCGCGCCGCGCTATTTTTCAGGGGCGATCACACTAGGCGGGCTGATGCAGATTGCCTCGGCATTCGGCCATGTACAACAGGCGTTGTCCTGGTTCATCAGCGCGTTCGGTTCGCTCGCAGCTTGGAAAGCCAGTGTCAACCGTCTGGCAGGGTTCCACGCGGCAGTCACCACGGCCAAGACACAGCAATCCGGCATAACCGTAGAGCGCAACAATGTGGGCGCGCTCTTGTTGGATCGAGTCATATTGAGGCTGCCTCATGGCCCGGACTTGAACAAGCCCGTATCGGGTGAAATCCATGCTGGCCAGTGCATTCTTGTGACGGGCCCGTCCGGATGCGGAAAATCGACCTTGTTCCGGGCGATTGCGGGAATATGGCCATACGGAAGCGGACATATCGAGATCCCGAACGGCATGAGGCTGCTCTTCTTGCCGCAAAAGAGTTACCTTCCCATCGGCACGCTGCGTGCGGCACTCACTTACCCGGCGCCTGAAAGTGCCTACAAGGATCTCGCAATCCGCCATTATCTGGAACTATGCCGGCTTCTGCATCTGCAGGAAAAACTGGATGAGGTGGATAACTGGAGCCAGCGCCTCTCCCCGGGGGAACAACAGCGGGTGGCTTTTGTGCGGGCATTGCTGGCGCGTCCGCAAGTCCTGTTTCTCGATGAGGCAACCAGCGCGCTCGACGCTGACACAGAGGAGTTGCTGTACGAACTGGTACTGACGGAGTTGCCGGGAGTCTCGCTCGTCAGCATCGCGCACCGGGAGGTCGTTGCGAAATATCACCAAGTCCATTGGCAGTTTGTTTACGATCAAATGGAAGGCGATGAAATCGTCTCCGCAAACGCTCAGCGCCGCTATACAATCCGCAAGCTCAACAGCGACGCAAGTGTTTGATTGTGGCGGAACGCAGGCTCCTGCCCTGCGTTCAATCGTGTTGAGCCGTTGCATATCCATTTTGACGCCATGAGCCGCTTCATCTTCTCTCTCGTATCACTAATTGCCTTGGCGGGGTGCGCCGTGTCCACACATGACGTGACTCCTCCGCTCACCGCGTCCGCCTCAGCTCAACAGGATCAGGAAATCATTTCGCTGTTTTCTTCTCATCCCGCCGGCGGGATGCCGGAAGGATGGGAGCCACTGATCATTTTGCGCACCAAGAAGCAAACGCAGTATCAACTGGTGCGGCAGGAAAACACGACGGTGCTGCATGCTCGTGCAGAAGGCTCGTCCTCGGGACTCATGCAGCGGGTCAGCATCGACCCGCATGAGCAGCCGTGGCTGCACTGGGACTGGAGGATCGGCAGCTTGATCAAGAAGGCCGACAATACCCAGCGTGCCACGGAAGATTCGCCGGTGCGCATCATTCTCGGCTTTGACGGCGACAAGGATTCACTCCCATTTGCCGACCAGATCATGTTTGAAACGGCGAAGGTCCTGACGGGCCATGATTTTCCGTATGCGACGCTGATGTACATCTGGGAGAACAGCGCACCGGTCGGGACCATCATCCGCAGCGCTCACAGCGGTCGTATCAAGATGATGGTCGCAGCACGGGGCGAGGACGGCATTGGCGAGTGGCGCAATTTTGCGCGGAATATCGTCGCCGACTATGAAAAGGCTTTTGGCGAAAAGCCGGGCAAACTGATCGGTGTCGGTGTATTGAGCGACACGGACAACACGGGCGAGGTCATCGAAGCCTGGTACGGCGACATCCGCTTCCTGCGCGAACGTGCGTCACTGGCAGTTCTTCGCGACTTCGGCTCGCGTTCTTTATCTCTCGGTCAAAGCGAGTAGGGCGAAGCTCGCCAGCCAATGCGTTCCGGCATAGTCGCCATGAACGGCATGTGGCAGGGACGCGTCCAGATGAGCATCAATGGCATGGCCCGCTATTGGCTGGATGTCGGGCGGCAGTTGTTGCTCCAGCAATCGCCAGCACCACGCTCGCGAGAGATTAAGGCCATCCAGATGAGCAAGCTTAGGGTCGCTCCGGTCACTCACGATCACGGGCGTCAGCCACGCCTGCAGGTCGTATGCAGCGGGGCAGAAAACCTGCCACCAGTCGGCATAGCTGCAGCTATCGACGGTCCGCATCATCAATACGGCTTCCATCAGGCCGGGTGAGAGAAAGTCTTCGCCACCCGGTTCGTAGGCGGCCGGATAACGCCGGTCGCGGCCGAACCAGCCATTTGCCTTCTCCACGATCAGTTTGCGCAGCGCGAAGTGCTGGACGGCTTCGGCAAAGTCGAGTGCAAAGAGCAGTCCAAATGCGCTATTGGCGTGCGTGCCGGTGCGGATCGGGTAGTGGGCGAGGGGAAGGAATTGCAGGTAACGGTCGACGAACGCGTCGGCCAATGGAGCCAGAGCGCTGCACCATGCACCGGCGCGGCGGTCGGATTTTGACAAGTTCAGGAGTTCCGCCTGCAATTTGAGCAACCATGCCCAGCCATAGGTTCGCTCGAAAGACTGGCGCGATGGTTGCCGAAGGTAAGCGATTTCTACGGCGATGTTTGCCTCGGTGAATCGATCGTGGAAGGCGAGCCGGATGCGTTCCGCCTCCGGCAAGTCGGGAAAAAGCCGCAGCAGCCGCGCCAGCGTCCAGTGCATGTGCACGCAGGAATGCCAGTCGAAGCTGCCGAAGAATGCCGGATGCAAGGCGCGCGGCGGTTGAACATCGGATGCATCGTTGAGCACATGGTCGAGCTTGCTCGGATACTCGCGCTCGATATTTGCCAATGCCATGCGCGCAAACTGTGATGCATGGGCGGCTGCATCGCTGCTTGAAAGGCTCGCCGATGGCATTGGCAGGGCTACGCCTTTTTCAAGTAGGACTCGACGAGGCGCACCCAGTAGGTTGCACCGATAGGCAGCAGCTCATCGTTGAAGTCGTAGCTCGGGTTGTGCAGATTGCATGGCCCGAGACCGTGGCCCGTTTCACGATGCATGCCTTCACCATTGCCGATAAATACATAACATCCCGGCTTTTCTTGCAGCATGAACGCAAAATCCTCCGCCCCCATGGTAGGTTCGATGTTGGCGTTCACATTGGCCTCGCCAACAATCGATTTCATCACCTCCACCGCAAACGCGGCTTCCTTTGCATGATTGACGAGCGGTGGGTAGTTTCGCTTGAAGCTGAAGTCGACTTTGGAGTCGAATGCCGCGCAGGTGTGCTCCGCAATTGCGCGCATGCGCTGTTCCATCAGATCCAGCGTTGCCGTGGTGAAGGTGCGGACGGTGCCAATCAGTGTGGCCTCATCCGGAATGACATTGGTCGCGCTGCCAGCGTGGATTTGTGTAATTGACAGCACGGCGGCGTCGATTGGATTCTTGTTGCGTGTCACAATGGTCTGCCAGCTCTGTGCGATCTGGATGGCGACCATGATCGGATCGATGCCTTTGTGCGGCTGCGCAGCATGCGACCCCTTGCCGCGGATAATGACTTCGAATTCGTTGGAGGAGGCCATCATCGGCCCCGATGTGACGCCAAAGCAGCCTACCGGTACGCCCGGCCAGTTATGCATGCCGAATACCGCATCCATCGGGCACTGGTGGAACAGGCCGTCATCCATCATCCGTTTTGCGCCACCGCCACCTTCTTCCGCCGGTTGGAATATCAGGTAAACCGTGCCGTCAAAGTCGCGCTGCCGGGCGAGATGTCGTGCCGCGCCGAGGAGCATCGCAACATGCCCATCGTGACCGCAGGCGTGCATCTTTCCGGCATGCCTGGACGCATGTGCAAAGGTATTGATTTCCTGGACGGGCAGCGCATCCATGTCGGCGCGTAGGCCGATTGCACGATTGCTTGTACCGTTCTTGATCACGCCGACGACCCCGGTAAGGCCAAGGCCGCGGATAACCGGGATGCCCCATTCGGTCAATTTCTGCGAAATGACATCGGCGGTACGCCGCTCTTCAAAGCAGAGCTCGGGATGCGCGTGGATATCGCGCCGGATTTGCGACAGTTCAGACTGGAATTCGATGATCGGGTCAATCAACTTCATTGCTATCTCCACTTGGCCGCGGATTGCGGGGAGTTGCTTCCGGGAATGTTTGGCATGCTTAATGCAGTTATATTACGCTGAGCCCGGAATGACGTATTTTAACGATTGCAGGTACTGCCCGACGATGGCCTAGGACAGAATCCTTTGCAAATTTTTCCTCTTGAACTGACCGGTGACGCCGGAGTATTCCATGACGACTTCAACGATACGCGCTACCTGCCCGCATGACTGTCCCGACACCTGTGCCTTGCTGGTGACGGTGAAAGACGGCGTCGCGACCGAGGTTCGAGGCGATCCCGATCATCCCACCACGGCCGGCGTGCTATGCACCAAGGTCGCACGCTATACCGAGCGCACCTACCATAAGGATCGTTTGCTGACGCCGATGAAACGCATCGGCAAGAAAGGCGAAGGCCGCTTTGCGCCGATCAGCTGGGAGGAGGCGATCAATACCATCGCAGTGCGCCTGAAAGAGATTGCGTCGCGCAATCCCCAGGCGATCGTGCCGTACAGCTATGCGGGTACGATGGGGCTGGTGCAGGGGGAATCAATGGCTGCGCGCTTCTTCCATAAGCTGGGGGCGTCATTCTTGGATCGTACGATCTGCGCTTCCGCGGGCGGTGCCGGCTACAAGTACACCATCGGTGCGCGCATCGGGACGGACCTTGAACAATTCCAGAATGCCAAGCTGATCCTGATCTGGGGCGGCAATCCCATCGCCTCCAACCTGCATTTCTGGATGCGTGCGCAGGAAGCCAAGCGCCGCGGCGCAAAGCTGATCGCCATCGACCCTTACCGCTCGCTCACCGCGGAAAAATGCCACCAGCATATTGCGCCGATGCCGGGCACCGATGCGGCGCTCGCCTTGGGCATGATGCATGTGCTGATCGCGGAGGGCCTGGTCGATGATGATTACATCGGACGCTACACGCTCGGTTTTGATCAGTTGCAGGAACGGGTAAAGGACTGGACGCCGCAACGTACCGCCGAGGTCTGCGGCATTACTTCGGAAGAGGTCGAGCAGCTGGCGCGCGAGTACGGAAGTATTGCAAAGCGTGGCGAGCCGGTTGCGATCCGGCTCAATTATGGCGTGCAGCGCGTGCACGGCGGTGGAATGGCGGTACGCAATATCTCCTGCCTCCCTGCGCTCGTTGGTGCGTGGCGCCATGCAGCGGGTGGCATCCAGCTCTCTTCGTCGGATACCTTCCCGAAGAATAACCACGCATTGCAGCGTCCCGACCTGCTGCCTGCGGAGCGGCCGCGCACCATCAATATGAGCACCATCGGTGACGATCTCTTGCGGGGCACGTCACCGGAATTCGGGCCGAAGATCGAAGCATTGGTTGTCTACAATTCAAATCCGGTTGCCGTCGCGCCGGAATCCCGCAAAGTGGCACAAGGATTCGCGCGCGAAGACCTGTTCACGGTGGTGCTCGAGCATTTTCAAACCGACACGGCCGACTACGCCGACATCATCCTGCCGGCGACGACACAGCTTGAACATGTGGACGTCCATTCTGCGTATGGCCATTCCTACATGATGGCCAACAATGCTGCGATTGCGCCGGTGGGTGAAGCCAAGTCGAACACCGAGATCTTCCGGCTACTTGCGAAGCGCATGGGATTCGACGATGCCTGCTTCAAGGAGAGCGATGACGAAATTGCAGCCCAGGCGTTCAACCGCAAGGATGAACGCGCCATTCATTTCGACTGGGATTCGCTCAAGCGCAAAGGCTGGCAGAAGCTAAACGTGGCAGAAGCACCATTTGCGCAGGGTAGCTTTCCTACGCCGTCCGGCAAGTGCGAATTCTATTCGGCACGCATGGAGGCAGACGGACTTGATCCTCTGCCAAGCTATATACCTCCGTATGAATCGCCTGCGAGTAGTCCACAGTTGGCGAAAGCATATCCATTGGCAATGATTTCTCCGCCCGCAAGGAACTTTCTCAACAGCACCTTCGTCAATGTCGAGAGTCTGCGCGATACGGAAGGCGAACCGCACCTTGATATTCATCCCGCTGATGCAGCACAACGTGGCATCGGCGATGGCAATCAGGTCCGAATCTTCAACGAGCGCGGATCATTCGTCGCCAAGGCGCGCGTGACCGACAAGGCGCGCAGGGGACTGGTGGTTGGTTTGTCGATATGGTGGAAGAAGCTTTCCGCCGATGGCAAGAATGCCAACGAGGTCACCAGCCAGCGCCTGACCGACATGGGCAACGCACCTACGTTCTACGACGTGCTGGTGCAGGTGGAGAAGGTGTAGCGGGACATGAAAAAGAAGTGGCGGGCTTTGGTTTTTTGCGGCGTGGCGGCACTGGTAGGCGGTTGCGCGCAGCTGGGTTATTTCGCGCAGGCGGCGCATGGACAACTGTCCCTGATGGCCGAAGCAAAACCGATCGACGACTGGCTTGCGAACCCCAGCGTTGAGGACAAGCTCAAAGGCAAGCTCGCAAAAATCAAGGATATCCGTGCATTCGCCGCACGTGAGCTTGGGTTGCCGGACAATGACAGCTACACCACCTACGCAGATCTGAAGCGCCCGTTCGTGCTGTGGAATGTCGTGGCAACGGAAGAGTTTTCGCTGAAGCCCGTGCAATGGTGCTTCCCCGTTGCGGGATGCGTGAACTACCGCGGCTATTACAGCAAGGAAGATGCGCAAGCCTATGCGGCCGAGCTGCGCGCGGCGAAGTACGATGTCGAAGTCGCCGGTGTCACTGCCTATTCCACGCTCGGCTGGTTCAAGGATCCCGTGCTGTCCACCTTCATCAAGTATCCGGATGGTGAACTGGCAAGGCTGGTCTTTCATGAGCTAGCCCATCAGGTTGTCTACGTGCCGGGCGACTCGCGTTTTAACGAATCCTTCGCAGTGGCCGTGGAAGAGGCGGGCGTCGAGCGCTGGATGGCGCTTCGCGGTGACGACAAGATGCGCCAGGCGTATGCGGCTTATGAGAGCCGCAAGCGCGATTTTCTCGCGCTGCTGATGAAGCACCGCAAGGCGCTGGAGGCGAATTACGAGCGTGATGTCAGCAAGGCAGAGAAGCGCAAGGAAAAAGCTGCAATCTTCCAGGCGCTGAAGGACGAGTATCTGGTTTTGAAAGAATCGTGGGGCGGTTATACCGGATACGACCGTTGGTTCGCTGAGCCACTGTCCAACGCGCACTTGTCTGCTGTGGCCACCTACCATGACTTCGTGCCGGGCTTCCGTGCGCTGCTCGCCGAGAAGAAAAGCATGGAAAAATTCTATGAAGCGGTACGGTCATTGGCTAGCCTGGACAAGGACGAGCGCCATCGCAAGCTCGCGAGTTTCGCGGCGGCCCCGGCGATTACCGCCTCGAATGAACAAGCGGCTGTCGGGCAATAAAGGTACTGGCCGTCGTAGTGCCAGCGTACGGTGCAATATAACGAGTGCAATAACAAAGCGACCCTTGGTGGTCGCTTTGTCGCATCTGGGGGAGATGTTTCCGGATGTGCTTGGCTGAGCCTCTTTGTTGCGCCGCAATAAGCCTGTTGGGTAGAAGAATTGTTCTGATCTTGTTCAAAAGACTTGCACGCTGGCGCGGCCACCGATAGCATCTATGTTAAAAAAAGAATCGGTCGTTCGATTATTTCGCAACCAGTACCAATCCAAAACAATACAAGAGGCAGACAATGGAAAAAATTTGGCTGAAGTCGTATCCCCCTGGCGTTCCGGCGGAAATCGATTACACGCAGTACCGCTCGCTGGTTCACCTGATGGAAGAGGCATTCCAGAAGTATGCATCCCGCAATGCATACGTATGCATGGACAAGTTCCTCACCTATGCGGAAGTCGACGACTACTCCAAGAGGCTCGGAGCCTGGTTGCAAAGTAAGGGGCTGAAGAAAGGCGCACGCGTCGCCATCATGATGCCCAATGTGCTGCAGTATCCGGTCGCCCTGGCTGCTGTCCTGCGCGCGGGCTATACCGTTGTTAACGTCAATCCTCTCTACACGCCGCGTGAACTGGAACATCAGCTCAACGACTCCGGCGCCGAAGCCATCATCATCCTGGAAAACTTTGCGACTACCCTGGAGCAGGTCATCGCAAAGACCAAGGTCAAGCATGTCGTTGTCGCCAGCATGGGCGAAATGCTGGGCGGCCTCAAGGGCATGATCGTCAATTTCGTGGTGCGCAATGTGAAGAAGATGGTTCCGGCCTTCTCGTTGCCAAACGCTGTGCGTTTCAAGCAGACGCTGGCCGAGGGCGCACGAATGACGCTCAAGCCGGTCGAACTTAACCAGGAAGATGTCGCCTTCCTGCAGTACACCGGCGGCACGACCGGTGTGTCGAAAGGCGCGACGCTCACGCATCGCAATGTGATCGCCAACGTCCTGCAAAACGAGGCATGGGCGAAGCCAGTGCTGGAGAAGGAACCGAAGGTCGAAGCACTGACGATCGTCTGTGCACTGCCGCTGTACCACATCTTTGCGCTCACAGCCTGCTGCCTGTTCGGTACCCGCGCCGGCGCAATGAACATCCTGATCCCGAATCCGCGTGATATTCCAGGCTTCGTTAAGGAACTGGCGAAGTACAAGTTCAACATGCTGCCTGCAGTAAATACCCTGTACAACGGCTTGTTGAACAACTCCGATTTTGCAAAACTCGACTTCTCCATGCTCAAAGTCTGCAACGGCGGCGGCATGGCGGTGCAGAAGGCTGTGAATGACAAGTGGCTCAAGGTGACTGGCAAGCCGATCCTGGAAGGTTATGGCTTGTCTGAAACTGCTCCGGTAGCAACGGCCAATCCACCCTCCGACGAGTTCAGCGGCACGATCGGTCTGCCGATCCCGTCGACCGATATCGCAATCCTCGATGACGATGGCAAGCCGGTGCCAATTGGCCAGCCGGGTGAGATCGCCATCCGCGGACCGCAAGTCATGGTCGGCTACTGGAACCGCCCGGACGAAACCGCGAAAGTGATGACGCCGGATGGCTTCTTCAAGTCGGGTGACGTGGGCATCATGGACGAACGCGGCTTCGTGAAGATCGTCGACCGCAAGAAGGACATGATCCTGGTCTCCGGCTTTAACGTATATCCGAACGAAATCGAAGCGGTCGTCGCAGCCCATCCGGGTGTGCTGGAATGTGCGTGCATTGGTGTGCCGGATGCGAATTCTGGTGAAGCAGTGAAGCTTTTCGTCGTGCGCAAGGACCCGGCATTGACCGTGGACCAGCTGATGAACTACTGCAAGGAACAGTTCACGGCATATAAGAAGCCGAAGTACATCGAGTTCCGCGATGAACTGCCGAAGACCAACGTCGGCAAGATCCTGCGCCGTGAACTGCGTGACGAGAAGAAGGCTGCGTAATATGCGGCCTGTAGTTTGAGCAAACAAACCGCCTGCAGGTCAGGCGGTTTGTTTTTGGGCTTGGTATCAATAGGTTTGATGAATCCGTGGCTTGCCGCCGTCGACAGCAAAACTCGCCAATGTTGAAATGGCGGAGTCGGTCGAGCGTACGTCATGTAGCGCCTTGAAGTGAACCGACATGCGTGCCGAAGTCAGCTCCACCATGACATAACCCCGGTGATCGCTGCGTCCGTACTTGATATGCGGATTGTGTGCGACGTACTGGTCGGTTCTGGCCTGCGGGCGAGAACTGGAAGTGACGGAGGTGCCGCAGAACTCGGTTGCGACTACCGGATTGCCGTGCGAGGCAGGTCGACTAAAGTCGGGGCGCAGCTCGGCTGCGAAGAAAGAGTGCACGTCCCCCGATATCACTACCGGATTATTGACGCGATGCTTTGCCAGGCTTTCAAGCAAGCGCTGCCGGGCTGCAGGATAACCATCCCAGCCGTCGTTCCAGAACCGTCCGTCGTCCAGCGATGTGATCGGGACCTGTGATGCCTGCGCCATCAAGGTCTGTTGTGCAATCACATTCCATTTTGCAGAGGATGATTCGAAGCCCTCTGCAAGCCATGCCTCCTGCTCCTTGCCAAGCAGGCTCCGGCCGGCGGCACCCCGTTCACGGCAATCAGCGGTCACTGATGCGGAGCCACCGCGTTCACGGTGTTGGCACGCGTGACGCGAGCGATATTGGCGGCTGTCGAGGACATGAAATCGCGCAAGGCACCCCCAGTCGTAACTGTCGTAAATCTGCAGATGCGCAAAGCGCTGCGCATGCTCCGGCAGCTTGGGCAAACGTATCGGCATATGCTCGTAGAACGCCTGGTACGCAGCCGCACGTCGTTCCATGAATCGTGGGTCGAGGCGCTCGTCACGATCATTGCCGTAGTCGTTTGCCACCTCGTGATCGTCCCATGTCACGATCCATGGCGCGGCATGATGCGATGACTGAAGATTTTGGTCGGACTTGTATTGCGCATACCGTGCACGGTACTCGGCAAGCGTAAACGTTTCATGGCTGCGGCGACGTGGTGCCGCGGGGTGAGCGAGGTCGTATGGTCCCCATTCATAAATGTAGTCACCGAGAAACGCCACGAGGTCCGGCGCCTCTGCCGCAATGTGCCGGTGCGCAGCATATTGGCCGAACTCCCAATGCTGGCACGATGCAAATGCGAATCGCAACGACGCAGGCAAGGCATCAGACGCTGGCGCGGTACGAGTGCGCCCGGTCGGGCTGACGGCATCACCGAGCATGAACCGGTACCAGTACCAGCGGTCCGGTCGCAGGCCGGTAACCTCCACATGCACGCTATGGGCAAGCTCTGGAAGTGCAGTCGCGGTTCCGTTTGCGGCGATTTGCCTGAATCCCTCATCCTCGGCCATTTCCCAGCGCACGCCAAGCGGATGTTCACCTGACGACTCAGGATTGAGTGGATCCGGCAGGATCCGCGTCCAAAGCACAACACTGGTCGGGCGAGGCGAGCCGGAAGCAACGCCCAGGCTAAATGGGTACGACGCAAACCGCGTCTTGGCCGCGCCCGGTAGTACGGTTGCCAGTGCGGCCAGTGACAGCAGTCGTGCGGACTGTGCAAGAAAGATTCGGCGTGAAGCTGGCATCACGAATGCTTCAAACTCGATTCATCAAGTTGATGAGGTGAGCACTCTACAGTGCTACGCTTCCAGCGGCGGCACCAAGCGCGGCTTGCGGTCTTCGTCTGTCGCGACATAAGTCAGCGTTGCCTCCGTGACTTTGACGGTTTCGACCTGCAGGCGGTTGCGTTCCGCATAGACTTCCACGTTGACGGTAATGGACGTCTTGCCCACCTTGACGATATCCGCATAAAAAGAGAGTAGGTCGCCCACGAGAACTGGTTGCTTGAACAGGAAGGAGTTCACCGCGATTGTCGCGACCCGGCCATTCGCGCGCCGCACGGCGGGCAGGGAGCCGGCAATATCCACCTGCGCCATGATCCAGCCGCCGAACACGTCACCATGGACGTTGGCATCGGCAGGCATGGGCATGACGCGCAGTTGCGGAACTTTTCCTTCTGGCAGGCTGGTTTGGTGGTTGTCTGGCACGAGATCCTCCTTGAAATCATCTGGTTTTATTGTTGCGGCTCTGTAAAGTGCGCTTCGTGGCAGCGCCATGTTGAACGGCAAGCCCTACGCTACAATCGATAAGCTGAAGCATAAACCATTCTTTCCGATTGCTTTTCCATGCGCCGCCATTCCGTATCATCGCCCGAACCCGCTGCCAATCAGGGCACCCGCAACGACTGGGCCACACTCAAGACCCTTATCCCGTATTTATGGGCCTATAAGTGGCGCGTGCTTTTGGCGCTGACTTTCCTGGTGGGCGCCAAACTCGCGAATGTCGGTGTGCCGTTGGTGTTGAAAGCGCTGATCGATCACATGACGATCCGGCCCGACAATCCTCAGGCATTGCTGGTGTTGCCAGTAGGGATATTGATTGCCTACGGTGCGTTACGGCTAAGCACGACGGTCTTTACGGAATTACGCGAATTTGTATTTGCGAAAGTAACGCAGCGTGCCGTGCGCACGATCGCACTGAAGGTCTTCCGCCACCTGCATTCGCTGTCCCTGCGCTTTCACCTGAATCGCCAGACTGGTGGCATGACGCGCGATATCGAGCGCGGCACACGGGGCATTTCCTCGCTGGTTTCCTATACCCTGTACAGCATCCTGCCCACGCTGGTCGAAATTACCTTGGTAATCGGCTATCTGGTCCTGAACTACGACATCTGGTTTGCGGGAATCACGTTTACAGCGCTGCTCGCGTATGTGATCTTCACTGTCGCGGTGACCGAGTGGCGCACGCATTTCCGCCGCACCATGAACGATCTCGATTCAAAAGCGAATACGAAGGCGATCGATTCCCTGATCAACTACGAGACGGTCAAGTATTTCGGCAACGAAGACTATGAAGCGCACCGCTATGACCATAGTCTCCAGAGTTGGGAGACGGCGGCAGTGAAATCGCAGACGTCGCTGTCGCTGCTGAACTCCGGCCAGTCGCTGATCATTGCGATTGCGGTGACGCTGATTCTGTGGCGCGCAACGCAGGGTGTAATCGACGGGAAAATGACTTTGGGCGACCTGGTGCTGGTCAATGCCTTCATGATCCAGTTGTACATTCCCTTGAATTTCCTCGGTGTCATCTACCGCGAGATCAAGCAAAGCCTGGCCGACATGGAGCGACTGTTCACCTTGCTGGAGCAGAATCGCGAAGTGGCCGATGCGCATGATGCCAAACCGCTTGCGGTGCGCGGTGCCGAGGTCCGCTTTTCGCACGTCAATTTCAGTTATGAGCCCAAGAGGCAGATTCTGTTCGATGTCGATTTCACGATACCCGCCGGAAGCACGACCGCAGTGGTCGGCCATAGCGGCTCTGGCAAGTCGACCATGTCGCGCCTGCTGTTCCGTTTTTATGACGTCACCAGCGGCAGCATCACCATTGACGGACAGGACTTGCGTGATGTGACGCAGGAGTCGCTGCGCAAGGCGATCGGCATCGTTCCGCAGGACACCGTGCTGTTCAACGACACGATCGAATACAACATTGCGTATGGCAAGCCCGAGGCAAGCAAGGACGAGATCATCGCCGCAGCCAAGGCCGCCTATATCCATGATTTCATCGAGAGTCTTCCGGATGGATATGCGACCATGGTCGGCGAACGCGGCCTGAAGTTGTCTGGCGGAGAGAAGCAGCGGGTGGCTATTGCGCGCACCTTGCTGAAGAATCCGGCGATCCTGATTTTTGACGAGGCGACCTCCGCGCTGGATTCACGCGCCGAGCAGGCGATCCAAGCCCAATTGAAGGAAATTGCGAAGGACCGGACGACGCTGGTGATTGCGCACCGATTGTCCACAATTGCCGATGCCGAGCAAATCCTGGTGCTGGATCATGGGCGGATCATTGAGCGCGGAACACATGTCCAACTCCTCGCAAAAGAGGGCGCTTATTCGCAGATGTGGGCAAGGCAGCAGGCACGGCAGGAGCCTGCGGTTTCTTCATCTCGCCCGGATGATCTGCCGGAGGAATCGGCGGTTGCGTGATACTTGGTTTCTGTGAGGAAGCGCTCTAACATAGCGCCATGGAAACCAAATGGTTGGAAGACTTTATTTCGTTGGCGGAGACGCGCAGTTTCAGCCGATCCGCAGAATTACGGCATGTGACACAACCGGCCTTTTCGCGTCGCATCCAGTCGCTTGAAGCCTGGCTCGGTGCGGACCTGATTGATCGTACGTCCTATCCCACGCGCCTGACACCTGCCGGCGAGGTGTTCTACGAACAGGCGCTGGAGATGCTGGGGCAGATCAACAACGCTCGCTCCCTGTTGCGCGGGAAGCTCCCAACGGCGAAAGCAACGGTCGACTTTGCAGTACCGCACACGCTGTCACTCACCTTCATGCCGAAGTGGATGGCGGAACTGGAATCCGGATTCGGCCCACACCACACCCGCCTGATTGCGCTCAACGTGCACGATGCAGTGATGACAATGGTGGAGGGCGGGTGCGATCTTCTGCTGTGTTACCACCATCCGCGCCAACCCGTACAGCTCGACGCGAGCCGCTATGACATGTTGGTGCTCGGCAGCGAAGCGCTGCGCGCTTACGCACGAAGCGGCAAGGACGGCGTCCCGCAACTAAAGCTCCCCGGCACGCCGAAGTCGCCGCTACCTTTCCTGTCCTATACCAGCAACGCCTACCTCGGGCGGATGGTGGACCTGATCCTCTCCGATGCGAAGCGGCCGCTCCACCTGGAAAAGCGGTACGAAACCGACATGGCAGAGGGGCTGAAGATGATGGCGCTCGAGGGCATCGGCATCGCGTTTCTGCCGGAGTCCGCCGTGACCCGCGAGCTCAAGCAAAAGCAGCTTGCGCGCGCCGATGGCGGTCAGTCGGATTGGGAGGTCAACATGGAAATCCGCCTCTATCGCGAGCGCCCTTCGCCGCAGCGTCCCGGCAAGCCCGTGGTCGCCCGACTCTGGGATTATCTGGTCGCTCACGGCCAAACTCCAACCAAAACGCGCAGGCGCAAGAAGACCACTGCGTTTTGACTGGCCTTGCTAAAGAAAGCTGGAGTCCATCGTTTCCTACGCGGCAAAGTTATGCATTTCCTGCATAGTTGCATGCGCACAAAGCATTGGATTTGCTGCATTGTGTTGCCCTAGCATGCGGTTCATACAAACGCCACTGCTCACAAGGCCGTGGTCGAACCTCAAAGGAGCAGCCACACATGTTGAACCAGCACGAAGTCCCCTCATACCTCACCCCGCATGACATTGGCCCTTGGGGCGTCTATCTGGAACAGATAGAGCGTGTCACCCCTCATCTCGGATCGCTCGCACGTTGGGTGGAAACGCTCAAGCGTCCGAAGCGCATCCTGATCGTCGACGTACCGATCGAACGGGACGATGGCAGCATCGCCCACTTCGAGGGATATCGCGTCCAGCACAATACGTCTCGTGGTCCGGGCAAGGGTGGCGTGCGCTTCCATCAGGACGTTACCTTGTCCGAGGTGATGGCGCTATCGGCATGGATGACGATCAAGAACGCTGCCGTGAACGTGCCTTATGGCGGCGCCAAAGGCGGCATCCGGGTCGACCCGAAAATGCTGTCGCAAGGTGAACTGCAGCGCATGACGCGGCGCTATACCAGCGAAATCAATATCATCATCGGGCCGACGAAGGATATTCCGGCGCCGGACGTCAATACCAATGAGAAGATCATGGCGTGGATGATGGACACCTACTCGATGAATGAGGGAGCCACTGCTACCGGCGTCGTGACGGGCAAGCCCATTTCCCTCGGGGGCAGTCTCGGACGCCAGGAA
>DASRXG010000080.1:0-6315 GCA_035654275.1 Noviherbaspirillum sp.
CATGTAAGGCGAAGGATTCAGCGAACGCAGCGCACGGTACAGCGATAGCGGCGCATCGACATAAGACTTCTTCAGACGCTGCCCGACCTGTACTTGCATCAGGTCGCCGGCCATGATGTATTCCTTCGCGCGCTCCACTGCCTTCAGGTAATCCGCCTTCGCAAACTCGCGGATTGTCTCCGTCCGAACAGATGCTGAGGTGACCGGCACATCAACCGCGCGCTTCAACATCGCGCGCAAATCCTTCAGGCGCTGCTGTGCTTTGGAATAGGCTTCCGGATGCGTCGGATCTGCATAGACAATCAGGTAAAGCTTGCCGGAGAGGTTGTCAATGACGGCCAGTTCTTCCGTCACCAATAGCTGGATGTCGGGCAGTCCTAGATCATCCTTCGGTGCGGAATGCGCGAGCCGTTTCTCGATATGGCGCACCGTGTCGTAACCAAAATAGCCCGCCAGACCACCGCAGAAGCGTGGCATGCCCGGACGAATTGCCGCCTTGTAGCGTGCTTGGAATTGTGCGATGAACTCGAGCGGGTTTCCTTCGTATGTTTCGACGACCTCGCCGTTTTTTACTATCTCGGTTTTCGTGCCGAAACTGCGCATGAGCGTCGAAGCCGGCAGGCCGATGAAAGAATAGCGTCCGAAGCGCTCACCGCCGACTACGGACTCCAGCAGGAAGGTGTTCTTCCCGGCGTTCTGGGTTTGCGCCAGTTTCAGGTAGAGCGTGAGTGGGGTTTCAAGGTCCGCGAAAGCTTCTGCGATCAGCGGAATGCGGTTGTAGCCTTGCGTGGCCAGCGATTTGAATTCGAGTTCTGTCATGTTTCTCTCCGGGCGCTATTGTAAGGCGGACGAGCGCCAGCGCGGTGAAAGGTCAAAAAACGTTGCTGATCGGGTAAGTGCAGGACAAAAGGAGATCAGCGGCAATGCGGGTTTATTCAGCCCAGGATTGCCAGCGTCGCCACAGCCAGGCCTCATACAGGCCGGCTACGGTAGCGTTACGTTTTTTACCGAGAAACATTATGGTCGCAGATTATGCAGAGATAAGATGGGCTGCCTCGAGCAGCGTTGAAACTATACCATCGGAATCAACGCTGTGTATAGGTTCGCCATGATTGTAGCCGTAAGGGACATTTAGAACCCAGCAGCCGGCAGCACGCGCCGCCTGTGCGTCATTCGACGAATCTCCTATTGCCACAACCTGCTCGGGACGCAGGCCGAAGTCTTCGCAGACTTTCAGCAACGGGTACGGATCCGGCTTCTTTTTCGGCAGCGAGTCGCCACCATACACAATGTCAAAGTATCCGCTTAACCCGGCCTTCTCCAGCAGCGGGGCAGCAAAAGCGATCGGCTTGTTGGTGACGCATGCCAGGCGCAGACCCTTGGCACGCAACGCCTCCAGTCCCTCACGCACATCGGGATACAAGGTCGAGTAATCACCATTAATCGACAGATAGTGTTGCTGATAAGAGTCCAGCGCACGCGGATAATGTTTCTCGACGTCCTCCGACTCATAGTCGACGCCGAGCACGCGCCGCATCAGGTTCTCGGTTCCCTTGCCGACGAAGAGCATGATGGTTTCGATGTCGATGGGTTCAAGGCCGAGGTCGCTCCGCATCCGGTTCACCGCAACGTGAAAGTCCGGCGCGGTGTGCAACATCGTGCCATCAAGATCGATGATGGCAGCGCGAATGCCTGTCAGTCTAACGTGTTCTGGCGCGTTCATGCTTTTGCGAGCTGATCGCGCATGGCGTCGATCACTGACTTATAGTCTGGCTTGCCGAAGATCGCCGAGCCCGCAACAAAGGTGTCTGCACCGGCACGCGCTGCTTCGGCGATGTTCTCGATTTTGATGCCGCCGTCGACTTCCAGCATGATGTCCCGTCCGGACGCATCGATGCGCTGGCGCACGGCTGCGATCTTCTTCAGCGCTTCGGGAATGAAAGATTGGCCGCCAAAGCCTGGATTGACCGACATGATCAGGATGATGTCGAGCTTGTCCATCACATGATCGAGATAGTGCAGCGGCGTTGCTGGATTAAACACGAGCCCGGCCTTGCAGCCATTGTCGCGGATCAGTTGCAGGGAACGGTCGATATGCTCGGACGCCTCCGGATGGAAGGTGATAATGTTTGCGCCAGCCTTGGCGAAGTCGGGGATGATGCGGTCAACCGGCTTTACCATCAGGTGCACATCGATCGGAACCTGCACGTGCGGCCGGATCGCTTCGCACACCAGCGGCCCCACCGTCAGGTTGGGGACGTAGTGGTTGTCCATCACGTCGAAGTGAATGATATCGGCGCCGGCGGCAACGACGTTGCGCACTTCCTCGCCCAGTCGAGCGAAATCGGCGGAAAGAATGCTTGGAGCGATACGGTAATTAGGCATGGCAATATGTGTGAAAAGGAGTCCGCTATTTTACCGTTTCGGCCCGAAGCCACGTATTGCAAAAAAACAGGACTTCGTGTGCAATGGCCCGGTTGCCGCTTCTGCGGCAAGAAAAGCAAGGGGTTACGATGGCTGTTTATGACTTCGCCATTTCAGTCAAGACGCAATACCTGCCGGAGCAATCGGAGGCGGATCGGGCCAAATTCGTGTTTGCCTATACGGTAACAATCAGGAACACAGGCGACGTTGCAGCGCAACTGATTTCGCGCCACTGGATAGTTGTTGACGCGAACAACCACGTCGAGGAGGTTCGTGGGCTTGGTGTGGTCGGCCACCAGCCGTTGCTGCAACCCGGTGAACATTTTGAATACACCAGTGGCACAGTGCTGCCAACGCCACAAGGATCCATGACGGGAACCTACCTTTGTGTTGCGGAGGATGGCAAGCAGTTTGAGGTGAAAATCCCGGAATTCATCCTTTCGTTGCCACGGACGTTGCATTGATTTACTGTTTGGGATCGTTTTCCCTTGGTGGGGAGGCGGTATCCTCGGGCGGAGGAGGCTTTTTCCCTGAAAACATCGTCCACCAGACAATAAATATCAGCAGAAAAAGAGCAACGCCAGCTTCAAGCATTAACAGCCACATATTTTTCACCTTTGATGTCAGACATGCGCTCCAGTTTACTTGCCTTGGCAGTCGCCGTTGCGGTCACGCTTTCCTCCTGTACGACTTTGCCTCTGGAGCAACCTGTCAAGCCGTCTGTGCCGGTGACGCCTTCCGCTCCAACACAACCCTCGGCCCAACCTGCCGAATCGCCCAATGAGCGACTGAAACTCGCGTCCTTCGCTAATCTTCCAGGGTGGGATAAGGACAATCTGCGCGAGGCGTGGCCGGCCTTTCTCATGTCCTGCGAAGCGCTTTCCAGAAAGCCGGACTGGAAAGAAATCTGTATGGCTGCGGGCAGCGTCGAAAGTGGCCATGAAAAGGCGGTCAGAAGGTTCTTTGAAAGCAATTTCCAGCCGTACCAGCTAATTAACCTCGATGGTTCTGAAACCGGGCTGGTGACAGGGTATTACGAACCGTTGCTGCGGGGGGCACGAAAGCGCGGCGGCCCATATCAGATTCCTTTGCACCGTGCGCCGGACGATTTGCTCTCCATCGATTTGTCCAGCGTGTATCCCGAACTGAAAAACATGCGGCTGCGCGGCCGCTTGGTTGGCAACAAGGTTGTTCCTTACCCAACCCGCGCAGAAATGACAACGTCCAATGCCCTTGTTGGCAAGGAACTATTGTGGGTAGACGATCCAATCGAAGCTTTCTTTTTGCAGATACAAGGTTCAGGGCGGGTTCAACTTGCAGAGTCGAAAGAAGTTGTGCGCGTTGCCTATGCTGACCAGAATGGCCATCCGTATAGATCTATCGGCAGATACTTGGTGGACAAGGGCGAAATGAGCCTTGACCAAGCATCAGCGCAAAACATTAAAGCTTGGTTTGCGGCAAATCCGGCGCGTCAGCAAGAGCTACTGAATGCCAATCCCAGCTATGTCTTCTTTAGGGAAGAAAAGGTGATGGATCCTCTCCGGGGACCGAAGGGCACGCTTGGTGTCCCGCTCACGCCGCAGCGCTCCATCGCGGTCGATGCCCAATTCGTGCCACTTGGTGTGCCGGTGTATTTATCCACCACTCGTCCCAACAGTGAGGCGCCGTTACAGCGACTGGTAATGGCCCAAGACACTGGAGGGGCGATTAAGAATGCAGTACGTGCGGACTTTTTCTGGGGGTTCGGAGCCGACGCCGGGGAAAAGGCTGGCAAGATGAAGCAGCGAGGCACGATGTGGGTGTTACTCCCCAAGGCAATGTCCAGTATGCAGGTGGCGAAGTAGTTTCAGACGCACGCTCCCGGGGGGCTTTCATTCCCCCTTGCGAACAGATTCGGTTTCTTTATGGAGAGGAGGAGATGAGAGTCTGGCACGCCCTTTTACGTCATGTTGTGCCCTACATTGGCCAGACGCACTCAGGGTGGGCGCTTTTGCTTGTTTGATCTGCATGGCAACGCCAAACCAAAAACCGCATCCACCGTCGAAGCGCGGAAGGAAATCCACTGCGGCAATAGATGATCGACTATTTCGTGGTCAAACTGCGTTTCCCATCTCATCATGAGAAGATGAACGTTATGCAGGGCTCCCAGCACTCGCATATTGTTTCAAATGAGTACGATGTGCGGGAAAATCTTTATCCCCCATCCACTCTCTTCTTGACGGAAGATTCTTCTGACGAATGAAACGAAAGCAGGAAAATTGCGATCCAGTGCCTCGTCCCGGCGTGCGGATAGTTGTTCAAGAGCTCCAAGAAGATCACGATGGAGTTCATTCATCTTCCTCCATGCCAGAGGAAAGTTCGGGTGGCCAAGCTGGCAGGCCAGCTAACATGCCCGCTCCCTTAACGTAGAGAGCTTCATCAGTGGTGACCGCGGTGGTTTTCGTGCGCGAGAGGTTCTAATGCCCTCATCGACCTTGCTGACCAGAGAGGTAAATACTCCGCATCGGGCGATATTCTTGATGAGGTTGTAGTGCCCATGTCTATTTGTGTTATTGCCAGCTTTCGTCAATGTATTGGTTGACTTCGAACTCGCAGGTTGAAATTCGGTTTATGCAGCGACCAATGCCTCATAATCACAGTCCTCCTCGCCCAGAATAGTGCGCTTTCGATAAGTGCAAACGGTTGCCGGTATGTCATTCCGGCTTGGCAGGCGATTGGAATTCATCCAAGTAATAAACAGCATCCCTTTTTCTTTGGAGCTAGCACATGAATTACGAAAACATCTTGGTAGAAACTCGTGGGAAGGTGGGGGTGATTAAGCTGAACCGCCCCAAGGCGCTGAACGCCCTGAATGACCAGTTGATGAACGAATTGGGTGAGGCGCTCTTGAAGTTCGACGCAGACGACTGGATTGGCTGCATTGTCCTAACCGGGAGCGAGAAAGCTTTTGCAGCTGGCGCGGACATTGGCGCGATGGCGAATTACTCCTTTATGGACGCTTACAAGGGGGAGTACATCACACGTAACTGGGAGCAGATTCGCCGGGTTCGGAAACCGGTTATCGCTGCCGTCGCAGGCTACGCACTTGGCGGCGGCTGCGAGTTGGCAATGATGTGTGATTTCATTATCGCGGCGGAAAACGCGAAGTTCGGCCAACCGGAGATCAAGCTGGGAACGATACCCGGCGCTGGAGGAACTCAGCGTTTGCCCCGTGCAGTGTCGAAAGCCAAAGCAATGGATATGTGCCTAACCGCGAGAATGATGGACGCCGCGGAAGCTGAACGTGCTGGGCTCGTTTCGCGTGTGGTGCCGCCAGAACAGCTCGAAGAAGTTGTGCTTGAAGCCGCGACCACTATTGCCTCAATGTCGTTACCTATCGTCATGATGGTAAAGGAATCGATTAATCGAGCCTACGAGACCACGCTTGCGGAAGGTGTTCAATATGAACGTCGACTGTTCCACAGTACCTTCGGCACGGAAGATCAAAAAGAGGGCATGAAGGCGTTTATGGAAAAGCGCTTGCCAACGTTCCGCAATCTTTGATATAGTTCGCCTCCCGTCGCAAAACGGTGCAGTAAAAGCGGAAGCGCTGTCTGTATCGGCGCGTCGGGGGAGTCGAAGTGACTCTGGCAGTGAAAGTTTTAGGTCGCGTTAGAAAGGTGTTGACGCAAGCTGAAAAACGCTGCATAATCTCGTTTCTCTGCTGCTGACGAACAAAACGCTTCGACGGCGAGCCGCAAAAAGTGTGGCGCAGAGCAGGTTCTTTAACAAGTAACAGCCGATAAGTGTGGGCGCTTGATGGAAGTGCAGCGCTGAGAAATCAGCGTATAACTTAAAACATTAAGTGCTCACAGAGAAATATAGGTAAGTTCGCAAGAACATACCTGTCAG
>DASRXG010000081.1:0-2634 GCA_035654275.1 Noviherbaspirillum sp.
CGACTCCTGCTGGAAAACCTCGACGAATTCGCGACCGATGATCTTGCGCTTGGCTTCGGGATCATTGACGCCGACAAGGTCACTCAGGAATTTCGCACTGGCGTCCACATGGATGACCTTGACGCCGAGATTGTTGGCGAAGGTCTGCATGACCTGTTCTGCTTCGTTGAGACGCAGCAGGCCGTTATCCACGAACACGCATGTCAGCTGATCGCCAATGGCCTTGTGGATCAGCGCCGCGGCGACGGAAGAATCCACACCGCCTGACAGGCCCAGAATTACCTGGTCGCTGCCGACTTCTGCGCGAATGCGGTCAACGGCTTCGTCCACATAATCCGGCATGTTCCAGTCGCGGCCGCAGCCGCAGATGACGTGCACGAAACGCTCGATGATGGCCTTGCCCTGTTTGGTATGCGTGACTTCGGGATGGAACTGCAGCGCATAGAAACGCCGCGTTTCATCGGCAATGGCGGCAATTGGTGTTGCTTCGTTGCTGGCGATGATCTTGAAGCCCTCCGGCAGTTCGGTGACCTTGTCGCCATGGCTCATCCACACATCGAGAAGGCCGTGATTCTGTGGATTGCTGCGGTCCTGAATCTGCATGAAGAGGGCGGAGTGCCCATGCGCACGTACTTCCGCATAGCCGAACTCGCGTACGTTGGCGCCCTCGACCTTGCCGCCCAGCTGTGCGGCCATGGCCTGCATGCCGTAGCAGATGCCAAGCACGGGGACATCCAGTTCGAACACGATCTGCGGCACGCGCGGCGTTTCGTTCTCGTAGACCGAATTCGGGCCACCGGACAGGATGATGCCCGAAGGATTGAACTCGCGGATGAAGTCCTCGGTGACGTCCCAGGAGTGCAGCTCACAATAGACATTGGCTTCGCGCACGCGACGCGCGATGAGCTGGGTGTACTGGGAGCCGAAATCGAGAATCAGTATTTTCTGGTGCATGAAGGGTTCACGTGCTGGAGTGGATGAAACGAATGTCGGCGCAAGCCGGCATCAGTCGGAAAGGTAGTACTCAACCGTGGAGACAACGCGCACCTTCTTGATGTGGGGCGTGCTGGAGTCACGATTGTCAATGCTGAACTGGCCCTGGTTGGCACGCCTGATCTTGCCCAGGGTGCTGTCTGAATCCTTGGCGAATTTGTTGGCGGCTTCGCGAGCATTGCGTGTGGCCTCCTCGATCATTGCAGGCTTGATCTGGTTCAGGCCGGTGTACAGGAACTGCGTGTTATAGCCTTCACCGGCAATCGCGATACCCTGCTTGCCAAGCTCGACCAGCTTGATCATGGTCTGCCGCACGGCATCTACCTTGTTGCTGTAGACGGTAATGGTAGAGGTCGCGGTATAACGGAAACGCGAATTGACACCGGAGTCGCCGTATTCGCGTGCCTGCTTGTCAACGACGGCAGGGGCGGAAATCGTGATCTCGTCAGCTGAAAAACCATTGCCCTGCAGAAACTTCACGACCAGATCGTTCTTTTCCTGGATGGTCTGGTAGAGCTGCACAAGATCATTGCCGGGCTCGCTGAACGTGATGGGCCAGATGGCGATATCGGCAGCCACCTCGCGTTCGGACAGACCCTTGACCTCGACCGAACGCTCCATGAGCTTGAGCTGCGTCATGGTCTGCGAAACCAGCAAGCCGAGAACCGCGAGACCCACCAGCAGGCACAGCCCCAAAATGGCTGCTTCAGGAATGCGGTTGCGGTGGCTTGACATCGTCAGCTGTCAGCTCAGTCGATATGGTAATTGGGGGCTTCCTTGGTGATCTGCACGTCGTGGACGTGTGATTCACGCATGCCCGCTGATGTGATCTGGACAAACTCGGCCTTGGTGCGCATTTCGTCGATGCTCGCGGCCCCAACATAACCCATGGAAGCGCGCAGCCCACCCATGAGCTGGTGGATAACGGCAATCACGCTGCCTTTGTAAGGCACGCGGCCCTCTACACCTTCGGGGACCAGTTTGTCGGCATTGCCCTGGGTGTCGGTGATGTTGTCCTGGAAGTAACGATCGCTCGAACCCTTTTGCATGGCGCCGATGGAGCCCATGCCACGATAGGACTTGTAGGAACGGCCCTGGAACAATTCGATTTCGCCCGGCGCTTCCTCGGTGCCGGCGAACAGGCCGCCCAGCATGACCGAGAACGCACCGGCAGCGATGGACTTGGAAATGTCGCCGGAATAGCGGATGCCGCCATCCGCGATGAATGGGACGCCGGTGCCCTCAAGCGCTTCGCAGACATTGCTGATGGCCGTGATTTGCGGCACGCCCACACCGGCCACGATACGCGTGGTACAGATGGAGCCCGGGCCAATGCCAACCTTGACGCCGTCAGCGCCGGCATCCACCAGCGCCTTGGCTGCGCTTGCAGTCGCGATGTTGCCACCGATGACCTGCACATTCGGGAATTGTGTCTTGACCCATTTCACGCGGTCCAGCACACCCTGCGAATGGCCGTGGGCGGTATCTACCACGATGACGTCCACACCAGCTTCAACGAGTGCGGCTACACGCTCGTCAGTGCCTTCGCCGACGCCGACAGCAGCACCTACTCGCAGGCGGCCCTTGTTATCCTTGCATGCCAGCGGATGTTCACTGGATTTCTGAATGTCCTTGACGGTA
>DASRXG010000082.1:0-24878 GCA_035654275.1 Noviherbaspirillum sp.
GTGCCGTTGCCGTGATGGACGTCGAAATCGACGATCGCAACGCGTTTGAGGCCATGGACTTCAAGTGCCCGCTTTGCGGCAATCGCAACATTGTCGAACAGGCAAAATCCCATCGATTCGCTTGGGCGCGCATGATGCCCGGGTGGACGAATCGAGCAGAAGGCATTGTTCACTTCACCGGCGATCACTGCATCCGTGGCAGCCACCGCCGCACCCGCTGCGCGCAATGCTGCCTTCCAGCTGAACGGGTTAAGCATGGTGTCGCCGTCCAGCGGATAGTAGGCGGTGCCATTCCTCTCCAGACTTTCCACGTTTTCACGCACGCGGGCGATCGTGGCTGGCGTGTGCACGCGTGCGATATCCACCACATCCGCTTCCGGTGCATCACGGTATTCGAGAAAATCGGCAATGCGGCTGGCAAGCAACTGATCTTCGATGGCTTGCAGTCGCGCCGGAGACTCTGGATGCCAGCTCCCCATTTCGTGGCGTTTACAGTCGGGGTGGGAATAGATGGCGGTAGTCATGTCGGTAATGCCGGTGCGACGTCGTGTTCTCGAATAGAATCTATGCCTCATTCATTCGATCTCGGCAAAGCCGATGTTGAATGAATGGCAGCGCAATGGGTTCTGATAGTGTAACGAAGAAAATGATGTATTACAGTGCCTTCGTCAAAAGCGGTAACTCTGCTTCCCTGTAATGATTTAACAACAATCGTCGGCCAACATTGTTGCGCCAGGCCAGTGAGGATTCATGTTCGCCAAAGTCCACGCCGTTGCAAAGCAGGTCAGCCAGATCGTCGTCGGCAAAGACCTGCAGATCCGCCAGTCGCTCGTTTGCCTGCTCGCCGGCGGGCACCTGCTGATTGAGGATGTGCCCGGTGTCGGCAAGACCACACTGGCGCATGCGCTGGCCATCTCGCTCGGACTGAAATTCAACCGGCTGCAATTTACTAGCGACCTGCTTCCGGCGGACGTGGTCGGCATCTCGATTTTCGATCGCGAAAAGAACGGCTTCGTGTTTCATCCCGGCCCGGTCTTTACGCAAGTCTTGCTGGCCGACGAAATCAACCGTGCCACGCCGAAAACCCAGTCGGCGCTGCTCGAAGCCATGGAAGAACGCCAGGTCACTGCGGACGGTGTGACACGCGATCTTCCGCAACCGTATTTTGTTATCGCCACGCAGAACCCGACGCATCAGATCGGCACCTTCCAGCTTCCGGAGTCCCAGCTCGACCGCTTTCTGATGTGCCTGTCGCTCGGCTATCCCGATGCGGCCGCTGAACGTGCCTTGCTGATGGGCGAAGATCGCCGAACGATGCTGAAGTCGCTTCCTACCGCAATGCAGCCGGAAGAACTGCTTGCCGCGCAGGCAGCACTCAAAAATATCCATGCCGCGCCGTCCCTGATTGATTATGTGCAGGCATTGGCGCAGGCGTCCCGCCAGTGCGGACTGTTTGCCGAAGGCATGAGTCCGCGTGCCACCATTGCACTGCTGCAAGCAGCACGCGCCTGGGCGGCTCTTGAGGGGCGAAACCATGTGATTCCGGAAGATGTGCAGGCAGTGCTTGTGCCGGTCGCTGCACATCGCCTTCGCCCGCTGAAGTCAGCCGGCAGCTCCGCGCTCGGCAGCCGCGACCTGGTATTGCAATTAATGAAGTCCGTACCGGTCTGATTTGCATGCTCAGTACGCTGGAACACAGCCTTCGCAAACGCGCCAGCAAGTGGCTATGGCGAAAGAACGACGCGGAAGCCGGGGAAGTTTATCTTCACCAGCGACGTGTCTACATCATGCCCACACATCCGGGGCTGCTGTTTTGCGTCATGCTGGCCGCACTATTCATCGGATCCGTCAACTACAACCTGAGCCTCGGCTTTGCCTTCACCTTCCTGATCGCCGCCTGCGCACTGGTCGACATGCTCCTGACCTTCCGCAACCTGGCACACCTCTACCTGTCAGCTGGTCGCGCGGCTCCGGTTTTCACAGGAGAGGACGCGCAGTTCGAACTGCACCTGATCAATCGCAGCCGGCACGACCGCTACGCGATCTGGCTCGACTTCGTCGCCGATGACCGGCCGGAACTGGCACATGCTGTCGACGTCGCTGCGCAGGCAAACAGCAGTGTCGTCCTCTCCACGCCAACACATGAACGCGGGTGGCTGCCGGCCCCGAGGGTGCGCCTGCAAACCCGCTTCCCGCTTGGCTTGCTGCGCGCATGGAGCTACTGGCGGCCGGACGCGAAAGCACTTGTTTATCCCCGACCTGAAGACGACGCTCCACCGCTTCCGTTCGCCGGTGTTGAACAGAGCGACGGGCAAGGACTGGCAGGTCAGGACGACTTCGCCGGCATTCGAGGTTACCAGGCGGGCGACTCGCTGAAGCGGCTTGCGTGGCGCCAGATCGCGCGTATCGATGCCGAATCGGGCGGTGCGCTGGTGACAAAACACTTTGAGGGCGGCTCGGCCACGGAAATCGCTATCGATTTTTCCTGCTTGCCATATCAGATGGATACGGAGGCGAAGTTGTCCCGCATGACCCGCTGGGTAATGGAAGCAGAAGCCCGCGGCATCGCCTATGCATTCCGTCTTGGCGACGTCGCCTTGCCCGCAGCGCTTGGTCCCGCACATCGAGAAGCTTGCCTGCGCGCCCTGGCCCTGTACCAGAAAGCATCATGAAGGCATCCGGCATTTCCTCGGTACTCCATTCGCTCACAGGCCGTGCAGCGCGTCCTATGTCGCGTCCCATGTCGCGCGACAAGGCAGATACCTTGCTATTGCTTACCGCATGCGCACTGGTGCTCTTCCCGCACATCGGTCATTTGCCCGGGTGGGTCTTCCCGGTTTGCGCCGGGCTGCTGTTATGGCGCGGATGGATTACCTTCCAGGGCAGCCGCATGCCGCCGCGCTGGCTGCTGTTGCCGCTCGCGATCCTTGCCATGGCGGGTGTCTATGCGACGCACAAGACATTGTTTGGACGCGATGCCGGCGTGGCAATGCTGACGCTGCTCCTCGCACTGAAACTACTGGAAATGCACGCCAAGCGCGATCTCTTTGTGGTGCTGTTCCTGAGCTTCTTTCTTATCCTCGCCAGCTTTTTCTATTCGCAGTCAATCGGCAGCGCCGCCATCATGGTGGCAGCAGTCCTGGTCATACTGACCACGCAAGTGTCCTTCCAATACACCGGCGCGGTTCCCCCGCTGAAGCAACGCCTGCGCCTGGGCGCCACGATTCTGGCATTGGCTGTACCGCTGACTCTGGTTCTGTTCCTTCTCTTCCCCCGCATTCAGGGGCCGCTCTGGGGACTGCCCAGTGACGCACATGCGGGTCGCACCGGCTTGTCCGATACCATGACGCCGGGGAATATCTCTCAACTTGCGTTGTCGGACGACGTTGCCTTCCGCGTCAAGTTTCTTGATCCGACGCCACCTCAGTCGAAGCTGTATTGGCGCGGCGTGGTCCTTGGCAGTTTCGACGGTCGGACCTGGGCGCCCCTGAGGTCGCGTATTGGAAGAAACCAGCCCCTCGAAGTCAATCTCCGCGGCACACCAGTGCGTTATCAGGTGACACTGGAACCGCATAGCCGCAACTGGGTGTTTGCCTTGGAAGCGCCGCAATCGTTGCCACGCTTGGCCGATAACCCAACCGGCATTTCCTACGACATGCAACTTCTTTCGTCGCAGCCGATCAATGCACGGGTGCGTTATGACGCGGTGTCGCATGTTGAGTTCGATTTGCAGCCGAATACGCCTCCGCGATTCTTGGAGCAATGGCTCGACTTGCCGCCAGGTTTTAATCCACGAGCGCTCGAACTGGCAGCCCGTTTGCGTAGTCAGTCAAACAGCAATGCAGAGTTGGTCAATGCGGTATTGCGCATATTCCGCGAGCAGAATTTCCGATACACCCTGGAGCCGCCTCCACTTGGACGGCACTCCGTCGACGAATTCCTGTTTGATTCACGCGCGGGCTTTTGTGAACACTATGCTGGCTCCTTTGTGGTCCTGATGCGCGCACTGGGTATTCCATCTCGGGTCGTGACCGGGTACCAAGGCGGAGAGCTGAACGCGGCCGATGGATTTTTCACCGTACGCCAATCCGATGCGCATGCATGGGCGGAAGTGTGGTTCGAAGGCCGTGGGTGGCTCCGTGTCGATCCCACGGCTGCCGTCGCGCCCACGCGGATTGAACGCAACCTGTCGAGTGTCATCCCGCGGCAGATGCTCGGTGGCCTGATCACACTTGATGGCAACCGCAGCACGTGGGCAGCGGCATGGCTCAAAATGCGCCAGAACTGGGATGCAGTCAACAATGCCTGGAACCAATGGGTACTGAACTACACCCCGGAAAAGCAAAAGAGCTTCGTCAAATGGCTCGGCTTCGACGATGTAGACTGGCGGACAATGACCGCCATCATGGTGGCGCTCAGTGCAGTTGCGATGACGGCCGGCCTGCTTCCGTTGATGCTTCGCGAGAGAAAACGTGATCCGCTGGAGGCGATTTACGAATCGTTTTGCCGCCGCTTGGGGCGGCAAGGCCTGCCTCGTGCGCCGCATGAAGGACCGCGCAGTTATGCTGCCCGCCTGACTGCCGCCGACTCCCCCCTTCCTGCGAAACGGAAGGCCGCACTTGCGCGCTTCCTTGAGCGCTATGAAACAGCGCGGTATGGTGTAACCGGAAAAGCGCCAGCATCCGCAATCTCCGAACTTAAGACTTTGTTAGCTGAATGCCGATAACTTTTTTTAAGCAAGCCGCCAGCCTTGCCGTACTGACCTCCCTGCTCTTTACTCCTGCCCTGCAGGCGGAACCGAGGGCCAAGCCCACGGCGAAGAAGCCGGCTGGCGCCAAGATCCGCAACGTGTCGGCGACACCGGACAGTACCAGCGAATTTGCAAATTTCACGCAATGGCAGGAAGTCGCGGAGTTCATCGACCAGATGGTCGAGAAACACGGTTTCACCCGCACGGAGCTCGAAGAAATTTTCCGGCAGGTCCGATACGTGGACCGCGCAATCCAGCTGATCAAGCCGGCGCCGCCGACCCGGCCGAAAAACTGGCAAGCCTATCGTGCGCGCTTTGTCGAGCCATTGCGCATCAACGCCGGCGTGGCATTCTGGGATGCGCACGCCGATACACTGGCTCGCGCAGAAGAGCGCTACGGCGTTCCGGCGGAAATCATTGTCGGCATCATCGGCGTGGAAACAATCTACGGACGCAATACCGGCAGCTTTCGGGTGCTCGACGCACTCGCCACACTCGGCTTCGACTATCCTGCGGCACCGAACAGGGCGAAGCGCATGGATTTCTTTCGGCGCGAACTGGAGCAGACCTTGCTGTTTGCCCGCGAATCGAAACTCGATCCGTTTGATTTGCTGGGATCCTACGCAGGCGCCATTGGCTTGCCGCAATTCATGCCGGGTAGCATCCGAAGATTCGCTGTTGACTTCAACGGCGATGGCAGAGTTGACCTGCGCAACTCGCCTGTAGACGCAATTGGCAGCGTGGCGAACTTCCTGGTCGAACATGGATGGAAGCGTGGCGAGCCAATCGTCTTCCCTGCAACAGTGGCTTCCACTGAAAATCCTCCTTCGTGGGAAAAATTTATCGGCCAGGGGCTGGAAGCCAAATACAACTTGGAGGAACTCGCTACAGCAGGCGTCTCGACCAGCACCGCGCCACCGACATCATTGCAATATGGCTTGGTAGACCTGCAAAACGGGACAGAGCCAACCGAGTACTGGTTGGGTACGGTGAACTTCTTCGCCGTCACCAAATACAACCGCAGTTTTTTCTACGCAATGTCGGTAGTGGATCTCGGCCGCGCCGTGCGGCAGGCCCGGGAAGTTAAGTAGGTAACTTGAGCAGGGAAGCGTGCGCAACCACGATCAGGTTCACTACTTGAGCTCTTTCAGTTCCATATGCACGGTTTGATCGCTGCTACTTAGCCAGATCTGACCTTCCTGAATCGTGCACTGTAACTGCATGGTGCGCTGCGCCAGCTTCGCCAGGCCTTGGCTCGCAACAGGGTCCACGTTTAGGACGCGCAGGTTCTTTGCGCGCTCAACCTTACCTGCGGCCTGCGCCCACCAGACAGTACAAGCGCCTCCGTAGCTATACACCACCACTTGGGACGAGCGCCCACACGCCTTGAGAATGCGCTTTTCATCCGGCTGCCCGACCTCGATCCACAGCTCGACTGCACCCGTCAGATCCTTCTGCCACAGGTCCGGCTCGTCGTCTGTACTCAGCCCTTTGCCGAATACCAGTGCCTCATGTGCGTGCAGTGCAAAGGCCAGCACACGCACCATCATGCGCTCATCTGTCTCGGATGGATGGCGCGCAATCGTCAAGGCATGCGTGCCATAGTAGTTCCGATCCATGTCCGCGACCTGCAGATCAGCCTTGAAAATCGTCGCTTTGAGTGCCATGGTCAGTGTTCGCCGATCGCAGCTTGAGTGATATGAACAAGCATCGCCCGCCTTTTCCGTTGAAGTGAGCGGCAAATGTACCGCAAAGCGCTGGCAAGTGCCATGTGCGGCCCCGGCATAAGACGGCGATCAAAGAGATAATCGGAGTTCAACTCTGCATGGAAATCAACATGATAGTCACTCAAGAGACAAGCCCGGAAGCACAAGGAGTAATCGAAGCGACGCGTCGCTGGCTGGAAAAGGCCGTGATTGGCCTCAACCTCTGCCCCTTTGCAAAGAGCGTATATATAAAGAACCAGGTACGCTTTGCCGTGAGCGACGTGCGAACAGCCGAAGCTTTACTTGCAGATCTCGTAGCGGAATTACAGCTATTGCAGCAAGCCGCTCCAGATACGTTGGACACAACTCTCCTGGTGCATCCGTGGGCATTGGTCGACTTCCTCGACTATAACGATTTCCTCGGTGTCGCCGAGGCGACACTGGCTGCACTGGAGTTGGAAGGCGTGATCCAGATCGCCAGCTTCCATCCTCAATACCAGTTTGCAGACACGACTGCCGACGATATCAGCAATTACACAAACCGCTCCCCGTACCCCATTCTTCACCTGCTACGCGAAAGCAGCATCGACCGTGCCGTCGCTGCCTTTCCAAATGCGCATGAGATTTTTGATAAAAATATCGAAGCAATGCGGCGTCTCGGGCTAGAGGGGTGGGCCAAGCTAGGGATAACTGAGGGGCAAGCGAATTCCGTCAGGAATAATGAAAAGCAATAGAACTAATACGCCTATGCCGATTCCAATGTTGGCAAAAGTTTTGTCAAGGAATCAATGCGCGCCGTAGTAGCTAAGCTTGCAATGAAGTAAGTTGCGTTATGTCAATGTTTCTAAAGATTTCTTAACTACAATGCAATTGATGTTTTGCAACTTTTCGCCGTGTTATCTATAAGTTCTATTGTTGGAATGGGACACTGATGCAGGTAGCACGGTGTCAATGAAATAAGGCCCGGTTCGGCTGGTTTCCGTACATGGCTTCATGCCCGTACATGAATTTATGCAATTAAACTTGTTTCATTTAATTGCATACAGGGAACTTTTTTACTGCAGGAATTGTCCGAAAGTTGACGTTTTAAATAAAAATAGAAGTATTTCTCTGTATAATAATCTTGCATTACGGAATCATTGAGACTATGACTACTCAATCAGGCAATACTATGAACAGCACACGACTCGCCGATCAGGTCAACTACGATCCCAACAATCTGTTGGACGCGCTGATCGAAAAACTCAATCTGAAGAACGATGCTGCGCTGTCGCGCGCGCTGGAAGTAGCACCTCCGGTAATCAGCAAGATCCGCCATCGCCGCCTGCCCGTCGGCGCGTCGCTGCTGATTCGCATGCATGAAGTCAGCGACCTGAGCATTAAGGAACTGCGCACCCTGATGGGTGACCGTCGCGACAAGTTCCGCATCAGCGACAAGCAGTTCAAACCGAAAGAACCGCTCCAATCTGCTGCGAATATCGAGCAGACCGAAGCAGAGTAGAAGGCGTCTTTTCCCTGGTTACGCAGGGAAGACGCCGGTCGACAAGTAACGGTCGCCGCGGTCGCAGACAATAAAAACTATCGTTGCGTTTTCCACGGTCTGGGAAATACGTAACGCAACTTCGCATGCACCGGCGGCCGAGATTCCGCAGAAGATTCCCTCCTCCATCGCCATTCGGCGCGCCATGCGTTCTGCGGCTGCCTGGCTGACGTACTCAAGCTGGTCCACGCAGGACTTGTCGTAGATCTTTGGCAAATACGCTTCCGGCCATTTTCTAATTCCGGGTATCTGGGAGCCCTCCTCGGGCTGCGCGCCAATAATGCGGATATCCTGACTTTTCTCTTTAAGGTAGCGCGATACGCCTACAATCGTGCCCGTCGTCCCCATCGCACTCACGAAATGGGTGACACGCCCTTCGGTGTCTCGCCAGATTTCTGGCCCCGTGCCTTCGTAATGCGCGCGCGGGTTGTCGGGATTGGAGAATTGATCGAGGATGATTCCCTTCCCTTCCTTTTGCATCTGCTCGGCCAAGTCGCGCGCGTATTCCATGCCACCTGTCTTCGGGGTCAGGATGATCTTCGCGCCGTAAGCCGCCATGCTCTGCCGCCGCTCCTCGCTGAGGTTTTCCGGCATCAGAAGTATCATCTTGTAGCCACGCATCGTCGCAGCCATGGCAAGTGCGATTCCCGTATTGCCGCTGGTAGCCTCGATCAGCGTATCTCCCGGCTTGATTTCACCGCGAGCTTCCGCATTCTTGATCATTGAAAGCGCTGGACGATCCTTGACCGAGCCTGCCGGGTTATTCCCTTCCAATTTACCGAGGATGACGTTGTTGCGTCGCGCCGCCTCTTCTCCGGGTACCCGTTTCAGTTGTACCAGCGGAGTATTACCGATCGTATCTTCGATAGTCAGATAAGGCATGATAGTTTCGACTGCAGCAAAAGCGCCATTGTAAACGCAGACGCAGAGATTCGTAGTTGGTTCTGATTCGCACCGCTCTCGAAATAAGAAAAGCCCCGCCAGCAGAGGTGCCAGCGAGGCTTTTCACATGAGTGCATGGCTTATTTCTTTGCGTCGTCTTTCTTTGCCACGGACTTCACTTTCTTTTCATCCTTGCTCACCGTAGTCGCAGCACTATTGGGCCGTGGCTGACCATTTACTGTCAGGCCCGCCTCCGAAAGCTTAACAGCGCTCTTCTCGCCCACGCCTTTCACGCGGCTTTCGAGATCAGTCCAATCCTTGAATTCACCACCCTTCTTGCGCTCCTCCAGGATCGCACCGGAAGTTTTCGGGCCAATACCTCTTACCCCGTCGAGCGCTGCCTGGTCGGCCTTGTTTACATCCACCCCGGCGGATGCAATTCCCATCGTCAAGCACAAGGTCGCCGTCGCCAGCAAAAGTCGTTTCAGCATTTCAATCATTCTCCATGTTCGTTGGTTAACGAGCAAAAAGGCTTTGCTCGCTCTAGTTGCAAATAAAACAACTAAAGCGTTGCAAAATTATCATCAAATCGTTAAACAAGCAAGAGAGAATTAGCCGAAAAGCTCCTCTTGGGTAACCGTTGCAGTCCCCAGCTTACCAACCACAATGCCGCCGGCGCGGTTGGCAATTGCCACGGCTTCGGCAAGTGGCATACCGGCACCAAGCATCGTCGCCAACGTTGCAATGACCGTATCTCCGGCGCCGGAGACATCATAGACCTCGCGTGCCACAGTAGGGATGTGGAGTACATCGTCTGCCGTATAAAGGCTCATGCCCTCTTCCGAGCGTGTCAGCAGCAGGGCTTCGAGTTCGAGGGATTCGCGCAGTTGCTGCGCCTTTGTTGTCAGCTCTTCCTCGTTTTTCCAGGAGCCGACAACCTGCCGCAATTCGGACTTATTAGGTGTGAGGATGGAAGCCCCTCTATAGCGTGCAAAATCCTCCCCTTTAGGATCGACCAGAATCCGCTTCCCCAGTTTCCCGGCTGCCGCGATCATTTCCGTGACATTGACAAGGCTACCCTTCGCATAATCGGAGAACACGATTACTTCATACTGCGGCAGCAATGCGTTGAACTGCGTAAGCTTGTTACGCAAAACGGTGTCAGTAGGAGGGTGTTCGAAATCGATCCGAAGGAGCTGTTGCTGGCGGCCGATGACGCGCAGTTTGATAATGGTGGAAATGGCTTCATCCCGGTTCAGATAACTACTGACGTTCAGATCGGTCAGCAACTTCTGAACGGCATCCCCAGCCTCGTCTTGACCAACGACGCCAAGCACCCCGGTTTGCGCACCGAGGGCCACTGCATTACGCGCCACGTTTGCAGCACCACCCAACCTTTCCTCCCGCCGCTCTACCCGAACGACCGGCACCGGCGCTTCGGGTGAAATGCGATTCACCTCGCCAAACCAATAACGATCCAACATCACGTCGCCGACGACAAGGATACGAGGAGATTTCAGTGTAATGCTCATTTTGCTCAAGATAAGGCTGCCATCAAATGTGCCAAGCAGTACTCGGTGGATCACAAACGGCTGAAGTTACGCTGCACTTGCACCTCAATAATCGGAGAAGCAGTGACGATGTGCGACATGAGCTAATTCATGACATTCAATTCTTCTGTCCGACGCGGCGGATACGCTTCCCACTGACTGCAACCTGGGCACTGCCAGTAAAACTGCCTGGCTTTGAAGCCGCAATGACTGCATTGGTAGCGCGCGAGCTTCTGTGCGTATCCATGCACCAGGTTCTTCACCAGCGACAGCTCCGGCCTCACTTCCGGCGGTGCCTCCATCAGGCGTGCTTCAAGTAGCTTGTCCAGACCTAGCAATGTCGGCGTCCGACGCAATTCGTCGCTCACCAACTGGTTTGCGGCATCGACACCATCGAGTTCGAGCACGGCCTTAAACACAACTTCAAGCAAGTCGATAGAAGGCGCCTCCGCCAGGTAATTCTTCAGCAAATTAACGCCTTCCTGTGCCCGGCCTACTGACCGATATCCATCCATCAGCCGTTGGGCAACCAATGCGAGATGCGGCACGCTTTGTTGCTCGACTCGCCGCCATGCCTGCAGCGCAGCCTCGGTATCGCCCTTTGCGAGAAGTACATCGCCAACCAATATCGTAGCGCGCACATTATGACGGTCCGCGGCCAATGCTTTTTCCAACAGCGCCAATGCAGCGTCAGGATGTGTATGTACCAATTCGTCCTGCGCCAGTTCGCAATAGAACTGCGCGATTTCCTTCTGGCGCGCACCTGCACCGGACTCCTGCAATGCCCGTGCGGCTTCGATCGCGCGCATCCATTCCTTCTCGCGTTGATAAATCTCCAGCAAGGCTCGGCGCGCTTGCGCTCCATACTGGGTGTCAACCAAAAGGTTGAACGTCTCCTCGGCCCGATCCAGCAAACCCGCCTTTAGATAGTCCTGGCCGAGCTCGTACTGGGAGTGAACCTTATGTTCCTGAGGCAGGTCGGGGCGTGCCAGCAGGTTTTGGTGGACGCGGATTGCGCGCTCGATTTCCCCCCGGCGGCGAAACAGGTTACCGAGGGCAAAATGGAGTTCAATGGTTTCCGGATCGAGTTTGACGATCTCGATGAATGCGTCAATCGCCTTGTCGGGCTGCTCATTCAGTAAAAAATTGAGCCCCTTGAAATACCCTTTTGGCAGGCTGCGCGATTCGGAAACCAATTGCTTGATATCGACACGTGCAGCGATCCAGCCAAGGGCAAAAAAGAAAGGGATAGCTAACAGCCACCAGGTTTCAAATTCCATGTGGTTTTATTCTTATTGCGTTTATCTGTTCACGACGCCGTCTGGCTGCGGCGGCTGGACTCGGGCAAGCTGTTGCGCCGCGTGTTCTTGCTCCATCGTTGCAATCGCTTTCTTGTGCTTGGCGAGGTCGCGGCGATGACGAAACAACGTAGGCATCATTCCAAGAATAGCTGACGCCACACCGCCAAGGAAGAACGCGAGTAGAAGCAGGATCAGTGGCCCGCGTACTTCATAGTTAAAAAAGAAGCGAAGCGAAACTTCCTGTGTGTTTTTTACTGCAAAGCCGAAAACGATCACGGCAAAAATAGCCGCAACGATTTTCAAAATTATTCTCATGGCGCGACGTCGTCCTTGGCGGCGGCTGTAATCCGCATGTTGTTTAGCAGCTCAATAGGCAAGCGAAATTGTACGTGAAAAAAAACGGCATCCGAGGATGCCGTTTTAATTTCCAACAAATAACTTTTAGTCTTCCTTGATCGGTTGCCCAACCATGGCATCAACCCGCTCCCGCAATTCCTTGCCGGGCTTGAAGTGCGGCACCCTCTTCTCAGGCACCATCACCTTGTCACCCGACTTCGGATTGCGACCGATACGCGGCGGACGGCTGTTCAGCGCAAAGCTGCCGAAACCGCGAATCTCGATGCGCTGACCATTGGACAACGCATCCGCCATCGCATCGAGGATGGTTTTGACCGCGAAATCCGCATCCTTTGCTACCAGTTGCGGATAACGCTCAGCCAAGCGGGCAATCAGCTCCGACTTCGTCATTTATAGGCTCAACCTTATTGCTTGTTGTCGAGTTTTGCCTTCAGCAATGCACCGAGGCTGGTGGTGCCGGATGCGGCCGCAGCGTCAGCGGACATCTTCTGCATGGCTTCCTGCGTTTCGACATTGTCTTTTGCCTTGATCGACAACTGGATGCTGCGTGCCTTGCGGTCGATGTTGATGATCATGGCTTCGACCTTGTCGCCGACCTTCAGGTGCGTACCAGCATCTTCCACGCGGTCACGGGAGATTTCGGAAGCGCGCAGGTAGCCTTCGACTTCGTCGGACAACTGGATCACAGCGCCCTTCGGCTCAACCGACTTGACGGTACCGGTAACCACTGCACCTTTGTCGTTGATCGCGGTGAAGTTGTTGAACGGGTCCCCTTCGAGCTGCTTGACACCCAGCGAAACACGCTCGCGCTCGACGTCGATTGCCAGGACGACAGCTTCCAGCTCGTCACCCTTCTTGAACTTGCGAACCGCTTCTTCGCCAGCTTCGGTCCAGGACAGGTCGGACAAGTGCACCAGACCGTCGATGTTACCCGGCAGGCCAATGAACACGCCGAAATCGGTGATCGACTTGATCGCGCCCTTTACCTTGTCGCCCTTCTTGTGGTTCACGGCGAAATCGTCCCAAGGATTCGGCTTGCACTGCTTCATGCCGAGGGAGATACGGCGACGATCTTCGTCGATTTCCAGAACCATGACTTCGACTTCGTCGCCCAGCTGGACAACCTTGTTCGGAGCAACGTTCTTGTTGGTCCAATCCATTTCGGACACGTGGACCAAGCCTTCAATGCCTTGTTCAACTTCAACGAACGCACCGTAGTCGGTCAGGTTGGTCACCTTGCCGAACAGGCGGGTGCCTTGCGGATAACGACGGGACAGACCGGTCCACGGATCGTCGCCCAGTTGCTTGACGCCCAGCGAAACGCGGTTCTTCTCTTGATCGTACTTGAGGACCTTCGCGGTGATCTCTTGGCCGACGGACAGCACTTCCGACGGGTGACGCACACGGCGCCATGCGAGGTCGGTGATGTGCAGCAGGCCGTCGATGCCGCCGAGGTCAACGAACGCACCGTAGTCGGTGATGTTCTTGACGATACCGGTGACGACAGTGCCTTCCTTCAGGGTTTCCATCAGCTTGGCGCGCTCTTCGCCCATCGATGCTTCGATGACGGCACGGCGGGACAGCACAACGTTGTTGCGCTTGCGGTCCAGCTTGATGACCTTGAATTCCATGGTCTTGCCTTCGTACGGCGTCGTGTCCTTGACCGGACGGGTATCGACCAGCGAACCCGGGAGGAATGCACGAATGCCGTTGGTCAGCACGGTCAGGCCGCCCTTGACCTTGCCGTTGACGGTACCGGTCACGAGTTCGCCGGACTCCATCGCTTTTTCCAGCGAGAGCCACGAGGCGAGGCGCTTGGCCTTGTCGCGCGACAGGATGGTGTCACCGAAGCCGTTCTCGAGCGATTCGATCGCGACGGTAACAAAATCACCTACCTTGACTTCGAGTTCGCCATTGTCGTTCTTGAACTCTTCGATAGGAATGAAGGCTTCGGACTTCAGGCCGGCGTTGACGACGACGAAGTTGTAGTCGACGCGAACGACTTCAGCCGAAATCACTTCGCCAGAACGCATGTCTTGACGCGACAGCGACTCTTCGAAGAGAGCGGCAAAACTTTCCATACCAGAAGCAGGGGATGTAGAAACTGTAGACATAGATTTAATGAGTTGGCCACATCAGTCGCGATCCGTGATCCGACGAATATGGGTTAGGTTTATCAACACCCGGCATGGCCTTGCGCCAGACCGGGCACCAATCGCACTGCTACAAGTCGGCGCAAAACTACGCCAGCTTTTTTACTGCGGCATACCACTGAAGCACCTGGGCCACTGCCTCGTCGGCGGTCATATTCGACGTATCCAGTAGATATGCATCTTCTGCCGCCTTCAACGGCGCTACCGCGCGATTCGAATCGCGCGCGTCACGCTCCCTCAAATCCTTCAGAAGGTCGTCTATATTAGCAGAAAAACCCTTGTCAATCAATTGCTTATACCGTCTTTCTGCGCGCACCTCGACACTTGCCGTAAGAAACACTTTTAACGTTGCATGTGGAAAAATCACTGTTCCCATATCGCGCCCGTCAGCCACCAGACCCGGCGTCGTCCGGAAGCCGAGTTGCAAACTGACCAAGGCATGCCGAACCATTGGCAGTGCGGCAATGCGAGAAGCGGTATTGCCAACTTCTTCGGATCGAATTGCCAGAGTGACATTTTCGTTCGCAAGCCAGATCTGATCACCAAGGAATTTGGCGGGGAGCTTTTCCGCAATCTTCGACAAGGCATGCTCATCGGTCAGGGACATCTCATGCCGGATTGCCGATAATGCCGTCAATCGATAGAGTGCGCCGGAGTCCAGGTAATGGAAACCCAAATGCTCGGCGACGCGCTGCGCAACCGTACCCTTGCCGGAAGCGGTAGGACCGTCGATGGTAATGACAGGAATGGTGTGTATTTGCATTGTTTGCGAGTAAAAGAGGCGACCCGGGCGCTGTGTGATCCGACGAATAGGTGAATGTCAGAACAAGTTGTTCTGTGCGATTGTTGCGAAGGCCTCGAAGTAATCCGGAAAGGTCTTGGCAACGCATTTGGGGTCATTGATTCGGATCGTATTTCCCCGCCGTGCGGCGCCATCCAGGGATGCGAGCGAAAAGCACATTGCCATCCGATGATCGTCGTAGGTATCAATGGTTGCCGAGCGAATCTGCTCGGGAGGCGTGACACGCAGGAAGTCCGCCCCCTCCTCCACATCCGCGCCGAGTTTGCGCAACTCAGTGGCCATGGCCGCAATGCGGTCCGTCTCCTTGACGCGCCAGCTGCCGATATTGCGCAAGGTGCTTGTGCCGTCCGCATTCAATGCCGCCACGGCAATGGTCATCGCTGCATCGGGAATATGGTTGAAGTCCGCATCGATTGCCTTGAGCACGCCATTCGACTTGGCTTCGATCCAGTTGTCACCCATTGTGATGCTCGCACCCATTTGCTCCAGTGCCTCGACGAATCGCACATCACCTTGGATGCTGTCGCGGCCAACCCCCTCTACACGAACCGGTCCGCCGGCGATCGCTCCGGCCGCAAGGAAATACGAAGCGGAAGAGGCATCCCCTTCGACATGAATAGAACCAGGCGAAACATATCTCTGGCCGGTCGGGACGGTAAAAGATTGCCAGCCATTGCGCTCCACGTTCACGCCAAAACGTCGCATGAGGTTCAATGTGATTTCGATGTACGGCTTGGAAATCAGCTCTCCGATGACATCGATCGTCACAGCGTGCTCGTTTGCCATCAGCGGCGCAGACATCAGTAGCGCCGTCAGGAACTGGCTTGAGACATTTCCTTTGACTTGCAGGCGCTGCGCATGGATATGCCCCCGCCGGATGTGCAGCGGCGGATAGCCAGCGACGCCGGTATACTCGATTTGCGTTCCAATGGCGTTCAGGGCATCAACGAGGTCGCCGATGGGGCGCTCGTGCATCCGTGAAACACCATGCAGCGTGTAATCGCCGCCAATCACCGCAAGTGCCGCTGTAAGCGGACGAATGGCTGTACCGGCATTCCCCATGAACAGATCCGCCTGATGCACCGGCAACACGCCGTTCACGCCATGGACGATGAACTCCTGAGTCTCGCCGACCTGCTCCCACTTGACTCCCAGCTTCTGCAGGGCCATCAACATCACATGCGTATCGTCAGACGCAAGCAGGTCAAAGATGCGAGTAGTGCCCTGCGCCAATGCCGCAAGTAGCAGCGTCCTGTTCGAAATGCTCTTGGAACCAGGCAGGCGCACTGTGCCCTGTGCGTGCAGCGCCGGGCGCAAGTCAATATGGTGAGGATAGTGCTTCATTAGTCGCCGCCTTGTTTATTCTGCTGCTCCGCCGCTTCGATGGTGCGGATCCAGTTCTGCCGCGCACGCTGCGCATTGCCGTAGACTGCCTCCAAGCCGCTTCCGTTTCCTGCCGCAAGGAGACTGCGCAACTCCGCAAGGCGCTCCATATATCCATCCAACTCACCGAGCAAGGCCTGTTGATTCGCCAAAGAAATATCGCGCCACATCTCGGGGGAGGAGCCTGCAATGCGCGTGAAATCCCTGAAGCCGCTGGCGGCATACTGGAAAAGCAGGTCGGCATGCGGCTTTTTCGCAATATCATCCACCAAGGCATAGGCCAACAAATGCGGCAAGTGACTGACAGCGGCGAATACGCGGTCATGCTCCTCGGCGGACAAGCGATGGATGATGGCGCCACACTGCTCCCATGCGCGCGCCACAAGCGCCACATCGCTCTCAGCGTTTTCCTCTAAAGGTGTGAGCACGACTTTCTTGCCGACATAAAGATCGGCAAGCGCAGCCTCCGGCCCGTTCTGCTCGCGGCCTGCAATCGGATGTCCCGGAACGAACTGCGCGACCTTCGCGCCCAACGCCTTGCGCGCCGCAGTGACAACATCACTCTTGGTGCTGCCCGCATCGGTAACGATCGTTCCCGGCTTCAGGTACGGCTCTATGGAGGAGAGTATCGGCCCGGTCTGAGCGACCGGAGCTGCAACCAGAATCAGATCCGCTCCGGCAACAGCATCTTCCATCGACGCGGGGATGATATCAATGATTCCCAATTCCTTGGCGCGTACCAGGGACGCGGAACTGCGGCCCACGCCAACCACTTGGCACACAGCACCAGCTTTCTTCAGCCCCAAGGCGAAAGAGCCGCCAATCAGGCCAACACCGAAAATTGCGACTTTCTTCATCACGGAGGGGAAATCAGGAAAGAGAGACCATCAGGGAAGCACTGCTTTCAATGCCTCGATGAATGCGGCGTTTTCCTCTGGCAAACCAATGGAAATGCGCAGCCATTGCGGCAAACCGTAATTACCGACCGGGCGGACAATCACGCCGCGCTTCAGCAAAGCCAAATTGACGCGTGCACCTGCTGCATCATCGTCGCCGACCTTGACGAGGACGAAGTTGCCGTACGAGGGGACATACTCCAAGCCCATTTCCTCGAACGCGCTGGTCAGCTGCCGGTATCCTTCCGCATTCAGTTTTGCGCTCTTTTGTAAAAACGCGCTGTCGTTCAACGCAGCAACCGCAGCGGCCTGCGCCATGGAATTGACGTTGAAGGGCTGGCGAATACGGTTCAGCAAATCCGTGATTACGGGCTGAGCAATGCCAAAACCGATACGCAACCCCGCGAGCCCGTACGCTTTCGACAAGGTGCGCGAAACCAGCAGGTTCGGGTATTGGCGGACCCACGCGATGGAATCGTACTGGTGTTCCGGCGCAAGGTATTCGTTGTACGCCTCGTCCAGGACAACCACAACATCTTCCGGCACCGCCTTCAGGAAGGCTTCGATTTCTCCGGCAGGAATGAAGGTCCCCGTCGGATTGTTGGGGTTCGCAATGAAAACGAGCTTGGTATCTTCGTCAATCGCCTTCGCCATTGCTGGCAGGTCGTGACCATAGTCTTTCGATGTCACCACAATCGCACGTCCGCCTACTGCCTGTGTGGCAAGTGCGTAGACCGCAAAGGAAAATTGGGAATAGACGACTGACTGCCCCGGTTGCACGAATGCATGCGCCGCAATTTCCAGAATATCGTTGCTACCATTGCCCAATGTAATCCAGTCCTGCGGCACGTCATACTTGGCCATGATCGTCCGCTTCAATTCGAAGCCATTCGCATCCGGATAACGCCCTAGGTCGGAAATCGCATTCTGCATTGCGTTGCGCGCCGATTCCGGCATCCCCAAGGGATTCTCGTTGGAGGCCAGTTTGACGATCTTGGCTTCATCTAGCCCGAACTCCCTTGCGACCTCGGCAATGGGTTTCCCTGCCTGATAAGGGGCGATTGCACGAACGTAATCGGGTCCGAATTGAATTGGCATATTGAATTCTCAAAATATCTTGTCAGATCAACGCAGCGAACTTGTAGCGACTCTACTCCCTGAACAACGCGATCCGATGCGCCGCCCTTGGCGCATCGGAAACTGGTCGCATTACAGGGTAAAGGGATACGAGCCGAGCAACTTGAAGAACGGAGCGCCTTGCTGCAACTCCGCCAATGCCTTGGCCACTTTCTCTTCTTGAGCATGCCCTTCGACATCGACGTAGAAATAGTACTCCCACGTGCCGATGCGCGCCGGACGCGACTCAAAGCGTGTCATCGACACACCATGCTTGGCGAGCGGTGCGAGCATGTTGTATACCGCACCAGCCTTGTTCGGCACGGCAAGCACAAGTGAAGTCTGGTCCTTGCCACTCGGTGCCGGTTGCATGCGTCCAATGATGGCAAAGCGTGTCCGGTTATGCGGATCATCCTGGATATGCGCCTTCACGACGCCGAGGTTGTATCGCTGCCCCGCGATCTCGCCCGCGATGGCTGCGGCCGTCGGATCCTCGCTTGCGATGCGTGCGGCCTCGCCATTCGACGCCACCGCCTGGCGCTCGATGTTCGGATAGTTCTGGTTCAGCCACACCTGGCACTGCGCAAGCGCCTGAGAGTGCGCGCAGATACGCGTTACTCCCTCCATCGTGCCGGATTTCGTCATCAGGCTGTGATGGACAGGAATGGACAACTCGCCGCTAATGGAGAGCGTGGTTTGCAGGAGCAGGTCGAGCGTCCGATTGATCGCCCCCTCCGAGGAGTTTTCGATAGGCACCACGCCGAAGTCGGCCGTACCTGCTTCTGCGGCACGGAACACTTCATCAATCGAAGCACAGGGCACGCCTTCGACCGCATGTCCGAATTGCTGGTAAACCGCCTGTTCGCTGAAGGTGCCTGCCGGGCCGAGATACGCCACATTGACGCGCCGCTCTAGCGCGCGGCACGAGGACATGATCTCGCGGAAAATCGTCTGCACGTCACCGCTGTCAAGCGGCCCCGGATTGCGCTGACCGACGCCGCGCAAGACTTGCGCCTCCCGTTCCGGACGAAACACCGGCGCGTTGGTTTCCGCCTTGATATGGCCGACTTCCTGCGCCAGGCGGGCGCGCCGATTCAATAGTTCGAGGATCTGCGCATCGATCGCATCGATCTGCTCACGCAGTGGTTTAAGTTTATCGTCCGTCGTCATGTCTACGTTGTCGTCTCCGGCTTCCCCGGCTGAGCTGGAAGGCCGGAATGAAAGCCGGCTACCCGAATATGTCACTGGTGACGAGACAGTTTCGCCGCCAAAACCAGCATATCTTAGCCGTGCTTCTTCTCGAAATCCTTCATGTAGTCAACCAGCGCCCGCACGCCTTCAATCGGCATGGCGTTATAGATGGAAGCACGCATGCCCCCCACGGACTTGTGGCCCTTGAGCTGCAGCAGGCCTCGCTCTTTCGCGCCCGCCAGGAAAGCATCGTTCAATGCTTCGTCGCGCAGAAAGAAAGGCACATTCATCCTGGAGCGGCAATCCTTGGCAACTTTGTTCACGTAGAAACTGGTCGACTCCAGGTAGTCGTACAGAAGCGCTGCTTTTGCGATATTGCGCTGCTCCATTGCAGCAACGCCCCCTTGCCTCTTCAACCACTGGAATACAAGCCCCGCGATGTAGATCGCGTAGGTCGGCGGCGTGTTGTACATCGATTGATTCTCTGCAACCAGCTTCCAGTCGAACGCCGACGGGCAGATCGACAACGCATGGCCGATCAGGTCGTCGCGCACGATGACCAGTGTAAGACCAGCCGGACCAATGTTCTTTTGCGCGCCGCCAAAGATCACGCCGTACTTCGACACGTCAATGACACGCGAGAGGATATTCGACGACATGTCGGCGACCAGCGGAACATCACCGACGTCCGGCGCGTATTGGAACTCGACGCCGTCAATGGTCTCGTTCGTGCAGACGTGTACGTAGGCCGCGTCTTTCGACAGATTCCAGCTCTCCCGTGCCGGAATGGTGGTGAATTTCTGCTCTTCCGAAGACGCAGCAACATTGACGTTGCAGTACTTCTTCGCTTCCTTGATCGATTTGCTCGACCACGAACCGGTGTTGATGAAATCCACGGTTGCCGGTTGCGGCTTCATGCCAACCAGATTCAAGGGGACAATGGCGTTTTCACCGATTCCACCACCTTGCAGGAACAGGATGCGGTAGTTCGACGGGACATTGAGCAGCTCGCGCAAGTCGCGTTCGGCAGCCTCATAGATCGAGATGAACTCCTTGCCGCGGTGGCTCATCTCCATCACGGACATGCCGCTTCCGTGCCAGTCGAGCATCTCGTCTGCGGCTTGCTTCAAGACTTCCTGCGGCAAGACCGCAGGTCCTGCGGAAAAGTTATACACGCGCGTCATACCTCCTCCGTGCCGCCGTTGTTCTCCGCTGCAACGTCTTCCTCGACATCGGATTCGACGATGCGCTGCAAGCCGCTCAGCTTGGTACCGTCTTCCACCGCAATCAAGGTCACACCTTGTGTTGCGCGGCCCATCTCACGAATCTCCGCCACGCGGGTACGGATCAAGACGCCGCCAGTCGTGATCAGCATGATCTCGTCGGTCGGCTCGACCAGCGTCGCAGCAACGACCTTGCCGTTACGCTCGCTGGTCTGGATAGCGATCATTCCCTTGGTGCCGCGGCCGTGGCGCGTGTATTCGGTAATCGGCGTACGTTTGCCGAAACCGTTCTCGGTGGCCGTCAGGACCGACTGCTGCTCGTTCTCCGCAACCAGCAACGCGATCACCTGCTGGCCCTCCTCAAGGTTCATGCCACGCACGCCACGCGCAGTACGGCCCATCGGACGCACATCGTTCTCGTCAAAGCGTACCGCCTTGCCGCCGTCAGAGAACAGCATCACATCATGTTTGCCATCGGTAAGGGCTGCTCCGATCAGGAAATCGCCCTCATCCAGGTCAACGGCGATAATGCCGGCTTTCCGTGGATTGCTGAATTCGGTCAGCGGAGTCTTCTTCACAGTGCCGAGGCTGGTTGCCATGAACACGTAGTGATCTTCCGGGAAGGTACGGTTCTCACCGGAGAGCGGCAGCACCACGGTGATCTTCTCGCCATCCTGCAGCGGGAACATATTGACGATCGGTTTGCCGCGCGAGTTGCGCGAACCTTGCGGCACTTCCCAGACCTTCAGCCAGTACAGGCGGCCACGGTTGGAGAAGCACAGGATGTAATCATGGGTGTTGGCGATGAAGAGCTGGTCGATCCAGTCATCTTCCTTGGTTGCCATCGCCTGCTTGCCGCGGCCGCCTCGCTTCTGTGCGCGGTATTCGGATACGGGCTGCGACTTCATGTAACCGGAATGCGAGAGCGTCACCACCATGTCCTGCGGGGCAATGAGGTCCTCGGTTTCGAGATCGGTCGCGTTCAGTTCGATCGTCGAGCGGCGGGTATCCTTCGCACCGTCACCGTATTCGTTCTTGGCTGCAGTCAGCTCGTCGGAAATGATCGCGGTCACGCGTTCCGGCTTGGCGAGAATGTCGAGCAGGTCAGCGATTTGCGCCATCACTTCCTTGTACTCGTTGACGATCTTATCCTGCTCTAGGCCGGTGAGGCGCTGCAGGCGCATCTGGAGAATTTCCTGCGCTTGGTCGTCAGAGAGCTTGTACAGGCCATCCGGCTGGATGCCGTAATGCTTCGGCAGGTTCTCCGGACGGAAGGCATCTGCGCCGGCCGGGTTTTCGCCAGCTGCACGCACGAGCATTTCTCGCACCAGCGAGGAATCCCATGCTCGCGCCATCAACTCGGACTTCGCGATCGGCGGTGTCGGAGCGGCCTTGATGATCGCAATGAAGTCATCGATATTAGCCAGAGCGACCGCAAGGCCTTCCAGCACGTGGCCACGCTCGCGTGCCTTGCGCAGTTCGTAGACAGTACGACGGGTAACGACTTCGCGACGGTGCGACAGGAAGCACTCGAGCATCTGCTTCAGGTTCAGCAACTTCGGTTGGCCGTCGACCAGCGCGACCATATTCATGCCGAAGGTGTCCTGCAACTGCGTCTGCTTGTAGAGGTTGTTGAGCACCACTTCCGGCACTTCGCCACGCTTGAGCTCGATTACCACGCGCATGCCCGACTTGTCCGACTCGTCGCGGATATCGGAAATACCTTCCAGCTTCTTGTCGCGCACCAGTTCGGCGATACGCTCCAGCAGCGACTTTTTATTGACCTGGTATGGCAGCTCATCGACGATGATGGCGGTACGGTTATCTTTGCCAAACTCTTCAAAGTGCGTCTTGGCGCGCATGACCACACGTCCGCGGCCAGTGCGATAGCCATCACGCACACCGGACACACCATAGATGATGCCTGCGGTCGGGAAATCGGGCGCCGGGATGATTTCGATCAGCTCATCGACCGAGCACTCCGGGGTGCGCAGAACATGCAGCGCGCCATTGATGACTTCGGAGATGTTATGCGGCGGGATGTTAGTCGCCATGCCGACGGCGATACCCGAAGAACCGTTGATCAGAAGGTTCGGAATGCGGGTCGGCAGTACGGAAGGCTCTTTCTCCTTGCCGTCGTAGTTGGGGACGAAATCGACCGTTTCCTTTTCGATATCGGCCAGTAGTTCGCTTGAAATCTTGTCCAGCCGGCACTCGGTGTAACGCATTGCCGCGGCGTTATCGCCGTCCACGGAGCCGAAGTTACCCTGACCGTCGACCAATGTATAGCGAAGCGAAAAATCCTGCGCCATGCGCACCAGCGTATCGTAAATCGCCTGGTCGCCGTGCGGGTGGTATTTACCCATGACTTCACCGACCACGCGAGCGCATTTCACGTACGGCCGGTTCCACACGTTGTTCGTCTCATGCATCGCATAGAGCACACGACGATGCACCGGCTTCAGGCCGTCGCGCACATCAGGAAGCGCGCGCCCGACGATCACGCTCATGGCGTAATCGAGGTAGCTCTTGCGCATTTCTTCCTCGAGGGAAATCGGTATAGTCTCTTTAGCGAATTGATCCATTGGGGAGTCGGTTTAACTAGGCAAATTGGGCTGAATATTGGCGCTTTACCCGTACTACATCACGGGCCGCGAAACGTTGGATTTTAGCATGGCACCAATGACTTCCGACCGCAGCCATGCTCCTCGTCCGCCACAGGGAAGCCACGAGGGCAAATTTCCTGGAAATGTGTTTAAATGAGATGCTCCTTGAGCAACACTTTTCCCTCTCCTCCAACTCCCCGTAAGTGATAATAACTATGCTTAACAACTTCGCCTTCGGTTGTGTCCTCAGCATCGTTGCCTCAGGCGCATTGGCGCAAGCGGTCACGGATATTCAAGCAAACACGACGAAAAGTGCCTACTTGCAGGATGGAAGGGGAGTCATTTCCCGTACCCCGTTCGGACTGTGCTGGCGAACCGGCGACTGGACGCCGGTTGATGCCGTCCCGGGTTGCGACGGGGAGCTTGCTCCACCAGTGGCCAAAGCTACGGCTCCGGCGATTGTTACCCCGGCACCTGCCCCTGCGCCCGCTCCGGCACCGGTTGCGGCACCACCAAAGCGCTGCGACTTCGCAGTCACCCTGAGCAGTGACCAGACATTCAATTTCAACCAAGCCGTAATGAACAACGCTGCGAAAAAACGCATCGATGATGAGGTGTTGAGCAAGCTGGGCAACTGTGAAAAAGTCGACCTGGTACTCGTGACCGGCCACACCGATCGCCTCGGCTCCCAACAGTACAACCAAAAGCTGTCCGAGAAACGCGCCGACGCCGTAGCTACCCACTTGAAGAGCAAAGGTGTCACTGCCGAAGTCGAGACCTTAGGCGCCGGAAAAACACAGTCGATCAAAGCCTGCGACGACAAACTTCCCCGCAAGCAACTCATCGAATGCCTCTCCCCGAATCGCCGCGTCGTCATCGAAGTACGCGGACTCGCCAGGTAAGCAATAAAAATGAGAAATTCCTGAAAAAGATCAGGATTTCCTCGAAAAATGCTAGTCTTTTTTTGGGATTGTTGCGAAAATAAAACATGGTCGAAATTGCCATTTTCTTGATTTAGCAACAATCGATGTATTTGCGTGCCATGGCAAAATCGAGCGAACTTAAAGATCATTGCAGGTGAACAACCACGAAAAATAATGATCTAATAAGACGCGGTATTATCAGCTTTGAAACATTTGTCATTTGTTGCGCAGTTAATCTGCGGATATCTCAACCAAGAGGAAAAATATGAATAAATTAGCAAAACTCGTCTTTGCTGCGTCCGCAGTTGTCTCGTTCTCCGCGTCGGCTCAGCAAGACATCAAGGCCAAGACTCCGAACAGCGCGTACCTGCAGGACAGCCGCGGCGTGGTCGCCCGCGACCCGTTCGGCCTTTGCTGGCGCACCGGCACGTGGACCCCGGCTGACGCAGTCGGCGGTTGTGATGGCGAGATTGCCAAGCCGGCAGCTGCAGTTGCACCG
>DASRXG010000083.1:0-53276 GCA_035654275.1 Noviherbaspirillum sp.
CACCGCCTCCGCCTGTCCCAATCAGCACCCGTTCGGCCCCTCAACTGATTTCGATCTGATCGCTGAAAACGGGGTCAGGCTGCCTCCGAAGGCCGTGTTCGGAATCGCGACTTCGGACGCAATGGGCTTCGCCGTTCAGCCCAAGCACTTCACAGGTGGCGAAGGGTCACCCTGCTTCCGCATCTTGCGTGCCGCCGGTTATGCAGTTGTTGAAAAGGGGCATGCCGCATCCCCTGACGAGGTGCCATCACTCCCGAATGACATGGAATGGGCCGAAGGTAGGTCAAAGCTGGTCATTCACCTCAAGAAGGAACGCGCACCGCGATTGGCCAAGGCCAAGAAGGCTGAATTCAAGCGACTGCATGGCGAGCTGTTTTGCGAGCGCTGCAAAATAGACCCGGTCATTGAATATGGGGCAGGCATTGGCGAGGCGTGCATTGAGGTCCACCACAAATTTATGCAGGTACAGGACATGCTCGCCAATCATCAGACCAAGTTGAGTGACCTTCAATGTCTCTGTGCGAACTGCCACAGGTTCGTACAGGCCTTGCTGAAGCAGGAAAAGAAGGACTCAGAAGCGGGGCAACAGACGCAGGCCTGATCTTTGTCGGCCCCGACCGCTGCCCCAAGAATTCCCGCACGGGACCACAGCACCATTCCCCCCGGGGCTTTGAGCCTCATGTATCCTGGCTTCCACGCAGCCGGGAATCATGGCTACGTTTGGGGGCAACCGTAATGCCTGCCTACAGCCATGCTGGAGCTGTGATGACTGACGCGTCCATCACGGCAAGCCACGACTGAGCGACCGGTGTGGCGTTGGGGGCACTCCAGCGGTCGATTTCGGCTCCCTGAATGGCTTGATATCCCAGCTTTCTTGCTTCGAGCACCAGCTGCTCAATCCACCCCCTAGTAAGACACATCAATGCTTGGTTCATCAACAGTTGCTCTGGTACCGGAGTCTTGATCATCTTCTTGAGATTTGCCGCCACTCTAGCCACGGCTAAGCCGATTTCATATACATGCTTATGATTGGACGTGTCAAAGCTGAAGCGCGTAACTTGGCCGGTCGCCCAAGCGTCGGTCCAAACGGCGTCACTGATCAGCCATTGGCAATACGTAGCGATCGAATTGCAACGAGTAACAGCCTGACGCAGTGCGCTGCTGTCATTCCCGCCGCGAGCCGGAACGATCAGCTTAGTTTCGGGGCTAAGCTTTATGGTGCAGATATTGGTGCCGGCATGTTTTGCGTAGCCTTGATCAGCCGTAAAGAACAGTCCCGTGTGTCCAACATCAGCAGGACTTGGGGGCGGCGGCGGACACTTCCAAGTTGAAAATGGCTTTGCGTGCGTTCCGTGATACCAGATTGTGTCAAACGGGTCAGTCAGCGTAACAGGAGTAACCATGGGCTTTGGTGGCGGAAAGAAAAACAGTGAAGCTATCATGTGCAATTGCCTATTTTCAATTTATTCACTAAATATATTTCTCTTGATCGCGGCTAAGTGAATTTAATGTCGGCGTCCACATCAAAATAGGCCAATGATCCGAACAACATGAAGGCAATCATTCTTGCGTTAGCCTTGACCCTGCCGGTCGCTGCCACTTCCAAGGACTTCCATGCTCATCCTGTATCTGCATTTGGGCCGGTCGTGGGCATCAGTGACGGTGACACGATGACCGTTCTCACCAATGGCAGACAAATCTTGATCCGACTGGCAAACATTGACGTCCCCGAAAAGGCTCAGCCGTTCGGCCAGAAGCCGAAGCAGTCATTGTCCGACCTCTGCTGGAAAAAAGAAGCCAGGTACAAGGCGCAAAATCTCGACCGCTACGAGCGCACCGTGGCGAAGGTCTGGTGTGATGACGTGGAGGTCAACCGTGAGCAGGTTGCACTTGGCATGGCGTGGGTCTACCCAAAGTACAACAGGGACGCCAGCGTGTTGGAGATTCAGCAGAGTGCCAAAGTGCAGAGGCGGGGGCTATGGACGCATGTAGATCCAATCCCGCCATGGGAATTCAGGGCCGCAATACGGACCCGCTCAAAACGATAAGAACATGAAATTCCGTTGTCAATTGGGCAGCAGAGTATCATAACGCTGTTGTCCCTTTGCCCGGATGGCACTAATGAAAATAGCCCTCATCGTTGCGTGTGCCGTTTTGCTGTCTGCGTGCGGGTCCTCTAACCTGCGAAGATGCTGACCGAGGCGGGGTAAGTCTTGCATACCGCGCGTGCAATGAAAAGTTTAAAAAGTGATGTCGCCCCGGGCGAACAGCGGAAGGCCTTCATCATGCACACATCGTTCAAATATAAGCGGGGTGACCTCATTTCTGATCGTCAGCTTGGCGGTCTTCCGTACCGGGTTGAGCGCTGTCTGATCGACAAGGACACCGACGTGGGGCTGTATGTGATCAAGCGCGTCGATGACAACACCGAACTGCTGCGGAACTCAAAACTGATCGAAAATTCTGAATGCTTCATTCGTTGCGAAGGGGACGCTTGAGCCCCCACCGTCCCCGCGCTGGCCCAAGCTTCCTGTCTGCCGGGGCTTTGAGTCTCCAGCATCCCGACGTTCACGCTGACGGGAAGTCCAGTCAAAGGATTACGTGGAATGTTCCCTTGTCTTCAGCATGGCAGCACGTGGTCTATGAAGATGTCAGCATCACCATTGCAATAATTTCATGGGAGGGTGTTCGTGCACAAACCAAGCAAGATGCCAATCTTTGAAATGCAACTTGGAACCGGCAGAGAAAAATTTCCGGTATATGTAATGACGCCATTGTGCCCGGACTTGCCGCCTGACTTCCCGGTCCAGCTGCCGTTCACGCATGCCGCTTTGTTTCGAATAGAAGTCGGACGAGACGGAAGCGTTTATACAGCGGTAGAAATGGACACCGATGAAGCAGGTCAGATAGAGGCCGCTGCCAGTGATACGGGCTTTCAAATCCTGTACAAAAATAAGGTCAACATACCGGTTGAAACGATCGCATCTCATGCACACGCTTCGTTTCACGCTACGGGCCAACTAAACCCGCCCGGTTATGCTCGTGGAGGTGCGGGCGTTGCACATAGGGAGATGACTTTCAAGCTTTTGGGCCAGAACTTCGGATACCAACATCTTTGTACTCACGTGATCAGCCATGTTGGGATGTATCGGCCAAGAACGCCACGCGATGGCGCTGATGCCGTGTTTGATTTTTCAGGTTCCTTCTTGGATAAATCCATTGTTCCGACTTTTGAGATTGACGTCTGCCCGTTTAACGGTGATCCAATACCGATCTTGATCGAATGCGGGAAGAGGCCCGGCCCCTCAATTGGATTCTTAACACCTCCCGCACCGGCAATTGACAGAAATGCAACGAGGCGGTTCATTCGAGTCAGATATGTCCCAGTGATGGCCGAAAAACCGTCAGACTTTCCTCAGGATCATCACCTAATAGCGAAGGTAAAGGTTTGACACTACCTTTGATCACCAACGTGAATCGCTGACATCCAATTGAAGAGAGTCGGGGGCAAGGCGTGCGCATGTCGGGGAGTACGTGCAGCCCCGGTACCAAACCAGACATCCAAAGAAGGAAAGCGGATGCTTTCAATCATGCGGAATTCTGGTGGACGTGACCTGACCGATTTTTTCGGACCAAGCTAACTTGGGATAGCTCCGGTTGATAAACTCGTTGCTGCTTTCTTGCTGAACGCTTCCGGCGTCTCGTAGTTCAGGCTGGAATGCGGCCTGACGCGGTTGTAGTGCTGCCGCCAGTCCTCGATCACAACCCTTGCTTCAAGACGATTCCTGAACCATTCCATGGCCAGGCATTCGTCGCGGAACTTGCCGTTGAAGCTTTCCGTCGTTCCGTTTTGCCACGGTTTGCCTGGATCGATCAGCGCACATTCTATCCCTTGCTCGGTAATCCACTTGAGCAGCGCCACGCTGACAAATTCTGGTCCGTTGTCGCTGCGCAGGTAGCGCGGAGCACCGCGCACGCTGATCAGCTTTGACAGCACCTCGATGACGCGACCAGAACGAATCGACCCGGCCACGTCAATGGCAAGCGCCTCCCGCGTGTACTCGTCTCATCAAAGCCTCTTCGGTGCGAGCGTTCCAAGTCTTTTAGCGCCCCGGCGTCTGGATCGTGCGCTAGCCTTTTCACGGAGCGAGACATCGGAAGCCCGCAGGGCGCACTTACCGGTTTCTCGCGGGGCGAGAAAGCCGTGCGGTGTCAAGGCGCCACAAGGGCGGCTGCCACGGACTGGGAGGGTGGCAATGGCGATCTTCCATTTGTATGCGACAACCGGAACCCGGGCCGGCGGACAGAGCGCCCGTGCGAAGATTGACTACCTGTCTCGCGGCGGGAAATATGCGCGGGACGGCGACGAAGTGCTGCACACGGAATCGGGTCATATGCCCGGCTGGGGCGTCCGCGGTCGCAGCGAGCGGGCGCGGAAAGCGGCGACCGCCTACTGGCGTGCGGCAGATACGCATGAACGCATAAACGGACGGTTGTACAAGCATCTGCAGCTCGGGTTACCCCACGAGCTGTCGCTCGACGCGCAGATTCAGCTGGTGCGCGCCTTTGCGCATAATCGGGCCAGCGATGGCATTGAAGGCGGCAGCTTGCCATACACGTTTACGCTTCATCGCGGGAAGGGTAAAAATATCCAAGCCGACATTCTCTTGTCCGAGCGGATCAATGATGGCCATGCGCGGACGGCGGCTACCTGGTTCAAGCGGGCGGCTGCTAGTCCGAAGGGAAGGCCACTGGATCCGACGACCGGCGGTGCTAGGAAAACCGACCTCTTGAAAAGCGAGGAGTGGTTGCTGGAGACGCGCGCGAAGTGGGCGTCGGTGGTGAATGGCGCACTGGCCGCGGCCGGTATCGCTGAGGTCATTGATCATCGTTCCCTCGCTGCACAGGGAAGCGGCGACGCACCGACAATTCATGTCGGCGTACGCGCGTCAGCGATGATGAGGCGACAGATCACGTCGGAGCGTGCCGCATTGCATGCCGAAATCGCGTATGCAAACGCGCAGCGTCGTGCCATGGAAGTAGAGGCGGCAAAAAAGGAGCTGGAATGTGCGGCGGCAACGACGGCTCTGGAGCGGGTGAAGCAGAAGTTTATCGATGAGCATGTCACTCTTCTGCATGAAGTGGACATGCCGATGGCGTGGGAAGGCATGCCATTGCCGAATCAACCTGTCCGCGGGACGCCTCAGCCCACAGCTCTACCAGCCCCGCGCCCGGTGGGGACAGAGAAGCAGGAGGCATGGGAACGCGCGCGGCATGCACGCGAACAGTGGCTGTACACCTACTATGGCAACACGTCGGCGTTGCTCGCACGGTACTGGCGCATGCGGCGTGTGCCGGAGAGACAGGAAATGGTATTCGAACAGAAAGACGGGCGTCTGGTGGACATGGGCGCGGTCATCGTGGCCGAACATGGCCATGATGCAGAGGTGGGTGCCATCATCGAGCTGATCAGGCTGAAAGGCTGGCAGTCCGTCCATTTCAGCGGGGACGATAATTTCCTGCTGCGCGCCATGACGGCGGCACTCCAACAGGGTATTGCAGTCACGGCAAGGACCGCTCATGAACGTCATATGCTGGAACAGGCGCAGCGTAGTTTCGAGCGAGCGGGGATCCGGGCGCAGCCGGGGCAACGTCACGCGTGAGTGTGAAAAAGATTCGGTGAGTTTAAGTTCATGCCGCAGCCAGCACTGGTGACCGGTGCGCACTTCTCGTGTCCCTTCAGCAGGCTGAGCGTGGGTTATGCCGGCCCATACTGGTTCGCCAACATGATGCCGTGTTAGGAGTCCGGAGCGTTTGGCCACCGGCGAGAAAGGGTGATGCATACTGGAATAAGCCCACGCGGGGCCTGACGGTAATCGCGCCCGTCACCCCGTTCGCCGGGTGCCTGCCACCATGCCCGTGCAACCCGCCGCCGTTACTTCTGGTGCTGCAAGCGCAACCGATTCCCGGTCTCGCCACCCGCAACAATGCCGAGTATCAAAGCGCGACCAGGCCGGTCTTCAGCCTGCCGCTACAGATTTTTCTCGCTCTCAATGGGATCTCCTTGGGGCTTGATCTCACACAAAGTTCTGTAATTGAGCCGGGGCTTTGGTGGTTTTCTATCTGCGCGGTCAGGACTACCTTATCTGCCTCGCCATCCCACGGCGCAGACCGGAGAAACTACCATGCAACACCTTTCCTCGTTGGCCGCAGCGGGATTACTGTCGCTTGCCGCCCTTCCTGTCGCGTCACTATCGCAAACGTTCACGATCCAAATGACCGGCGTCGTCACCGACATTTACGGAGCAGTCAATTACCAGCTCGGCGATCAGTTCGTGATCACACTCACAGGCGACGCCGTGCCTTACGCGCAGCACTACGACGAACTGCTGTACCTTTTCACGGGTGCGAGCCTCACGCTGCCGCGCGACTGGGGCGTCATCAACAACACTATCTTCGACGCAGGCGCGCGGGTGAACGACAACGACAACGTAGCCAACGCTTATGACACAATCAGATTTAATTTCGGCAACCGGGATCCGCTCCTGTTCACGACGGTACGCTTGACGGACGATCAGGGTCTGGCCCTGTCAAACGAATCCATCCCGATGTCTTTGGACCTGTCCGCGTTTGAGTTCAACCAGTTTTACGTGGAGCATCGGTCTAGCGGGCCCTGGGGGGAAACCTGTCCCAGCGCGGGGCTTTGCGCGGCACAGGGACGCATCACCAGCTACAGCGTGACCGCGCCCGATGCGCGTCCTGGGAACCCGCCGACAACCGTACCCGGTCGCCCCGGTTTCACGCCTGGCCGGCCGACGACGACGCCACCGCCTACGCCGCCTGGCCGGCCCCGGTGAACGTAATGCGAAGCGTCGGCAGAAAAAAACAGGGCGCCGACACCGTCGCCATTCCGATCACCGGCCATGCAGCCCAACCAGGCCGAGCGCACCCCGAAGTCACGACGTGGCGATGCGGCGTGGCGAAGATTCATGGAGCCGCTGCCCGTTGGGACCCCTGCGCGGTCGCTCAGTCCGCTGAGGGCTACCATTACGCGGTCAACCCAAAACTCAGCCTCCGGGAAATGCAACTTCCCGGTTTCCTCCCACACCCTGATGCGTCGTCTTGGCCTGCAAAGTGGGCAAGCTTACAGGCGCGGGCAGGGTGGGGTATCCACCGGAGATTCAGATGAAGCACCTTTCCTCGTTCGCCGCCGCCGGCATGCTGTCGCTTGCCGCTCTGCCTGTTGCGGCGCAATCCCAAACGGTAACGATTTACATGACCGGCGTTGTCACGAACATTTATGGACCGGTCAATTACCAGCTTGGCGACCAGTTCGTGATCGCGCTCACCGGCGACACCGTCGCCGAGGCGGTGAACCAGTTCGACACGCAGTACGAGTTCACCGCTACCAGCCTCACGCTGCCGCGCGACTGGGGCATCATCAGCGACGCCTTCTTCGCTTCAAGTGTGCGAGTTAATGACAACGACAACGTCATCAACGCCTTCGACCGCCTCAGCTTTGGTTTTTCGGCCAGTCCCGTCGCGTACTCAAATATCACGTTGACCGACGACCAGGGCCTGGCCCTGTCCAACGAATCCCTCCCGCTATCCCTTGACCTAAGTGCTTTTGAAGGCAACGATTTCTTTGTCGATCACTCGACCGCCGGGCCCTGGGGGGAAAACTGTAGCCGCATGACAGCGTGCAGGGCAGAGGGGCGCATCACCAGTTACAGTCTGACGCCGCCCAGTGCGCGCCCCGGAAATGCGCCGGCCACTGTTCCCGGACGCCCCGGTTTTACGCCCGGGCGCCCGACGACGACGCCGCCTGCTACGCCGCCCGGCCGCCCCAGATGAGCGTGACGGGCAGCGTCCTCGCATAAAACCCGGCGGCACAACGCCTGCTCGCGTCAGATCAAGACCGGCTTCGGTTATGATGAAACGAGCGCTGGGCAGGCGCGCCGCCGGCAGTGGCAAAACTTCACCGTCCTGAGTTACTGGTTCATCACCCACCCTACTTGCAACCCCTTTGTGGCTTTGCAATCCGCATGCCGGCTGCCTCATTGCGTAGCACTTGACGAAGGAGTTGTACCGTCAATTACCCGCGAGGTGAGCTGACGCCCTTGCCTGGGCCGAACGTGCTGCCTTGATTCTGACCGGCGCTCTGCGCCGCGCCTGCTCGAATAGCGAGCGCAGCCGCTCGTTCTCTTCGGCGCGATACCGCTCAGCGAGCACCTGTTCAGTCACTTCCACAGCGGCGCAGTACATGCCGGCCACGTTTCCGCTTTCACCGCGTACGGGAGAGTACGCGTAGGTGAACCAAGCCTGCTCGTCATACCCGTGCCGTCGAATCGTGAGCGCGGCACGGTCGCTTATGTTGCCTCGCTCTGCGCACGCGCGGCAGGATGAAGCCGCGGCGAAAATAAGACAGCACTAGGTGTGCATTGCATGGGGAAATGTGGTTCCCTGTTGCCGCGACTGTAATAACAAGAGACAGCGACTTAGATACAAGCAGGCTGAGAATGAGATCAAGGCCATAGTCGCGACCACTAATTTAATCGAAGCATCAAAATTGCCAACTTCGCCCCGAGCCGTTCTATGCGCCTTCGAAAGTGTCAGGGTGTCACATCCGGCAGCCAGGCTACTGATTCTTCAGAGATTCAGACGGATTAAGAGAACGGCCCGCCAGCATTCACTGGCGACCACTGATTCTCGGCTGCAGGTCTAGTGGCGATAGGCACGCCGCACGTCGTCTCGGCCAGATACTGAGCGAACGTTTCGGGCGGCACCCGGCCGTCGTTCATGATGGGCGCGGCGCTGAGGCTGCCAGCGCTTGCAACACGGGTCTATTCCAGGTCAGCAGGTCCAGGAACTCGACGCTTGCGCCCGTGGTCTCTTCCCTTGCGGTTCCCGCACTACCTGTTTCCTTGCAGGGCGCCGAACGTCGGCCGGTAGACAGCATGCGTTAGCATCCGCCATCTAACGCCAAGTAGCCACACTATCTACAACGCACCTCTAACTAACATCGACTCCATGGCCAAAAACATGCCCGAAAGCACGACATCAGGTGTGGCACTTGCTCCGGAAATTAGCCCTCTCGCTGCCATTGCAACCGACAAGTTGATGCTCAGGCTGTGGCAGTCAGGGCGCGAACTGTTTCACAGCAACATGCTCGCTTATCTCATCGAGCACCAGGAACACGGCAGCCGATTGCTTGATTATCTCGTACCGCTTCCGAAAGCCGTTTTGGCGTCAACCCAAGAAAATGACAGTGGTTGGGTCAGCCGGTTTCATCTTCGCGTGCGGCGGGAGTACATGCACCTGGACTTGTGGATCATCGCCTTGCCGCGCCTGGACCAAGGTGATGAGGATTTGTCGCCAGATACGGATGAATACTGGATCAAGTGGGCAACCCGCCTCGAGGCGCGCGGGTCGGAGAGCATTCCGTGGCAGTTAATCGTCGTCGAGAACAAGTTCAAAAGCTTGCCACGCTGGGACCAATTGAAAGAGTATTCCGCAAAGATCGCGCGCGAAGAACACTCGCTTAGTTGGGTCAGGAACGAGTGGATGAATGCTGATTCGGACAGCACCGAGCAGGAGGGGGAACCGGCGGAAGCGAAGGAGGATGAGGCCGACACCGACGGTTCCTGGGAAAGTCAAAAAGTCAGGCATCATTGCCAAGCCATCATCCTGCAACCGATCGCGGCAGAGTCAGCGCCAGATGCGCATGACGCGTCGGGTGCCAACCAGGACAACGAGCAGGAATGGGCCAAGATCATCACTGATGCACAGTCGACAAAACGGGTCCCCAAAAGAGCGGAGATCTCATGGAAATTGAAAACCTGGAACGAGATCGCACGCCGTATCGCCACGGCGGAACCGCCTGCGAGCGGGGAACGTCACGAGGCGCAGCCGCCGGTTTGCCGGAACGGCCTGGAGACGGAGTTTGTGGCGGCTTATCAAAAAATGCTGCTGCACTCCTGCGCCCTGCTAGAAGAGGTGCGCACCAACGTCCAGACCAATTTTGCTGCAGTAGATCGCTTGCGCCAGCAAGCGTTTCCCCTGCGACTCCATGACCTGGTCGATAAATGGCGCTTCGAATGGCTAGCCGAGCAAGTCAAAACCAAGATCGGCGCCACCGACCATAATCGCGTGGTCGCCACTAAAGGCAAAAACACCAAGGTTGAGGGTTTCGAAATAACACCCGCTTGCGACACCACACAAAGTTCAAAAAGTTTTTGGATTCAGATCCACGCTTTCTTCTCCCGGGGCACCGGCGGAATCGACCTGAATATCCACTGCCTGACGCATCCTAGAGAGATAACGCTCGGACTGCAGCTTCAGGGAAACCTTTTGAAGGTGTACCTAACGCAGCCCATTGCGGGTGATGAAGCGAGAAGTGCAGCAGTTCCGGTCGTCAATAAGATGATCGACGTGCTCAATGAAAAACTTGCTCATCTCCGGCTCAGCGCGGTCGATCGCGACGGTGATGCGCTCGGCCGTTATCATCAGTCGGTGCATTTCATCTCAGCGCGGTCGTCTGTCGCCGCACAGCAAAAGACAGTGCAGTTGTCGACGAAAGCCGGAAGCTTCTTCTACCTGAAAAAGGTCGTGTGGACCACGGATGCGCTTGCAGCGGCGGTCCGTGCGCCGGACGTCCTGCCACAAGAATACCTGTGGCAGGGTAGACCAGCATCGTCAATTGCCGACGACCTTTGCACCATGGTGAACGCGCTCCTTGAAAATTGGGACCGTTGCATTTCACCTTGAGGCCATTTCCGGAAATACGACGACCTGACTCGCACGACCTCAGCCAGCTTGCCGCTGCGGTGCCTCGCGAGCTCGTTGAGCCACTGCAGATCGGTAGCCGCTCCGCCGCCGCGGATGATGATCAAGGCGTCCATCGGATCCTGCACGTGCACGCCGCGTGCGGCGATGAACGCGTTCTTCAAGGCATCCTTGGCCTTCTCGCCCTGGCACACCGTATGAAAATATGCGAACCGGCACACCCCCGCGTCGTCCAGGCGCTGTGCCTCCACTCCGAAGTCTTCCAGCCCGGCACTCCAGACGGAGCGATCACGGCGACACTGGTGAAATCGACGGGAGCGGGCAGACTTCGGTTCCGCTTAGCGATGGCGTTCGTGGCAAGGGCCTCGCGGATGCGTTTCATCTTCGCCTGCATGTCCCCGATCGTGTAATCCGGATCAATGTCGGAGACTATCAGCGAGAACCCGTGCTGCGGTGAGAGCCGGATCTTCACCAGCAGCAGGACCTTGATGCCGTTCTGCAGGCGTGCGCCAGTGGTGTCGAAGAACTGCTTGTCGACGCGGCCTTTCTGGTTGGCCCAGAGGATGCATTGCACCTTAGCCAGCTCGCGCCCATGCGACGGCGTTTGTCGTACCCCTCCCGCATCATGTCTTCGTCAGTCATCTGCAGAAAGCCGGTGGCAATACACCAGTTCAACAGAAGACTAGAGTGCGGCAACGCATGCAACTTCCGACAGGACAGGACAGTGAATGGACAACTTGATCTGGGAAATCGCCGGTATGAGCGCATGCGGGCCGGTACGGGCGCAGAACGAAGACGCCATCGACTTCGACCAGGAGCACGGCATCATGGTGCTGGCAGATGGACTGGGCGGGCACAACGCCGGTGAAGTCGCCAGCGCGATGGTGGTTCGGCGGGTAGGGGCCCAATTGCGCGCGGCGGTCGAGGAAGGGGTGTTCGCCGACGGGCGCCTGCTCTGCGAGCGGCTGAAACAGGCCGGCGAACGCGCCAATGCCGAGGTGCATGCCGCCGGACAGGAAGATCCGGCCCGCGCCGGCATGGGCTCGACCATGGTGGCCGCCGTGATTCGCGGGCTGACGCTGTACCTCGCGCATGTGGGCGACTCGCGCGCCTACCTCCTGCGCGATGGCGCGCTCCAGGTGGTGACCCACGATCATACGATGCTGCAGGAAGCCATCGAGCTGGGCCTGGTCAAGGAGCCGTATCCAGGTGCAGTCAAGCGGCGCAGTCTGCTCACCAGAGCGATCGGCACGGCCGAAGAAGTGGAGGTCGACACGCAGACTGTCGAACTGCGTGCCACCGATGTGGTGATGATCGCCTCGGACGGATTGTTCGAGCCGGTGCCCGACGCGGACATGGCGGCCACATTGGGCAAGCCGGTCCCGTTGCAGGACATCGCCACCGAGCTGATCGACCTGGCAATCAAGCTGGATAGCGACGACAACCTGTCGGTGATCCTGGCGCGGATGAATGACCGCGCGCGCCAGGAGCAGTAGCGTCGCGCACGCAGCGTGCATGGGCCGTGTGCCCTTGTCGGGAGGCGCATATCCGCCGCATCATCACGTCGATCCTGAAGGATGGGCGTTTCAAGCGGCGGGTGTTTCGGAGAGAAGACATGGATGCAGACAGCACGACGCAGGGGGGGACAATGGCAGCTTACGAGCAGCCTGCTCCACACCAGATACTGCGCGACAGCAAGCACCGCAAACTTGGCGAAATCCGATCCGCCGGCCGGCACCAGAGGCTCTACGATGCCGCCGGCAGGTTCTGCGGGGAATACCGGGCGGAAGCCAACACCACTTACGACCGGACCTATCGCGTCATCGGCAAGGGCAACCTTCTGGCCATGCTTCTGCATACAAAATGCACCAGAAACGAAAGGCCGTAAGACGGCGCCCGAGCTAACCGAAGGCACTGAAACGACTCCTGCGCGCTGGGCTGGCAAGCGCGGCTGACCTCCATCAAGTCCGCATGCCTTCAACTGGTGCAGGCTTGATCGGTTGACAATGCCTTGCGCCCTGCGGCGCGAGGCCAACCGCTACGTTCAGGATACGGCCATGGATCGACAGGACGACATGCTTTCAGATGCGCTATTGGAGCGCGGCTTTCTGGTGGAAAAAATCGGCACGCGCATCTACCTCTCGGACAATGCCGTCCTGCGCCCGGTGCAGAACCGCGATTTTCCCGGGGAGGTGCCGTCCGACAAGGCGTTTCTCGAGTCATTGCTGCGTTCGATCGATTGCGGCGCGCTAGAAGTCTCGGATCGCCCGGGCCTGCCGTTCCGACTGACAGCGCCTGAGCGCAAGCTCGTACCCGAACAGCGGGAAATCCTCTTCCGCTACAGGGAGATTGGGGGAGAAGCGGGGTGCATCCCCGTGAAGAATGCATGGAACCGTTTCCGTACCTATCCGCTCGGCGTCAAGGTGCCGCTGGCGGTGCTGGAGTCACATGTTGCCATCCTCACCAAGGCCCTGAGCGCAGTCGGATGCAATACCTTTTCGGCATGCGAAGGCCACGCCGGCAGGAACGGCCTGCAGATCGACTTCAAGGGGACGCCGCAGGGCGCCTGGGCAGCCTACCTCCTGGACGACGCGGTACGCGCCGGCCTGGACCTTCCTGATCTGCGCGCCGGGCAGCGATGCCTTTCTGCATTGCCAGCTTGCAGCGGGGGTGCACCTGCACCCGGACAGGAATGGGACCCCCGGCACGTAATGCGTGTGCAGGCGCAGGCCGTGGCGCTGGGCGTCCATCTCTACCGGGAGCGCCAGCGGTTGCGCAACGAGCGTCTCCAGTGGATCGACGCGATGCACCTTAAAGCGCCGTTCGCGTTCCCTTACAAGCGCTTGCGCCGGCAGGCTCTTGAAGAGAGGCAGCGCAGGGCCGCAGGCTGAGCGTCGCTAACGCGCACCTCGTTCTCGCGCTGCCTCGTGCGACACTTCCTGTCGCATGACGTGCGTACAGTACTGTCTTCAACAAACACTTCAGCAGTGGATCCGCGCGCATGATCGCCGCCGACAGGTAATTACAAGGAGAAAGCCACATGGATGTCATGCAGGAAAACAAGGTGATCGGCTGGGCGCAAAGCAAGCAGTTCTCCGAGAAAGAGATTGTTGAGTTCTACAATAACGTCGCCGAGAAGGGCGGCAGCCGCAAAGCCCTGGACGCCATCAAGATCCGCATGCGCAGCGATTATCCCCGTGTCGCAAAGCGCCGCTTCGGCGCCAAGGAGGAAGAAGTGGTCGAACGCCTGAACCGGATCGCCGATGCCGCGCAGCGCGGCTTTCCGCTGCAGGACAGCCGCGTCGGCAGCCATGTGAAGACGGGCGGCAATGAAATCAGCGGTGAAAAATTCCTCTGGCGGTATATCTCGTACAAGAACCCGGCGAACCAAGGCGCTGATCTGTCCCTGGTCCAGGACAAGGCCGACACTGAGGTGCTCGTGTTCGTCTCTCGTTATCGCACCAACGCCAAGGAAGCCAACTTCAACGAGGTGCAGCAGTTCGCCTTTGGCGAACTCGACCAGGCTGAAGCGCTGTACCGGCGCTACCTGGGCGAATTGACCGGAAACTGAGCAGCAGTTGAGCAGCAACTGAGCAGCATCGGCAACCGACGCGGCTGCCGGCAGCATGTTCCAGCGGGCGCGAAGCGCCATCGAAGCGGGGCGCATGCCTGGCGCCGGCAAGCGAACCCAATTGAAAGGCCAGCCCTGCGCGGGAGACACGATCTCTTACATCCGGCACGTCCAGGCGCAGCTTATCGCGGCAGGGTTCGTGCTGCGAAAGTGGCACTACCGCATCATGGGAACGCGTGTCTTTATCCGCGATACGCCTGCACGCATTGGTAGGTGTAGCCGCCGACGCAATGCCTCATCTCGAAGCCTTCTTCTTGCAGCGCCGCGCTTTAATTCAGCTCGTGGAACACGAAACCGTCGACGCCGATCGGTTCGCGTGCGACCGGCTGCCATGTTGTCGTGCCGAGCCAGGCGGCCCCTGCGCCGCGGCGGGCGCACGCTGCAGCGAGTGCGGCACCCGGGCTTTCCAGTACCTGTGCAGCACGACGGTCGGTGCGCGCCTACGCCAGCGCCTGGCCTGCTTCCAGACCTGCCGCACTCCGGCGCCCAGCGCCGGCAGCGGAAAATCTGGGTCGTCGAACTGGCTGCAATAGTCGAGGTAATCCCGGAGAACGGCGGGGTCAATGGCAACGTGGCGATGCTACGCAAGAAGCCAGTCTTCCAGGCTGGCATGGGTGACCTGCGCGTCGGGCGGCGCGCAATAGAGCGCCACCGGCGAGAAGCCGCCTACTTGGGGATGCAGGGCGGCGTGCGCGGCTCGGCAGGCTTGCGCGTAATCCGGGAACACGGCGCGGTGCCGTCCATACACCATCAGGACCGGGCCGGTGTGCTCCCCGCAAACCGGGCAGTGCGGCGGGATATCTGACGGCGGGGAGGCGCAGCGGATAGACTGCTGATCGTTGGTCCTTATCATGATCGGACCTCGCGTGGCTGTAGCGTTCACCAGGATTGTAGATGGCGGCTGCGACAAGATGTGACACATGCTCAAGGAACCCGGGGCCGCAGAAATCTTCGTGGACTGTTATGTATCACGACACCACGTGTCGCAGGTCAGCACTATGCTGGACCTCTCGTTTTGAAAAGGAACGATCATGCCAGCCGCTTCACGCCAGTTGCTCTGTCATCCCGAATTCGCCGCCTTTAGCACCAGCAAGAAACAGGTGGCGCTCATAACGTTCCGTCTCGCTTTGCACAAGGGCCTGCGCATGCGCAGCTCCACCCTGGAAAGCTTCATCGACCTGGCCAGCGACTGCCTTGCCTATCATCCTACCTGCGCCAAGAAGATCGCGGCGGCTCTTTCCACCGTCCGTCTGCCCGACGGCGTCGACGAGGACGCCCTTGGCACCATGCCACCGCGTGAATTCGCCGCGGAGTGGCTGTTCGACGAAGGACGCCGCGAACAGATACGACTCGGCGATCTGCTGCGCGAATTCGACGCCGGCCCCGGTTCGATGCTGCGCCGCTTGGTCGCCGACTCGGTGGCCCAGCTCGAGCGTGAGCTCGGGCAGGGCGCCATCCGCAACAGCAGCTACCCGTCGCTGGACCATCTTGCAGCGCTGCTCGAGCTGAACGACTGCGAGAAAGCCGCGATCCTGGTGGGCCTGCTGCGCTCCGAATGCCGTCCGTTCTACGATCTGCTGCGCAGCCATGACGTCTCCAGCCGCAAGGAAGCGCTGCGTGTCCTGGCCACGGTCATGGGGTACGACGAACAGGCATTTGCGCGCGACATGGGACAGAAGTCGCGCCTGTATGAATACGGCATCTTCAACCGGGAGTCGCGCATTTCCGATCTGACCGACGTGTTCGAGCTCGGTGACGAGTTCGTCCAGATCCTGCTTGCACCCTGTGCCACGTTGGAGGAATTCGTGCAGGCGTTCCTGCGCAAGGCACGGAACGCTTCTCTGACCCCTGAAGATTACCCGCACATGCGCGACGAACTCGAAGAGGTCACGCGCCTGCTGCGCGGCGCGATTGACTCGGGCGCGCGGGGCATCCACGTGATGCTGTACGGCGATCCTGGCTCCGGCAAGACCGAGTTCGCGCGCATGCTGGGCGCGCGGCTGGACGCCAGTCTGTACGAGGTGGATTGCCAGGACCAGGACGGCAGTTCCACCACGCGCGGGCAACGCTACACGTTCCTGCGCATTGCGCAGCAGTTCCTGTCGCGCAGCAGGAACAATCTGGTGCTGTTTGATGAGGCGGAGGACGTGTTCCCGGCCGACGAGGGACTCGATTTCTTCGCGCGGCTGTCCGGACCTCGTCGGCGCGGACGCAGTGACGTGTCCAAGGCCTGGCTCAACCGCTTCCTCGAAACCAGCGCCGTGCCGGTGATCTGGATTTCCAATCACATCGACCAGATGGACCCGGCCAACCTGCGGCGCTTTACGTACCACCTGGAATTCAAGGCGCCGCCGAAACCCGTGCGGGAGAAGATTGCCCGTCGCTACCTGGAGTTGCTGCCCGTATCCCAGGGCTTCGACGCTCGTCTGGCGGATTTTGACGCGATCATGCCAGCCCAGCTGGAAGCGGCATCGCGCTTCGCCCGGCTCGCCGCGCCGAGCGATTCGGCCGATGCGGAGCGGCTAGTGCTTTCCCAGCTCAAAAAAAGCAGCAAGGCGATCGGCGAGCCGCTGACGCGCCAGCGCCCGTCGACTGCCACCCGCTATGATCCGGGCCTGCTTAACCTGGATGGCGAGTACGCCGCCGAGGAAATCGTCGACGCGCTCGCGCGCACCGGCTGCGCCAACCTGTGCTTTTACGGTCCGTCGGGCACCGGCAAGACCGAGTTTGCAGCCCATATCGCCAGGCAGCTCGGGCGCGAGCTGATCGTCAAGAGCGCCTCAAACCTGTTGTCGATGTGGGTCGGCGGCACGGAAAAGAACATCCGTGCGATGTTCGAGCAGGCCGAGGATGCCGGCCGCCCGAGCGTCCTGCTGCTTGACGAGGCCGATACGCTGCTGCGCGACCGGACTGGCGCCCAGCACAGCTGGGAAGCGTCCCAGGTCAATGAATTCCTGCACCGCATGGAAATGTTCAATGGGATCTTCGTGTGCACCACCAACCTGTTCGACGATATCGACCGGGCGCTGCTCAGGCGCTTTGCATTCAAGGTGCAGTTCCGGCCACTGAACGCCGAGCAGCGCTGGGCGATGTTCCTACAGGAGTTCGGGGCACCGGTGCAGGGTGTTCAGGATGCCGCACGCGAGCGCATCCTGGCCATGGACGGCCTGGTGCCGGGCGACTTTGCCACCGTCAGGAAGCGAATGGCGATGCTCGGCAAGGCGTTTCCGGTCGAGCGCATCGTCTCGATGCTGGAGGCCGAGAAAAACCTGCGGACCTGCGCCGTCCAAAAGCGCGGAATCGGTTTTCTGCAAGCGCTGGGTGACTAGGCTGGACGGCTTTGCGGGCCGCATGGCGTTATTCGTCGTAGCGGGATAGGGACTGCCGCAACTTGTTGCGGATCTCGTTGCGCAGGGCCGCCGGCTTGATGACTTGGACGTCGGCCCCGAACCCGAGCAGCCACCAGCGCAGGCGGCGGGTAAGTTGCACGGTGGCCTTCACCAGCGCTTCGCCCGGCCCAGTGTCGTAGATCTTCTGGTCCTCGCTCAGCCAAGTCTCCTTCAGGTGCTCCGCCGCACCGCCATACATTTTCATCTCGAGGCGGATGGTCTGACCGATCTCGCCGAAGCCCATGCCCCCTGAGGCGATGTAGCTGTCGAGGTTAAATCCTTCCGGGGTCTTGCATGGCTTGTCGACCGGCTCGGCGGCATGGATGCGCGGCACCGCCAGCAGGCGGATATCGGTGAAACCGTCGTAGTGCACCACCAGGTAGAAGGTAGCTCCGTGCTGGACGAGGCCGAGCGGATGCACGGTCTGGAACGGGGCGGTGTCGCTGCGGTAGCGGATGGCCAGGCAGCGCTCTTCCATCAGGGCGACATGGATGCGGCCCATGACGTCCTTGGCGATCTTGGCCGGTAGCAGCGGCTGGTTCGGGATCGCGACCCGTACCTTCTTCGTCCAGTTTCGCGCCAGGCGCGGGCCAACGTCCAGGCTCAGCTGGCGCTTGGCCACCATGAAATACGGCTGCAGCTGCTCCGCCATGGAAGGAGGCAGCAGGTCGCTGCCGAACTGGGACAGCATCTGAAACGCCAGCGCTTCGGCGGTGCTCAACCCCGCCAGGTCGAAGGCGACCATGTTCTTGCCCCAGCGCCAGCCGTGCGGCTTGCTGCTGTTGTCGCATTCCAGCGAGAACGTCCGGGACAGGTGCATCAAATCACGCTGCACTGTGCGTTCGGTGGTCAGGTAGCCGATGTCGGCCAGGCGCTTCTGCAGTTGCTGCGGCGTGATCTTTCCCTGGCGCGGAAGCATCCGCAACATCTCAATTTGGCGCAATACTGTGTCGGACATTGCCGCTGACCCTTCCTTGTCGTCATGCTGGTTGCGGGCCACATATTACAAGGAAAATAATCGTGAAAACCATACAGCCTACCGGCGTGCGACACGGTCTGTCGGAAGGTGCAGGCATGATGGGCAGTGTCTACTTACCGCGGCAACCAGGATGGGAACGTGGCGGCCAGCCAGCGTTACCCACTCCGGACGTGGAGGAATCGTAAAAACCCTCGTTGTTCGCCTCACGAAATCGCGCATCATGGCCGACCTGCAATGCCCCAAGCGCCTGTGGCTGCAGACCTATCGTCCCGACGCCATGCGCACAGTCAGTCCTCCCAGTCGCCTTCGACCAAGGGCGTCGGTTTGGCGTGGTGGCACGGGACATCCCCGGGCCGGGGTGCTCGAGCACCCGGACAATATCGTGGGCGTGGACGGACGCGGTTAGGCGCGACAATGTGGAGCGAAGCCGCATGCTGGGCGGTCCGCGCAGATTCACGTTGAATGGAGAACGACATGGCACAGACCCCATTGGTACATTTCATTCACGGCAAGGAAAGCGGTCCCCGCGGAAGGAAGATCATCGCGCTGGCCGAGGTGGCGCGCGGACTAGGTTATGCCGTTGAAAGCCTCGATTATTCCGGCACCATGGATCCCGGCAGGCGCCTGGAGATGCTGCTGCAGGCCTGCGCCGCGCTGGAGGCGCCGCTGGTGCTGGTCGGGTCAAGCATGGGCGGGTGGGTCGCCGCCGAAGCCGCAACCCGCATCGAGGTCGCCGGGGTGTTTCTGCTGGCGCCGGCGCTGTTCATGCCGTCCTACCCCTCCCAGCAGCCGGTGCCGATCCGCGCCGCGCTCGAGATCGTGCATGGGTGGGGAGACGACGTCATTCCCGTGGACCATTCCATCCGGTTCGCCCAAGCAGCCCGGTGCGCGCTGCACCTGCTTGACGCCGACCACCGTCTGAACGATTGCATCCCAACGCTCGAGGGTTTGTTTCGCCAATTTCTCGAGCGCCTTCAGGAGCAAGTTGCCGCGGGCGGCCGGGCATAGGCCCGAGGCGCCGGCTCCCCAATGATCCTGCGAATCCGGCGGAACTTCATTTCCACCCGACACTCTGCTAGAGGCGACACGTCTTGTCGCGTCCCCTCTGTATAGTATGGTTTTTGGAAACGGAGCTGATCGATGGAAGCCAAATACTCTCTGCCAAAAGGATTCAAGATCGTGTCCGGAGGTCAGTCCGGTGCCGACCGCGCCGGGCTCGACTGGGCAATTGCGCACGGAGTTGCCCACGGGGGGTGGTGCCCAAAGGGCCGCAAGACCGAGGAAGGACCGCTGGCGGACCATTATCAGCTGCAGGAAACACCCGATTCCAAGTACCTGCAACGCACCGAGTGGAACGTGCGCGATGCGGACGCCACCATCATCTTCACGCTGTCGGAGAAGGTCGACGGCGGCTCCAAGCGCACCGTTGAGTTTGCCGAGAAGCTGGGCAAGCCGTTCCTGCATTTCCGCCCGGGCGTCCATCCCAAGTTCATCGCCAGGTTCCTGCAGAAGAACCAGGTGCGGGTGCTCAATATTGCCGGCAAGCGCGAGTCGAGCGCGCCCGGCATCGCAAAGTTCGTCGAAGAGGCGCTGAGCGCCGCGCTGGGACTGCCGGCGGAGTGACCGGCGTGGGGTTCCGGCAGGATGCTAAGTGCATCAATCCGCGCCGAAACTGAGAAACAGTTAGCATCGTCAACGGGCAGAACAGCCTGACCATTCTTTTCGGGGGCAACGTCATCGTCGTTCCCACGTACCAGCGGGCCTATACCTGGGATATCGACCGCAATCGGCACGCCTACCGGACTGCGGATCTTCAACTCGACCTCGGTATCACCCGAGCGGCGTTTTCCGAGGGCAGCAGCGCGCTCGGCTACATCGAGACCCTAGGTGAGCAGTATCGTGCTGAAGAAGTATTTCCTGCGGCCAGCCTTGATCTGCGTCTCGAGGTCATCTGCAGTGCCTTTCGAATGATGAACAGCTGTTCTGGGATCAGACGAACTGGGCTGCGCTCTGTAGTCATTGCCATAGCAGCATGAAGCAGAGAGAAAACTGACCTTAAATAGTAGAAAATACGGCGACGGCGGCACTTGCTAAGCAAGTCGGCCCGTCCTTGGCTTTGACGCGGTTCAACCGACGCAGTGACACGCGTGCCAACGCTCAAACACAGAAACAAAAGTACGGAGCACAGACTTAACTACAGCGGTGGATATGTTGAAGGAGGTAACGCAACGTTCTCCGGAAGCCGTAGCGCTACGATTTCAGGAAGCCTCATCGCCCCTCACGATGGACAGGAACCTCGGAGCCGACAGCCGCGGCCGTAGAGCCGATGCTCGCCGTAACGGGCGCCAAGCCGTTCCAGGCCGTCGACTGGGTTTATGAGCCGAAGCTGGACGGCTACCGGATGCTCGGGTTGCGAAACGGCGACCAAGTTGGCCTGATCTCGCGCGGCGGTGCCGACTTCACCGGCGCCTTCCCGGCGGAGCAGCACGCGAGACGTGATATTTACAGTAAGTAGGATCAGCCATACTATTGTTTGTCGACAATAATTTGGCTCCGTCATGGCTACCCTTCGCCGATTCCTTCATATCTTCGCCGTCTTGGCAGTCTCCCTACCTTCCCTGTCGTTCGCGGCAGGTGCCCCTCGCCCGGGATACTACGAGTGCTGGTATTGGCGGAGCGTATATTCGCCGAGCGGCTACACCGGGGAACTACAACTCAGTTCCATGGGCTGGCTGCGTTTGAATGGTGACGGGACCTACCTGACTGGCCTTAACCCGACTGTGCCTCTCGCCAAAGCTGAGCAAATAGATACGAAGGGCCGCTGGAGTTTCGACGGCAAGCAGTTCAGTTGGAAGGGCGGATGGATGGAGAAAGTCAGATCCAGCAAGCTCATTGAGAATGGCAAGGATCAGCAGGTGATTCTTCCCCGAGACGAGAACAAGCAGAACGGCAAGCCGCTGATCGACACCAACGACACCAAGTGCACCTGGAAAAAGGCATGACGACATCATCATGGGGCGGCCACAGTGCTTCTCGTGTCACCTGCCTAAGTTGCTCGTGTGCCTGCTCTACTCCTAGCTGACTGACCAATTCAGCCGGCGGGACTCCTGCGCCCTGTGAGCCAACCGCCGTGCGCAGCCCTGCTTCAGTCGTTTCGATTGACCTTGGGGCGCTAGAACGGCAAGCCGGCATCCACTCCTCGACATCATCGTGAGCGACGGCCCGGGTGGCTGTCGGCGTGTGGTAGACCCAGACATTCACCTCCCGCCACCAAGCGGCCTCTAGCTGTTCGCCATCCACAACGATGCGGCAAATTTCCCCGTCCTCTAAGCGCTCCAACGCCCTGTCCATGCGGTCTCCCTGGCCGCGTATTCTCAGAATTAAGATTTACTTATAGGCCACGGCTCAGGAAGCCAAGGCGGCTTCCTGCAGGAATGACTCCAGTCATAAAAGGCATATGACCTTCCCAGCGCTGCAACAAGGTAGCGAAGACTCGTTACACTTGCTGAAAAGAAAGCACAAGTGCGCTGAATGAAAGCAAGCAGCAAGAATCACGTCCACTGGATTGTCGCCATGAACAGGCGCAACCGGACGTGGTGCACGTTCTTCAACTTCGTCACCGTTGGAGCGGTATTTCTGGAACGTGGGCAAGGTCCCAGCGCTTGGATTCTCGCAGCCCTGCAATTCCTGGTGTATCCACAGATGATCTATTTCATCGCCAAGCGTGCCAAGAACCCGATGCGCGCCGAGATGAACAATGTGACGCTTGACGCCGTCTCTGTCGGTGTATGGGCAGCGGCGCTTGGCTTTCCGCTCTGGATCACCTTCGTCTTCACGCTCACTTCTGTGCTTACCACTACCGCATTCAAGGGTTGGTGGGGAATTGCTCAAACAGCGGGCGGCATGGCGGTCGGCGCAGTGGCAGCCGTCCTAGTGGGCGGCTTTCGCTTCGAACCGGAGACCGGCTGGGTACCGACACTTCTAAGAGCCTATCCCAGTAGGCCAATGATTCGCCAAGTGATGATGCCGCAGGCCAGATGAAGAAATGCGAGGTGGTTCTTCGCCTTCTTGGCCCAGCGGATCAGCAATCCACGAAACCGATTCAGCCAACTGTGCGTGCGTTCCACGACCCAGCGGCGAGCGCGTTGTCCATTCCTTCTTTGCTGTGCTTCTTCACCGCGTGAGCGGATATGAGGGCGGTAGCCCAGTTCAACGGCGAGCTGCTGAATCTGCGCATAGTCGTATCCCTTGTCCAGGCACAGCCCTTGCGGCCACACCGCCAGCAGTGACGGCCGGCCTACCTCCAGCGACTCCAGCGTCGGCCTTACCAGCTTCATGTCGTGACGATTAGCGCCGTCAATGACGATGGCCAGTGGTATCCCGTGCGCGTCCGTCAACAGACTGCGCTTGACGCCACCTTTGCCGCGATCCGTAGGGTTGGGCCCGGTTTTTTTCCCCTCCCAAGGGAGCCTTGGTCATTGCGCCATCCAGAGACAACCAGGACCAGTCGATTTCCCGCAGCACTGCTGCTGACAACAGCCCATGCATCCAAAACTCCTCGAACACGCCGGCCTCCACCCATTCCTGAAAGCGCCGATGGGCCGAACTGCTGGAACAAATACCGGTGCCGTTCAACGCATTCCACTGGCAGCCAGTGCGCAGCACAAACAAGATGGCATCCACGGCAGCCCGGTCGCTCACTCGTGGATTATGGCAACCCAAGGGATGCGACTTGCGTGGCGGCAAAAGCGGCTCCGTTTGTGCCCATAGCCTGTCCGGCAAACGCCAGCCATCGTCTTGCTTGACCATGCCCATGTCAACTCTCCTTCTGACATGCGTTTGGACTGCCATTCACATCACAGTTTCCCTTTCCACGGGCCTACTGAGATGTGCTCTAAGTATGGGAACCGCCCTGGCTTACGGCACACTGGTGTCCTATAGCGCCTACATCCGGACTATCAAGCTCTCGCAGATCCGCGCGCGGATGCAACTGAGCGAGAAGGAACTCAAGCGCCAACTCGACGAGATCCATAGCCTCCAGGCCCGCTTGCAGGAACAAGCGACACGCGACGCGCTGACCGGCCTGTATAACCGGCGTTATTGCGACGAGACGCTCGAGCGTGAACTGGCACTCTGCAAGCGCGACGGCCAGGAGCTCAGCATCCTGATGATCGATCTCGATCACTTCAAGCAGATCAACGACCGATACGGGCATCAGGCTGGTGACGAGGTGCTGCGCGCTTTGGCTCTCCTGCTCAATGAGCAGGTGCGGGCTTCGGACGTGGCGTGTCGATATGGTGGCGAAGAGTTTCTGGTCCTGCTGCCGGGCGCCGGACTAGAAAGCGCGCTGCAGCGGGCCGAAGTATGGAAAAGCGCGTTTGCCGATGTGCCGGTCCGTTTTGGGCCGCACAAAATACGAGCAACCCTCTCGATTGGGATTGCTACCTACCCCGGCCATGGCGCCACGTCGGTAACTTTATTGCGTGCCGCCGATATGGCGCTGTACCAGGCCAAGGTGGACGGACGCAATCGCACGTCATTTACTGCAGTCGATAAACAGCCTACTTAGTAGTCAATAGACGGTGCGCTCCGCGCGGTCAGGCGTTATTGCATGGCCGATCTACTTGTGCCTTCCACGGGCCGCCATACGGTCTGTCGAGAGGAAGATCATTCCTTGCGCGCAGTATGACGCTGTCTTGATCGACGAAGGCCACGATTTCAAGCCGGAGTGGTTTAAGCTCATCGTACAAATGGTTAATCCAGACACCAATTCCTTACTAGTGTTGTACGATGACGCGCAATCGATCTACAACGGTCCGAAAAAGCTGAGTTTTTCCTTTTCCAGCGTTGGCATTCAGGCCAAGGGGCGTACCACCGTGTTGAAACTGAATTACCGCAATACTGCGGAGATTTTGTCGGTCGCTCGCGCCTTTGCGGACGACTTGTTGTCCACCAAGGAAGCGGAGGACGACCAGGCGCCTACGGTGCAGCCGATCAGCGCGGGCCGCCGGGGACCAAAGCCGTTATTAATCCAGTTGCCTACCTTAACTAAGGAAGCGGATTTCGTGGCCACAAAGCTTGTTGAGGCGAACAGGATAGGGACGCCATGGCGCGACATGGCGGTTCTTTACCGTCGGTATGAAATCGGCCAGCAGATTGCTAAGGTATTGGAAAAGCGAAGCATTCCGTTCCAGTGGCAAAAAAGTGGGAAGAATTCCTATTCGCCCGGTCACAATAGCGTCAAGCTCATCACTATGCACAGCAGCAAAGGGTTAGAGTTTCCTATGGTTTGCATTCCTGCCATTGGGGCACAGGCTAAAGAAGATCTGGATCTGCACAATGAGGCCCGTTTGCTCTACGTGGCAATGACCAGGGCCACGCAGGAGCTGGTCATGACCCATGGAGCGGAATCGATCTTTGCTGGAAAAATGCAAAAGGCCATGGGTGTACTCCACACTATATGAGCTGCGCGCGGGTTTAGCGCCTAGCTAACCGATATTTGGCGTACACCCATTTGGAGCGATTGTGACGCATCTGGAACAACTTATCGCAGAGTATTACAACTGGAATGGCTTCCTAGTAAAACAGAACGTTAAGGTTGGTCGGCGAGCTGCCGGAGGGTGGGAGATGGAGCTGGATGTTGTTGCTTACCACCCGCACGATGCTCGACTTGTCCACGTTGAGGCTTCGCTCGACGCCGATCCTTGGACTAAGCGTGAGGCGAGGTATGAGAAGAAATTCAATATTGGCGAGAAGTACATTCTCAATGAGGTGTTCACTTGGCTATCGCCAGGTACGTACATTGAGCGTATAGCAATCTTTCCGTCTGCACCAAAAGGCCGCACTCATATCGCCGGCGCTCGACTTTGCTCTATAGACGCCTTCGTCAAACAGGTGAGGGACGAAGTCTTGGCGGGGAAGGTCATGGCGAAGGAAGCGATCCCCGAGCAGTATCCCTTACTGCGCACAATCCAGTTAACTTTACTCGGGTATCACCGCAGACTTGACTAATTGGCACTCGATAACAAGATAAGCAATCCCAATTGCCAAGCTGTGCCGATTTGGCGCTGAGAGACCGGTCCACTGCGCAGCAGTGACCGATGAACTGCACCTGCTTGCACCTTGAAGAGCAATTAACTGTCTAGCACGCTTGCTGCGTACCATCGAAAACACATGCATGTGCGTTGTAATCCTCCACTGCAAGTGGGAAACTGGCTTAACGATTAGGCGACGTACGGCTTGGTCTTACTCGATCGAGATTGTTCGGAATTGCTAGATGAGGTTCATGATTCTCTCAAATGAGTGGTTGCGCTGCATTGTGTTGCCGTAAAATCAAATTCGATCGGAGGCCACATGCAGTGCATTAACAGAATCCTGATTCTGGCGGATCAAGAAAAGGCGGCGCTTGAGGCGGCGATCGGTCCGATCAAGTCATATAACGTGGACGACGTCCGCCTCAAGTTGGTCATTGAAATTGAAAAGAAAGAGGCCGCCGGTCAGCAGCTCTGGGCGACTATGCTTCGCATCACCCTCCGTAACGTCACCGCGTTTTCGAGTTCCAATGTTTAACTTCTGCGACGCGTAAAGGCGTTCGTACCCCTTATAAGTCAACGGATTACGTCAAAAAAACCGAACACAGCGTCCGTTCGATCTCGTGCTTCTTCGTGCACATCACCAACACCGGCACGCAGGCAACCCCGTTTCAAGAGTGGCCTTGCAAACGATGGGGCGACGGGTGCGAATCAAGCGCACTGCTGCGTACGGTCCAACACTGCCTGGCGCGCGGCAACCTCGAGCGCTTGGCGGATGCCAGTCTCAAGCTTCACCCATTTAACGCCGAACCGCTCGCTGAACTTGCGCCAGAGGCCGTGCACTTGCGACAGCACGAGTTCAACCGAATCGTTGCTGTTGTCGCGCTCGCCTCGCGAGCCTTGGGTAAGACAGGTGTACCGATACAGCGTGCGGGTGGAAGGCCCGGTCTTAAGTAACTCGATTTGATGTCGTCGCACCTTCCTTGCAATTGCAACAACACGCCGCAGCCTTTCGACTAGCGGTTGCCTGCCTCTACTAGCACAGGTCCCGAACGTTCACGTGGTTTCTCACGTCGCGCATCCAGCCATAGCGGCCAGTCCAGGTGGTGCGAGCACCCGATTTTCAGCTTTCCCGCCTTAGCGGGGCGGACTCAATGAAGTGCCGGCGGGTCCCATTGCCAGTCGTGCTGCCTCACCCGGTATCGCACCGGCCGTCCCTTATCGTCGTGTAGACGCTTCGCAGTAACTTGCTTTCGCCGATCGCCGTATCAACCGCCTCGTTCGAGGCAGTCCCTATCGTTTCCGCGGTCGCGGCAGAGATAGAACTATCGTTCTGTGTCGTGCATGTGGATGCGTTTCGCCCGAAGACCGCACAAACACTGGTGCGGGCTGCCACTCTGTGTCTGCCTGTCCGTTCCGTGCACCAGGGTCAAAAAAACGACCGAGGCCAAAGACGGACAAGATGTCGACGTCATTACCGGGTCGCCTGGGTGCGGACACGTTAGTTTTGGTAGAGGTGAGGGCGTTCGCCCAATTCTAATGGATGCCGATTAGGTCGGCGGCCTGTAAATCTGCTGTATGACAGTGGCCATATAGCAGGAGGAAGGCCTTAATTGTAGGAGGTGCCTCGATGAGACATAGTCATTTTATGCAGGTCCAACGTGATAGCGCAAGGCCTTCGTTGCAGTATTTCCTACAAATGTATTTTTGGGAGTTTTTGCGCCATGGCGCGTTTAGCGCCATTTGCGCCGTTAAATGGCTCGTTTTGCGCCATGGCGGTCGTTGTGCCATGGCGTTCTCAAATTACTTCATCGGGGACAGCGATTTGCGGCAAGGGCAACTGGAGAGCTTTACGGGCTAAAACTCGAACTGGGTCGAGTCCGTCGAGCACGACGTCACCCTAACAAGGAAAAGGCGAACTCTGCTGACGCAGCTGCTTTATTTTACATAAGAAAAATTATGCGAAGAAATGTTGTAATGGCTAAATTAGAATGTCTCGATCTGGCTAAATCAGAATATCCCACTTTGGGCAAATTGGCGTGATGTAGGACGGCGCATGCTAAGCGCTTCCCGTCTGGCATTTGGAGGCGCGCCATGGCCCGAGCGACCGAGATCATAACCATGAGCATGCGTGAAGTCGACCGTCTCATGACCTTGCAGGCGGTAGCAGATGGCAACATGCCGACCGCAAGTGCGGCGAATCGATTGGGGTTATGCAAACGGCAGGTCAACCGCTTACTGTCTCGTCTCGCACGGCAGGCGCACCGGGCGTGATTTCTCGCCAGCGCGGTAAGCCCGGGCACCGGCAGTTGGCGCCTGGCGTCGCCAGTTTGGCCCTTTCGATCATCCGGGACCGCTATTACGACTTTGGCCCGCCGCTGGCTTGCGAGAAGCTCCTGGAATGTCATGGGAGCGATCTATCCAAGGAGATCGTCCGCAAGCTCATAGCCGAAGCTGTAATGACCCAGCGAATTCTGCACAGGTCACGCGGCTAAAGCGAATGCCTCAGGAGGTGTTTTCAATACATGGAAATTCTGACAAGCTCAATTGTCAGCCTAGACGAGCGATCCCCTGTTGTCAGGCGACATGAGCACCCTGCTCTCGAGCATCGTTCATTTGCAACATGCCGTTGCCATGCGTGCATAGCCCCGCCCAAACAAGAATGTTTGCGATAGGACTAATCCTTCGGAATACTTGCTGGCCCTGGTTCCTGCCATAAATCCGGTTCGCTACTCGCCCTTCCACCGAGTTGAACGGCAACTGCTCATCGCCGAGTGTTCCTTCCATGGCATTGCCTCGGGCCGCTGCGCCACCATTTTCCCTAAGCAGCCGCTCGACTTCATCGAAGACGCTCCAAGGCAGCAGTTTACTGGCCCCCAGACAGTCAACAATCACTCCCTCCTCCGACCACTCCGCCTGGAATACGCCGCCCTTCTGTTTTTCAACCGACGTCCTCGCTAGTGGCCTCACCCTCCTTGAAATCGTTGCGGAAAACGTGCAATCGTCATTGGCGTCTGTTCAAGCTCACGAACTTCAAGAGCCGCCTCTTCGTTATACGTGTCCTGGCCCTCTCTTACCGAGTAGCCGATCATGAAGAGCGCAGCCTCTAATGCACGCAGACCTTGGCCGGTTCTTTGGAATTGACTAGACTCGGGGACGTTCAAAAGCATCTTGAGCAACCAGTTCAGTCGCAGGTTCTGCTGAAACCTGTCGACCTTTGCGCCGAACATTGGGAAGACATGTTCTCCATGAAGGTTCGGATTGCGCCTCTGCTCATACCCCCATGCGAACCGAAGCCCGTCCGGCACCTTCTTGACGGCCATTTCGTTCGTCCAGCGATGAACCAGCAAACCGAGCGCCGCTCCAACGCGACCGTCATAAATTGACCAATCGGCGCTGAGCAACGAATAAATCTTTGTCGTTCCGGAGTCAACTTCGAGTGCAAACGGTTTGTCGTCGATACTGACAGAATTAGTGAGCGGTCCCTCTTGTAGGAGAACTTCCACAGCCTCGAGATACTTGTGCAAACCTTCACCGAAGGCGCGGATGAGCAAAGCCACCTTCCGATTCTGCACTCCGCCCCAGCGCAATATCTGTTCGCACACATTGAGACACTCATCTGAGTTCTTGCTTTTGATAGCGCTTCGTAGATTTTCCCCTATTTGTGTCAAGCATTCGGCCGATTCTGCGAACGTGGACATGAAGGTGTTAGTGATGGGGTTGACGGTCCTCCAGTAATATTTTTGATAGGCATCATAAAGCGACGTACACGACCAAATTCCACCCGCCATCGGTGCCGCTCGATTACTGCGTGCCGTCCACTGGTGAAATACACCTCGGTTAATTGTCGGTTCAGATGTGGGCGTCTCTAGATACTGTGCCAGCCACTTAACGAAGTCCTCTGCCTCGTTTCTGAATTCTTGTTCTTTCATTCTTTCTCTCCCCTAGGCTGAATTGTTCGTTGCAACCGTTTCAATTACCGCTATCTTCAAATTAAAGGCGTTACCAATGGTTAAGATGGGCCGTCAACGTCTGCGGTTGCCGGGAAAATCAGTTAGCTATCATCCGAGGCGAACAACTTATCTAGCTACCAGACGTTTTCGGCGCGATAGAGCGCGCCGAAAACGGCCTCGACAAGTCTCTTCACGTTGTCATTTATGCTGATCCCTTTGCTCCGTGCTTACTCGCTTTCCGTTGCAGGGGAGAGATTAAGGTTCATTCTTTTTCGAATACGAGTAGCGGCTTCAGGCGGCGAAAATCCCAGTCAGCAAACGAGAAGTCCCATCTCTTCTCGGCAAATTCCAAGAGCGCTTTCCCCCTCCGTTCAACAGAGGTCGGTGTCCAGTCGCTGAACGTCGAAGCCACTTCGTTTTCGGAAAAGCTGCCCCCATGGACGAGGATATGGAGATTACGTTTCGGCGGCTGCCTTCTGGTGGCCAAAGCAAAGGGTGCAAGAGGAGCAGCATGTACAACGGCTTTATGGCGAACGTAGACTATCCCGAAAGAAAGCGCTGGACGCAAAAATAAAAGGAATTACACCAGTCGAGCATCGAGACACTGTGCCGCTTTTTCCGAAATGACGATTTCTACCGCCATTTGGGCACGTGTGATGCCGACAAAAAGCTTGGCCCGCTCCAGGTCGTTCCATTCGGCAAAGTCGATCTCGGCGAGCACCACGGCCGGTGCAGACTGCCCCTTGTACCGGTAGACCGATTCCACCAGCAATTCGCCATCACTCCAGATCGGGTCACCTGCCCGGTTATACTTCCCGGTGAAGTGCCGCGCTGCGTATGGCCCGATTGCCGGTTGTTGAAGCAGGAACGACGTGCTCAATCCGTGACAGGTGAGTACCGAGATATCGCTCAATTTGAATCCTCGCTTGAGTAGGCTGCTAATCGCGCGAACCGTCGCTTCCATCAGATCACTATCCGATTCGTAGACATGGAACTCCGGCAGTTCGCCGCCAAAAGGATTGCGGCCGTCAATCGGTGTCGAAGCTAGCCGCAGCGCATTGATTACCTGACAAATCGCCTGCGGGCTGCGGTAGTTGTCCCGGCATGTAATGGTGACGGCGCCGGTCAGGTCGAACGGCTCGCGCTCATAGAGGCGTTGATCGTCGTCTTCCAGCAGATACAAACTGCCATCCGGCTTGAGGTGGCAGACCAACCCCTCGAGCCAGGCCGCCTCGAAATCTTGCCCTTCATCGACGATCAGTACGTCATAGTGTCCGGGGCAGGCGGTCATATCCGCTAGGTACGCTTTGGTTACCTTTGCGAACACGTCTTTCTGGGTAAAGTCCGGTTCTCCATACCTTCGCCGATAGTGCTCGACGCATGCTTCATGGAATGTCAGGACCGTTGCTTTGGTCGTTGCAATCCGCGCCATGTGGTCCGCAAGCGCGCGGTTGTAGCACACGTACAAGGCCGCTTCACCACTCGCCGCCGCGTTTTCCAGCAGGCGTACTGCCAGCTGTGTTTTGCCAGAACCGGCCGTTGCCTGCACGCGGATACAGCGTGATGGGGCGGATATGCGCGGCACCCAGCTTGCCAGACCGTCCGCGAGTTGCCGCACTGTGTTCCGCAGCTGCTCTCCCATCACGAACAGGTCGGCCGTAACGCGGAACGTGTTGCCGAGAAAGAGGCGCAATCGGTCCACGTCGGCACAGCCGCGCCCGTGCGCCAACATCTCCCGTACACGCGTGCCGAGAAAATCGTACCCGGTGGCGTCGATGATCCTGTCGCGCGGGATCGACACTAGGTGCGTGTCACCCAGGGCAAAGTCCGGCAAGACGAGGCAGCTCAGCAGATGCGGGTGCAGATGCGCGTCAGTGAGGCGATTGACCATGGCCGCGTATTCGATTCGGCACTGTCGCCCGACGTTTTCTTCTTTGTTGGAATACAGCTTGAAGAGCTCGCCATCGCGCACCGTGACGTCTCCCGCCTTGATTTCCATCAACAGCACATTGCCGGTTGGTCCCATGACGACAATGTCGATCTCGCCGTAGCGGTCGACGCCATCGCGCACGGTATGCATCGGCACCTGGTGAAAGATCTCGTAACCGTCCGGTAGCGATTTCTGCAGGCGCTCGAGCGCATCGAGTTCGCGAAAGAGTCCGCCGTTGTGCCGGACGGAGGGAAGAACACTGGGGTGTAAACGGGCCATGGTAGACAAAGGATCGCGCGGTGTTGTTGACCAACCCATCGCTCACGTGGTGAAATTGCTTTAAAGAAACCAAAAGTATATACGACCCCCGTTTCCGACATGCCTTGTCGCAACATTGCGACAAAATCAAGCTTAATCGCCCTACCCTCCCGCATCCAGCATGTGCCACCCCTGGAACGTTCATTGGACCGGCTCGGTGTGCGGAGACTGGAGCGCTGCTTTGCTTTCACCCATTCGCAAACCACTGTCCATGACCACTCGCTCGCCCGTCATCCTTTGCGCTACCTCCCGCCTCGTCCAGGCGCTCCGGTCCATTCCCCCGCAGGTTGACGCCAGTGTCTGGCCAACCCCGTTTGCCGTCACACCGGACCAATGGTTTTCCAGCCTTGCCGAAGAGGCAGTGCTTGCCGGGCTGCTGCCACCCGTGCAGACGGCGAGCCCGTACGCGGAAACCGTACTGTGGGAGACGGTGATTGAACAATCGCTGGAGGGAGCAGCGGCATTGTTTGACGTGCCAGGCATGGCGGCGACAGCGGCGCAGGCCCACGGCCTTGTGATGGTGTGGGGCAAGGGGGGATTGCACGATGACGCGTCGGAGGAAGTGCGGACGTTTACATCATGGCTGCATGACTGGCGAAAGCAACTCAAACGTCATCAGTGGACTACGCGCCTCGACCAGCAGCTCGCGGTGGTGGAGCTGATTGAGCAAGGGAAGCTTTCCCTCCCGCTGGCGTTGACCTTTGCCGGATTTGACCGCCTGAATCCGGTCCTCCAGCGGCTTGAAAAAGCCCTTACCGACGCGGCAGTTACGGTCACGCATGTTTCTGACGGCAATATCCAGGCCGCCACTGCAGTCGCGCGCCGCTTCCCCGACATGAAGGCAGAATGCCTGGCAGTTGCCAGCTGGGCGGCCGAAACGCTGACCGCGTCGCCGCAGGCAAGATTGGGCATCATTGCCCCGGACGTCAACGCCATCCGGGGCATGCTGTCGGGCTATCTGGATGACTTGCTGCATCCCGAGCTTACGCTGCACACAAAACCGGAAGTCCCCCGCCGGTACAACTTCTCGCTCGGACGTCCACTGTCGGAGTCGCCCCTGGCGGCGACTGCCTTGGACCTGCTTCGCTGGCTGTGCCAGCCGCAACACGTCCGTCAGTCCGATGTATCCGGCTTGTTGCGCTCCCCGTATTGGTCTGAATGGGAGCGTGAGGCGGATGACTGGGCGCGCCTGGATGCGAAGATGCGCGAAAGCCTCGGGTTTTTCACCGGGCTGGACAGCATCGTCGGCCTGGGTGGACGCCTTGCCGAAAAGCGCCCATGGTTCTGTGCCGGCCTGTTCAAATCCCTGAAGGATCTCCAGCAGGCGATTACAGCCAATGGACAAGGCAAACGATATCCGTCCGAGTGGCGCGGTGTGTTCAAGCAGTGGCTTGAGCTCGCCGGCTGGCCCGGGAGCCGGAAGCTGACCAGTGCGGAGCACCAGGCGCGCGTGGCGTTTGGCGACGTCCTCGCCGGCCTGGATGAGCTCGACCCGGTCCTGCATAGGATCCCGGCGGCCTACGCGTGCACCCATCTTGTCCGGTTGTGCCAGCAGCGGGTATTCCAGGCCCGTACCGTTGGCACGCCGGGCGTCCAGGTACTTGGCATGTTGGAAAGTGTCGGCCTGCGTTTTGATGCGGTCTGGGTCCTGGGCATGAATGATCACGCTTGGCCGGTATCGCCCCGCCCCAACCCACTGCTGTGCATGGCCTGGCAGCGACAGGAGCGCATGCCGCATTCGAGCGCTGCGGTGGAGCTCGAATTCGCACAGCACGTCCACGAGCGGCTGCTAAGAAGTGCGCCACATGTGACGTTCTCGTTCAGCAACATGGATGGCAACAAGCTGCTTCGTCCGAGCCCACTGATCGCAGGTATCCCGGTCGAGGAGTCGCCCGCTGCCCCCGCGGCCACTCCCGCAGCCGCGCCCGCACGCCTTGAACGCATCATGGACGACAAGGCGCCACCGGTCGAAGACGGTGAAAAGGTGTACGGCGGCACCTGGGTCTTGCGCGCTCAGGCGATCTGCCCTGCATGGGCGTTCTACCAGTACCGGCTCGGGGCGAAGGCATTGAAGGCGCCGGTTGAGGGGGTGGATGCGGCCGGCCGAGGCACATTGGTGCACTGCGCACTGCAGGCCTTCTGGACAAGGACAAAGACCTCGCAGGCATTCAAGGCCATGTCCGAGGCGCAGCTGAAGAAGGCGATCAACGCGGCGGTCGAGGCTGGCATCACCCTCTACGAGACCAATCGGGACACGACGTTGCAGGCGCGTTTCAGGGCGCTCGAGCATGCCCGCCTGGTGCGGCTGCTGTCCGCTTGGCTGGAGGTGGAGAGGCGCCGCGAAGCGGACTTCACGGTGGAGTATTGCGAGCACCTGTGCCAGGTGTCCATTGGCGGCATCGAAGTCAAGATGAGTATCGATCGGGTGGATGTGCTCGAAGATGGCCGCCAGGTCGTGATCGATTACAAGACCGGCTATGTCCCCGGGATGGATAGCTGGGCGTCTGACCGGATTACGGAACCGCAGCTGCCAATTTATGCGTCGATCGCGATGGCGGGAGAAGACAATCCGGTCAAGGCGGTTGTATTTGCGCGCGTGGTGCCGGATAAGGCCGCCTTCTCCGGCGTCGCAGAAGAAGCGAAGCTGCTTCCCGGAGTGAAGTACTTCAGCGAATCCGAGCAATTCCCGCCGGATCGGTTCCCCGGCTGGCAAAGTGTGCTGGCGCACTGGGAGGAGCGATTGAACGCGATCGCAGAAGAAATCAAGGCGGGCCATGCCGGCGTGTGGGTGAAAGACGAGAGCGAACTCGAATACGCCGATGTGAAACCTGTGTTGCGGTTGGCCGAGCGGCGGCAGCAAATGGAAGAGTTGCGAAGTGAACAGGGCGCAGTAACGATGAAGGGGCAGGCATGACGACGGTATGTGTGGAACAACAAGACCAGACGCAGGCCTTCCTCAGGGAAGACGCCGCCGCGCGCGACCGTGCGCTGGCGTTGGCTTCCTTTATCGTGGAAGCACCGGCGGGCGCCGGCAAGACGGAGCTGCTAACGCAACGCTTCCTGGCGCTGCTGGCGCAAGTTGAGCATCCGGAAGAGGTGGTCGCCCTGACGTTCACGAACAAGGCGGCCACCGAAATGCGTGACCGCATTTTAGGCAGCCTTGAACTGGCGGCGTCAGGAAAGCGGCCTGAGCTGCCGCACAAGCAAAAGACATTCGACATCAGCCGCACGGTGCTGGCACGCGATGAAGAGCAGGGCTGGCAGCTGCGCGAGCACCCCGGCCGGCTGAAAATCGCCACCATCGATTCGCTCTGCGCCAACCTGGTGGGACAAATGCCCTTCCTCAGCCGCTTTGGCGCGCAGCCGGGGGTCAGTGACGACACCGAGGCGTACTACACGGCGGCGGCGCGTGAAACGATCGGGTTGATTGAAGACGGCGGGGAGCGTGGAGACATTGTCGCCAAAGCCCTCGACTACCTCGACAATAACGTCGGGAACCTCGAAAAACTGCTGGTCAGCATGCTGGCGCGGCGCGACCAATGGCTTCGGCACACCTACAATGGTGGCGCCGATGACTTGCGCGCCGCGGCGGAAGCGGGGTTGCGGGAGCTGGTATCGGCTGCACTGAAAGAAGTGGCGTCGCTCATCGGGCCGGGCATTCAACAAACGCTTATGCCGCCGGTACGCTATGCGGCAGGCAATTGTGAGGACTTTGCGCATCTGGCGAACTGGAAGGTCCCGCTCACGGGAGAGCTGGAAGAGCTGGAACATTGGCTTGCGCTGTCGACGCTATTACTTACCGGCAAGGGCGATCGCCGGCTCAAGCTGGACAAGAACCTTGGCTTTCCTGCAGGCGCCGAGAGCAAGCCCTTCAAGGAGGTGATGCTAACGGCGGCCGAGGGCCTGCCGGACGCCGCCGTGCACGCCCTATTCCGCCTCCGTGCGCTGCCGGCCACCACGTATGCCGAAGAAGACTGGGCCGTCATCGACGTGTTTTACCAGGTCCTCCAGCTGGCGAACGCCCAGTTATGGCTCGGCTTCCAGCAGGGCGGCGAAGTGGACTTCACGGCCATCAGCCAGCGGGCGATTGCCGCGCTGGGGACGGAAAGCGAACCCACTAACCTCGCGCTCGCGCTGGACTATCGGATCCGGCACCTGTTGATCGACGAATTCCAGGACACCAGCCCCAGCCAAGTGGAACTGATTGAGGGATTGACGCGGGGATGGGAGGAAGGCGACGGCCGCACGCTGTTCCTCGTGGGCGACCCCATGCAATCCATTTACCGCTTTCGCAAGGCAGATGTCGGCCTGTTCCTGCGCGTGCAGGAGCATGGCATCGGGTCGGTGCAGTTGGAAACCCTCCGCCTCTATCGGAACAACCGTTCGGCTCCAGCCATCGTCAATTGGATTAACCAGGCTTTTCCGCATATCTTCCCGGCGACCAACAATCCCACCATTGGTGCTGTTTGCTACAGCGCGTCCGCCACCGACCGTGCCGACGATCCGAGCGCCGGTGTGTTCACCCACGCGGTCTTGAAAGAAGATGGCGTCGATGTGGAGCAGCGGCAGGCAGAACGGGTCATTGCCTTGATTGATGCGGCGCGGGCTGACAACCCGCAAGCGGAAATTGCAGTCCTGGTCCGCAGCCGGACACACCTGGCGACCTTGGTGCAGGAAATCCGGCGGTCGCGCCCGGCGCTTCGCTTCCAGGCCGTGGAAATCGAAGGCCTCGCCGGCCGGCAGCCGGTGCAGGACCTGCTCACCCTCACCCACGCCCTGCTCCACCGGGCAAACCGTGTGCAATGGCTGGCTTTTCTCCGGGCACCATGGTGCGGGCTCACGCTGGCCGACCTGCACGCGCTGTGCGGCAAGAACCACGAGAAAACGGTCTGGCAACTCATGCGAGACGATGCGCTCGTGGGCACGCTGTCGGCAGATGGCCAGAAGCGACTGTTGCGCGTACGCAGCGTCCTGAAGGACGCGTTTGCCCATCAGGGGCGCTGGGCGTTAGCCCGATGGGTCGAAAACGTCTGGCGCCGGCTGAACTGCCCGGCATGCCTGGCCAAGCCGACTGACTGGCAGGACGTGGAGGCATTCTTTACGCTGCTGGAACAGATGTCCGCCAACGGCAACATCGAAGCGGATTCCCTGGAACAGAAGGTGGGGTCCCTGTTTTCGGCGGCAGACCCGGATCCCGACGCGCAGCACCTGCAGATGATGACGATCCATAAGTCCAAAGGCCTGGAATTCGACACCGTGATCGTGCCTGGACTGCATCGTTTGCCCCCGAATCCGCAGGGCGTCCTCGTGCGCTGGGAAAGCGTCCTGGGGCCTGATGACCAAGAGTACCTGGTGCCGGCGGCCGTCAAGCAAAAGGGCGAGGTGAATGCCAATGCTGTCCTGTACGACTACCTTGCAGGACTGGACGCCGAGCGGGAAGCGCATGAGACAGTGCGCGTTCTGTACGTCGCGACGACCCGTGCAAAGCACCGCTTGCACTTGGTGGGCGCGCTCGAACGCGATGGCAGCGATTGCAAGACCCCGGACCGCCGCGCTCTGCTGCACCTGCTGTGGAAGAGTGACGTCGTGCGGGCCTCCTTTGAGGGCGACGCGGAACTACAGGGATCGAACGACGCGCCCGACGCCACCGCGGTTGCGCAGGAAACGACGCCAATGACGTCTTACCTGGTTCGCCTGCGTGCCGATGCGATGGATGTGGTTGCGCCTGGGCAGATGGACAGCGGCGCTGCGACACTTCCCATTGACGACGTCCTGTCAGCGGAGGCGGATGAAGGACTGCGCCTGGCCTCGTCAGTCGGCACCTTGGTTCATCGCTGCCTTGAAATTATCGGCAACGCAGGCCTGGAAGGATGGGACGCGGCGCGCGTGTCCGCGCTGGAACCGGCGTATCGCGCCTGGCTATGCAACCAGGGACTTTCGGAGCAAGATGCGGTGAAAGGAGCGGCATTGGTCGTCGACGCGGTGACGACAACGCTGGCTTCGGAAACCGGCCGGTGGATCTTGCAGTCACGACCGACCAGTCACGCAGAACTGGCGCTCTCCAATGTCAATCCGGACGAGAACGGCGCAGTTGCGCATCATGTGATCGACCGCACCTTTGTCGACAACGACTGCCGCTGGATCATCGACTTCAAAACCCTCACCGGCTACAGCGCCGATGACATCGTGGGGCTCACGGAGCGCGCTAACACGCATCGGGCACAGTTGGACCGGTACGCCGGACTGTTCGGGGACCAGTCACTTCCCGTGCGGAAGGCGATATTTTTTCCCTTGCAAGGCGTGTTTATAGAGGTATGGGACGAGGACCAAGCGAGCGTTGCATAACAGGCGTAACGATGGAAAGCGCGCCAGCCGTCCCGTTAGTTCGGCCGGTGCGTTGGCTTGTTCAGCTGCGATCGGGGTTGCGGTCACTTCGCTCAAAGTAATCCCGTTCACGTGCGCCTAGCCCCGCATCATGCGTCCTGTCAGATGAGGCGTCGTCACCCGGTAGTCGCAGTATTTGCCGCGCGAGAAAATCGTCGAACAGGCTGCCGATTGTCGGCAGCGCCGTCGCTAGGCGGTGGTCGCCTTCGGTGAAAACCACCGTCGCATGATGGCGTTTGCCAAAGCGCAGGACATTCTCAGGAGGAATGAGCTCGTCGCCCCAGCCGTGGACCGCCAGGACGTGAGGTGAATGGGGGGCCGGGTCTTGGTTGGCGTAGCCTGGCAGATAAAATGCCGGCGCAAGCAGGAACAATCCATCCGGTTGGAGCGCTTGTGAGGCAAGTGTCGCGACATACGCGCCCATGCTGGACCCGACCAGCACGAGCTGATCGTAAGGAGGCAATTGCAAACTGAGCAAGCGCTCAACGCGCGCTTCCGGCGACTCGAGATCGCGGTAGTCGGGGCTGATCACGTTTGCGCCACGCCGCGCAGCAATGTCGGCAAGATGCTGGAATTTGCTGCCCCATGGTGCAGACTCTTTTCCGTGGGTGAAGACGACAAGTGCATTCATATCCATGATCCTTGGTGAAACGGCCGTTGTACGGCCTTCGTGAAGCTGGGATAAACCACCAGATTACAGGCTGCAGAAGGTACTCGCGCTTTTGTTGATTGGCCTGCTTCAAGCGATATAACACCTTATAACACCGCGCTACGTCGATAGTCCAAGCACCACGGCGATGCGTTGCAGCGCTTCTCTTGCGCCGAGTGGAAGGCCAACATTCTCCGGCCCCGTGACCTCCGCCGCACACGGATTGATCCGAATCATCGGCACGCGTAACGATGTGCCTTTGTGTCGAATGGTCGGAAGATCGACACCCGCCCCGATCTCAATGACAACTGGGCGCTGGACTGATCGTCGCCATGCTTCAAAGTTTGCTTTCTGTTTGTCCGTTCGGTCAGGAATCCAGCTCCAATCGCCAAACATCAGGATATTCGGGCGCGCCAGGTGTCCGCAGTGCCGGCACGTTGGCAATGGGATGCGCAGGAGGCAGGCGTCCGCGTCGACGTCGACCACCAAGCCCTCCGCACTCCAAATCTCGGATGTGCAGTTATTCAAGCACTGTAGATAATGAATTGAACCATGGCACTCGACGATGCGGTCATCGCTAAAGCCTGCCTTTTGGAATTGTCCATCGACATTGCTGGTGTAGACGAACGCCCCGTGTGTCATGTCGGCGGCAAGATCAAGCAGGATCTTGAATCCTTCATGCGGCACTGCCGAGCGATAGAGTTGCAGGCGGTGCCCATAGAATCCCCAGGTCAACCGGGGGGCATCGACGAACGTCGCGGGGTTGGCGACGTCCTCGAAATAGAGTCCCTGACGCCGTAGCGCCGGATAGGCTTTCCAGAAGCCTTGCTGGCCCCGGAAGTCAGGCAGCCCGGAGTCCACCCCGATGCCGGCGCCGGCGGTGACAACGAGGCCGTCTGCAGCACGGATCAGGTCAGCCGCCTTCTCGATGTTTTCTGTGATTCGCATAAATTCCTATGGAAGCATTGCAGATGCGTGCCGGGTTGCTTGTGTGCGACCGGCGCGGCAAAGCTGCCGGCCCAAGTCTGTGTGCGATTCCACGATCTCCCTCCCGTTGGCAACTCCGTTCATTTGCTTTCTTTACCCGTATAACGCCAGGCATCGCAGCGCTTGCCACCCCGTCTGCACTTCGTTTTGTGTTTCCCGGAGATGAAATAGTGCAACAAGTGTGCGACAAGCGGCGTCGCAGCGGTACGGGGAATACGTCCGACACGCTTTGTCGTACCGCTCCTCATAATGACCTTGGCCTGCGAAATGTCTCGCGGCATCGAGCACGGCGGCACGATACGGAAGCCGCGTCAGAGAGAGGGGGAGGCACATGCAAGCGCAAGAGACGTCGCTCGCGTACCAATTGAGGGAGGCCTGCTTTCCGGGAGTGGACGACCCGGATCTGCAGGACTGCGTCGAGAGCCTGCTCTGCTGCGTGCGCGCGGAAGAGCAAATATTTCGGAGCGGTCCCGTCGCCCGGCTCCTCCTGACCGCGAACCTGGCACCTGGAATATCCGGTACGCACAACTGGCGCACCGGACGTGCGACGGCACGCCTCCATCTCGCTGACGGCGCCCTGTGGGAACTGCATCTATCCGGGAACATTTCCGCCTTCCTGCTCAACTTGCCGCACCTTGGAACCTGGCTGGCCGGTCAACCGCCGGCCGTCGGACCCGAATTACTGGAAGCACAACTGGCAAAGCTGGTGTCTGGCCCGGGAAGCATGGGGCCGGCCTGCCATATCACGGTGCCCAGGTACGCCTCGGTCGTGCCGCGGCGGCTGGTCAGCGAGGGCATGGCCCTGAGAATGGCGTTCGGTACCCTCAATCTGCTACGGCGCGAACACGGCCTGGCGCCCCTTCTGGAAGCACCGCCCCTGTTGGCGGAATATGTCACCTCAACGCATTTGACGGCGGCGAGGGCGATTGACAAGTATGTCGCTGGCCTGAACCCGGACGTACTGCGGTTCATCCAGGAATACCGCAGCCGCTATCACCCCCGCTACGATGACCTGAAAGTCTACAACTTCCTGAACGGCGGCCACGGCAATGCCTCCCGCAATCGAATCCAGGCCATACGCGAACTGCCATGGTTGCTGCGCATCCTGAGCGGCATGGACGCCATGTTCTCCCTTGACAGCGACACCGCATTTGCCGCGAGACGCATGGACCCCGAAACTGTGGCCGCCCTCACTGCGGCAATCGATGCCGGCCAACCGCTGTTCAGCTCAGTGGCGCAGGTATTCCGCGTTCCCGTCGAGACCGTCAAATGGAGCCGGGGCCAGATGCTGCCTCTGTATGGTGGATTCGCAGTGCCCCGCATGGATTTGCTCCTGACCATCCTGTCGTGGCTGCCGCCAGAGAAACGCCCCCGTTCCGATGCCGAATGGCGTCATCTGCAAACGATCATCTCGACCCTGTTCTCGATCGCGGGCGGCGTTCGGGATGAGCGGAATCGGTTGTCCGGCCCGGAAATGATCCGGCACGACGGACCGGCTGTGGCGGCATGGCTGAGGGAGATTACGAAGCCAACCCTCGTGGCGGCGGCCGAACGCTTCGACCGCATGTGCCGCGCGGGCGACGATCCGGAGAATGCAAAGGACTTCCTGCGCGCGGTCGGCCGCAGCTTTCGGCGCTTTTGCGCGGACGGCGGGGCGCAGGCATGCCACGCCGACATGCTCCACGCATGGCTCGGCCAGCAGTCGTTCTTCAGGGTGATGTCCCTGTCACGCCGCTGGCACGCGGCGATGCAGGCTCACCTGGTTAGCAATGGAGCAGTAAACCCGGAATCAGGCCGCACTGGCAGCCTGGCCTGGCCTCTGGTGCTGGATAACGCACTGCATCTCGGGGCCGTGTCCATTGCGGAGCTCGGCGACAGCAAAAGCCTCGAAGCGGAGGGCAAATCCATGGAGCATTGCGTCGCCGGTTACAGCCAGAAGTGCGCGATGGAAAACTGCGTCATCGTTTCAGTCCGCGACGTGGCCGGGTTCCGACTGTCCACAGCCGAGTTGGCAATTCGCGAAGAGCCGCTCCGGGTTGAATTGGTCCAGCACAAGGGGAGACGGAATACCCTGCCTTCGCCAGGTTCTGTGTCGGCCGTCGCGCACCTGCTGCAGTACCTTAATCACCCGGACTGCAACGGGCGACTTGCCTCACGGCACGCGTTCCAGAAAGCGTGCAGGCAGCAATACGACGCCTTGCTCGAGAGAATGCCCGACAGTGTCGCGAGCTATCGGCGTGCGGAAGAGTACGCTGCTTGGGAGCTTGTCCGTCCGGCGGCTCGCGGTCAGGTTTGACCGTCTTCGCCGAATGCCCCGGCCCTTGCCGTCCTGAGTGCCGAACGAAGCGCTTCGCTGAGCGCCTCGTGCTCGAGGAGCTGCTCTAGTATTTTCTTCCCGGCGGGGGCGATGCGCGGCGAATTGGCAAGAGCCGGATGCGTCGCATCGGCATCATGTGTCAGAAGCAGGGCGAGCATAGCGACTCGCTCATTGATAAACCCGCTTGCCCCGTTGTACAAGTCGGTCGGTTGCGCCAGTGCTGCGGAGCATAACGGCAGTTCGTCTTGAACATGCGAGGCGAATTTACTTCGTCAGTATCAATTGGAACGGGCCCATTCGACGATTGGGTCCAGGTCTAACGGATCAGTGAAGCAAGCAAGTTGCCGTACCCAATGATGTGGAACCGGGCGTCCTTGGTGCAGTTAAAGCGCGGATCGTAATAGCCGAGAATCCGGAATTGCGCGTTCTTTGCGACCTGCGTGCCATCCGGGTTGGTATCGATGTAACCAATAATGTGAAACCGCGCGTCCTTGATGACTTGCGTTGCCATTGTTTCCCTCCTTTGACCGATTCGCGACGGTCCCAGTATGCATGCCAAGTGCGACAAAAAACGTCGCAGCGGTGAGGACAATGAGAACTGCGAAAGTACCGCCGCCTTGATACCGTCTGGTTCCGTGAATGCGGCCCGCGAGCAGTGTTGCGACGACAGGCGGGACTGCACATTTCCAAATTACAACATGTTACGATTGGCGCTATGCATTCCAGCGAGGACCACCATGCCCGATGCACTTCTTCGGCAAATCGAAATGCTGCGCCATATTCCGCGCAGCGGAAGCATTACGACGCAGCTGCTGCAGGAGCGGCTGGCGCGGAGCGGTTACGACATTTCCGAGCGGTCGATCCAGCGCGACCTGGTCCGACTGTCGTCAAAGTTGCCCCTGACCTGCGACGAAACCAGCAAACCGCATAAATGGCACTGGATGCCGGATGCCCCGGCTTGCCAGCTTCCCGGCCTCAGTACGCCGGAGGCTTTGGCGTTTCAAATGCTGGAGCAGTTCGAGACCGACTTGCTGCCGGCGACCATTCGCGGGCAGCTCGCCCCCTACTTTACGGCGTCCAAACAGCATTTATCGGCGGACGTCGGCCCCAAGGCGGCCCGGAACTGGCTTGCTAAAGTGCGCGTCGTTTCGCCGAACCAGCCGCTGTTACCGGCGGCCGTCAGTCCCGAAGTCGTTGAAGCGGTTCACCGCGCGTTGATGGAAGATAAGTGTGTGGAAATCGTCTACCGGTCAAAGCCGGGAAAGCAGTTTGTGATCCATCCCCTTGGCTTGGTGCAGCATGGCGCGACGATCTACATTGTTGCAAAGTACGATGGGTATGAAGATCCGCGAATCCTTGCGCTGCATCGGGTGAAAAGAGCCGCTATTCTGGAACAGTCTAGCTGCCCGCCATCAGGCTTCGACCTCAATAGCTACATTGCCTCAGGCGCCTTCGGTTTCGGTGAGATCGGCAAAAGCATCAAGCTTGAACTGCGGTTTTTTAACGACGCCGCCCGCCACCTTACCGAAACGCGGCTGAGCGATGACCAGGAATGCATCGACGAAGGGCCGGGCCAGACCTATGTCAAAGCGACGGTCCAGATGACACGCCGGCTGCACTGGTGGCTGCGTGGCTTCGGTCCCGACGTTGAAGTCATCAAGCCGGCGTCTTTGCGTCGCGATGTCGCCAAAAGCCTGGCCGATGCGGTACAGCGGTACTAGCCAAACTCCCCTTCCTACAACTTCCCGCTGTGTAGCTTGCCTGCGTCATGTTTTGTCGCAGGTAAGCGCAATAATGCCGTGCATGAACCAAGCGGCGTCCGTACCAGGCGAGCGCATTGAGGCGATTGGCAAAGGGGGATTGTATGGCGCAGCAACCGGAAAAGATGCACGATAAGCTGGTCGTCGCCGTGGCGTCGAGCGCACTGTTCGATCTGGCGGAGAGCCATCAGGTTTTTTTGGAAGGCGGGGAAACCAGGTACGCCGAATACCAGATAGCGAATGAGCATGTGCCGCTCAAGCCGGGTGTGGCGTTCCGGTTGGTCGAGAAGCTGCTTGCGTTGAACGTTTCATCCGGCTCTGACCAAGTCGAGGTGCTGCTCTTATCGCGCAATAGCGCTGACACCGGGCTGCGAATTTTCAATTCGATCCGGCATTACGGCCTCAATATCAGCCGCGCCGCCTTCACACGCGGGGCGTCGGTCCACCGCTATGCGCAAGCATTCAACGCACAGTTGTTCCTGTCGGCGCATCATGAGGATGTGCAGCTCGCACTTGACGCCGGCATTGCGGCAGCCACAATCTTGCCATCCGCAATCAATGACGAGCGCGATGCCGAGTTGCGGATCGCCTTTGATGGCGACGCGGTGGTGTTTTCGGACGAGGCAGAGAAGATTTTCGCAGAATCGGGCCTGGAGGCCTTCAATAAAAGCGAGATTGCGGCCAAGCACATCCCGCTGCCTGGCGGCCCTTTCAAGCCATTTCTCGCCGCGCTGCATGCGCTGCAGTCTCGGTTCCCGACAGGACAATCGCCGATCCGGACTGCGTTGTTTACCGCGCGTAGCGCTCCTTCGCACGAGCGAGTCATCCGTACCTTGCGTTCCTGGGGAATTCGCATAGATGAAGCATTGTTCTTGGGCGGGATGAACAAAGGGCCGTTCTTGGCAAGCTTTGGTGCAGATATTTTCTTCGATGACCAGCGTCGCAACTGCGAAGCGGCGGCCGGGTATGTGGCAACCGGCCACGTCCCGTATGGCGTGAAGAACACCGCGACCGTTACGCCCTTCCCCGTGCCCACACAGCCCGCGAGCACGCTTGCCTGCCGCTGAAACACCAGGACAACCCGCATAGCGCGCACGTGGCAAAGGAGATCGCAATGCCAACCATTATTCGACATATCGACCAGATTGCAAGGGCAAAGGGACGCGACGTCTTGTACGTGGTGTTTCACAAGGAATTGACACAACCTGTCGACTGGGAGCCCTTGCCTATTCGCAAGCAGATCATTGCCTGGTTGGATGACAATGGCATTGCGTGGCAAGCGTGCGGACATGTGGCGAACCCCTGTTTTTACTGTTCATACCGGGGGCAAATCTATATCGACGTTCCCTTCGATGAAAGCGATCCGACTTATCGGAAACTGCGGGATTATTTGGAACGCCCGGATGGCACGATGCGGTATGAGGATGCCCGGTTCTGCTACCTGCCGCTGGCGGCTGCAATGCAGAACGCGCATCACGATGCGCCCGGGTTTTGGGAAAAATGGGCGGAGGACTGGTGAGCGGAAGGGTGTCCGGTGCACTGGAGCGACCTGCGGCTATACCGCAGAACACATTTGCGTAAGGAGGAATGGACGATGGCGACAACGAGGGAAGCGTTCATCCGCTTCTTTTTGAACCTGACCGGTTACCCGCCGCGGTATGTGAGTCAGCGAGACCCGATCGATGAGAAAATCGAACGGCTAGAATCCCAGCTGCAAAGGATGAAAGCGTCGCATAGGCGCAGCCAAAAGCGACTGCCCAAAAATCTACAGCTGTAGCGCATCGCATCGCCGCGCATGACGTTTGTGCCGGACAATCGAGGCGCGGCTTCTCAATGCACCTGGCCGCATAGGCAAATAGTGCTGCAGTGCCAGATGACCAAGAACGCAGTGACGTCATGCGACACAGGTTGTCGTAACGATCTGCGACCATCGCATACGCGCGGCGCTTGGCCGAGCTCGCCTGGCGCTGCGCGTTTCTTACTGCTCCCGCGGCGCTCCAGCGCTACCCGGCAGACCTGCTTTCGGGCCCTCCATCAAGGCGGCCCGAGGATCGGCAAACGCCGCCAGCGTTCCGGTCAGCTTGAAACTGGCTTGAACCGGCAAACGCCGGCGTCAGACAGTTCAAAGAAGAGCTCGCCTTGACGATCCGGCATGATGCGCAATGCCGCCTCCTTCCACAGCATGCATTCTTGCGCTACTGCGTACAGCGCCGTCAGTTCCGGACGTGCGAGCAATCGGCCCACCTCGCTTGCCGGGCTGGCGGGCATGAACAGTGGCGCATAGCCGAGCCTTTCCTGATCGCTTCTATCGGCAAAAAAACCGGGAAAGAATGCGGATGCAAAGCGCATCACTTTCTTGATATCGGCGTGGAATTTTGCGTCCTCTACCGACAGGTGGGCGATGCGGCAAGCGGGGTCGTCGATCTCCACTTCGCAGACGACGTATCCGTCATCGTCGCGGGTGGCTGTACTGGCACTGGCAAGCGCCAGCTCCGGCGCCGGGCTGGCATAAATCGCCTGCCGCCGGCTGGGCGCTTCGGCGGGCCGCAGATACTCCCATATATTGTCGACAAGGTAAGGGACGTTTGTCGGCACGCGGCTCGTGGGCAGGCGCGTCAGGACGCAGTTGCTTTCCAGGTCGCGTTTTCTGACGGCACGATACATCTTCATGGCATTGAACCTTTCTTTAACAAATCGGCGTGTCGATCGCCGAACACAAAAACATCGACTTCAGCAGTGTCGGCGGGAAGCGCTTCATCAATAACTAGCCCCAAGGCAAAACTGCTGTTCGCTCCCATGTAATTGCGCGTGACGCCTATCGCCTCCTTATACCAAGCGCCGCGGGCGTCCTTTGGAAGAGTAACAATGACCGCCGCGCACGCATTGTCGCTGACCGGGTAGTTACCGCGTACATTTTCGATCGCCGCTTGTGCGGCTCGCGCGGGGAAATCCTGGCCCGTTGCCCGCCCAAAACCAAACCTGGGGGGCGACCCTTTTTGACCAGCGACGATATAGCGCATATCGTTCCAGTCGCAACACCCCGGCTGGAAAGCACTTCCTGGCGTAATCAGGGCTCTTGCCAGGCGCCTGACGACCTCATCGGCTGCATCCGGTTCAACAATGAAAACCGCATCGAATGCGCTGTGCAGAGTACCTCGCGCGCTCGCATCATCTATTTGTCCAGGGGCGGCCGCCATGACCGCAACCGCCAGTTGATACTCCTTTTTATTCTGCTCTACGATACCAATCGCCTTGGTGACATGGTCGACAACGTCGATACGGCCGCTTACGAGAATGAAATCAGCCGAGCTATGCGCAGTGAGGACTTCTGGATCGCCTTCCACGCTATCTGTCGCGAGCCGATATATACGACCCACAGGCCATTTGGGTTCTGATTCATCGATTGCCCAAATCATGACACTCCTTTTGTTTTCGGTGATGAGGCGCGAAGGCGTTAGCGTTGGATGTCGTCACGGCCGGTGAACACCTGCCAGAGTCGGACCATCGCCAAGGTATCGAGTGCGCAGTAATCCTCCAGCTGGGCCCGCAGCTCGGCTTTCCGGGCAGCGGATGTTGTCTCCCGGATCGCTTCAAGATATGCATCCATCGCCATGCCGCCATCCCGGACGCCGTCGAGCGTGCTGTAGGAGAGGTCCGGCGCCATTGCGGGAAGCACTTTCTTGATGCTCCAGCTCCCCTGCTGGCTCGGATGGTAGTAGCACGCCTCCGCCACTGGCTGAAGGTCGACGACCCGTTCCACAATCGCGAGCAAGGCGCGCCGCAACCGTGGGAAACGTGCGGCGAGTTCTTTCATCCGCCCCTTCTCGAAACCCGCGTTATACACAAACACCGGACCGCGTTCACCACAAGCGCGGATCAGGGCGTCGGCAAACTGGCGCGACGGGTCCTGGCCGGAGAGGTCCAGGAATCCATCACGCTCCAATTTGCCGGTACGGGACAAACGATGCACGCTGAATTGAAAGGGGATGTTTTGGAAGGGCGAGGTGCCTTTCCAGATCGGTACCGCAAACTGAATCGTTTCGAAGTCGAGAAAATACGCCGGCAGCCGATGAGATGCGAGCATTTGCCGCGCGAGCGCGCCATCGAAAAATGTCTTTCCCTGTAGCGTACATTGCTTGACCCGCAACTGTGAGGCATTCAAGAGTGCATCCGGAATGTCACGCATGTCGGCTGCTTGGCTTACCGCTGCGCGCAGCGCCTTGCTCCTGACCTGCGGAATCCAGTGCACCGGGTACTCCACCTGCGGTTCCTGCGAAGCGCAATACGCGGCAAAGCCGCACTCATAGGGGGCGGTACACTGTCCCCCGGTTTGAATCTGCGGTTCTTTCCGACGGCGGGCGATGACGTGGGCGGCCGCAACCAATTCCGCGATTTCATCTGCCCGCTCGAACGCTTCTTGCGTCACATCCTGCTCGACCAACAACCCGTTGTAGTCGTCGTTGCCTGGGTAGACCCACTTGCTGTCAATGTGCGCAATACTGATGGATGCCAGCGGCACACCGGCCTCGCGCGCGACGTAGGCCTGTATGGCGGCGTCAGTGCGGTAGTAATCCTTGACCGACGCGGATGACTTCACTTCGACCATGCGCCACGCACGCGTTCCCGATCGACGCACGGGCAGCATGACGTCGGCAAAGGCCAGTGCGCCGACTGCGCTAAAGCCGGCTTCAAAAATCGGGCTTGTCGACGACAACAGTGCTTTTGTACGCGCAAACGCAGCCTCGAAGCCGTCATCCCTGAACGAAATCAGCGTGCCCTTGCCCTTCGGGTCGTAGAGGCGACGGGCCATTTCACCGATCTGGTTGCCGACCGCGAAGCTCGCCGTGGTTCCGGTGGAATCCTCGCGCAACGCCGGCGCATGCAACTGTAGCCACAGTCGCTTGGGGCACTGGACATATTCGAGCAGGCGGGACTTGGACAGGGGCTTCATGAGTAATAGTTTCCACGCATAAATAACCAAATATTAACGCGCCCGCTCAGAAGAAGCCAATCGGCATCGGCTTCCGTGCGTCCTTCAGGGTGCTTTCACTGCGAAGGGCTTCGATGAAGTCGTCGGCGGAGGACAGCGGATGAAAGCGGTGTTGGCGTGCGACCGCCGCAAAATCGCCCGGCGTCAAATTGGTGAGCACGGCCAGTTTTTGGCCGAGCGACGCGTCCGGCAACGCCAGTCCGAGCGCCTCGCAATGCCGGGTCAACAAGCGCTGCGCCTGGGCCGCCGTCAGAAAACCGAACTGCACCTTCAAGTCAAAGCGCCGCAGGGCGGCCTGATCGAGGTTGTCCATCAAGTTGGTCGATGCAATAAAAATTCCGGCGAACGCTTCCATCTGCGTCAGCATCTCGTTGACAAGGCTTGCTTCCCAGCCGCGGTCGCTACCGCGTCGGTCACGCAGAAAGCCGTCGACCTCGTCAATCAGCAGTACCGCGCCGGCCTGCTGGGCACTGGAAAATGCGTGCGCGATGTTTTTTTCGTTGTCACCGATCCATTTCGACAGCAGGTCGGATGCGCGGCGAACGCACAAGGGCGCTCCAAGTTTGTCTGCCACCCAACGTGCATAGGCGGATTTCCCGGTGCCGGGCGGGCCATACAGGCAGAGGCGGCCGGCACGGGCGCGGCACAGTCCTTCAGCGACGTCCTGCAGGTTCGCATCGGCCTGGATAAAGGCCGGATCATAGGTCTCCGGCAACCTGTCGGGGTCATTCTTGACGATGGGTCGGTGCCCCTGGGCCGAAATGGTGTTGTTGATGAGCAGCTCGGCCGCCGCACTGCCCGCTTCGGCGCCAACCTCATCCAGCACCGACCGTACCACCGCGCACGCACGTGTCGCGACTGCGGGCGCCAGAGTCTCGCACTGTGCGAGCCGCTTTACCGCCACCGCATCAAGCACATCCGCGCACGCTTCGTTCAGGATGCGTTCGCGCTGCTGTTTCGGGGGCACCGGGACTTCAATGACCATATCAAAGCGCCGGATGAATGCCGGATCCACGCAGTTCACGGAGTTCGAGATCCACAGCGTGGGCACGGCGTTTTGCTCGAGCATCCGGTTAATCCACGCCTTTCTGGCGTGGGCGGCGCCCCTGCGGCCGAAGGGCGCATCGCCATCGTGGAACACGTCTTCCACTTCATCGAACACGAGTATTGCCTGGCGTTGGGCGAAAATGCATTGCGCTGCCTTGTACGCCCGGAGGCGTTGCCCGCTTTGCAGGGGCGCACCTTCCGTATCCTCACTCGCAATCTCGAACAGTTCGACCCCCAGGTTCGCTGCGAGCGCACGTGAAAGTTCGCTTTTCCCCGTGCCGGGAGCGCCATGCAGGAAAATGTTGACGCCCTTCTTCCTGGTTTCAACCGCCTTCTGCATATACGGACGTAGTACAGACAGCGATGGCTGGATATGCGGGTAATCGGAAAGTGCAAGCAGTGCGGGACCACTCGGGAACACGGCATCGCGCAGTAATTCCACAGGGTCGGTATCCGCCATTGAAATGTATTCGGCAAACTGGTCGGACAGCAGGTTCAGTTTTCCCTTGAGATAGGAGACGCCGGCGTAATCGACGGAGACGAGCCCGGAGCGCGCAAGGATCGACTGTCCGCTCAGTGCCGTGCGTACCGCCGTTTCCGGGACGTCTAGCACAACGGACAGCGGATAGATGAGCTTGGCGGACGTTAGCATGCCAAGCCAGTCCGCCGTGTCGTCCAGCAAACGTTCGCAATGAATTGCGACGGCAAACTCCAGGATGCGGCAATCCACATTGGACAGACCTACCAGCTCGGACAGATTGCGGATATTTGCGGTGAGCGCCGGTGCAACTTCGGCCTCGCCATCTTCGTACTCTGCCTCGGCGTGGAGTTTGCGCAAGGTTTGCAACACCGTCTTCTGGCTGAAGTCGTCGCTTTCGCAATCCACCCAACGGCCCAACCCGACCGCCTCGGCGATCCCGTCGTTAGAGAAGCCGTGTGATTTGACCAGGTCGCGGTGCCCTCCCAAAAGAACCAGCATTCGCAGCATCCATAGGCGAACCAGGGGCGAGATGCTTCCATGAAGCTTGGTTTTGTTACGTTTGGTTCGGCGCTGAATCGGCATGGTTGGCTCCTTGTTCGATACCGACATTTTCCGGATTGGTGCGACAAAACATGACGCAAGGAGAACGCATGCCGTTGCTCCTAAGGCCAGCGTTGCATGCGAAGGCGGTTTTCAAGATCGATACGCACCACGATTGCCAGCGCCAGGCAGTTCGCGATCAGCGCGGACCCGCCAAAACTCATCAGCGGCAGGGTCAATCCCTTGGTGGGAAGGAGACCCAAGGCAACGGCCATATTGATAAACGCTTGGACGCCGATCCAGATGCCGACGCCTTGGGCGACCAGGCTCGCAAAGTAGCATTCGAGCGCGGCTGCCCGGCGTCCGATGAGAAAGCATCGTTTCACCACAACATAGAACAGCCAGATGACTGCCGCCACACCGATGAAGCCGAGCTCTTCGCCAATGACGGACAGCAGGAAATCGGTATGCGCCTCCGGGAGATAATGGAGCTTTTCGACACTCGCACCGAGACCGACGCCGGTTAACTCGCCCCGCCCGAACGCAATCAGCGAGTGCGACAGCTGATATGCCTTCCCCAGCGTATTCGTGCTTTCCCAAGGGTCGAGATAGGCAAAGATACGGGCACGCCGCCATGGAGACGTTGCAATCATCAGCCCAAAGACCCCGGCAAGCAGTGTGCTGAGGCCCGCGAACCAGATCGTATTGACTCCGCCCAGGAAGAGCACGCCCATCGCGATCGCGACGATCACTGAAAATGCCCCAAGGTCCGGTTGTAGCAGGAGGAGCAACCCGACAAGGGTCAATGTCGCTGCGATCGGGCCGAAACCCTTGCGCAGCGAATACAGCACAGCGTGGCGGCGGACTGCAAAACTTGCCGCGTACAAGACCATGGCAAGTTTCATGAATTCGGACGGTTGCAGGTTAATACCGGCGAGGGCAATCCAGCGATGTGCTCCATTGACACCCTTGCCGATACCCGGCACCAGCACCAGCATCAGGAGCACAATCGCGGCGAACAGGCCACGCATGGCCTGCTTTTCCCAGAAGGCGATGGGTACGCGCATCACGACACACGCCACGCCTAATGCAATGAAAATGTAGGCAAGTTGGCGGACCAGGAAGTGATCATGCCGGTAAGAAGCGTATTTCGGCGCGTCCGGCAATGCGATCGTGGCTGAATAGACCATGACCAGGCCAGCCATCAGTAATGTAAGCACTGCCCAGGCTAGTGAAAGGTCAATTCTGTCCCCAAGGGACAGGCGATGCCAATGCGTATTGGTAAACATGCTGCGGACCGCCTCCAAGATGGTTTTGAGTAAGCAGAAACAAAACCGATTCTGTGCGCACTTTGCGACGGAATATGTCGCAAACTTTTGTGCAAATCTAGGCAGACGTTCGTAACTTGCTCCGATCGCGGTCGCGAGTGACCCGGCCCCCGATGCGGACAAAGACAAGTAGAGATTAAGGAAAATCGACAGGTCGGTCAGAAGGATGGATACTGGAACTTAACGGCCATCGGGCGGTAGAAGTGATAGGAAAGGGTCGCTTGCAAGCGTTACTAATAACCTTACAAGGGAAGTCGGTTGCCCTGATTACTCAGGGTGCGGAACAGACGGCGACTATTGAGCAACTGCGCGCAGAACTATACGCCGCCCATTCCCGTACCGATACGGCGCTCGCGATGGTTGAATTGCTGGCCGAGGCCAGAGTAAAGAAACAGCGCGTGGATAGTGACCTGCTTGCGCGCGTACTGCTAAAAGCGGCGGCTTTGCGTTCGGAACTCGATGCCATTCTGAACAAAACAGATTCGTAAAGGAAAACGCTTACCGACAGGCTCGCTATTAGCCGGACAAAACTGATGACCAGCAGGGCCTTTTTCGAAGACAAGAATGGAACCGAAGCCGCCCTTTCAAGACCGCATTTGGCTGGCTTGCAATCGAATAGGTGCGCAAGCTCAAAGCAAAAAGCCCTGGTTCAAAGAACCAGGGCTTTTTCGTATAACAAGCCTGACGATAACCTACTTTCACACGTGTTGACGCACTATCATCGGCGCAGAGTCGTTTCACGGTCCTGTTCGGGATGGGAAGGGGTGGTACCAACTC
>DASRXG010000084.1:0-2260 GCA_035654275.1 Noviherbaspirillum sp.
TTAAGTTCCTAGTGGATTACGCTGCGAGAGCGTAAGTTTCATCGTTTGCATTTAAGCATTTCCGGTTGGATTAACGAGGTAGCCAGTCCTCGGTATGCCCTGCTCTGCTTTGCAACCCCTGTCGAAACCAGGTCGTCCCCAAATCAGAAGAGTGTCTATTGTACTGCATTAGATGGTGTAGCCGCCGGTGGCTTCAAGCCACTCTCGTCGATTAATTTGAGCAGGTCGAGCGGCGTTGCGATCAAAGCATCCGCGCCCCAGCCAGACGGCTCCACGTGGCCGCAATATCCCCAGGCAGCGGCAATAGTCGCCATTTCAGCTGCATGCCCGGCCTGGATGTCTCGCAGGTCGTCACCCACATACCAGCAATCTTGCGGTCGCAGTGAAAGGCGGCTGACAGCTTCGAGCAATGGTGCTGGATGTGGTTTTGCGTGTGCGGTTGTATCACCGGAGATAACGCATTGCGCTTTCTCCAATCCGATTTGCGGAACCAGTTGATCGGTGAATCGCGCCGGTTTATTCGTTACGATACCCCATCGAATGTTCCGTTCCTCCAGTGACGCGAGCATGGCAGTAACGCCTTCAAACAGCGTCGTCCCAACCGCGATTGCGGCCTCATAGTTGTCCAGGAACGTAGTCCGCAAGTCGTTAAAGCCGGCATCTTCGGGCTTGAGGCCAAACGCCACGCCGATCAGGCCGCGTGCCCCGGCAGACGCGACTGGCCGGAGCAGTTCATATGGCGTTGGCGCCAGACCGCGTGCCACGCGAACGCTGTTGATCGCTGCAGCAAGGTCCGGGGCGGTATCGGCGAGTGTGCCGTCGAGGTCGAAGAGAACGGCGCGCGGGGGAGTTAAAGCCATGTTCGCTGCTTGTTTGAATGTCGTCGAGGGCGCCGGACATTGCCGGCGTCGCGCGTTACTCTATCGTGACGTTTCTATGCTGGCCGTGTGCACGCCACCAGATAGTTAACATCCGTATCCTGGTTAAGCGAGTACACCTTGGTCAGTGGGTTGTAGCTCATGCCTTTGAGCGTTTCGAGCGTCAATCCTGCATTCCGGATCGACTGTGCAAGCTCTGCCGGCGTGATGAACTTGGCGTAGTCGTGCGTGCCCTTGGGGAGCATCTGCAGCAAGTATTCTGCGCCGATCACCGCAAAAAGGTATGCCTTCGGATTGCGGTTAATGGTCGAAAAGAAGGCATGGCCACCCGGTTTCACCAGCGTTGCACAGGCCTGCACAATTGCCGCCGGGTCGGGAACATGCTCCAGCATCTCCATGCAGGTCACGACATCGTAACTGGCTGGCTCGCGTGCAGCGAGCTGCTCGGCGGAGATCAATTCATAGCGTACTTGCACGCCGGATTCGAGGCTATGCAGATCGGCGACCTTCAGCGCCTTTTCCGACAGGTCAATGCCAGTAACTTTGGCACCCTTCTTGGCCATGGACTCGGCAAGGATGCCTCCACCGCATCCGATGTCCGCCACAGTCTTGCCTGCCAGCGGAGCACGGGCGTTAATCCATTCGAGTCGCAGCGGATTTATTTCGTGCAGCGGTCGAAACTCGGAGGTCGGGTCCCACCAGCGATGGGCGAGCTCACTGAATTTTTGAAGTTCTAAGGGGTCGGCGTTCATAGTGCGAATAATAGCGGGAATGGAACCTGTTTGCTGCGAATAATACCTGCTGCGACAAACATCTTGAGCATAAAAAAACCCCGCCGTAGCGGGGTTGGTCTGTGGCAAATCGATTATCGGGTGCGGGTACCGACGACTTCGATTTCCACGCGGCGGTTCTTGGCGCGGCCAGCGGAGGTCTTGTTATCTGCCACAGGCTGCTTCTCGCCCTTGCCTTCAGTGTAGACGCGGTTCGGCTCGACACCCTTCGAAACCAAGTATGCCTTCACGGCTTCAGCGCGACGCACGGAGAGTTTCTGGTTGTAAGTGTCGGAGCCGACAGAGTCTGCGTGACCGACTGCAATAACGACTTCCAGGTTCATGCCTTGGAGCTTGGAGGTCAGGTCGTCAAGTTTTGCCTTGCCGTCTGCCTTCAGGACAGCCTTGTTAAAGTCGAAGAAGGTGTCAGCAGCAAATGTCACTTTTTCAGAAACCGGAGCAGGTGCTGGAGCCGGGGCAGGTGCCGGAGCAGGAGCAGGGGCCGGAGCCGGTGCTGGTGCCGGTGCGGCAACCGGAGCCGGTTTCACGATTTCACCATCGCACCCGCCGACCGCATCAGCCGGGGTCCAGTAGCCTGATCTCCAGCACTGG
>DASRXG010000085.1:0-89474 GCA_035654275.1 Noviherbaspirillum sp.
TCGCTCTCCAATGAAATGGCACCGTCCATCAGCTCCACCAGCCGCTTGGAGATCGACAGGCCAAGACCGCTGCCGCCGAAGCGGCGCGTCGTCGACTCATCGGCCTGGCTGAAGGCACGGAACAGGCGCGACGTTTCTTCCCGGCTCATGCCGATACCGGTATCACGCACCGTGAACTGAAGCTGGATCTTGTCGGCACGCGTCTCCAGCCGCCGGCAGCCGACAAAGATCTCGCCGCGGTTGGTGAACTTGATTGAGTTGTTAACCAGGTTGATCAGCACTTGGCCAAGCCGCAATGGATCGCCCACCAGGCCGCGCGGGATATCAAGCGGGAACTGGAAGATATATTCCAGCCGCTTTTCATGGGCGCGTGCGCCGGTGATGGTGGAAACGTTGTTGAGCACATCGTCGAGATTGAAACTGACGCGCTCCATATGGAGCTTGCCGGCTTCGATCTTGGAGAAGTCGAGGATGTCGTTGATGATACCCAGCAGCGACAGGCTGGCGTTGCGCATCTTCTCGATGTAATCGCGCTGCTTCGGATCGAGCTCCGTGCGCAGCGCGAGATGCGCCATGCCGATGATCGCATTCATCGGGGTGCGGATCTCATGGCTCATATTGGCCAGGAACATCGACTTTGCACGCGAGGTCTCTTCCGCATGGCGGCGCGCGAGCTCGGCTTCCTTCAGCTCTCCCTGGATACGCAGACGCTCCAGACGCAAGCGTTCGGTCATGCTTTGCTTGAGACTGTCCTCCAGCAGTTTGCGCTCGGTGATGTCGGTCATGAAGGACAACGTGGCCGGCTTGCCTTCCCATTCGATCATCACCGCCGACAGCTGCACCCAGATGGTTTCGTTGGTCTGGTGATTGATGATGCGGAAGTTGTAATACTGCTCGACGTCCTCGCCGCGCAAGCGCCGCGTGTGATGGTCGGCCACCAGCGCGCGATCGTCCGGATGAACCGCAGTCACAAAAGGCAGCGCAAACAGCTCTTCCTGCGAATAGCCGGTGAGCTGCAGAACGCGCGGATTGGCGAACACGATGTGGCCGTTCTGCACGACGAGGATGCATTCGGTAGCGTTGTTGACCACCTGCCGATGATGCTCTTCGGAGGTGACCAATGCCTGCTGCTGGCGGCGAAGTTCAGCTTCCTGCGCGGCCTTGCGCTCCTCGATGTCGGTGAGCGTAACGACCAGGCGGCGCGCGCCGCTTGAAAGCGTGATCGGCTTGAAGCTGACGAGGGCGGTCAGCAGGGAACCGTCGCAGCGACGGATCTTCCATTCGTTCGAGAGGCGGGGAGATTCGGAGAACAGCTGGGACAGAAAATGATCACCGAGTGCGGCCACTTCCGGCGGCGCGGCCAACGACCAGTGCCGCCCGACGACTTGCTCCGCCGGATAGCCCAGCATGCGGCAGAACGCGGAATTCGCCCGCAGGAACCGGCCTTCTTCATCGACGAAACATATGCCGGTACCGGTGGCCTCGAACGCTGAGCTCAGCAGTTCATGGTCCTCGTGTGCTGGTGATGTTGTTATCGATTTTGCATTCATCATGCCGCCCTGTTACGCGCACGATAGCAGATTCGTGCGCGACAGGACACTAACGCGTCGTGAACGACCAGGAGCGCGTCACGGGGACTGTCAGTACCGGGCAGCCGATTGTGGCCGGATAGGTGACGGTGCCAACAAATTGCACGTCGTAGGTGGTGTTCGCCGCCAGCACCGAGGTCGGAATAATCGCGGCAGCTGTCGTCGGCGTGTACTGCGGGTCTTGCGCCGCCGTGAGGGTGCGCACATTGAGCGGAGATCCGCCACGCGGACTGACGGTGAAGCTCTGCACGCTGACATTGGCGATGATGTCCGCATGGACGCTGATCGGGTAACCGACCTGGTTTTGCCCAGGGACCGGGTCCGGCACCTCAGTGTCGCTGTAGAAATCGCGCTGCACGCGCTGCTGGTTCGCGGACGGATAATTGATCAGGTAATTGATCGATTGCCCGCGTGTCGCGCAGTTCACCGCAACGCCGTCCGCGACAAAATTGGTAGTGAAGTAGGTCATGTTCTGGGCATCGACTGCCATGCCGATGCCCGCCTCCTTGAACATCGGCTCGAAGATGACGAAGCGATGGTAGATCGCGCCGATCAGGCCTTCCGCCGCATCGAATCCGGATGGGTTCGACGTCTTCGAAATCACTTCGCCGTAGGCATAGCTTCCCTGCGTGAAGGAATAGTTCGCCGCTTCCAGGCGGCTGACTTTGGAGCTCGGGCAACGCGGATCGTTATTATTGTCATACACGCACACGCCGGTAAATCCGTTGCGGCCTTCTTCCTGATAGTGCGCGATTCCCCATAGCTTCTGGTAATCGGAATGCCCCTGCGCCGCAATGTCGACGGTCGTGTTGCGCGCAACGGCCGGCAAGCCGATCTGCTGGCGGCGGAAGTTGAACCAGGTAAGCCCATCGGTTGCCGTATTCCCTGTCGTACCCGGTGCCGTGGGTTCCAGAGAAGCGATCGATACGTTGGCGTTCGACGATGCATTTGATGAATCGCCACCACCGCCTCCACCACCGCAGGAAACCAGCAACAGCGAAGCCAACAGCGACGGAAGGACGAGGCGGAGGGAGCGAACCATGTATATTCCTTTAACAAGTTGGGCTCGCCGAATCGAGGAACCCTGCAACAAAAAGCCGGGCATTAGATGCCAGCTTTGATATTCGGTTGCATCGCCAAAGGGGAATTTGATGAAACGCAGTAAGTTGCTGCGGAGAACACGAAAACCCCGGCAGTATTAGCTACATCAGTCGCTGACGTAGTGTTTTGTGCAGGCCGGCGGCAAACGCGCACAGTACGCGGTCGGTCGCGAGGAAGCTGACATCGGCGGTGCGTTCGTACAGATTGCACACCACGATGTCTTTCACGTATTGCGCCTTGGCGCCGATCTCGTCGAGCACGTTGCCCACCTTCTCGCGCACGAGGCTGGTGACAAGCTCCTGTTCGAGCCGGCTGAAGCCGGCACCGGTCGCCGCCATTGTTGGCAGGATGGTGTGCTCCTCGGACGGGCAGTTCATCTTCGCGGACGCCTCGATCATGCGCTACATCAGGTTCAACTCGTGCAGCGACTGTTCGCAGCGCATCATGTCGCGCATGTAGGGCAGGAAGGTATCCATCGCGAAGGGCGCAGGCGGTTTTCCGGATAGGAAACGTGCTCGCCGGGCGGCACAAACTAGCGCATGCTGAAAACGACGCAAGTCGCAGCCAGCTTCTGCCAAAAGATGAACGTCGACCATACGTACACGCCATTCCCCCTCGCTTGGCGGTCTGCAGCCGTTTTTTGCCTTGAATTCAACCTCTTATTCATTCACGCCCGGTACAGCTACAAACCAGCTAGGTAAACCCAAAGAGCTATGCAGCGTATGGTTCAAGGTTTCTGTCGCAAGGTCCGTACGCAGCACCCGGCCCTCAATGAATTGTTTTAAAACAAGTTTCTGGCCTTCGGTTCTCGGATTACTCGGCATTAATGATTTACATCAAGGCGGGCTCATGATGCACCGCTGGAAAATTTCCACACGGAAATAAATTCCTTGAACGCTCTGCACGGCACTCGCTTTCTGGCGCGGCAGCCTCTTTAGGCACTTATTGAAAGCCGGAACTTGGATGCCGTCGGTGGGACGAAATGCGCAAATAACGTGGCGCGTGCGTGGCAGATGAACCGAATCTAAAAGGTCCCCTATGTCTCAATTACTGAACCGGCTCTATCTCTGGCAAAAATTCGTCGTTTTGGCCGTACTGGCGGCGGTACTTACCGCTGCGCCATTGGTGATGTACCAGAACGAAGCCCGCAAGGCCATCAGCATCACACAGGCAGAAGTGGCTGGGATGCCGACCGTGCGCACGGTGCTCGATACCGTCCTGCTTGTACAGCAGCATCGGGGGCTTTCCGCAATGTTCCTATCCGGGAACGACAGCGCGCAGACACAGCGAGCCGCGAAGCAGGACGAGATCATGAAATCCATTGCCGCAGCCGACAAGGCGGTTGAACAGGCTCGCAATACCGTCATAGACAAGCGTTGGCAGGACGCCAAAGCATCTTGGTCCGCATTGCCGGCAAAGGTTGCGCAGCGCCAGCTGACCAGCAAAGAGAGCTTTGCCGCCCACACGTCCCTGGTGGGTCAAATGATGAAAGTCTCCGAACTGCTCGTCGATCACTACGGCCTCAGCATGGATGCGCATCCGGACACCAAGTACCTGATCGATGCAGCCATCATTCAGTCTCCCGACCTGATCGAGACACTCGGTCGCCTGCGGGCACGCGGCGCGGCGGCGTTGACAGCGAAAAGCGCGTCCGTCGAAGAACGCGCTGCGTTGGCGGCTTTGATTGAAAAAGCCCGGGAGCGTTACGCCGGCATTGGCAATTCGTTGGAAAAGTCGTTTACGAATAATCCTTCCGTGAAGAGCAAAATGGGAGCACAGCTGCAGGCAGCCCTCACACAGGGTGACGAAGTGCTGCGCCTGGCCACCGAGCAAATCGTCAACGCAGAGGAAATAAGCTATGCAGGGCCGGAGTATTTTGCCAAGGTGACCGGTGCCATTGGCGAGCAAGTGAAACTCTACGACGCGGCAATGGCGGCGTTGAGCGAACTGCTGACTGAGCGGCAGTCATCTCTTCAGACCAGGCTGTATCTGCTTGCAGGCTCCGTACTGGCCATGGCCATGCTTGCTTGCGCACTCGGCTTTCTCATCATCCGTTCGATTACCCTCCCGCTCCAGCAAGCGATTGCCGTTGCCAAACAGGTGGCTTCGGGGGATCTTACCGCGCACATTGACGTGCAGTGCCATACCGAGACGGGCCAGCTTCTGCAGGCGCTCAAGGACATGAACCATGGCTTGTCGAACATCGTTACCGAAGTGCGAATCGGGACCGAAACGATTGCGTCGTCCGCCGGCCAGATTGCAAGCAGCAACCTCGATCTTTCGTCACGTACCGACCAGGAGGCCAGTTCTCTTCAGGAGACTGCAGCCACCATGGAGCAAATTACCGACACGGTCAGGCAGAATGCAGATAACGCCCGCCAGGCCAACCAGCTGGCGCTGTCTGCATCCAGCATTGCGAGCAAGGGCGGAGAGATGGTCGCTCATGTGGTGGAGACAATGAGTTCCATTAATGCGTCATCGAAAAAGGTCGTCGATATCATCAGCGTCATCGACGGCATTGCGTTCCAGACCAACATCCTTGCCCTCAATGCCGCTGTCGAAGCTGCACGCGCCGGCGAGCAGGGACGCGGCTTTGCCGTTGTGGCCTCGGAAGTGCGCAGCCTGGCACAACGTTCTGCGGCTGCGGCAAAGGAGATCAAGGACTTGATCAATGCCTCGGTCGAAAAGGTCGATGCCGGCACCAGGCTCGTTGACCAGACGGGCGCAACAATGGGTGAAATCGTCACAAGCATCAAACGCGTGGCGGATATCGTTTCGGAGATTGCCGCCGCCAGCGGAGAGCAGCGCACCGGCATCGAGCAGGTGAATGTCGCCATCCCCCAGATGGAACAGGTCACACAACAGAACGCAGCGCTGGTGGAGGAAGAAGCCGCTGCCGCATCGGCATTGAACGAGCTCGCGGGCAAACTCTCGAACGTGGTCAGCATATTCCATCTAGCGGACGAGTCATCTCCGGATCGGCTCAGCGCCTCTGCGTCGCCAAATGCTTTGCCGGCGCCCGCGCCGTTGACGCCGCATCTTATGCGGGCATGACCGCGCGCCACCCGATCCTTGGTCAGCGTTTTTCGGCCAGGGATCGGCAGAGCGTATGCTGTATAACGCCGCCCTTCCAGGCAATGAGGTCCGTAAAAGACCGCTCCACGGAATCGGCTGCCATCCCTTGATTGTGCAAAGTGGAGAACAAGCGCAGGCGATCCACCGCAAAGCGCATGCACGCGCTCTGAATGCGGGTCATATGTCCGCATGATACCGCCTCAAGTAGCTCTTAAGCAGCCCTTAAGCATTCGCTGCGATAAGATCAACTTTGTGAAAAGAGAGGGTGAGATGCGCTTATTGCTGGTAGAAGACGACGCTTTGCTCGGCAATGGCATCGAGGCTGGCCTGAAACAAGCCGGCTTCACTGTCGACTGGGCGAAGGACGGGCGCGAGGCGCAACTGGCGCTCGAAACCACGGAGTATGAGCTGATGGTGCTCGACCTCGGGCTGCCGCGCGTGGCAGGGATGGATCTATTGCAGCAACTCCGTCGCAAGGGTAGCGATATGCCGGTGTTGGTTCTGACCGCGCGGGATACGGTGCAGGACCGCGTCGCCGGCCTGGAAGCCGGTGCAGACGATTATCTGATCAAGCCCTTCGATCTTGCCGAACTGGTGGCGCGCATACGTGCACTGCTGCGGCGCGCGCACGGCCGCAGCGTATCGTCCATCCGCTACGGCGACATGGTGCTCGCACCCGACAGCCTGACGGTGACGCGTGGCGACGAGCAGATTGCGCTGTCGGCACGTGAGTGCGCGATCCTAACCAACTTGCTGGGACACTGCGGCACCGCATTGTCGCGTGCGCGCCTGGAAGAAAGCCTGTATGGCTGGAACGAGGAGGTGGAAAGCAACGCCGTTGAGGTCCACATTCACAATCTGCGCAAGAAGCTCGGCAGCGATCTCATCAAGACGATCCGAGGTGTCGGCTATCTGATCCGTAAGGATCCGCCATGAAGCAGATGTCAATCCGCCGCCGCCTGCTCGCGCTCCTGCTCGGCAGTGTGCTCGTCGTATGGTCTGCGATGCTGGCCTACGGCTACCTCGAACTCAGCGAAGAGGTAGACGAAATGGCAGATGCGCGGCTGGAGCAGAACGCCCGCACGCTGATGCTGCTCGACTTGAAGCGCCTGCACGCGCTTGCAGACAATGACGGCGAGCGACGTGATGGACGAGAACGGGACCATCACGACGATGATGATGATGACCACCATGATGACGACGACGTGCGTGCGGTCGGCTTCCAGGTATGGGACAGCGACGGCACGCTGCTGATGCGCACACAAGGTGCGCCAGCGTCCCCTTTCGATCAGGGCACTGGTCATGGAACACTGAAGTTGAGCGACGGCGTCTGGCATACCTTTGCTTTGCGCGACGCCGACGATGGCTACCAGGTACGTGTTTTCGAAAAGGAAGAAACGCGCAGCCATCTCGTCAACAAGCTGGGCCGGCGCATGGCGCAATTGTTGCTGCTGGCACTGCCGGTCCTTGCGCTACTGGTATGGATCAGCACCGGGCGCGGGCTGGCGCCGCTGAGGACCATGTCGCGCGCAATTGGTTCGCGCAATGCCGACAATCTGCAGCCGCTTGCGCTGGAGCGCGTCCCGTCCGAGGCGCAGCCGCTGGCCGATTCATTGAACAAATTGCTCCAGCGGTTGTCCGAGTCCATCGACAGGGAGCGTTCCTTCACCGCCGATGCTGCGCATGAACTGAGGACACCGCTGGCCGCCATCAAAGTACAAGCCGAAGTTGCCTTGGCGGCCGAGAATGAGGATCAGCGGCGTCATGCGATTGCGCAGGTCATTGCCGGCGTCCACCGTACCACGCACCTCGCCCAGCAGCTATTGTTGCTGGCGCGCCTGGACCATGCCGATAGTGCGCAGGTCCAGAAAGTCGACCTTGGCCACGTCGCCGTGGACAGTGCGGCCCGGCATGCGGATGCGGCAGAACGCAATGGCATCGAGCTCGACGTCGCCGTGGCGGAAGAATGCAATCTGCAGGCTAACCCGCTCGCGCTGTCGATTCTGGTCGATAACCTGATCGATAACGCGGTCAAGTATGGCAGTGCGGGTGGTCACGTCGCCGTCCGGGTCGCACGCTCTGGCAGCCAGCTGGCGCTGAGCGTGAAGGATGACGGGCCCGGCGTGGCACCTGAGTTGCGTGGCCGCCTGACGGACCGCTTCTTCCGCATTGCGGGCAGCGGCGTCGAGGGCAGCGGGCTCGGACTGTCTATCGTCGACCGCATCGCAAAGCGCTACGGCGGTACAGTCGACATCGGCGACGGGCTCGACGGCAGAGGGCTCGGCGTCACAATCCGGTTGCCGATGTAGGGGATTTTCCAGCGTGCAACAAGCGGTCGTTTCTTTCGCGGTGCAACGATAAAGCCGTGATGATTTGTCGCCGCGATTCGTTTACAGTGTGTTGAATGCATATCAGCTTGTCGCATGCGAAAACGCAGCCGCAGCGGGATGTGTGTTCTGCGTTATTCATCAGCTCCGGCTGAATTGCTTATTGGTTTGATTTCATGAAACCCGTTGCACCCGGCACCGTCATCTTTCATCGCTATCGCGGCTATGGCGTCATCACTGCGGTCAACCTGCTGACCGGATGGGTATCCGCACGATTCGGTGATGAAGTGCGCACTCTCGATCTCAACCTGTCGCATGATGAGTTGCAGCATGCGGACGGCGAACCGATCCGCTTTCGCCGGGATGCGCCAGATCGCATGCCGCATGCGCGGCTGATGGCAATGGTGCGCGAATTGCACCGCGCCGGGTATGAACGCCTGTATCTCTACAGCTGGCCCAAGCCGTCCGGGCTGCACTGGCGCTGGCATTTGTTTACTGGACAGCGCAACTGGGTGGACCGCGCATGGCGCGAAGGCTGGTATGGTTCCGGCGCGGACTACAACTTCAATCCCGTGCTCGGCTGGGGTGACCAACCCGGCGCCACGGCGCAAGAACTGGTTCGCGCGTTTGCGCAGTTCGACCCGCACGGGCTGGCACAGGCGCTGCGGCGCGACGAGGACCATACCGCCTGGTTTGAAGAGGTCTGCGAGGCATTGCTGCCGAACTATGCGTACACGCTGGGGTGGGATCTGCGCGACGGACCGGTGCCGGAGCATTTGCCCGTCATCGCTGTGCGACGCGGAGTGCCGGCGTATGCCGGGCCGGCATTGCCCTGGCCTCCGGGCTGGGCAAAGATCTGGACCGGTGGACGCGCGCTGGTCAAGACCAGCTTCAAAACAAATCCCGCTGGCGCCCCTTCCGACGCCGTTCGTTAATCTGCGTGATGGAGGCGGTGCGCGGGCCTTCAACCAAGGTTATCGCATCGCCCGCTGCGATCTGACCGGTCTGCACGACCCGCAGGTAGAAACCGCTATTGCCGGCCTGAATCATCATCTTCGCGGCATGGCTGAATCCCATCTTGGCATTGAACTTGAAGCAGGGCTGGCGCGGTTCCGTCACTTCCAGAATCGTACCGCCGATGTGCAGGCGGTCGCCGACCCACACGTCGTTTTCCAGCACGCCTTGCAAGGTCAGGTTCTCTCCCATTGACCCGGGTGGCAACGGCTCCTCGCGCTTGAGTGCCGCAAGGCGCTGCGCGGCCCAGAACGCATAGTGCTCCGACGGGTACGCATACACCGCTTTGTGCAGCCCGCCGTGCACGCTCGGGTCTGCCTGCTCGTCGCCATCCAGCCCCAATTTGTTCACCATCACCGTACCCTGCACCGGCTGCTTGTGGATGCCGGTGGCAATGCGGTACCTATGCGTCGACTGCTCGATGAACAGCGCACCGACGGTGGCGATATTTACGCTGAAAACTTGCATGTATTCCTTCGTCGGCTTCTGCGGCGCCGCTGGCGCAGGCTGCAAGCGCCGGTTGATGTGATGTTGGTTGGTGTGTCTTACCGCTGTGCACTGGCGAGGCGGATGGCCAGACCGGCAAATACGATGCCGGACAGTTTGTTCAGTACAAGCTGCGCGCGCGGAGACCGGTTCAGCGCCGCCCCAAACGCTCCGGAGAAATAGGCGATCGCTCCGAATACCAGCAGGGTTGCAATAATGAAAATCGCGCCAAGCCACAGCATTTGCAGTACGAGGCTGCCGTGCTGCGGATGGGCGAACTGCGGCAGGAAGGCAAGGAAAAAGATCGCGACCTTGGGATTGGTAAGGTTCATGATGATGCCGCGCGTATACATCTGCTTGCTGCTGATGCGCTCAACCTTGTCGGCCGATGCCACGCCTGCCGGCGCACGGAATGCCTGCCACGCGAGATAGAGCAGGTAGCCGGCACCGATGAACTTGAGGATGGAGAAAGCCGTGGCCGAAGCCGCAAACACTGCCGCCAGACCGAGTGCGACAGCCGTCGTGTGCACCAGCAAGCCAGTGCACAGGCCGAGCACGACCAGCATGCCTGCGGCGCGTCCGCGCATGGCGGACTGCAACAGCACAAATACGTTGTCGGGACCAGGCGTCAGTGCGAGCAGCACCGAGACCGAAAAGAAAGCGAGGGTGGTTTCAAGAGAGATCATGAGACAGGTGTAAAAGCGAAGGTTGGCTTGGTTGCCTGTGCCTGTAACGGACGCTGACTATTTCAGCGCATCCGGATTCAATACGTTCTTCGGCGTGCCGTTTGCATAATCAATAATGCTCTGGAACGCCGAGCGGAAGTACAGCTCATAGCTGTCCTTCTCGACGTAACCAATGTGCGGGGTCGCCAGCACGTTGGCATAACGCAACAACGGCGAATCGGACGGCAGCGGCTCGGTTTCGAACACGTCGAGCGCTGCGAATCCAGGTCTGCCGGCGCGCAGAGCTTTGTCGAGTGCATCCGGCGCCACCAGTTCCGCGCGGCTGGTGTTGACGAACAGGGCGCTGCGCTTCATGCGCATCAGGTCGTCTGCCGTCACGATGCCGCGTGTTGCTTCGTTGAGTCGCAGGTGCAGCGACAAGACATCGGCCTCCTCGAAGAACGCCTCGCGCGATGCAGCCGCGCGGTAACCGTCGCGCACCGCCGCCTGCAGGCTCGCGTCGCGCCCCCAGACTGCGACATCCATTCCGAACGCTCTGCCATAGCCTGCGACCATTTGCCCAATGCGGCCGTAGCCCCAGATGCCGAGCGTCCGGCCTTTCAGTACGCTGCCCAGGGTATTGAGCTCGGGATTGACCGAGGCGGTCTGCCACAGCCCGTCGCGCAGATTCGCCGCGTATTGCGGGATCTTGCGCGATACCGCCATGATCAGCGCCCAGGTCAGCTCCGCCGGTGCCGTCGGATCGCCCACGCCTTCGGTGATCACGACGCCGCATTCCGTTGCAGCTGCAACGTCGATATGGCCGCTGACCTTGCCCGTCTGGGAGATCAGTTTCAAATTCGGTAAGCGTGCCAGCAACGGCCGCGTCAATGCAGTGCGTTCGCGGATCAGTACCAGCACATCGAAACCCGCGAGGCGAATTGCGAGTTGCCCCACGCCTCGTGCGCTGCTGTTGAAGACTTTGACTTCATGACCTTCCAGCATGCTAAAGCAGTTGAGGCTGCGCACGCAGTCCTGATAGTCGTCAAGAATTGCAATTTTCATAGCTATTGCATGTCCAACATCTTATTCCGTAAGAAAGATACGGGTATGCCGAAAAAGGGTCAATTCCTTACTACAAAAGTCAACAATTCTTCCTACAATTTTGTTGTAAATCATTGAGCTGAGATATTGCGCCGTGTACAATCGACCTCTTATTTTCGCCGCCCCTGCTGTGAGCAACGCGGAGCGCGAACCCACCAGCCCGGGCATTATTCCATTTTTTTCGGGCTGCACGGTCACCAACCAAATGACCGCTTTCGACAAGACCGCCGTACCGCTAGACCACATTGCCCTAGCCGAGCCAAAAGCTGACGACGATCCTGCCGTGCCGGGACAAGACAGATTTCTTTATTGGCATTGGAGGTAGTTTTTTATGAACCAGCCCGTTATGGGAGGCATTGCAGCATTGAATGCGCCAACTTACGTTAAACAACAGAAGCTGATCAACTGGGTTGCGGAAATTGCCGCGCTCACCAAGCCGGACCGCATCTACTGGTGCGACGGCTCGCAGGAAGAATACGATCGCCTCTGCGCAGAAATGGTTGCCGCGGGCACTCTGAAGAAGCTGAACGAAGCAAAGCGTCCGAACAGCTACCTGGCCTGCTCCGACCCGTCTGACGTGGCGCGTGTCGAGGACCGCACCTTCATCTGCTCCGAAAAGCAGGAAGATGCCGGCCCGACCAACAACTGGATGGCGCCCGCCGAGATGCGCACGACGCTGAACGGCTTGTTCGACGGCTGCATGCGTGGCCGCACGATGTATGTCGTGCCGTTCTCGATGGGCCCGCTGGGCTCGCATATTTCGCACATCGGCGTGGAACTGTCCGATTCCCCGTATGTTGCTGTCAACATGCGCATCATGACCCGCATGGGCAAGGCAGTGTACGACGTGCTCGGCACCGACGGCGCGTTCGTGCCTTGCGTACACACGGTCGGCAAGCCGCTGGCCAAGGGCGAAAAAGACGTCGCATGGCCGTGCAACCAGACCAAGTACATTGTGCACTATCCGGAAACCCGTGAAATCTGGTCCTTCGGCTCCGGCTACGGCGGCAACGCACTGCTGGGCAAGAAGTGCTTCGCGCTGCGCATCGCCTCCACGATGGGCCGCGACCAGGGCTGGCTGGCTGAGCACATGCTGATCCTCGGCGTGGAATCGCCGGAAGGCAAGAAGCACTACGTGGCCGCCGCGTTCCCGTCCGCCTGCGGCAAGACGAACTTCGCCATGCTGATTCCGCCAAAGGCCTTCAACGGCTGGAAAGTCACCACCATCGGCGACGACATCGCCTGGATCAAGCCGCACAGCGATGGCCGCCTGTACGCGATCAATCCGGAAGCCGGCTATTTCGGTGTGGCACCGGGTACCAACACCGCGACCAACTCCAACTGCATGTCCTCGCTGACAGCCAACACCATCTTCACTAACGTCGCGCTGACCGACGACGGCGATGTTTGGTGGGAAGGCATGAGCAAGGAGCCGCCGGCACACGCCATCGACTGGCAGGGCAAGGACTGGACGCCTGAAATCGCCAAGGAAACCGGCCGCAAGGCTGCGCATCCAAACGCACGCTTCACCGTTGCCGCGACCCAGAACCCGGTCATCGACCCGGCATGGGACGATCCGAATGGCGTGCCGATTTCGGCCTTCATCTTCGGCGGCCGCCGCTCCACGACGGTGCCGCTGGTGACCGAAGCGCGCAACTGGGTCGAAGGCGTGTACATGGCTGCGACCATGGGCTCGGAAACCACCGCTGCGGCCGCCGGCCAGCAGGGCGTGGTGCGCCGCGATCCGTTCGCGATGCTGCCGTTCATGGGTTACAACATGAGCGACTACTTCCAGCACTGGCTCGACATGGGCAAGAAGATCGCCGCATCGCCGGCTGAACTGCCGAAGATCTTCTGCGTGAACTGGTTCCGCACCGACGAAAACGGCAAGTTTGTCTGGCCGGGCTTCGGCGACAACATGCGCGTGCTGAAGTGGATGCTCGACCGCATCGAAGGCAATGCCGGCGGCAACGAAAACATCTTCGGTGTCACCCCGCGTTACGAAGACCTGAAGTGGGACGGCCTCGACTTCACGAAAGAGCAGTTCGAGAAGATCACCTCGATCGACAAGGCTGCATGGGAAGCAGAGCTGAAGCTGCACACCGAGCTGTTCGAGAAGCTGAAGTACCACCTGCCGAAGGAACTGGAAACGACCAAGGCACAGCTGGAAAAGCGTCTGGCTGCGTAATACCGCACCGGCGATCCCTCTCCTGCCCGGCGGGAGAGGGTGACAGTACTCAAGTAAAAAGCGCGGCAGGGCAACCTCGCCGCGCTTTTGTTTTTCTGGTGTCGCTGATTTCCACATCGACGGTCCTTCTCTGACCCGCAAATTGCCGCACCAATTTATCTGGTAGTGAATTGCATCAGCGATGCGATAGCCAGCGTTCACATCAATCTATCAGTGCAGCGTGCCTCCCGGCATTTGACGGGGCAACTGGTTGGTTGATGAGCTGCCCCCTGCGTGCGCAGACAGCGTCGTAGCTTCGCTCAGGACAACCTTGGTCGTGCTTATCGTTTTATCTCCCTTGCTTCTTATGTTCAGTGGCTCTGTGCGCAGCACATCGCCCACAGGCGACTGATAAGCACTTCTCTTGTTTCAGCGACATTCCTCGTGAAGCTCGCTATTGCACTACCGGGAGCCATCGGGCATGCGGCCGAAAATGACTGGTTTGCAGCCCCTTCGGCCGCCCGCGTAGCGGCCGACGCAACGCAGCTGCGCGATTAGAAGCTTTCTTCGGATGCATTTCCAGCAGCCCGGCAGATCCATACCATTGCATGCTTGATAACAAAACGAAGTGCTGCAGCGGCCTCCCGGATCCGGCGCTGAGCTCAAGGAGACAATCATCAACGCGCTCAAGGTCCTCACCGCGGCCATTCTCTGGCTGCTTTCCCCCCTCAGCCGGGCCGAGCTGGTCGCCACCAACGTATCGCTGGCGGAGAACACGCTTCAGACCAGCAACCAACGGCTGTTTGCATCGTCGGACGGCGCCTTCTACGAGCTCGTGCTGAGCGCCGGCAGCTGGCGCAGGCTGACAATACCGGTCTCCTTCAAGGACGGCAGTACCAGGCCCTGCTATTTCCTCGGCATTACCGAGTCGGCCGGGACGGTCTACACCGCATGCACCGAGGATGCATTCAATCCGCTCGCGAAAAAATATCTGCTGGGGCTCGACATGTACCAGCCGACAGCGCGCCTGTAGGAAGCGGGCGAGCTGCGTGGCGTGGCCCTGCCGAACGGCTTGGCGGCTGACAGCAGCGGCAACCTGTACCTCGCCAATAGCGGCATGCCTTTCCTGCCAGGGGCAATCCACAAGATCACGCTGGGCAGCGCTTTTGCGATTGCGACGCAGGGCGTATTCCACAGTTTTGCCGCGTACAAGCCCAACGGGCTGCGCTACGCGAACGGAAAGCTGTACGTGACAGTCAACCCCTTCAGCTATGTCGGCCTGTCACAGCTGCTGCGGTACGACCTTGGCGCCAATGGCTTGAGCAACCCGACGCCGATCTACAGCTCGCTCGCCTTCCTGGACGACTTTGCGCTGGTCGACAGCGGGGCGGTGGTATCCGAATTCCTGGCCGGGCGCATCGTGCATGTCAATGAACGTGGCGGTGAACTGCATCAAGCCAGCTTTTCGCAGCCGACATCGGTCAGCCTGCTGACGGCTCCCACCTACGGCGTCGGCAACCTGCTGGTCACTGAACGCAGCCGGGGGAACGTGCAACGCTTCATCAACAACTGGGGGCTTCGGCCGCGCTGAAACCATGGTGCAAAAAGGGTCTTGTTTGCGGCTTATTGCTTTCTCAATGCAAATGTAACGTTTCATTACAAATCAGCCATTGCCTTGTAGAAAGAGTGTGTGAAAATGAAGGTAATCTCCCGAAATCCCTTGGCGTTATTGGCGCCAATGCTATGTAAGCAGCAAGGCTATGGCTCCCGACTCCTCAGATGGCGTGCATGCACCCGGTCCGATCTCCGCAGAAGCGCGGAGCGAGATCATGCAAGAGCTCGTCGAATCCATCTCGTCCGCGGTCAACACGCAATTTGATTCGTTCACCTCGCGTCTGGCAGATGCCTTGTTGCGCGCCACAACGAGCACGGCCGATCCCGTCGAAGCCAAGCGCTATTCGGATTCGGCGGCCCTGCTGAAGAAAAACCGGTATCCGTTCTACTACGCCGCTTGCGAACGGTTGGTTGCAACGCTGGAACGGGAAATCCAGTTGGCTGAAGATCCTTCAAGCGTACCTGCCATCCCCAGCGGTGCGAAGAAAGCCTTGCCGGCCGACATGGAAATCGACCGGAAGCTGACAATGCTCAAAGTCAGCCGCGCGATCGAGGAAGAACACAGCGAGCGCCTGTCCGCCCTGAACCTGCGACTGGGATACCTGTACGGCGTTAAGGAACTGGAAATGGCACGCAATCCGTTCCGTCCCCAGGTATTCCTGGATGTGATTCATGACACTTGGTGCGCCTTCCACCCCGATCCCGGGTCCTACCATCTGGCATTCCGGTTGCTGAGCCCCAGCCTGTCGCTGGACATGGCCGCCATCCTGCATGCGGCGAACTCGACGCTGGTCCGGCGCGGTATCCTGCCGAAACTGACCGAACCAAGCCAGGTCGTTCCCCTGTCCACCGACATCAAGCCCGCGGCACAGAAAAAGACCGGCGAGGACCCGATGAACGCGGTCGCGCAGCAGTTGCGGCAGATGTTCACCGAGACACCGAAGGCTGCCCCGGTGAAGACCAATGCGCGTTCATCGTCGAACGATGCTTTCCCTGCGCTGTTCGCACAGGAAGTACTGAGCGCAGCCGCCGGCCGCAATGAACTGCTGAACTACCTGGCCAAGGTCCGCAAGCGCGCATCCCATGCATCGCTGCTGGCGCAGATCAAGGAGCAGGCGCCGCAAGGATTGCTGACGACGGAAGACGAGCAGACGTTCGACCTGCTGGGCAAAGTGTTTGCTGCGGTCTTCAGCGACACGAACCTGCCGTCCGAGATCCGTGAGCTGATCGGCTCGCTGCAGGTGCCGGTCTTGGAAGCCGCGCTGACGAACAAGGACTTCTTCTTCAGCGAGTCGCATCCGGCGCGCCGCGTGATCGGCCTGCTGGCCAACCTGGGCGTCGACTGGGACCGCAACAAAGAAGCAGACGATCCGCTGTACCAGACCATCCTGCGCAACGTCAAACGCATTCAGTCCGACCAGCGCCTTGGCGCGTTCACGGAAGCGCTGGCCGATATCCAGGCCTTCCTCAACAAGGAGGAAAGCGTGTCCCACGTGGTCTTGGCGGAACCGATAGCCAAGGCTCTGAAGAAAGACAAACGACTGCAGGCGGTCAAGGCAGCCAAGCAAGATGTGGCACAGCGTATCGATACCGGCGAGGTGGTCGCGTTCGTCGAAAACTTCCTTGAGGACAAATGGGTCTCGGTGCTGACGCTTGCCTACAGCGTCAAGGACACCAAGCCGCAGGCGGTCACCAGTGCCGTGCGCACCATGGACGAACTGGTGTGGAGCGTCAAGCCGAAGTTCACGATGGAGGAACGCGAAGACCTGCTTGGCCGTCTTCCTCCGCTCTTGGCGATGCTGAACAAGTGGCTGGACCTCATCAAATGGGATGACGAAGGCCGGACGCAATTCTTTGCCGAACTTGCGGAATGCCATGCATCCATCGTGCGCGCACCGCTTGACCTGACGCCGAAACGCCAGGTCGAGCTCGCGCTGGAAGCGGCGCAACACGCGGCAGAGCGGCGCCAGCAAAGGCTGGCTAAAGCGGAACCCGAACCCGTCGTAGACATCTTCACAGAGCGCGTGCAAAAGCTCGAGTGCGGCACCTGGATCACCTTCACGCCGAAGAATGGCACGCCGCTGAAGGTGAAGCTGGCCTGGATCAGCCCGTCACGCTGTTACTTCGTGTTTTCGACACGCGCGAAACAGGAAGCCTTGTCCCTGTCCGCGGAAGCGCTCGCCAAAGCCCTGCGCGAACAACGAGCGCATATCCTGTCCACCAGCGGGCTGGTCGAGCGCGCACTGGCCGAAGCGTTAGGCCTCGACGACGCCGGCCACGACATGCTCACCCACCGGTCCGCCGCCTGAACCGGGCGTCCCAGCACAAATCCAAGCCTACGTCACGCCACCTGTGCCATATCGGCCACAGGTGGCTGGCCTCCCCTGTGCAGTCCGGCATTATCCGCACACAATCGGCACTCACCGCGGCAGGCGGTTCATGATTAAATACTAAGCTTTACGCAACTTTTTACTCAAGGACTTCCCGACATGGCCGGATCCAGCCTATTAGCCCTGATTGACGACATTGCCACCATTCTTGACGACGTTTCCGTCATGACGAAAGTCGCCGCAAAGAAAACCGCAGGCGTACTTGGCGACGATCTGGCGCTCAATGCACAGCAAGTGGCCGGCGTGCAGGCGGATCGGGAACTGCCGGTGGTGTGGGCGGTGGCGAAAGGCTCGCTGCGTAACAAGGTGATCCTTGTGCCGGCGGCGCTGGCGATCAGTGCATTTGCACCGTGGGCGGTCACGCCATTGTTGATGGTGGGCGGCGCCTTCCTGTGCTACGAGGGCTTCGAGAAGATCGCGCACAAGCTGATGCACAGCAAGGCCGAAGACAATGCCCATCATGCAGAACTGGTGGAAGCGCTGGCCAACCCGGCTGTCGACATGGTCGCCTTCGAGAAAGAGAAAGTAAAAGGTGCCGTGCGCACCGACTTCATCCTTTCCGCCGAAATCATCGCCATTACGCTAGGCACCGTGGCGACTGCCTCGTTCATGCAGCAAGTTGCCGTGCTGACCGGCATTGCGCTGATCATGACAGTCGGCGTCTATGGCTTCGTGGCGGGCATCGTGAAGCTGGACGACGGCGGCTTGCATCTCACCAGCAAGAGCGGCGAAGATGCACTAAGCCGTTCGCAACGCGCGTTGGGACGCCTGATCCTGCGCGCTGCACCGCACATGATGAAGAGCCTGTCGGTCATCGGTACGGCGGCCATGTTCATGGTGGGCGGCGGCATCCTGATGCACGGCCTGCCTGGCGCAGAAGAACTGAGCCATGGCTTGGCGCATGGCGTCGGCGGGGTGCCCGTGATCGGCGGCGTGCTGGAAGCATTGACACCGACCCTTGTCGATGCGTTGGCCGGCATCATCGCCGGGGCGTTGGTGCTGGCGGGCGTCAGCGTCATCAGCCGCATGTTCCGCAAAACCAAGCCTCAGTCCTGATGCCAGTACGGGGTGCGGCACCGAATGCTCAGCACCCCGCTCCCTCCCGCACCTTCTGTACCTCCCGTACCTCCCGTACCTTTAGTAGGTCCGTTTGAAAGCCGTACCTTCATCGAACCGGCTCTGCCAATGGCGCAGATACGCGGCAGCCAGCTCCGCGTTATGCCAGACCACGATGACGTTCTCGCTGTTGGATTTCGCCGCCGCCTGCGAATAGTTGAATGAGCCGGTCTGCACATGCAGTCCGTCAGACACGATGTACTTATCGTGGTGGATCGCATACGCGCCGTTGCGCCGCGCGGGTATGCCAGCATTGGCAAGCAGGTTCAGCGCGGCCGTTCCCGCCTTCGATTGGGTTCCCTTGTCATCCACCACCACGCGTACGTCCACGCCACGCCGTTTCGCGTCCACCAGCGCGCGGACGATGAGAGGGGATGTAAACGAGTAGGCGCCAAGCCGGATGCTTTTCTGCGCGGTGTTGATCACTTTCAGGATCAGTCGCTCCGCGCTGCCGTTCGGGGAAAACCCCGCCTCGATCTGTGCACTGGCCGGAGCCTTGTCAGTACGCGCCTGCAGCGTGCGCGACAATTCATCAAGTAGTGTCGGCTGCCTGGCAAAGGTGCTCGTCGCGCACAGGAGCACTGCAGGAAGCAGTGCAAGAAACCGTTTTTTCATGTAAAGCGTTCGTTGAGGAAGAGGGGATGTGTCGGACGGATTGAATCGACGCAGTACTGGAGCCGATCCCGTTTGCGGAGTTCCGCCGATGTTGGAGCAAAACAGGTTAATTTTTCCAAGTGGAAATATACGCGAATGCCTGTTTTTCGACGGAGCAAGTGTGATGGACTACCGGCCGGGAAGCAGGTGCCCTTTACTTTGCAGAATTGGAGGTTTACAGCAGTAATTTCCCGGCGTTAGTATTGTTAATTAATTAACAATTCTTCTCGGAGGCAATATTGCGCGCGCTCCTGCCGTTCCCCGTTTCCATTGCAGCGTTGGTCACCCTGATCGGGGGACTTGCAGCCAGCGGTGTGGTATCGGCATGGCTCACCAGCGCCGAACATGACGAAGAACTGCACTTCCTGGAACACATCGCGGATGTACGCCTGAATGCCTTCCAGAATGGCTTGAACGAAGCATTGAACGCACTTGCCACCGTCAACCAGTTGTTCATGACGGTCGACTCTGTTAGCAGGACGCAGTTCCGCGTGTTCACCCAGCCGCTGCTGCAACGCCATCCGTATGTGCATGCATTTGCGTTCCAGCGCGCCGGGCCCGGAGCAGAACAATCGGCCAATACAGACCAACGCAGGCCACCGCAGAACTTTACTGTCGCCGATTTCTGGAGCGGCAGACCGGCTCCGGCGAACGGCATCCTGAACTACTATTTGGTCGACTACATCGAACCAAGCCGCAGCCGGGATGTTCTCTTCGGCATCAATGCAGCGGCCACACCCCATCTCGGCAAGGCCATCGAAAATGCCACCACCAGCGGAAGTGCAACGGCAACGAGCCTGTTCCGCCTCGTGCAGGATACCGGCTCCCAGAGCGGCTTTGTGGTGGTGATGCCGGTTTTCAAGCGTGATGCCAGCCCGGCCGATGCGGCAACACGCAAAGCCATGGTGCTCGGCCATACCTCGGCCGTCTTCCGTGCCAGCGACCTGGTGGCGCAGACCTTGGGCCGGGCGGGTTTGCTCGATACCGCAGGCATTGACATCCGCGTCTATGCCGGCGGCCCGCCGCTGGAGCAAAACCTCACTTTCCGCAACGACGGCCGCGCTGCATGCGAGCCGGCTTTTTTCGTTCCGCGCTGGCTGTTCCAGTTGTTCGATCGCGAGGACGTGACCGTGTCGCGCTCGTTCGAGGCAGCCGGTGTGCAATGGCACATGCTCGTTTCAAGTCCGTCCGGTGCGATTGCCGGCTCGCATACACGGTCCTGGCTCGTGCTGCTGGCGGGCAGCCTGTTCTCGCTGCTGGCCGCCGCACACCTTCAGTCGCTGACCCGGCGCGCCGCAGAACTGTCACGCGCCAATACCTTGCTAAGCGAAGACATCATCGCGCGTGAACGGGTGGAGCGTGCATTGCGCGAGAGCGAGGAGCGCTTTCACCGCCTGGCCGACCTGTCCTCCGACTGGTACTGGGAACAGGATGCGGACCATCGGCTGACTGTCGTCAGTGGCATGAGAATCATCGGCTTTGCGCCCAAGGAGCCGCACGGCAATGCACTGTGGGACCTGCCGTTCGAGGCGGAAGAGGTGCACTGGGCCGTGCACCGGGAACTCATCGCCTCACGCCGTCCATTTACGGATGTCGAGTACAAGGTGCGGGATTCGAACGGCCGCTCCCGCTGGATCGCGGTCAATGGCGAACCGGTTTTCGACGAGCTTGGCAACTACCTCGGCTACCGCGGCACTGCCAAGGACCTGACCGCACGCAAAGAAGCGGAGCTGGCACTGCGCCAGTCGCAGGGCGAACTGCGCGAGCTGACTGCGCACCAGGAACGCGTGAAGGAAGATGAGCGCAAGCGCATCGCGCGCGAGATCCACGACGACCTCGGACAGAACCTGCTGGCCTTGCGCATCGACGTATCCATGCTCGACACGGCCACCGCCAAGGCGCATCCGGCACTGAACAAGAAAATCCGCGCCGTGCTGGCACAGATCGACAGCACGATGAAATCGGTACGCGCGATCATCAACAATCTACGGCCCTCGGTCCTCGACCTCGGGCTGACCGCAGCCATCGAATGGCAGGTGCAGCAGTTCAGGACCCGCAATGCGATTCCCTGCGACCTGATCATCGACAGCGATGATTTCGATGCCTTGCTGGACGAAGAAAGTGCAACCTCCATTTTCCGCATCGTGCAGGAATCGCTCACCAACATCAGCCGCCACGCGTATGCGAGCCGCGCTGAAATCACGCTAAGCCGTAACGGCAACATGCTCATCCTGACGATTGGTGACGACGGTGTCGGCACCTTTCCCGGCAACCAACGCCAACCACGCTCGTTTGGGCTGATCGGCATCCGCGAGCGCATCCACCGACTGAACGGTGAGTTCCGGGTCGACAGCCGTCCCGGCCATGGAACGCGACTGACCATTTCAATCGCGATCAAGAAAGCGTGCACGGCAGCAGCGTGATGCCAGTTCGTTCAGTTGTAGAGCGTTTGCGGCAGCCACATGGCGATTGCTGGAAACAGATACAGCAGGACAATCGCCACAACCTGGATCGCCATGAATGGCAGCATGCCGGCGAAGATCTGGTTCAGCGTCACGTGCGGCGGTGAAACGCCTTTCAGGTAGAACGCAGACATTGCGACCGGCGGCGACAGGAACGCCGTCTGCAGATTGAGCGCCACCAACAGGCCGAAGAACAGCGGGTCGATGTTGTAATGCGCAAGCAGCGGGACAAAGATCGGCATGAAGATCACGATAATCTCGGTCCATTCCAGCGGCCATCCGAGCAGGAAAATGATGACCTGCGCCAGGATCATGAACTGCACCGGCGTCAGCTCCATCGACAGCACCCAGTCATTGACGAGTTCCTGCCCGCCCAGCAGCGCGAACGCGGCCGAGAAAATGCTGGACCCAACGAACAGCCAGCACACCATCGCACTGGTCTTGGCAGTCAGGTAGACCGACTCCCTGACCATGCCGAAGTTGAGGCGACGATAGGCCGCTGCCAGTACGATGCCGCCGAGGGCCCCCATTGCTGCTGCTTCTGTCGGCGTCGCCAGTCCGAACACGATGCTGCCCAATACCGCAAGGATCAGGAACATCAGCGGAAACAGCGAGCTCAGCAGCATCTTGAAGATCTCCAGCCGCGCGAAGGTGAAAATTGCATAGAAAACCGCCAGTGCCGCAACCCCTATGCCCAAGGCAATCCAGTAGCCGTTCGGTACCGGTTTCGACGCTGCGGGCTCGCTACCATCACCCGCGGGAGCGGCTTCTTCTTTTGCTTGCGGCGCCGCTTCTTTCGGTGTGTCGTCGGCTGGCGGTTCTGCGAGCCCTCCTTCGACCTGCGGTTCTTCGAGTCCACTGTCGCCGGATGACGATTCGGCACCCTCCGTGAAGTCCATACCCATTTCGACCAATTCGGTCGGCGCCTCGTCCGGTGCGGTCACGGCACGATAGGCGAGCCCCATCGCTACCGCAAACGCCAAGGCGGGCAGCAAGGCGATGAACAACTGCGACAGCAGCGTACGCGCCGGCACGTCAGCATTGCGTGAACCCTTGATTGCACCAAGCAAGCCGGGAACGGCCTTGTTGCTGGTGGTAGCAGAAATGGATTGCGCAAATGGCGGAAGGATGACGCGCCGGTCCTCGGCTGACAGTGGCGGGGCAAGACTCGGTTTCAGTTTCGCGACCACCACGATATAGATTACGTAAAGCAACGCTAGCATTAAGCCCGGGAAGAAGGCGCCCGCATACAGCTTCACCACCGACACGCCGGCCGTAGCGCCGTACACGATAAGCAATACCGATGGCGGGATAATGATGCCGAGTGCGCCGCCCGCCGTGATTGCACCGGCGGACAAGCGCGTGCTGTAGCCAGCCTTGAGCATGGCAGGAAATGCCAGCAGCCCCATCAGCGTCACCACTGCGCCCACAATGCCGGTCGCCGTGGCGAACACGGCGCAGGTGACGACGGTAGCGACCGCCAGTGAGCCCGGCAATCGCGCCATTGCAATATGCAGGCTCTTGAACAGCCTTTCAATCAGGTTGGCACGCTCCACCAGATAGCCCATAAAGATGAACAGCGGGATCGATATCAGCACATCATTGGCCATGACCGAATAAGTGCGCTGCACCATCAGATCGAGTGTCAGCTCTATTGCCTGCGCCGGATCGCGGCTGTTGAACGCATACCAAGCGAAGAACACGCCCATGCCCATCAGCGTAAATGCGGTGGGAAAGCCGAGCATGATGGCAACCACCACCAGCGCCAGCATCAGCAGACCCACATGCCCGTTCGTCATGTCCGCGGGAGCGGGCATCAGCACAAACAGGCCGACCACAATGACGGCCAGAATCGACAGGCCGAACCAGACTTCTTTCCTCATTGCCTATCCTCCGGTTTGCCTGCGACAGCCGTATTGCGAATATCCTCGTCGCTGACGTTCACCATTTCCTTGAGCTTGTCGACGTCCACTTCCTCCACGTCCTTCTGGCGCGGCGGCCATTCGCCCTGCCGCAGGCAGATCACGCACCGGATGATTTCGACAATGCCTTGTACCAGCAGCAGTACGCCGGCGATCGGAATGACGGTTTTGAATGGATAAAGCGGCGGCCCGTTGGCGGTGAGCGTGGAGTGCTCGTTGATCGCCCATGACTCGGCAGCATAGGTGTAGCCGGCCCAGACGAGGGCGACGATGCCGGGAATGAAGAACACGAAATACAACGTCAGGTCGATCGCCGCCTGCAAGCGCGGCGGGAAGAATCCGTACAACACATCGCCGCGTACATGGCCGTTCTTGGCGAGCGTGTAGGCACCGGCCATCATGATGAGCGTACCGTACATCATGATCATCAAGTCGAATGTCCACGGATTAGGCTTGTTCAGCACATAGCGCGAAAACACCTCCCACGAAATGAGCAGCGTGAGGGCCAGCGCGAGCCAGGCAAACAACTGCCCGACCCAACTGCTCACCTTGTCAATGAATAACAAGAGATTCTGCATGTCTGATCATCCATGATTGCAAGTGGTGCGCAAGCGTGCGTCCGCCACGACGCAAGTCGCGTTCAAAAAAAACACCACCCGGCGTTCCTGGATGGTGTGTTGCGGGCGCGCCTGCGCTACCGTCAGCCCTTCTTGGGTGCGGCTTTCTTGCCGAAATAATGGTTGTAGGCCATGCGCCGCGGATTGTTGGTATCCATGTCCCATTTCATCGCACGTTCCGCAAAGGCGCGCTGCGACGCTTCGACTTCCTTGAACAGCGGATTGTCGGCGCCCTTCCTAGCGACTACCTCATCCCAGATCGACAGCTGCGCCTGCAGCAGCGAATCCGGCGTCTTGTAGAACTTGACGTTGTCCTTGGTCTGCAACTCGATGTAATCCTTCGAGTAGCGGTCGATTGCCTTCCACGACATGTCGGCGGACGCCGCTTCCACCGCGTTGGCAATGATGGCCTTCAGCTTGGGCGGCAAGCCGTTGTATTTGGTCTTGTTGAAGGTGATCTCGAACTGCTCGGCGCTCTGATGGAAGCTCTGCAGCATGCAGGTCTTGGAGACATCTGGAAAACCGAGCACGCGGTCGGAGGAGGCATTGTTGAACTCGGCGCCATCCAGCAGGCCACGGTCCATCGCAGGCACGATCTCGCCGCCGGGCAGCGCATTGACCGCTGCACCCATGGCGGTAAACAAGTCGATCGCAAGGCCATTGGTGCGGAACTTGAGTCCCTTGAAATCCTCCGGCTTGCTGATCGGCTTCTTGAACCAGCCGAGCGGTTGCGTCGGCATCGGCCCGGTAAGAAAAGACACCACATTGGCGCCGATCGATGTATACAGCTTATCCAGCAGTTCCTTGCCGCCGCCATACTTGTGCCATGCGAGCACCATGTTGGCATCCATGCCGAACACCGGACCCGAGGTCCAGAGTGCGATCGCGCTTTGCTTGCCGTAGTTGTAGCCCATCACGCCGTGACCGCCGTCTAGCGTGCCCTTGGAGACCGCGTCCAGCAGGCCGAAAGCGGGTACCACGGCACCCGCGGGCAGTACTTCGATCTTGAGTTCGCCACCGGTCATGTCATTGACCTTCTTGGCGAAATCAAGCGCAAATTCGTGGAAGATGTCCTTCGCCGGCCAAGTGCTCTGGAAGCGGAACTGCGTGGTCGTTTGCGCCGTGGCAATCATCGGCATGCTCAGCGCGGTTGCTGTACCTGCGGCCGCCTTGCCGAGAAAACGACGACGTGACGGCTTGACCTGTTCTCCTGCTCGTTCAGTCTTTTTCATCCTTGTCTCCTTAGTTGGTTTTGGTACTCCAAAAAGCCATTGTCGACCCGTGAATACGGGTGTTATTGACATTAGGCAAAGGTCCCGCCCTTGACTTTACTCACGCGAGACAGCGGTACCATGCGCTATGCTCGGCGACAAAAACGGTCATCCGGCCGCACCGCATACACATTCGGGAGAACGTCGTGGGAGTCTTGGTTTTGGGCCTGGTGCTTTTTCTCGGCATTCATCTTGTGCCGGTGATGTCCAACGTTCGTACGCGGTTGTTTGGCGCCCTCGGCGAAAAGCGCTACAAGGGCATTTTCACGATCGTTTCCGCCCTTGGCCTGGTGCTGATCGTGATCGGCTACGCACGCGCGCCGTCCGAACCTCGCTTGTTCAATCCCTATCCCGCTGCCGTGCTGATCGCGCCGCTGACGATGATCATCAGTTTCGTACTGCTGGCGGCCGCAAACATGCGTACGCATATTCGCCGCACGCTGCGCCATCCGATGTTGATTGGCGTTGGCCTGTGGGCTGCGGTGCACCTGGTGGCCAACGGCGAAGCACGGGCGACCCTGCTGTTTGGAGCCTTCCTCGCGTACGTCATCATCGATTTGACTTCGGCCGTGCAGCGCGGCGCGACAAAGAAGTTCACACCGGTGCTGCGCCAGGACCTGATGGCGGTGGGCGCCGGCGTTGGACTGGCGTTGGTCGTGATGGCCTTCCATCGTCCGTTGTTCGGCGTGATGGCAGTGCCGTGGGGCAGGTAACGCGCTTGAAGCCGGAACCCTAGCCAGCGTGCAATGTCAAACAAACAACGGCGTTTTGCGCCGGATGAATCCCATGACATTTGGTCTTTTCCGGGGGAGCGGTGTCCAAACGCGCGTTACTGATCGTCAACCGCAAGAGCCGCAACGGGGCCGCTGATATCGAGTCCGCGATTTCCCACCTGAATCTCCATGGCGTTGAAATACTGGAGCAGCCCTCCGACCAGCCGGACCAGATCGCGGCACTGGTACGGCGACATGCCAGCGACGTGGATTGCGTCATCATTGGCGGCGGCGATGGCTCGATGAATGCGGCCGCACCGGCACTGGTGGAAACGCGCCTGCCGCTAGGTGTGCTGCCGATGGGAACGGCCAATGATTTGGCGCGCACGCTTTGCATTCCGACTGACATTGAAAAAGCCTGCGACGTGATTACCGGCGGGGTCCTGCATCGTATCGATCTCGGGCGTGTGAACGGACATTATTTTTTCAATGTGGCCCATATCGGTCTCGGCGTGCAGGTTGCGCATCAGATGTCACCCGATGCGAAACAGCGTTGGGGCGTGCTGTCGTATGCGCGCGGACTGGCCAAGGCATTCTCCTCATTCCGCCCCTTCCACGCGGACATCGTGTGCGACGGGCGCCGCCGCCGGGTGCGTTCCATCCAGATCGCCGTCGGGAACGGTCGTCATTACGGCGGCGGGATGACGGTGTCGTCCGATGCGAGTATCGACGATCATCGTTTTTTTCTTTACAGCATAGAACCGCTGGACGCGTGGGAGCTGCTCCGCTTTGGGCCGGCATTCCGAGCGGGGCGATTCGAGCCTCACCATCCCGTCGATATCGATCATGGCCGTCACGTTACCGTGACTACAAGAAAAACCATGACGGTGAGCGCCGACGGGGAAGTACTCACCCGCACGCCGGCATGGTTCGACATGGTGGCTGGTGCCATCAGCGTCTATGTACCGGCGGTTTATTTTGATCAACAACAGGAGTTGCGTCATGCTGCTCAGAGATGAAAGGCAAATGGCCATCAGTGAAGTCGAAACGCTTTGCATGGAGGCCGCAGAGCGCTACGCGGTGGCGGCAGGCAAGGCGGACGATCCGGCCTTGGCGACTCTGTTTTCCGAACTGGCAGAACAGCACCAGCAATTTGCCGCAGAGCTTGCTCGCCATATCCGGGCGGATGACGACCTGCCGCAGCCGCCTGATCCCGACAGGGAAGCGGTGAAGGAAGTGCTCACCGGCATCAAGGGCCTGCTGCAAGGCGGTGTCCGCGGCACGCTGCTGGATGAACGGGAGCAGGGCGAAGACGCGCTCGCAAACGCGGTGCGCACTGCCTTGAAGCTCGAGAGCCAGGACGAGGAGCGCCATCTGCTGGAGGACATCCTTGCCCACGCCGAGACGGCAAAGGGAAGGCTGGCCGCTGCCCGCGCACGCGCGTAGGACCCGTGCACAACATCGCTGCCGCATGCGGTGTGTGGTCAGCGCAGGCTCTTCACGCCAAGCACAACGGCCGATACCAGGCGTGCCAGGAAGCCGTTTTCGCGGCGCGCTTGCCGCATCCGCACGCGCACCTTTCTTTCCCAGGCATTGGACAGGTTGCGCACCACTTCCCCCGCGTGGCGCAAGGCATACAGGCGCGACCGGTATAGGACGACATGGTCGAGATCACGCTGCACGCCAAGCAGCCGCGACTTGTAATCGTCCTGCCCCCACAGGAAGTGATATTCGTTGCCGCCCCGGGTAATGCACTCGCAGATCGTCAGGTAGCAACAAAGCGTGCCGACCCGATAGTCGTTGTAGACCGGATTGTGCGCGAGCACTTCCAGGAAATAGTTGTCGCCGACACGATAGTTGATAGTGCCCGCACAGATCCGGCCATCGATCATGATTGCGCCGATGAACCCGCATTGCTCGGCAAGGCGGAGAATGCGCTGAGCCATTTTCTCGTCATTGATGGAAACCTTGCCCTTGCCGTGCATCCGGCTGCGGTTCAGCTCAATGATCTCCTGGACCTGCTGCGGCTGAATCTGCGCAGCGTCGAACGCCTGGAAGCGGAAGCTGGGGAAGTCTCGTTTGAGCTTGTTGAGATAGCGGTTCACATAGCTGCGCGTGGATTTTCCGAGGCTGGCGAGGTAATCCGCTGCGGTGCGCGGCATCTGCAGCACCATGTCTTCGAGGCAGTTGTACCGCTGATAGGGGTACGGCAGCTGCCAGCGCTGTGCCTGGATCGCATGGAAGGCGATCATGTGCGCCGACGGGTAGTTGGCGAAGATAGTGTTGGCGAACCGCATCACTTCATCCCGCTCGGGCCGGATACCTTCGTTGATGACACGGACAAGGTTTCCTTCATGCCGGAACAGCCAGACGCAGACGATCTCCTCGCCGTCGCGCACGACATAGGTGCTGGCATTCTCCGCCCCGCCGAAGACCTTGCTGTAGGCGAGCGAGGAAAACAGGTTTCCATACAACTGCTGCAGCGCCGCGTCGGCGAAAGGCGGAATCTCGTTCTCATGGCACCGTATCGACAGCCTGCGCAATCTCGCCCCCGGCAGTCCGGAATCGGCAGATGGGTTGACGACAATGGTACTCTCCAGCGGACTGCTTGTATTCAAATGCCTGCTCCATGAATCAATGTCCATCGTCGCTGCCTGCTGCCGTCATGGGCAGCACGCCCGTCGTGCCGGGCATGTGCAGTGTTCCGGACAAGATGCTCCCTGCCGCATTGCGGCACCGAGGTATGCTCAGTCGGGAAGGTTCATACAATCCACACATCGTTGATGCCGCATCCGGGAAGGAATGCGCACCATTGGGCCGGTTAACGGTCTTGCCGTATTGCCTGTGCTAATCGTTGTGACTCATACGGATTGGATGAAAGCGTGAAGAATGGTTCATCCTACGCCGAGGCTGCCACGTGCTTCTTTGTGTGAGCGCAAGGAGCGGCTGCAATCGCCGGAGCGCGGAAAGCCACCGGTGCGAATGTTTGATGCGAGTCGTACAAATGCGGCGTTGCCGCACGATCTGCGTGCCGTGGATTACATCGTGCATGGCGCACCGGCATGCCGATCAACAATATTGCCTGGGTGGGGAGGTAACGCGGAAGCAGCCTAACCGGCTCGTGCAATATCGACGTCGGCCCACTGCACGACACGGTTGCGGCCAGCGCGCTTGGCTGTATACATTGCCTGGTCGGCTCGCCTGAGCCAGTCGTCCTGCGACTCGTTGAGCTGCAGTTCGCTGACGCCGATGCTGATCGTCATTACCCAGTCCGGCAGCAGCGCTGCACCGGCAGCCGCCACGCGAAGGTCCTCGGCGAGGACTGCTGCCTCGGCCTCGCGTGTGTCCGGCAACAGCAGCAGGAATTCCTCGCCGCCGATCCGAAACAGCAAGTCGAGTTTGCGTGCCCGTTTGTTGACGATCTGCACTAATCCATTCAGTGCGATGTCGCCGGCGGCATGCCCGAGTTCGTCGTTGATGCGCTTGAAGTGGTCGATATCGATCAGCAGCAGGGACGCTGGCGCCTTGAGGCGGCGGCTGCGCTCGATCGCATAAGCGAGGCAGGGCATCATGTGCCGCCGATTGAAGGCACCGGTCAGCGGATCGATGACAGTCTGCGCAATCAGGCGGTGCTGCAGGTCGTCGATGATGTTCAGCGCAATGTTGATCAGGATGATCGTCAAGGCCAGCGTCACGAACACACGAATCGCAATATCCGCCCCGCTGTAATACCAGACGAGACTACTGACGGCCACTAGCTGCAGCACGCTGTAGGCATTTGCCTTCAGGCGGGGCAAGGCGAAGTGAAACAGCAGCACGGCCGGATAGGACCACAGGCCGCCCAAAAAACCCTGGGTCTGCAGCGAAATCGCGGTGCCGGTGATCGCCGGAATGATCAGCAGTTCCAGCGGCAACGGCGGGCGCCGCTTGTGGTAGATCGCCAGTGCGTCGATGCACAGGATCGCGAAGGCAAACAGCATGACGCCGCCCAGCGCATGCCGCCCGTTCATGAAATTGTTGACTGCAAATGGGACAAGGAACACCGCACCGGTACCTGCGAGCGACCGCAACACGCGATACCGGTACTCAAGCAGCGCATCTTCGCGCTCCTTGCGACCAAGCAGGTGAGGCCACTGTATTGAACTCATTCAGGTTACCGGGACGGGTATGTGCCAGAGGGCGCGTCAGAGGGCAAGGCTGTAACGAAATATGATAAAAGACTTGCAGTAAGGAAACAGTGTAAGAATACGGAGTTCCGCTGTCCATGCCGCCTGTCGGCTCGCCTTGCCCGTCCGGCAGCACGCTGCAGAGATCTGGGAATGTTTCACCAATGCAGTCGTGTAGTTACTGGCTTATCGTTGATATAGATCATAGGAAATTGTCCTACAGGAAATTACGCTAGATCCGACCGCTACCGGTCCTTGCCGAAGCCGGTGCCGCCGCAGCAAACAGTTGCTGCCACGGGCCGGCGCAACTCGAATCAGACAAATGAAGGAAAGCAGCATGGGTTACAAAACGATCCTGGTACATGCCGACGAGTCCCGTCATACCCCCAAGCGCATGAAGCTCGCCGCCCGGCTCGCCATGGAATGCGATGCCCACCTGATCGGCGTAGCGGCGACGGCACTGCCGGGCACGTTCTACCTGCCGGGCGTGGTCGGCGAAAGCGCAGTGACCGTGACGGCTTACCTCGATTACCTGCGCGAGCGCGCCGACGGCACGCTAATGGAATTCGAATCAATCGCGCAGAAGATGGGCCTGAGCTCCTACGAAAAACGGATCGTCAATGACGAGGCAGGCGCAGGCCTGTGCCTGCAGGCGCGCTACAGTGACCTGGTCGTCGTCGGCCAGACCGATCCGGAAGAAGCACTGCCGGCATTGCGCGCCGGCTTCCCGGAATACGTGGTGATGAACTCCGGCCGCCCGGTACTGGTGGTGCCGTATGCGGGAGAATTCGAGCAGCTCGGCAAGCGCGTGCTGGTCGCATGGGATGCGAGCATGGAAGCCACGCGTGCCGTCACCGCGGCGATCCCCTTCCTGCGCAAGTCGGAACTGGTGCAGGTCGTCGTCTTCGATTCGAAATCGCGCGCAAATGCCCATGGCGAGCAGCCTGGTGCGGACATTGCGCTGTGGCTGTCGCGGCATGGCATCAAAGTGGACGTGTCGCAGCAGACCACGGCCAACGACATCGACACCGGCAATGCACTGCTGTCCTATGCCACGGACTTCAATGCCGATATGCTGGTGATGGGCGGCTACGGACATTCCCGCTTCCGCGAGATATTGCTTGGCGGCGTCACCAAGACGGTATTGGAGTCGATGACCGTGCCGGTATTGATGGCACATTGAACAAGCCGTCGGTAAAGCGCGTGTGAACCCCGATGCGCGTACGTGCCGGATACCGAAGAAAGCGCCCCGCTTGCGGGGTGTCTCCATGCCAGGCAAGAAGCTGCGTCGCGCCTGCCACTACTTCGCAGGATTGCTTCCGAGTACCTCCTGTATCTGCAACGTCACGGCGGCGGGATGTTTCACCACAAAAGGCGGCCACAACAGCAATTGCATGAATGAAACGGCATTCAACTGGCGTAAAATTTAGTTCAGGCAGCGTCCTTCGGCACAAAATGCCGACCTCGGACGTGATTGATCGGATACGCCGCCAGCTCCTTCCGACGCCGCACGGTTGGTCACACAGCACAGCCCTCAGGAAAGCTCATGCCGGAAGCAAGCATTCTCCAACAAGCATCCAGCCACGACGTGCCGCAGGAACGGCTGGACCGTCTTGTGCGCAACGCGCAACGCCTGACCGGCACATCGATTGCCTTCCTCGTCATGGGCAGCGCCGACGAACTGCATTTCATTGCGCAGCAGGGATTGGGCGAGGCCGAACTCCAAGACTGCAAGACATTCTGCGCATGCACGCCGGATGGCGATGCGCCGCTTATTGTCGAGAATGCCGCCGATAACCCGCGTTTTGCCGCACTTCCGCTCGTGGCCGGCGCACCGCATCTGCGCTTTTACGCGGGCTGGCCGCTGATGGACCGCGATGGGCGACGGCTCGGTACGCTGGCAGTGCTCGATCCTGCCCCGCGCACACTCAGTCCCGCGGAGCGCGAGGCGCTGCATGACCTGGCATTGTGGGCAACGTCGGAATTCGACCGCCATGTATTGCGGCGCGGACTTGCCTCTGCCCGCGAGCATCAGGCGCGATTGCATACGGTGATCCACAATATGGCCGAAGGCATCATCACGCTCGACGAGCGTGGTCAGATCGTCAGCATGAACCGCGCCGCGATACGGATCTTCGGCTACGAACCGGACGAGGTGATCGGGCAGAGCATCAATCTACTGATGCCCAACAAATACCACCAGACGCACGACGGCTACTTGCAAAAATTCCGTGACACCGGCAAGACGCGCGTGATCGGCCTCGACCGCGAAGTCACCGGCCGCCGCAAGGACGGCTCGCAATTTGCGATGGCCATCACCGTCAACGAGATGTGGCTCAACGGGCGGCGCGGCTTTGCCGGCATCGTGCGCGACGTCAGCGAGCACCGAGACAATGAGCGCAAGCTGCGCGAAACCAGCGCGCTGCTGCAGGCCGTGATGAGCAGCACCGCCGCCTTTGTGTACGTGCGCGATCTGGAAGGGCGCTTCATGTTCATCAATAAGGAATATGAGCGTGTGTTCAATGTCACCTCGGAACAGGTGCTCGGCAAGACGCTTGATGAGTTGTTTCCTGCCGCGCTGGCAGAGCACAACCGCGTAAAAGACCGTGCCGTGCTCGAAGGCGGCGACAGCTCGCGTCTCGAGGATGAACTGCGCCTCGAAGACGGCCGCCGTACCTTCCTCGTGGTGCGCAAGCCGCTGGTCAACGAAAGGGGCGAGGTATACGGCGTATGCGGTGTCGGTACCGACATTACCTTGCGCAAGCAGGCCGAACAGTTCAAGAACGAGTTTATCTCCACCGTGTCGCACGAGCTGCGCACGCCGCTGACATCGATCCGCGGCTCGCTCGGCCTCCTCATCGGCGGCGTCGCCGGCGATATGCCGGAGCGCGCAAAAACCCTGCTCGATATTGCACACAACAATTGCGAACGCCTGGTGCGCCTGATCAACGACATCCTCGACATCGAGAAGATCGAGTCGGGTCACATGCGCTTCGACATGTCGACGCAACACCTGCTGCCGCTGGTGGAACAGGCGATTGCCGCCACGCGCGATTACGCTGCGCAATTCGACGTGACGTTCGAGCTGCAAGCCGATGCGGCGGATGCGGTAGTGAATGCCGATGGCGACCGGATCGTGCAAGTCATCGTCAACCTGCTGTCGAATGCAGCAAAGTTTTCGCCGCATGGCTCCCGCGTGCAGTTGCGCCTGGCACACCATGCCGGCGGCGTGCGGCTGTCGGTGATCGACCGTGGCCCGGGCATCTCGGAGGAGTTCCGTCCGCGCATCTTCCAGAAATTTGCGCAGGCCGATTCGTCCAATACGCGGCAGAAGGGTGGCACCGGCCTGGGGCTCAGCATTTCGCGCGCGATCATCGAGCGGCACCACGGCAGCATTGGTTTCCACAGCATGCCGGGCAAGGGCACCGAGTTCTATTTCGACCTGCCGTCATCGGTGACCGGCGAAAGCAGTGCGCCGCAACGCGGGCGCGTGCTGGTGTGCGAAGACGATCCAGACATCGCGCGGCTGCTGGCGATGATGCTGCAGCAGGCAGGAATGCACAGTGACGTCGTGCACGACGCCGAGCAGGCGCGGCGCCAGCTGATGCAAGGCCATTACGAGGCGATGACGCTGGACCTGTCGCTGCCGCGCGAAGACGGCCTGTCGCTGCTGCGCTGGATACGCGCGCAGGACAAGACGCACGACCTGCCGGTGGTGGTGGTATCGGCGCGCGCCGAAGAGGGCCGGAAAGAGTTGACAGGCGGTGCGGTGGGAATCATCGACTGGATACAAAAGCCGATCGACGAAGGACGGCTGGTATCAGCGCTGCAGAACGTCATACGTAGCAGCAAGGACAGCGCACCACGCGTGCTGTATGTGGAAGACGACCACGACCTCAAGCAGGTGGTGGCGGCACTGCTGGAGCCCGCTTATTCGCTCGACCATGCCTCGACGCTCGCCGAAGCGCAGGAGAAACTCGCTTTGGAGTGCTTCAGCCTGATCCTGCTCGATTTGCACCTGGCGGACGGCCATGGCTCGGAACTGCTGGGCTCGCTGCCAATGCGCAATGCCGCCACGCCGGTGGTCGTGTTTTCTGCAGAGGAAGCCGACGCAGTGACCATCGACCGCGTGCGTGCCGTGCTGGTGAAATCCCGCACTTCGAACGAACAATTGCTGGCGGTACTGCAAGAATTGATGCATCCTGCGCCGAAGGACAGATAAGGACGAACGATGAGCCGTGCCCCGCTTCAACACATCCTGTATGTGGAAGACGATCCCGACATCCGCACCGTGGCGCAGCTTGCGCTGGAAGCGGTTGGCGGTTTCAAGCTGCGCGCCTGCGCCTCCGGCAAGGAAGCACTCGACGCGGTGGCAGCGGGCTATGTGCCGGACATGATCCTGCTCGATGTGATGATGCCGGAAATGGATGGGCCGACGACGCTGGCGCAGTTGCGGGCCATAAAAGCCACCGCGGATCAGCCGGCCGTCTTCATGACTGCCAAGGTACAGCCGGCAGAGATTGCGTATTACAAATCGCTGGGCGCCAAAGGCGTGCTGGCAAAGCCGTTCGACCCGATGCGCCTGTCGCAACAGGTACTGCAGCTGTGGGAGCAACGCGACGAACAAGACAGGGAGCAACGCCATGCCGGATAACGTCCACATCGGCAAGGACCCGGATGCCGCGCTGCTGGCTATCCAGGCCGCGTACACGGCGCAGCTGCCGGAACGGCTGCGCGAGATCGGCGGCTACCTGCAGCATTGCCTGAGCGAGCCGCATATCGACGAGCACTATCAGCATTTGCTGATGCGCCTTCACAAGCTTGCCGGCTCCGCCGGCACGTTCGGCTTCGCGGAACTCGGCCGCCGCGCCACCGAACTCGAGATACTGCTCGACAGTTATCTGAAGGGAATGTCCCCGGGCAGTGATTCTTCAGGCGCTTTTGCGGAGGTCGCCGCAGGCATCCAGGACATGCTGGCCTGGGCCAACCACCAAAATTCGTCGCAACTCGCTGGGCAGGACGCGCTCTAAATAACCATTCACTTGTCTTGTCTTGCGGACCGGCACATTAAGACACGCCGGAACGCAAGGAAGGGGGTTGTGATGGTGACGACGCATTCTCCACACAACGTCCAGACCGTCCGGATTGCCCCGCATGGCCTTGAAGGCTTTCTTGGCGCCGGTGCAACGCCGAAGGGGCTGGTCATCTTTGCGCATGGCAGCGGCAGCGGCCGGCACAGCCCGCGCAACAATTTTGTCGCAGCTGGCTTGCGGCAACGCGGCCTGGCAACGCTGCTGATCGATTTGCTGTGTCCGCAAGAAGAGGCGGACCGCGCCAACGTCTTCGATATCCCGCTGCTCGCATCGCGCCTGCTGGAAGCGACGCGCTGGGCGCGCGAGCAGCCTTCCCTTGCCCAGCTTCCTGTTGGGTATTTCGGCGCCAGCACGGGCGGCGGTGCGGCCCTCGTCGCAGCGGCGCAGGATCACCGGATTGCCGCGGTCGTTTCGCGCGGCGGCCGGCCGGACCTCGCGGGCGCTGCGTTGGCCGCAGTGCGTGCGCCAACGCTGCTGATCGTCGGCGGCTTCGATACACAAGTGATCGAACTGAACCGCAAAGCGATGGAGCAATTGCGCTGCAAGAAGGAACTGACCATCGTGCCCGGTGCCACCCACCTGTTTGAAGAGCCCGGCACACTGGACCAGGTGCTGGAATTGGCCGGCAACTGGTTCATGCAGCATTGCACGCCAGTTGCAGGCGAGGAGCATGAACATGCTATTTGACGATCCGCCATTCCGCGACCGGCGTGACGCCGGCCGCAAACTTGCCGCTGGGCTGATGCATCTGAAGGCCGATAAGCCGGTCGTGCTCGCACTGCCGCGTGGCGGCGTGCCGGTTGCATATGAAGTGGCACTGGCGCTGGACGCGCCGCTCGATGTGCTTATCGTGCGCAAGATCGGTGCACCGGGCCATCCCGAACTCGGCCTTGGCGCCGTGGTGGACGGCGCGCATCCGCAACGCGTGCTGAACGACGCAGTGATGCAGCAGGTGCACGCCTCGCCGGAGTACATCGAAGCCGAGCAACGCCGGCAGCTGGCGGAAATCGAACGGCGCAGGCAGCTTTATTGCGGTGACCGTCCACCCGTTCCTCTCGCGGGCCACACGGTGATCGTGGTAGACGACGGCATCGCAACTGGTGGCACGATCAAGACCGCGCTCATGGCGTTGTCGCAGGCCGACGTGAAACACCTGACCTTCGCCGTGCCGGTGGCGCCGGCGGAAGTCGTGGACGATTTGCAGCGCGACTTTCCCGACGGTGTCTGCCTGCATACGCCAGACTTCTTCCGCGCGGTCAGCCTGCATTACGCCGACTTCGCCCAAACGACCGACGAGGAAGTCGTGGCGCTGCTTGATTCCGCCGCACTAAGGCGGCTGGCCGACAACACCGTGCATGACCTCGGACCGGACTCGGAACTGAACGCGGTTCCGCCTGATGCCAGCCGCGACCGCATGTCGCCGGATGCCGGATTGCCAGGCGGCGGCAGGTCGTAGCGTCTGCAGCGACTACGATTCCAGCCGTTCTAGAAGCCACTCCGCCAGTTCACCGGCGTTCGCAAATGGTGCCGCACAAGAGTAGGGTGCCAGCGCATCCGGATTGGTGTAGCCCCAGCCGACTGCGGCAAAATCCAGGCCGGCTTCGCTTGCCGCCTGTGCATCGCGGATCTCGTCACCAACGCACAGGATGCGTCCTGGCGCGACACCAGCCGCCTTCACGAGTTTCCTGAACTTTGCCTTCTTTCCGAACATCGACGCGCCGCATTCGAAATGGCGTACCAGCGGCACATAAGTATCACCAAGAATGGCACGGACATTGGCCTCGGTATTCGACGTCACCACACCCAGGGTGATGCCGCTTGCTGCAAGCCGCTCGAGCATGCTGCGCACGCCGTCGAACAAGGGGATCGCGGCGGCGTTCTCCGTCATCAGGCGACGCATGTCGCCGGTTACGGCAGGCAGTTTCCATAGCGGCATGCCGAGATGCGCCATCAAATCCCGGCTGCTGAGATGACGCAAGGCTTCCACCTCATGCTGCACGATGCGCTTGAAGCCGTGCTTGTCGGCGAGCTGGTTGATCGTCTTCAGGAACCATGGAAAGGAGTCGGCCAGTGTGCCGTCGAAATCGAACAGGACCAGGTTGTAGGACATGCACTTCCTTTGTGAATTACGCACGGGCAAGGTATTGAGGTCGTCGGATTGTATACAATCCGCATCTGCAATCATCACTACAAGGCTTGAAAGGGAGGCTATGAAGTACAGTTTGAGCATTCTGGTGTCGGCACTGGTACTAGCTGGCTGCATCACCAATCCGAGCAACAAGCAAAGTGCTGCGGAACCCACTGCGACCACTGCCCCGGCGGCATCCACCACACAGGCTGCCCCTGCAGGAACGGCTGCAGCACCCGCCAGTACTGGCGCGGATGCACCATGCACGCCAGCGGCGTCGGCAAAGGCCTCCACCACCGGCAAGACAAAATCCGCGAAGAAGACAAGCACGAGCAAGTCCAAATCGGCAGCCGCGCCCTGCGCACCTGCGGCGAATTCAACGAATGCCGCTGCGGACAACAAGGATCAATCCGCAAGCTCAGCCAACGCCAACCGCAAGGAAGTCAAAGGCATCAACGACTGGACCGGCTATGTACAGGGCACGCCTGCGCGCAACAGCAAGTTTGCGAAGCTGAAGATCGGCATGGGGGAAAAGGAAGTAATCGACCTGATCGGTGCACCGACCGACCAGAGCATGCACATGACCGGCAAGGCATGGATCCCGTTCTATGTGGGCTCCGGTAAGCGCGAAGTCTGGTTCCATTACAAGGGCGTGGGCCGCCTGCTGTTTGCGGACAACGCCGGCTTTACTACCGACACCGGCCTAATTGGCATCGAGCACGACGCCAGCGAGCGCGGTTACAAGTAATCCTCTCTTGCGATTCCGGGCAGGGCCTGGCATGGGCCTTGTCCGGAACGCATCCTTCAATGCAGGTTTTTAGCGTGCAGCAGAAAGCGCATCGCCCAGCACGCCGGAATACTTCGCGCTGGCTTCGCCGCCCACAAACACCAACGCCCCCTTGCGCAGTGCCACCGTGTCGGTGCCCTCGCTATCGATAATCAGCATGTTCCCCATGTTCAGGTGCGTCTTGACCTGGACTTCCGCGCTCTTCTTGTCGTCCTTGATGTTGATCGACTTGATCTCGAAGCGATAGGTCCAGCCGAGCTGCTGCCCGGCAGGAAGGCGCTTGTCCGTCTCGGATTTCAGATCGAGGATTGCATCCACGCTGTCGCACTGTGCCTGCTTGTTGGTTGTCTCGGTTTCAAAGCGCGCACCGTACACGGCCTGTACCGTGCCCTGGAAGTCGTTGGATAATTGGTCGCACAGCAGCTTGCCATCCTGTTTGTGCCACGCTTCTCCCTGAGCTTGGTAGAGCGCTACTACCTTTTCCTCGCTTAATGTGTTGCGGGCGTACCAGTTCCACGCCGCACCGACGAGGACAATGATCAGCAGGAAGTATTTCATGGGCGCTTTCTGGGTTGATTGAAGACGCGGCGACACGCTAAGTCGCCAAACCGGATTGCATTAATTGCAATGGCGGCGAGTCTAATGCTCAATGGAAGATATGTCCATCCGCCATGATGTGTAAGGCGGATTACCGTTTTCCGGTATTCCCTCCTCCTTCACATATCCATACCGATTTCACGAAAAACTTCAATCTGGAATAGTATTGAGGCAATTCATTTCGACTTAATCGCATAAGCGACGCTGCATGACTGCACAACCCACCATCGACGCACTGCTCGAAGACAGCTTCCATAGCATTCCGGAGCTGATCCGCGTGCATGCCGGCATTGCGCCGGCGCGGCCGGCACTGATCCAGGACGGGGAAACGGTCAGCTATGCGCAGCTCGACGCATTGATGGATCGCGTTGCGGCTGCGCTACAGCGGGATGACGTTCGACCGGGTGAAGCGATTGCAATCTGCGCGGGCACCTCGATCGCCTATGCAGTGCTGTTCCTCGGCAGCCTGCGCGCCGGTGTTGCAGTCGCGCCGCTTGCGCCGTCGTCATCGCCGGAAAGCCTCGCATCGATGGCTGCGGATGCGGATGTGCGCCTGATGTTCGTCGATGCTGCAGTGGCAAAAGCGCTGGAACCGGTGCGCAACACACTGCCGGCTGGTCTCATCACGCTCGACGGCAGCGGAGCAGGCAAGACCTTCAGCGACTGGCTGGAATCGCCCGGCAACGTGCCTCAGGCCGTCGCCATCCAGCCCGAGTGGCCGTTCAACATCATCTATTCCTCCGGCACCACCGGTGCGCCGAAGGGCATCGTGCAGGCGCACGGGATGCGCTGGACCCATGTGCAGCGCGGCCGTGCCAACGGTTATGACGCGAGCGCCGTGTCGCTCATCTCCACACCGCTGTATTCGAACACCACGCTGGTGTGCTTCTTCCCGACCATTGCACTCGGCGGCACGGTGGTGCTGATGGCGAAGTTCGAGGCTGGTACCTATCTCGCACTGGCGCAGAAGCATCGCGTCACGCACACGATGCTGGTGCCGGTGCAGTACCAGCGCATCATGTCGCGCGAGGACTTCGCGCTTTACGACCTGTCGTCGTTCCGCATGAAGTTCTGCACCAGCGCACCGTTCTCAGCGACACTCAAGGCGGACGTGGTCAAGCGCTGGCCGGGCGGGCTGATCGAGTATTACGGCATGACCGAGGGCGGCGGCACCTGCATGCTGGCCGCACACGAGCATCCGGACAAGCTGCATACGGTCGGGCAGCCGGTGCCGGGCCACGACATACGCCTGATCGACGAGCAGGGCCACGAAGTGGCGCCAGGCGAGCTCGGCGAAGTGGTCGGCCACTCGGCAGGAATGATGTCCGGCTACCACAAGCAGCCGACAAAGACCGCCGAGGCGGAGTGGTATGACCCAAGCGGCAAGCGCTTCATCCGCACCGGCGACATCGGCCGCTTCGATGCCGACGGTTTCCTGACGCTGATGGACCGCAAGAAGGACATGATCATCTCCGGCGGCTTCAATGTCTATCCAAGCGACCTGGAGGCGGTGCTGGTGCAGCATCCACTGGTCTCGGAGGCCGCCGTCGTCGGCGTGCCGTCCGAACGCTGGGGCGAAACGCCGGTCGCCTTCGTTGTGCCGAAGCAGGATGGCGCGCTCAATGCGCAAGCCGTCATGCAATGGGCAAATGAGCGCCTCGGCAAGACGCAGCGGCTGGCGGCAGTGGAAATCACCGAACAACTGCCGCGCAGCGCGATCGGCAAGGTGCTCAAGCGCGAACTGCGCGACAGCTTCACCGCGCAACCCTCAACCCTTTGATTTCTTGTACCGCCGGAACGAACGGCGGCATAACCCGACATCCGATTTTCTTTTTTAAGTAAGACAACCATGCTGGACCAATCTCTCTACAACACCGAAGAAATTCTTAAGCTGCTGAAGCTGGAACAGATCGACAACGACCACTATCGCGGGCAAAGCCATTTCATGGGCAGCCCGAACGTGTTCGGCGGGCAGGTGCTCGGGCAATCGCTGTACGCAGCGGCACAGACGGTGGAAGGGCGGCGCGTGCATTCGCTGCACTCGCTGTTCATCCTGCCGGGAAACCACCGCCTGCCGATCGAATACGAAGTCGAACGTGTGCGCGACGGCGGCACGTTCTCCACGCGGCGCGTGGTCGCCTATCAGGAAGGGCGGCGCATCTTCGTCACCGCGGTGTCGTTCCAACAGGAAGAAGAAGGCCTGTCGCACCAGAAGGAGATGCCGGAAGCGGCCGATCCGGAATCGATCCCGTCAAGCATCGTCGCATGGAAAAAACTGAGCGACGCTGGCAAGCGCCCATTCATGCCGGTGCCGGTCGACTTCCGCGCCGATCATGAAGGCGACATCTACGGCGGCCATATTGGCAAGCCGAGCAAGCTGGTATGGACCCGCTCGCCGATCGCACTGCCTGACGATACGCTCACGCATGAGACGCTGTTTGCGTACGTTTCCGACTACGGCCTGCTGTGGACGTCACTGCAGCCGCATGGCGTGAAGATGGGCGACCCGCGCCTGCAGATTGCCAGCCTCGACCATACGATCTGGTTCCACCGCCCGTTCCGCATGGATGAGTGGCTACTGTTTGCGATGGAAAGCCCGAACGCCTCCGGCGGCCGCGGCCTGTGCTTCGCGCATGTGTACAACCAGAAGGGTGAGCTGGTGGCGACACTGGCGCAGGAAGGCCTGATTCGCATGCGGGAAAAGAAACCGGCATAATGCTGCCGCGCGGTTCACACCGCGCAACCTTCGCGCACGTTTTGCACCTTTTGCGTGCCGCTCTTGCAACTCTTCCCGTGGAATGGCGGCCCGCGGCGCCGCCATCCCCGCACCGTTCTACGCGCAGTTCTACACGTTAATACAGGATTGAATATGGATTTGGTTTTATCGCCGGAAGTGCTGGCGATGTTGTTCGCCGCGGCTGCCATCGCCGGCTTTGTCGATGCGATTGCCGGCGGTGGCGGTTTGATCACGATTCCGGTGCTGCTGCTGGCGCAGGTGCCGCCGCTGCAGGCACTGGCGACCAACAAGTTCCAGGCCAGCTCTGGTTCGCTGACCGCTTCGCTGATGGTGATCCGGCGCGGCCTTGTGCGTGTACCCGAAGTGCGGCCGCTGTTCATCTGTTCGCTGATCGGCTCCGCGCTCGGCACCATCGCCGTGCAGTTCATGAACACGAAGACGCTCGACGTGGTGATTCCGTTTGTGCTGGTCACGATCGCGCTTTACTTCCTGCTGGCGCCGGGTGCCGGCGCGGTGGAACGCCAGCCGCGCCTTAACAGCGCCGCCTACCGGGGCGTCGTCGTGCCGGGCATCGGCTTCTATGACGGTATGTTCGGCCCCGGCACCGGTTCCTTCTTTTCGCTCGCCGGGGTGGCGTTGCGCGGCCAGAACCTGATTACGGCGACAGCCAATGCCAAAGTGCTCAATTTCGCGAGCAACATTGCTTCACTCGCGGTGTTCATTGCCGGAGGCAAGGTGCTGTGGGCGGCAGGCGCGGCGATGATCTGCGGCCAGGTGATCGGCGCCTGGGGCGGCTCGCATGCGATGGTGCGCGGCGGCACGCGGCTCATCCGTCCGATGATTGTGACGGTGTGCATGGTGATGCTCGGCCGTTATCTATGGCAGAAGGGGCTACTCAGCTTCTTGGCCGCTTGATCTTCTGCGTGAGACTGGCCGAAAAGGGCAGGATCTCCGCCGTGGAAACGCATCCGGAAACGCGTGGTCGAACCGATATGTTCTGCCACGGCATAATGACTTGTTCTCTGTTAATTGCACTGGCTCACTTCGTCGATGAAGCAGCTCAAAGACATTCCGCTTTCCATTCTTGATCTGGCGCCCATCCAGCGCGGCGGCACACCGGCCGATGCCTTCCGCCGCACGCTCGATCTGGCCCAGCATGCGGAGCAGTGGGGCTACCACCGCTACTGGCTGGCTGAGCACCATGGCATGCCGGGGATCGCGAGCGCGGCAACCGCGGTAGTGATCGGTTATGTCGCCGCTGGAACCAGCAGGATTCGCGTTGGCTCGGGCGGCATCATGCTGTCCAACCATGCGCCGCTGGTGATTGCGGAACAGTTCGGCACGCTGGAGTCGATGTATCCGGGACGCATTGATCTCGGTCTGGGCCGCGCGCCCGGCTCTAACCAGCTGACGGCGCGCGCGCTTCGCCGCTCGCTGGATAGCCGGGGCGAAGAATTCCCGGAGCAGCTGGTGGAATTGCGTTCCTACCTGCAAGCGCGCGACGACGGCATGTCCACGCCGCGAGTGCGCGCAGTGCCGGGCGATGGACTCGACATCCCGATCTGGTTGCTCGGCTCCAGCGATTTCAGTGCGCAGCTCGCCGCTCATCTTGGCCTGCCTTTCGCATTCGCCGGTCAATTTTCCCCGGCGCACATGCAGTCCGCACTGTCGCTGTACCGGCAACTGTTCCGGCCATCGAAGGTACTGGACAAGCCGTATGCCATGATTGGCGTCAACGCGATCGCAGCCGATACCACAGAGCAGGCGCACATCCTGTCGACCACGCAGCAGCAGATGCATGTAAGCCTAATCCGCGGCATGCCGGACACCATGCCGCCGCCGGTGGCCTGCATGGACGGGCTGTGGTCGCCGCTGGAACAGGCGTCGGTGGAGGCAACGCTGCACGCATCGATCATCGGCGACCCGGCGACGGTAAAGGAGCAGTTGCAGGCCTTCGTCGCCACGACACAGGCCGATGAGCTGATCATCAACACCATGATCTACGACCATGCCGCGCGGCTGCGATCCTGTGAAATTATCGCGCAGGCATGGCGCAGTTGACGTGAACACGGGAGCGATGCGATGTACATGGTGTACTGGACGCAAATCGAAAACGGCACTCCCCGCCCGCACGGCAGGGCATTCGACACGAACGAGATGAGCACGGCGCTGCAGTTCATGGAGGCGCTACGCACGCGCCAGCGCACCGGCGAAGCGATCGGATTCGTCACAATGTCGTCAGAACATCCGCACTCCGTCGGCCACCCCGGCGTCGCCGATCCGGATCCCGGGTACAACTGGAAGAAGCGCCGGAAATAATCCAGATCAAGAATCGCTCTAGCTGCCTGCCAGCCACGCTCAAAACGCCTATACCCGTGTGCGACAGTCGGGATTTTTCGATGCAATTCGGCATCATTCTGTGACACACTTGCGATGCTGCGCATTGTCACGGCTCACTCCCCCCGCCATCAACATCGTTCCCGCGAGAGTTACCGGCCAAGGCCGACGCGCCCAGCAGAAAATTCACACGCTCGTTATTAGGATTTGTTGAAGTGGAAGCACACCAGGCTTTGCCTTACCTGCGCGAGACGCTGCTGTTCCTCGCGCTTACCGGGATTCTGATTCCCCTGCTGCAGCGCTGGCGCGTCAACCAGGTACTGGGCTTTCTCGCAGCGGGCACGCTGATTGGACCATTCGGACTCGGCTTATGGGCGGACGAGGTGCCATGGCTGCAATACTTCACCTTCCCGCGGCGTGAAGGCGTGGTGGCGCTGGCCGACCTCGGCGTGCTGTTCCTGATGTTCATGATCGGGCTGGAGCTGTCGGCGGAGCGGCTGTGGGCGCTGCGGCGCTGGGTATTCGGCGCCGGCACCGCACAGGTGACGGTCAGCGCGTCAGTCATCGGCGGACTGGCTTATGTGTTCGGCAACACACTCGAAGCCGCAGCCATCCTCGGCTGCGTGCTGGCATTGTCATCGACCGCGGTCGTGATGCAGCTGATGACGGAGCGGCGCACGCTCGGCACACCGCTCGGCCAGGCCGGCTTTTCGATCCTGATGCTGCAGGACCTGGCGGTGGTGCCGATCCTGATCATGATGGGCGTGCTTGCCAAGGGCGGCGGCGACGGCCTCGTGATGCTGGCCGGCGGTACGCTGCTCAAATCTGTGGTCGCCATCGTGCTGATCTATCTGCTCGGCCGCCGCGTGATCCGCCCGCTGTTCCATTCCTTTGCACAGCAGCGCCAGCCCGACGTCTTCATGGCACTGACGCTGCTGTCGACGCTCGGCATTGCCAGCCTGACCGAAATGGCCGGCCTGTCGATGGCGCTCGGCGCCTTTCTCGCCGGCCTGCTGCTGGCCGAGACCGAATTCAAGCATGAGGTGGAAGTCACGATCGAGCCCTTCAAGGGGCTGCTGATGGGCCTGTTCTTCATGTCAGTGGGCATGGCCATCGATGTGCGCGAAGTGGCCGCGTCGCCGGTGTGGCTGCCGCTGTCAGTGGTTGGCCTGTTCCTGATCAAGTCGGTCATTCTTGTAGTGATATTCCGCATCGGCGGATTCAACTGGGGTAGGGCGGTCGAGGGCGGCGCGCTGCTCGGGCAGGGCGGCGAGTTCACCTTCATCGTGGTCGGCTATGCGCTCGCGACGCAGCTGATGCCGCAGGCAATCGGCCAGTTCATCATGCTGGTGGTCAGCGTGAGCCTGTTCGCCACGCCGGTGGTGGCGAAGGCCGGGCGCATCTTCGCCGAATGGTGGGAATCGGGCCATCCCGACAACAGCAACAGCGTCGACAATGCCGAAATCGAGCCGCTCAACGGCACCGTGATCATCGCTGGCTTCGGCCGCGTCGGCCAGCTGGTGGCGCAAATGGTGTCGGCGCACGGCGCGCCGTACGTCGCGTTCGAGAACAACGCGCGCCTGATCGCGAAACTGCATCCGATGGGCATCCCGGTGTATTTCGGGGACGCGGCGCGCGTGGAGTTGCTGCGCAAGGTGCATGCCGAGAAGGCGGCCGCCATCGTGCTGACGATGGACCATCCCGCTTCAGCCCTGCATGCAGTAAAAGCAATCCGCCGCGAATATCCGGAAGTGCCGCTGTTTGCCCGCTCGCGCGACGAGAAGCATGCGCTTGCGCTGAAGCAGGCAGGCGCGTCGTACGTGATCCCGGAGACGCTGGAGGCAGGGCTGCAGCTGTCGGCATTCGTGCTGCAATCGCTTGGCGTGTCCGAGGGTACATCTGCGCATTTGATCCAGGTCGAACGGGATCGCCGGATTGCAGAACTGCATGGTTAATGTTCCGGCGTTATCGTTTTATACTCACTGGGCTCGGATAAACCAACAAGGAAGGATGCCATGAAAATTGTTAACGATGTCACCGAACTAATCGGCAATACGCCTCTGGTGCGCATCCGCAAGCTGGTCCAGTCCGGCGGTGCGGACGTGGTGGCCAAACTGGAGTTCTATAACCCGGCGCATAGCGTGAAGGATCGCATCGGCGTGGCAATGATCGATGCCGCCGAAAAGGCCGGCCTGATCAAGCCCGACACCATCATCGTCGAGCCGACGAGCGGCAACACCGGTATTGCACTCGCCATGGTGTGCGCCGCGCGCGGCTACCGCTGCGTGCTGACGATGCCGGAGACGATGAGCAAGGAGCGTCGCATGCTGTTGCGCGCATACGGCGCGGACCTGATCCTCACGCCCGGCCCGGAAGGCATGGGCGGTGCGATCAAGAAGGCGGAAGAGCTGTGCGCGTCCGACCCGCGTTACCTGATGCCGCAGCAGTTCAAGAACCCGGCCAACCCCGAGATTCATCGCACGACGACTGCAGAGGAAATCTGGCGCGACACCGACGGCAAGATCGACATCCTGGTGGCCGGCATCGGCACCGGTGGCACGATTACTGGCGTCGGTGAAGTGCTGAAGGCACGCAAGCCGTCGTTCCAGTGCATCGCGGTGGAACCGGATGCATCACCGGTATTGTCGGGCGGCCAGAAAGGTCCGCACCCGATCCAGGGCATCGGCGCCGGCTTCGTGCCCGACATCCTGAACACGAAGATCTACGATGAAGTGGTGCGCGTGAAGAATGACGATGCGTTCGACTTCGCCCGCCGCGCCGCGCGGGAAGAAGGGCTGCTGGTCGGCATCTCGTCGGGTGCGGCATTGTGGGCTGCCTGCCAGGTAGCGCGCCGTCCGGAAAACCAGGGCAAGCTGATCGTGACGGTCATCCCGTCCTTCGGCGAACGTTACCTGAGCACGCCGCTGTTTGCGAACCTGGCCGACTGACCGTCCGGGCTTTGCAGGAATCCGGCGCCGCGCGGCGCCGGACGAGTTCGCGCTGTGTCAAGCCGCGCCGGCGAGAATGGCTTCCGCAACCCGGCGCGCGCTTGGCAGAAAGCGAGCAATGGTCGACAACAGCTCGTCTTCCGACACCGGCTTGCCGAGATAGGCATCGCAGCCCGCCCAAGTGCCGCGGAACTTGTCGAAGGCGGATGACTTGCTGCTTAGCATCACCACCGCCGTGTCTTTCGTCCCCGGGCTGGACTTGATGCGCTTGCAGACTTGGTAACCGTCCATGCCAGGCATCAGGATGTCGAGGAAGATGCAGGTGTAATTCTTGGCCTGCGCCATGTCGATGGCAGTCTCGCCATTCTCCGCATAATCCACATCAAAGCGGAACGGTGCCAGCCTGGAGCGCATGAAGGCACGCACCGTCGCACTGTCGTCCACCACCAATACCGATTCCACCGGCCGGGTTTCGACAAATACCGGGGGCGGCGGCAATTTCTTGTCCGTCGCGCGGCGGAAGGTGCGTCCGTCCCATTGATCCGGGCTGTGCACGCGGCGGGCGCGCTCTTCCAGTGCCGTCTGCATTTGCAGATCCATCTGCTCGAACAGGCGCATCCAGTGAATCGGTTTTTCCACCAGCGGCCAGGCACATGGCGCGGGGCCGCGACCGATCAGCACCGCTGGCGCGTGGATATTCGGTGCGCGCGCCTGCAACTGGTGCAGTCCGTCGGGGCTGTCGGCATTCGCCAGGTAAATGTCGGCGCGCTCGCCCGGCGTACTGGGCTCCGCATAACAGAAGGGGCGTCGTCCAGTCAGGCGGAACGTGGAAGCCAGCATCGCTTTTTCGGCGTCGGTAAAACCCAGCATTTCCAGCACGAAGCGGCGGCTCGTGGTTTGCGTGGGTCCGGATTCGAGTGTCGTATCCATGGCGAGGACGACCTATTCAGAGGGGGGTTGATCGCAGCCCGCTATCATTGCATAAGTGATAATGTTTTGGTAGCAAGCGCCTTGATTTTATTGCTTTTATTTTATGCCAACTATCGCATTCAGGACAGTTGCCCCGGCCCGTCATCGAAAAGCCGGATAATGGCTGTTTTGCTGATTTTTCGGGTAAACCATGAGCGATTTTCGAAGTGACACCGTGACCCAGCCAACCGCTGCAATGAAGCAGGCGATGATGGAGGCGCCCTTGGGGGACGACGTGTTCGGGGACGATCCGACCGTCAACCGCTTGCAGGAGATGGCGGCGCAGATGCTGGGCTTCGAGGCGGCGCTACTGGCGCCGAGCGGCACGCAGACCAACCTGATCGCGATGATGACGCACTGCCAGCGCGGGGATGAAGCAATCGTCGGCCAGCAGTGGCATACCTATCGCTGGGAGGCGGGCGGCATGGCGGTGCTGGGCTCGATCCAGCCGCAACCGCTGGAGCACCAACCGGATGGCACCATCGCACTGGAAGACGTGGAAGCCGCAATCAAGCCGGACGATCCGCATTTCGCGAAGACACGGCTGGTGGTGATGGAAAACACGACGGGCGGCAAGGTGCTTCCGCTGGCTTACATGCGCGCGGTACGCGACCTGGCGACACGCCACAGCCTGCGTACCCACATCGATGGTGCCCGCCTGTTCAACGCCGCTGTCGCACAGGCCGAGCTGGAAGGGACGGATCCGGTGCAACAGGCGCGCGCGATTTGCCAAGGCTACGACTCGCTGTCGCTCTGCCTGTCGAAAGGCCTCGGCGCGCCGATCGGCTCGCTGCTGCTCGGCTCCGCCGACTTCATCCGCCAGGCGCGCCGTGTGCGCAAGATGCTCGGCGGCGGCATGCGCCAGGCCGGCCTGATTGCGGCAGCCGGCATGCATGCGCTGCAGAATCATGTGCACCGGATGGCCGAAGATCATGCGCACGCGCGCCTGCTATCCGAAGGTCTCGCCGACATCGCGGCCATGCATCCGAAGCTGGCGGGCAAGGTGTCGGTGCATCCGGCGCAAACCAACATCGTGTTCTGCGATATCGAGGGCGGCGTGGCAGACGAATTGCAGCAGCATTTGGCAGCGCATGGCGTGAAAGTCACCAGCGGCTACTTCCGCGTGAAGGAGCGCGCAATGAAGCGCATGCGGTGGGTGACGCACCTCAATGTGGGGCGTGCGGACGTCGAACACGCGCTGCGCGCCGTTGCAGCGTTCTAGCGTCTTACTTCGTCCCGGTGCGACATCATTGTTGTTGCCAACTAAGAGCGTCTAACCGAATACCGAGCTCATGCGCTCCGACGCAAACAGCACGCGATGGTCAGACGCTCTCATGGACCTCCGTGCGTGCCTGCGCCAGCCAGTCGCAAATGCGTGCATACACGTCGGCGCTGCTGAGCAGGTCCATGTGCCCTGTCTCGCATGCCACCCATTGCCGGTCGGGCGTAAAGTCGAGGCGGCGCTCGCCCTGCTCATGGATCCCTAATGCACTATCTAGCGGCACCAGACCATCGCCGAGGATGCGGTCGGTCATACTGCCGATGGCCTTGCCCAGTGTGGCCGCGACCGTGTAGCACTGCACGCCGGACGGCAAGGGCAGGAGCTGGCGTCTGTCTGGCCCGCGCGCAAAACGGTCGCGGCCGGTCCAGTCCTCCTCCAGCAGGTTGCCGAAGCGCAGATCGGTAATCCCGGCGCTGCGGATCTTGCCCAGCCGCGCAAAGGGTGCCGCATAGCGCGTCGCCTTCAACAGCACGTCGATCCAGTTTCCGATCCGCTCCAAGGGTGCGCCGTGATGCGGCGTGCCGAGGAAGATCAGTTTGCGCAGCAGCGGCAGCCAGGTATGTCCTTCGGCAGCGCCGTAATGGCAGGCGCTGCGCGCAACCAGGCCACCCATGCTGTGGCAGACAAGAACCAGTTCCTCTACCGGCTGCGGCCATTCACGGATCAGATCCTGCAACAAAGATGCGAGATTGCGGCCATTGTCGGACGTGTGGCGGCCGCTGTTGTAATGCAGATAGAGCGGCGTGTAGCCGAGATCGTGCGCCAGTGCTGCGCCATGGTCGTGGCCGAGGCGGCGCCACTGCAGGTCGTTCATGCAAAGGCCATGTGCCAGGACGAGAAGCCTTGAACCTGCATGAGGAATGGCGGCGCTCAATGCTTCGCGTTCGAGGCGCAATGCGTTCCCACCCAAGCGCAGGCGCATCGGAATGGCCAAGGTATTGCCGGTGCCGGCCATATAGTCGCCGAGCACGCCATTGAGTGTCGCCAGCACTGCTTCGCGCTCGGGCGAAGAACCGCTCTCGCCGAAAAACGGGCTCAGTTGTGCCAGCAGCTTGTCGATGCCGCCACCGGTCGCGCGCGCGATGCCACGTACCGTGTTGTAGACAATGCCGCTGATGCCGCGTGTACGCTGCACTGCGGGCACCGCCGCGACGGTTGTTCCAGGCAGCCGGACGATGGTGTGATGAACCGCTTCCACGAGATCGGTCAGACCGATGGTCGCATCGGTCGCGAGCCGGGCAAGGGCGCGAATATCGGAGGGGTGGAGATGCCGCTTCTTGTTCATGCACTCTTTAATGCCAATCAGTAATGTTGCAACTACTCAATTAGTATTCACAACGCGGACGACCACTATGCGGCTTCTCCGTTCGGCCATGTTGATAAATGCTGACCTCCCACCCTATTTGTCGCCATTTTCTTTCTTCTTCTCAATATTTCTGCCAAGAACGCCGATTTTCTGTTTTGCTGGAAAAGTTTGGAACCGGCATCAGTTGCTGTAGTCCTAGACGCCTGTACGTCAAGCAATTTTGCATTCGCGAAAAATTTGCTTGCGCATTTATCCATGGACAGGAGCGAAACATTGAAGACAGGATTTGCGGCTTTCGGTTTGATCGCGAGTTTTGTGGCAGCAGCAGGTGCACAGGCGAATCCCGCCGATGTCGACAAGCTGGATGATGTCGGTGTTGCGGGCGCGGTCGGCACCACCGGTGTCGGTTTCCACACCACGATTCCTCTGCGCCCGAACCTGAATGCGCGCTTGGGCATGGGCTACCTCGGCTATACCTACAGCGGCCGCACCAAGGACCTGGATTACGACCTGAAGCTGACTGCCAATACCTACGATGCGCTGCTGGACTGGTACCCGAGCAAGGACAGCGCATTCCGCCTGACTGCCGGCCTGTCCTATAACGGTAACAAGATCGACGTGCATGCTCTGCCGAATGCAAGCGGCGCCTACACGATCCAAGGACACACCTACGACGCGGCGAGCGCGGGCAAGGTCAACGGCAAAGTCGATTTCAACAAGGTCGCCCCCTATCTCGGCATCGGCTGGGGCCGCTCGTCGAACAAAGAAAAAGGATGGTCATTCTCGACCGATATCGGCGTGATGCTGCAGGGTGCGCCAAAAACCTCGCTAAGCAGCAGCGGCTGTACCGCGCCGGATTCCGTCTGCCGCGAGTTTGCGAACGATATCGCGCGTGAAAACGCCGCGTTGCGCGACGAAGTGAACAAGTTCAAGGTTTATCCGGTGCTACGCGTCGGTATCAGCTACAAATTCTGATCACCCAATAGATATGACCTATTGAATTCCTTTAATAAATCAACTAGCTCAATCAAATGCGAATCACTATCATTTGCTGCATGACGCTTTGATTGGCAAAGAAAGGAACACAATATGGTCACTGCCGCTAAAACCACGAGTCAGATCGCTGTCCACATGGGCGTGGCATTCGCCACCATGTATGTGGTTACCGGTTCGGTGGCCTTTGGCGGCCTGGCAGCGATCCTCGAGCCGATCTGCAATGTGATCGTAATGCCGCTGCACGAGAAGTTGTGGGAGCGCATCCGCGCCCGTCTCGACAAGGCACGAATTCCGCACGCCAACGCGATACAAGCGACTTGAGCATTTCGCGGGCCGGCTTGAAGCACCATGGCATACCTTGGTGCCCGGCCCGCAGTATCCCGCCTTATTTCTCCAGCAGCGAGCGCAGCATCCACGCTGTCTTTTCATGCACCTGCATGCGCTGCGTCAGCAGGTCGGCTGTCGGTTCGTCACCGGCTTGGTCAACCGCCTTGAACATCGAGCGGGCGGTACGCACCACCGTCTCCTGGTCCTGCACCAGCTGCCGGATCATGTCCTGTGCCGACGGCACGCCGTTCGGCTCCTTCACCGTGCTCAGGCGCGCAAACTCCGCATACGTCCCTGGCGCGTAGCTGCCCAAGGCACGGATCCGTTCCGCGATCAGGTCCACCGCCAGTGCCAGTTCGTTGTACTGTGTCTCGAACATCAGGTGCAGTGTCTGGAACATCGGGCCGGTCACGTTCCAGTGAAAATTGTGGGTCTTGAGGTAGAGCGTGTAGGTGTCAGCCAGCAGTCGCGACAAACCGTCGACGATGCCTTGTCTTTCCTGCTCGGAAATGCCGATATCGATATCCATCTTTTTTTCTCCTGTAAGGGTGAGGGTGAGGTTTGCTGAACGGGCTTTGTGGGCCCGACTGTCGATCATGGTGATACCGCCATGATACCCCGTGTCAGGAGGCAAGCGTCTCATCCCAGAACGCGGCTTCGATTTTGTGTCCGTCAGGGTCACGCACGAAGCAGCCGTAATAGGCCGGACTGTATTCCGGCCGCGGCCCTGGCGCGCCGCTATCCTCTGCACCTGCAGCCAGCGCTGCCTCGTGGAAAGCGTGCACCGCTTCCTTCGATACCGCGACAAATCCGAAGTGCGTGCCGTTGCCAACCGATGCCGCCTTGCCGTCAATCGGCGTCTGCACCCAGAACTCCGGATACAGCTTGCCGTACGCCACGGCTCCGGTGTGCTCCATCAGGCGGCGCGCTCCGAGCGCGGTCATTACCTTGTCGTAGAACGCCACTGCGCGCTCGAAGTTGTTCGTGCCTATCGACACATGCGACATGATGCTGGGATTTTCGGCTGCCATGCGAATCTCCTTTGCCAGGCGGGGAAACAGGCATGATAGCGATTCGCAAATGGCCACGACATGGCAGGAAGTTGGCGCATCTCAAGCGCGATGCACGTCCAGCTTCCGTGCGGCATCAATTGCTGTTGCGTGGTTGGTTGTGCAGGATTTACTTGTGCGGTATTCACTCGCCGTAATCGGAGAACGTCGCATCGCCTCCCGATGCACCTTCGCCGCGCGATGCAGAAGAACCCGAGCTTTGCTCCATTCGCATGCCTGTCACGGGATCGCGCCCGAGTCTGCTCAGGAACCGGCCGAGTTCGTCGGCCGACATCGATGAAGCATTGTCCTGAAGTTCTGGCATTTGCCCGCTCTCCGGCCCCACAACGACAGCATCACTGCCACCGTGAGTAATCACGCCATAGCCCGGTGGTACTACGTCATTCGCCATGACGTCGGCCGGTGCCTCGACGATCAGCGGCGGTGGGCGCTTCGGCTGCGGGAATTTAGCCTTCACGTTGATCAGCTTCGCTTTAAGCGTATCTCTGAAGAAATCGCCAACCAGCAGCAGCGCATTGTGCCCGCCCTGGCCCCAGTAGTCGCTGCGCATCGTCACGCGCGAGTCGTTGAAGCCGACCCAGGCGCCCGCAACCAGATTCGGATGCATCAGGATGAACCAGCCATCGGTATTGTTCTGCGTGGTGCCGGTTTTACCCGCGATATCAGCAACGATGTTGAAGCGGTTCCGCACTTCGGTGCCGGTGCCTTGGCGCACGACACCGCGCATCATGTCGATCAGTTCGATCGCCGTGACTTCCGACATCACGCGTTGCGGCTCGCTGTTGAATTCGGCGAGCACCTTGCCTTCGCGGTCGGTGATCTTGCGGATGAATACGGGCGGACGGTACTCGCCAACCTGCGCAATCGTCGAGTAGGCGCTCGCCATCTCGAGCAAGGTGACAGGACTGGTGCCAAGTGATAGCGACGGCACGGCGGCAAGCCGGCTTTGCTTGACGCCGACCGCACGCGCAAGGCCGATCACATGCGTTGCGCCGACATCCTGCATCACCTGCGCAGTGATCGTGTTCTTTGAATAGATCAGCCCTTCGCGCATGCTCATCATGCGTCCGCTGAAACCATCCATATCGGTCGGCTTCCAGATGCTGCCGTCGTCGGCGCGGATTTCGACCTGCCCGTCGGGATAGACGCGGTCGGGAAGAAAGCCCTGTTCCAATGCCGCGCCATACACAATGGGCTTGAACGTGGACCCGGGCTGGCGCTCGGCCTGCGCGACATGGTCGAACTGGTCGCGCTCGAAGTCGCGGCTGCCAATCCAGGCCTTCACTTCGCCGGTAGTGGGGTCGATCGCGACAAATCCCGCCTCAAGTCGCGTCTTGTGCTCGCGCAGGCGCGCCATGAACTTTGTATCGGCTTTCAGTTTCGCCAGTGCCTTCTGCGGCGACAGCCCGTCGGCGACAGCCTTCTTGTAGGCCGGTGATTCACGCACGAAGGCATCCAGCAGGTCGGGGCGCTCATTCCAGAAGTGCTTGAATGGCTCGACCTTCTTGCGCAAGGCGGCATAAGCACTGGGCGTATGCGACGCGACGCGATCGCTGCTGCGCCCCCATTCCACATCGGCGATGTTCTGCAGCACTTGCGCCTGCCGTTCGACCGCCTCCGCTGCAGCCTTCTGCAGCCGGTCGTCGATGGTGCTGTGCACGATCAGGCCGTCTGTGTACAGGTTGTAGTTGTTGGCATCGGCCCACTCGATCAGCTCGCGCCGCACATGCGCAGCGAAATGCGGTGCCTCTCCGAGTGGATCGGGCTGGCGGTTGAGCGTCACATTCAGCGGTTCGTCGCGCAGCCCATCGAACTTCTCCATGCTCAGCATGCCGCGCTTGACCATCTGGCCGAGCACCACATTGCGCCGTTTCTGCGCCCGTTCCGGATTGATGATGGGGTTGTAGTAGCTGGTCCCCTTGAGCATGCCGATCAGTGTCGCGCTTTCGAGCACGTCGAGCTCAGCTGCGGTCTTGTCATAGTAGGTGCGCGCGGCCATTTCGATGCCTACCACGTTGTACAGGAAGGGGACCGTGTTCAGGTATAGCGCGAGGATTTCATCCTTCGTGTAGGCCTCTTCGATCTTCAGCGCGGTGATGATCTCGCGCAGCTTGCGCTCGATGGTGCGTGCGCGACCGATTGCTTCAGGGAACATGTTTCTCACCAACTGCTGAGTGATCGTCGAACCGCCCTGCGCGTCGCCGCGCATCGTATGCACGATGGCCGACAAGGTGCGGTGCACATCGACGCCGCGATGTCCATAGAAGCGATGGTCTTCGGTCGCGATCAAGGCATCGATCACATGCGGCGAGATCTGGTTCAAGGTCACGCGTTCCTGCTGGCCTTGGCTGTATGTCGCGATATGGGTGCCCGATGCGGATAGCAGGATGCTCGGCTTCGCGTTCTGCGCCTCCAGCAGCGCTTCCAGGCCGGGTGTCTTCGGGATGGTCTGCATGATGTAGGCTGCGCCGACGATCACGGCCGCCACGAGCAGGATGAGGACCGATCCCACTATGTTGACTGTATGCCGAACCACTGCGCGTAACAGTGGGTGTTTTTTGGGGGGCTCCGGATTTGTTCGCTGCGGGTCTTGTTTCTGTGGTTGTTCGTTATCCACCATCGATACCCTTATTCTTGCTTGACCGGGATTGGACACGGCTCCCGGCGATTGGTTTTGCAATTTCTGCAAATTGCCCGCGATACGCCCCCATTAGTACATAGTTGGCGCATAGTCAGCGCACAGTTGGCGAATGTCAGCATGGTGCCAGACTGGCCTGTTTAAATAGGGGCTGAGGGTTTATCCTGCCAATCGAATGCCACCCACTGCGTTGCGCCATGCCCTTCATCCTGTCCTGCTATTACCTCGACGAACCTCTTGCCGAGGATGAACTGCAATTTGTTTCGCGCACGCTGGTCGGGCCGTGGGCGACTTTTCGCACCAGTGCAAGCGGGCTGGAACAACGGCGGGTGCCGGCCGTGCTGCCGATGCCGGATGAGAATGGTGTCTATGCGGAAAACCGGGAACGGCGCGCGGCGCGCATGCGGGCCAACCTACGCCATGCCGGCATCCGCGCCGACGTAGGGCGCCAAGTGGTGTGGGTTATGCCGAAGGACAACGAGTGGGATGCGATCTTCCAATTTGCGATACGCGAAGAAACCGGCTTTGCGCCATTTGTAGCGCAGCGATGGTTCATGGAACAGGGAGTACTGGTGCGCGGCAGCGTACGCGTGATCGATACGCAGATGCTGTTGCGCGGCTTGTGAATCGGACGTTTACGAAAGGATGCAACCGTGGACACGAAAGTAAAAGCTATTCCCGAGGGATACCATACGGCGACGCCTTACCTGACGATCAAGGGTGCCGCAGCAGCACTGGACTTCTACAAGCGGGCGTTTGGCGCGATGGAAGTGATGCGCATGGCGACGCCGGAAGGCAAGGTCGGACATGCGGAAATCCGCATCGGCGACTCGGCCATCATGCTAAGCGACGAGTTTCCGGAAATGGATGCACGCAGCCCGCAGCTGATTGGCGGATCGCCCGTGATGATCCATTTATATGTCGAGGACGCGGATACCTTCGTCAAACGTGCAGTGGAAGCGGGTGCCCAACTGCAGCGGCCGGTGGAAGACCAGTTTTATGGCGACCGCGCCGGCAAGCTTGCCGATCCATTCGGCCATATCTGGTGGATCGCTACACATGTGGAAGACGTGCCGCCGCAGGAACTCGAGAGGCGCGCCGCCGCGATGTTCGGCAGCCCTGCTGGCTGAAGCGGGGCGTTGAGCAGGTTCAGCGCGGATAACAACGGATAAGCATGTTCAAGCGCGGCTGGGCCGCGCTAACCCCGGCAGAGCTTCAACACGACCGGCATGCAACAAGAAAAAAGCCCCGCGATGCCGAAGCTTGCGGGGCCAAATCCTTCCTTTAGGAGGGAGGAGGAGACAACTTGTACAGCCGTGTTACACAGCGCTGAAATCGTGTGCGGGTTTCAGGTTGCGCAGGACGACGAATCCGTTATTTGCCGTGACGGTGTCCGACACGTTGGCGATATCGCCAAATGCCAGGCCCGATTGCGGACGCATTTCAGCGCGCGCTGCCGGTGCCGAGATGCATGCAGCGATCTTGTTCAGTACCGGTCCCATCAGGTATGCAACCGGGAAGGCGATCGGCCAAGCCGTCAGCCAGCTTTCCATCCACGCACCGAAAAAGCCGTTGCTCCAGCCGGACCAACTCAGGTGCATGACGGCGGTCATGACGAACGTGATCACACCGCTCAACAGCAGGGATGGCAGCATCGAAGCCAGGCTGCGCGAACGGCGCAGGCGATGAACAAAAGACCCGGCGACGCCAGTGGCGACCGGTTCACGATTTGCGTTCTTCGGCAGCGGTGCAATTGGATGCGATAACGTGGTCATGGTTAGAACCTCTCGTCTGGATTAGTTCACGCTCAATTACGGGATGCGATCGACCGCAGCTCGGCCGCCAGGCTTGGATGGCTTCCCTCGACATCGCGAGCCATGCGATTCATCAGCAACACGCTTTCCAGCATGCGGCGCGAGGAGCGCTCTTCCAGCGACTTGCGCGGACGGATCACCAACAGGGCAGCACGCAACACGCCGATCAGCAGTGGCTTGAACACGACCAGCAGGGCGGCGAGAATGCCTAGACCCAGCAGGGGACGTGCAATGCTCAATGCATTGGCCGCAAACACCTGAAAGGCCGGCAGTGCAGCTTCAGCAGGAAATGCGACGGTTAAAATGGACATGTCTTGCTCCCAATCAAAACGAACTTCTGGAATTTCCTTGTTGCATTGCAGTATAGACACACGTAAGTTATAAAACCAATTTAAAATCTGCATATCAGATATAATTTGCGTGAATACTATGCAGGTATTTTCTGTTTAATAATCATCGGTTTAGCGTGAAATCATGAGTTTCCTCACATTGGATCTGAATCTGCTGCGGGTCTTCGACGCAGTAATGACCGAGCAGAACCTGACACGCGCTTCCAACAGGCTGGCCATGACCCAGCCCGCTGTATCCAATGCCTTGCGGCGCTTGCGCGATGCACTGGGGGATGAGTTGCTTATCCGCACAGCGCATGGCGTCAAGCCGACACCACGAGCGGAAAACCTTTGGCCAGCGGTGCGTCGCGCTCTTACCGAACTGGAAGAGGCGATCGCGCCAGAGCAGACTTTCGACATCACGACCGCGCAAACGACATTCCGGATGGCAATGGCGGACGCGACGGCGGCCCTGTGGCTGCCGGCACTGGTACGCTCAATTGAACGCGAGGCACCCGGCATCACGATCCGCATGGTGCCGTTGACAACCCGGGAACCCCGACCGATGTTGTTAAGAGGCGACATCGACCTGGCGGTCGGTTTCTTCCCCGGCGTGGTGGCACAACTTGCTGGCGGGCAAGGCGCCTCGGTGTCGCCAATCCGCCACGAGCAGCTGTATTCCGGCCAGTATGTGTGCGTGATGCGCAAGAACCACCCGCTTGCCCAGGGCGAACTGACGCTGGACGACTATTGCTCGGCCAACCACCTGCTCGTGAGCTTTTCGGGCCGTGCGCACGGCTTGGTCGATGAGGCATTGGCGCAACTGGGCCGTGAGCGGCGCATCCTGCTGACGGTGAACCAGTTCTTCACTGCGGGGCGCGTCGTCGCCACCTCGGACCTGATTACCGTACTGCCGCGCCACCTGATCGCATCGACCGGCATCACCGGCGCACTGATCACCAAGGAACTGCCGTTCGCGATGCCCAACATGCACATCGACATGCTCTGGCACGAGCGCGACACGCGCAATCCGGCGCACAAGTGGCTGCGTTCGCACCTGAGCGGCACCACGCGCGATACCGTCACCAAGACCGGCATCCTTTGATGTCGTAGACAATAGAAAAGAAAAAGCCCGCTTGACGCGGGCTTTTTCATGCCGGCGATGCTTTATGCGAGGCTGCCGCCGACCAGTCCGCCGTCGTCCTTGGTAATGACGACGGTTGCCGAACGCGGCCGTGCAGCGCCGCCATCTGGCCAGTGGCTGCCGAAGCTGGCCGTATTGGCGAAGTCGGGCGCCGTGTCTTCACCCGGATGCTGGATGTTGACGAACAGTGCCTTGCCGTCGGGCGTTTCTGCCAGGCCGGTGATTTCGCACTCCTTCGGGCCCACCAGGAAGCGGCGCAGGTTGGTGTCGCCCGGCGCGGCGCCGACATAGGTATCGACAGCCTTGGTACTGGCACCGTCGACATTGGTGATCGTCTTCCTCCCGCCGTCGCCGACCCTGCCGGGCACGGCGGCCAGCATCATGCAGTTAGTGGCATCGGTATAGGCGCCATCATCGGTCTGAATCCACAGCAGGCCGCTCTTCGCAAACCACAAGCCGTCGGGGCTGGAGAAGTCATTGGCCGCGGTCAGATTGGACACGTTCACATTGGTGGCGTCCGCCGTAGAGCGTGCGCCGAACAGGAATACATCCCACTTGAAGCCGGTGGCCGCGACATCGCCGCTGTTCTCGGCCCAGCGGATGATGTGGCCGTTCGGATTGCCTTTCTGCGCGGTCGATCCCTTGGGATCATTGTAGAAGCGCGGGTTGGCGGCATCGGTCGACGCCAACGTGCGGTTCGATGCATTGCTGTTGGTGAGCGTCATATAGACTTCGCCATTCGCCGGGTTGACCGCGCCCCACTCGGGCCGGTCCATCTTGGTTGCGCCGGCGGCGTCCGCTGCGAGGCGCGTATTGATCAGCACGTCGGCCTGATCGGCGAAGGCGTAAGGCGCATAGGCGGCGGTGATGTTGTTGCTGCCGAACTTCAGCTCCACCCAGGTGCCGCTTCCGTCAGCGTTGAACTTTGCGACATACAGCTTGCCGTCGTCCAGGTACTTGTCGCCGGCGGCCATGCCCTTGTTGGCGTCGGCCGGGTCCCACACCGCATTCGACACGTACTTGTAGATGTACTCGTTGCGCGAGTCGCAGCCCATGTACCAGACCAGCGGCTTGCCCGGCACGACCGGACCCGGCCATGCGCCTTCATGCGCAAAACGGCCCAGCGCAGTGCGCTTCTTCGGCGTGGAGGCCGGATCGAAGGGATCGATCTCGACGATCCATCCATAGGTATTGGCGACATTGCGGAAGTCGTCGCTGCCGTCGAACGAGGAGCCGGTCTTCATCGCATTCCAGCGCGAGAACGAGGTGTCGGCAGGATCGGCGGCCGTGGCGGTCGCCCATAATTCGCGGCCGTTGCCTGCCACGCCGTAGCGCGCAAATGAGGCCAGTTCCTTCGCGGTACGCTGCGGATTGTCGGTGGCGGTGATGCGGCGGAAATAGCCGGCCCAGTTTTCTTCCGCGGTCAGGTAGGTGCCCCACGGCGTGTAGCCGTTGCCGCAGTTGTTGATCGTGCCGCGCGTCTTCGCGCCGTCGGTGGAATAAGCGGTGATCATGTACGGTGTCTTCGCCGCAGGGCCGGACAAGGTCATTTCGGTGAAAGTGGTGATGCGGCGGTTGAACGCGGAGTCCTTCTTGTAGCTGAAGCTGTTGCCGCTCCTGTTCACTTCGATGACGCTCACGCCATGCGCATTCATTTCCTTGATCACTTCATCGGCGACGGTGCGCGTCATTGTCGCGGTGGTCGATGACGGATATTTGCTCATCGCGACACCGTCGATGGTGACGCCGTTCTGGTGCAGGTAGGCCGGCGTGATCGCTTCATGGTTCATGCACAGCAGGCCGCGATCGCTGTTGGATGCGCTGAACTTGCCGTCACTGCCGAGGCCGAAGTAGTGCATGCCGTCGTGGTGGTCGCCCGCGCGTTGCGCGAACGATGCGGCGGTATCGGTGCCGTCGTTCTTGTACGCCGCAACGCTGGCAGCAATCGGGTCGCCAAGGCGGTACAGCACGGTGGCCGTATATCCTGCGGGAACGGTCAGTGCATCGGCAAGGCTTTTCGCCACGGCATTGAAGTTGAGCTTCAGCGTCTTCGGCACATCCGTTGCCTCACCGCCGACTGATGGTGCAGGCGAAGCTGCGGCGCTGTCCGAGCCGGATCCGCCGCATGCGGCAAGCCCTGCGCCGAAGAAGGTCGTCGCTGCAACGCCAAAGCTTCCTTTGAGCAGCGAGCGGCGGCTCAGGCGCGCACGCAGCACGCTGTCAAAGGTCGGGTTGTTCGAATCATTGGTGCCGACGTCTTCCGGATCGGCGAGCAGCGCGGGTTTGGTCATGTCATTCATGGATGGTCTGGTCCTTTATTCGTTCGTTCTTCTTGGTGTGTTTGCCGGGCAGAAAGTCGCATCCAACTGCAAACGGCTTCGATGCTTCCCGCTTTCCCGATGGAGAACGCCATCCGTTTCAATACAGCGGCAAGCGCTGCGTTTCGTTCCCGGCCATATAACCGTTGCGCGTCTTCGTGATTGTCACCAGCCCTTCCTCCTGCACTGCGACAGCGACTTCTTCGGACTGCAGCAGGATGTTCGCCAGTCGCAGGTGCCCATGCAGCAGGCGATAGCAGTTGCCTTCTCGGACGATCAGGATGTCGGGACTGATGATGGGTGCGTCGGATATCGTCATGGCATTTCTCCACGCGCTGCATGCTACGCAGCGCGTGTGACGCGCAAATGACGACGGTATGAAGGTTTGATGACAGCGCTATGCTGCGCTATTCGTAGTTCTTGCGCCTACGAATGCTGTTCGGTCGGCGGGAAGCGGCCTTGCTCGGTATCCAGGAAGTCGCCTTCGGCCTTCGCGCGCAATTCCGGCGCGCGCGACTCGCTGCGCAGGTATTTGATCGGCGCCAGTGCGAGCACGATGATCAATGCCCAGAACAGAACCATGGCGAGTGTGCCGAGCCAGTGCCATCCCATCCCGTCAGTCCACATGATTGCCTCGCTCCCGGTCCGTGAGTTCCTGCACGCCTGCACAAACGATATGCAGGCAAAGACAGGTAAAGAAAACACCGTTTACTTTTACCTATTCCACGCCCGAGTTCCCTTGATTCGAATCAAGGATAAGCAGTGCGGTCATCGAGCAGAAAACGTGCCGTGCTTGGACAGCGCAATCTCACGCAGGCTGCGCCCTAAGCACTTCGCCAAAGCGTTCAGCCGGCATCGGTTCGCTATAGAAATATCCCTGCGCCTTTCGCAGACGCGCTCCCACAAGAAGCGCCGTTGGACGGTACTGTCTATGCATTCGGCGATCACTTTGAATCGAAGAAGTCATGCAGCAGGCAGTGCCCGGAAAGCGCCGCAGTAACTTCATTGAGACAAGCTTCCCGTTGCAATTGCACCAGTGACAGGTTGATGGCAATCAGTCGGATCAGACCGCATTGCTTGTGCGCATCGATAAAGCGTCCCGGCAACAGCAAACCGATTTCTTGGCGTGCAATGCCGTAGATCAGATTCGGATTCGCAGCACAGTTACCAGCAAGAATTAGCGAATCGGCAGCTTGGTGGTGTTCTTCACTTCTTCCATTACTGCGTAGGTATGCGTTTCGCGCACGCCCTTGAGCTGCAGCAGGGATTTGCCGAGGAACTCACGGTAGGCGTTCATGTCCTTCACGCGCGCCTTCACCAGGTAATCGAAACCGCCGGCGACCATATGGCATTCCTGGACTTCGGGAATCACCTGCACGCTGCGCTTGAAGGCTTCGAACACTTCCGGCGTGGTGCGGTCCAGCACGACTTCAATGAAGACCAGCAAGGACACGTCCAGCAGCTGCGGATTGAGCTGCGCCGTGTAGTTGACGATGTAGCCAGCCTCCTGCAGCTTGCGCACCCGCTCGAGGCAGGCGGCAGGGGACAGGTTGACGCGGGACGCGAGCTCCACATTGCTGATGCGGCCATCGTTCTGCAGTTCGGAGAGGATTTTTTTGCTGATTTTGTCGAGCATTTCACGCCTTCCGCGAAGAATTTTGTTCGGCGCGATTTTCACACAAAATACAAAATTCTGATAGCGGCACCGAATTCCAGAATTAATCTTTAATAAGCATCACTACAATCGCATCGTTATTCTCCTAATCCATACGGACAACATGCTTATTGCTACTAAAGAAACTTCTTCGGCTGCCGCTGACACCGCCGCAGTGCCATTTTCTGCACTGCACGGCGAGATCGAGCATGCGCTGTCTCCGCTGCGCATGGCGATCACCGCAGCTTACCGCCGCGACGAGCGCGAAGCGGTGCAATGGCTGCTCGCGCAGATCCGTCCGCATGCAGCAGCCCAGGATGCGACACAGGCGCTCGCACGCCAACTGGTCGAGGCCGTGCGCGAACAGCGCACCCGCTCTTCCGGCGTTGACGCGCTGATGCATGAATTCTCGCTGTCGTCGGAAGAGGGCGTCGCGCTGATGTGCCTGGCCGAAGCGCTGCTGCGCATTCCGGACCACCAGACCGCAGACCGCCTGATCGCCGACAAGATCAGCAAGGGCGACTGGAAGAAGCACCTGGGCGAGTCGCCGTCACTGTTCGTCAATGCCGCCACCTGGGGCCTGCTGATTACCGGCAAACTGGTCGGCACCAACAGTGAACAGGGCTTGGGTTCCGCACTGACCAAGCTGATCGCCAAGGGCGGCGAGCCGCTGATCCGCAAGGGCGTGGATCTGGCGATGCGCATGCTCGGCAACCAGTTCGTCACCGGCCAGACGATTTCCGAAGCGCTGGCCAACAGCCGCGACAATGAAAAGCGCGGCTACCGCTATTCGTACGACATGCTGGGCGAAGCGGCATTGACGGAAGAAGATGCAGCGAAGTACTACCGCGCGTATGAGGAGGCGATCCATGCGATCGGCCGTGCATCTAATGGCCGCGGCATCAAGGATGGCCCGGGCATCTCGGTGAAACTGTCTGCATTGCATCCGCGTTATTCCCGCGCACAGCGCGCACGCACGATGAACGAACTGCTGCCGCGCGTGAAGCAGCTCACGCTGCTGGCCAAGCAGTACGACATCGGCTTCAATATCGATGCGGAAGAGGCGGATCGCCTTGAACTGTCGCTCGACCTGATGGAAGCGCTCGCATTCGACCGCGAGCTGGACGGATTCGAAGGCATCGGCTTCGTGGTGCAGGCTTACCAGAAGCGCTGCCCGTTCGTCATCGATTACCTCGTCGACCTGGCACGCCGCTCCGGCCGCAAACTGATGGTGCGCCTCGTGAAGGGCGCCTACTGGGATGCAGAAATCAAGCGCGCCCAAGTCGATGGCATGCCCGGCTTCCCGGTCTATACGCGCAAGGTGTATACCGACGTCAGCTACCTGACCTGCGCGCAGAAGTTGCTTGCGGCCACCGACGTCATTTACCCGCAGTTCGCCACGCACAATGCGCATACGTTGGCATCGATCTACAACTGGGCCAAGGTCACCGGCAAGGACAACGCCGGCGATTACGAATTCCAGTGCCTGCACGGCATGGGCGAGACGCTGTACGACCAGGTCGTCGGCCCCGACAACCTGAACAAGCCATGCCGCATCTATGCACCGGTCGGCTCGCACGAAACACTGCTCGCCTACCTGGTGCGCCGCCTGCTGGAAAACGGTGCGAACTCGTCCTTCGTGAACCAGATCGTCGACGAGAACGTGTCGATCGACAGCCTGGTGACGGATCCGCTGAAGGTTGCCAAGCAACTCGGCGGCGAACCGCATCCGAACATTGCGCAACCGCTTGACCTGTTCGGCGCAGAGCGCAAGAACTCTGCCGGTGTGGATTTCAGCAATGAAAACGTGCTGCGCGAGATCGACACGGTATTCGGCCAGCTCGGCAGCCGCCAATGGCAGGCTGCACCGCTGCTGGCCAGCACCGCAGCGAACAACGGCCAGCCGGTCGCGATCTGCAATCCGGCGGATCGCCGCGATGTCGTCGGCCAAGTAATCGAAGCCGGCGAGCAGGAAGTCGAAAGCGCACTTGCTGCGGCACAGGCCTATGCCATCGACTGGCAAACCACGCCGCCGGCCACCCGCGCCGACATGCTGGTGCGTGCAGCAGACTTGCTCGAGCAACACAAACTGGAGTTCATGGCGCTGGCGATTCGCGAAGCCGGCAAGTCCTTGCCGAATGCGATTGCCGAAGTGCGTGAAGCGGTCGACTTCCTGCGTTATTACGCAGCGCAAGTACGTGACGATGCAAATGTGCAAGCCCTCGGCCCGGTCGTTTGCATCAGCCCGTGGAACTTCCCTCTGGCGATTTTCATTGGTGAAGTCAGTGCAGCCTTGGCAGCGGGCAATGTGGTGCTCGCCAAGCCGGCCGAGCAAACGCCGTTGATCGCCTGCCGTGCAGTGCAGTTGCTGCATGAAGCAGGTATCCCGCGCGGCGCACTGCAGTTCCTGCCGGGCACCGGAGAAACCGTAGGTGCCAAGCTGACTGCGGATGCGCGCGTGCGCGGCGTAATCTTTACCGGCTCCACCGAAGTGGCGCAGTTGATCAATCGCACCTTGGCAAAGCGCGAAGTGCAGGAGAAGCAGGACATTCCGCTGATCGCGGAGACCGGTGGACAGAATGCGATGATCGTCGATTCCAGCGCCTTGCCGGAACAGGTGGTGCAGGACGTGATTACGTCCGCTTTCGACAGCGCCGGCCAGCGTTGCTCCGCCTTGCGCGTGCTGTGCCTGCAGGAAGACATTGCGGACAAGACCTTGGCGATGCTCAAGGGCGCAATGAAAGAACTGCGCATCGGCAATCCGGACCGGCTTGCAACCGATATCGGTCCGGTGATCGATGCTGAAGCTCAACAAAACCTGCTGCGCCATATCGATCGCATGAAATCGCAGGGCAAGAGTGTGCATCAATTGCCGTTGCCCGAGGCCTGTGGACACGGCACTTTCGTTGCACCGACCGTCATCGAAATCAAGTCGCTGGATGAGTTGCAACGCGAAGTGTTCGGCCCGGTATTGCATGTGCTGCGCTATCGTCGCGACGCCTTGCCGCAATTGATCGATGCAATCAATGCAACGGGGTATGGCCTGACGCTCGGCATCCACTCGCGTATCGATGAGACGATCGATTTCATTACGTCGCGTGCTCATGTCGGCAATATTTATGTGAACCGCAACATTGTCGGCGCCGTCGTTGGCGTGCAACCGTTCGGCGGCGAAGGAAAGTCCGGTACCGGTCCGAAAGCGGGCGGCCCGCTGTACATCAAGCGCCTGCAACGCTATGCGACAGTCGCACGCGGCGCGCATACGATTCATCAGCAGCAGGCCGCGGCTGCATGCAAGCCGGCGTTTGAAAGCCTGCTGGCTTGGGCGAGCACGCATGGGCATCAGCGTGTCGCTGCGTTGGGCGAAGGCTATGTGCATGCGACGTTGCTGAACACTTCGCTGGTGATGCCTGGTCCGACCGGTGAGCGCAATACACTGACGTTTGCCCCGCGCGGCATCGTCCTGTGCGCAGCGACGACTGTTGCAGGTCTGTTGAATCAGGTCGCCGCAGCCCTCGCGACAGGTAACGATATCGTAGTCTCGGCAGAAACAGCAGCATTGTTGCCTCCGGGCCTGCCGCAGGAAGTGCGCGCAGCAATTAATGTGGTGAAGCAACAGGAGCTGGCGACAGCTCCGTTGCAGATCGCCTTGGTCGACAGCGCTTGGGGCATCTCGGTGGTGCCGGTGCTCGCCGAACGCGATGGTGCCTTGGTGCCTGTCATCGAGACAGCGGAAGCAGATCCGATCCCATTGTGGCGCCTGGTGGCTGAGCATGCAGTCTGTGTCAACACCACTGCCGCAGGGGGCAACGCGAGCTTGATGACGCTGGGTGCATGAACCTGATGTAATAAAGAAGCAGCTTTTCCTGCGTCGAAGATACAGGTAAAGACACTGCTCCCTACTGCTAATGAAAACGCCTTGCCGGCATGCTGGCAAGGCGTTTTTCTTTTCAAAATTGTTTTTTGTAATCTTTACCCGTGCCTGAACTCTTGCCTGCACGCCAAGTCTCATCCGCATGTCACGTGCTACAAGAATCGCTGCGTGGAGCGGGCTTGCACTGCTTGTCCTGCTCCTTGCCTGCATTGCTGCGTTGCTCAGCTTCGACTGGAATCGCGTGAAACCATGGATCAATACGCGCGTGAGTGAAGCCACGGGGCGGAGCTTCGTGATTCATGGCGATCTTGCGCTGACCTGGCATGCACCTAAGGGCGAGCGCGGCTGGCGTGCATGGGTTCCATGGCCGCGCTTGAATGCACAGGACGTGAGCTTGTCGAACCCGCCGTGGGCAAAGATGCCGCAGATGGCGCGCGTGCGAGAGATCACGTTTTCCATCAATCCGCTTCCGCTGCTCCAGCAACGGCTCGTCATTCCGTCCCTCGGACTGAACAATCCACAGCTGTCGATCGAGCGCCTCGCCGATGGCCGCAACAACTGGACCTTCAAGCAGAAGGCGGGTGAGCCGTCGGCCTGGAAAGTGGATCTGCAGTCGCTCGTTTTCAACAACGGCAGCGTCATTCTGTTCGACGCGGTCAAACGCGCAAACCTGAAAATCGATGTCAGCTCGCTCGGCAATGGCAGCGCATATCAGGTCGGCTGGCGTATCGGCGGCATGTTCAACGGTGAAGCAGCCAGCGGCACAGGACGTGCGGGTGCAGTGCTGTCGCTGCAACGTCCGGATGCGCAGTATCCGATCGAAGCAAAACTGCGGGTGGGAAAAACCAGCATCGACGCAAAGGGAACATTGACCGAACCACGCAAGCTTGCGGCACTGGATTTGAAGCTGAAGTTCTCGGGCGTCAGCATGGCGCATCTCTATCCCTTGATTGGCGTAACCCTGCCGGAAACCCGTCCCTTCACGACGGAAGGGCGGCTGATCGGCTCGCCGAGGCGTAACACCCAAGGCGGTCACTGGACCTATGAAAAGTTCACCGGCAGGGTCGGCAGCAGCGATCTGTCCGGCAGCCTGCGCTATCAGTCGCCCCGGGCAAACCAGCCACGGCCGCTGCTCGAAGGCACGGTGGTATCGAGTCTGTTGAATTTCAATGATCTGTCGCCGCTGATTGGTGCAGATTCCGATGCCAGCCGGGCACAGCGTGGCGTAAGGACAATACAGCCGGATGACAAGGTGCTGCCGGTCGAAACCTTCAAGACCGAGCGCTGGACGGCAATCGACGCCGATGTGCAGTTCACCGGCAAGAAAATCATCCGGCAGAAAGAACTTCCCATCAATAACCTCGTCACCCGCCTGCAGCTCAAGGATGGAATTCTGTCGCTCGCGCCGCTGAAGTTTGGTGTCGCAGGCGGCAGCCTGACCGCAACGCTGCGCCTCGATAGCAACAAGAAACCCGTACAGGCGGATATGCGCATGTCGGCGCGCCACCTGAAGCTGAATGAACTCTTCCCGACCTTGCGCAGCATGCAGGCCAGTCTTGGCGAGATCAACGGCGACGCAGCACTGCGTGCGAACGGCAATTCCGTCGCGGGCCTGCTCGGCTCGTCGAATGGCGACATGCGTTTGATCATCAACCAGGGAACGATCAGCAAGTTCCTGCTGGAAGCGGCCGGGCTGAACATCGGCAGCGTGGTGATCACGCGGCTGTTCGGCGACAAGCAGGTCGCGCTCAATTGTGCAGTCAGCGACTTCGAGATCAGGAAAGGCGTCATGCACACGCGCGCTTTTGTGGTCGATACGCGCGACGCAACGATTTATGTGAAAGGGGACATCCGTCTGGGCCAGGAACAGCTCGACCTGACGGTGCTGCCGGAAACCAAGGGCGTGCGCCTGATTTCGCTGCGCTCGCCGCTATACGTCAATGGCCCGTTCAAGAAACCGCAGGTCGGCATCGACAAGGGCGCGGTGGCCTTACGTGCAGGCAGCGCGATCGCACTCGGCGTGCTGGCACCGGTCGCGTCGGCGCTAATTCCTTTGGTGAATGTCGGACCGGGAGAACACAGCGAATGCGGAACGCTGCTCGCCCAAGCCAATGCACAGGCGCTTGCCGGTTCTGGCGAACACAGCAGTATGGACAGCAGCGGTGAATAAATTGGTTTCCGTGTTCCCTGGCATGGACGTCTGCCGGAGGCCGACCTACAAAAAAAGCTTGGCAAGTGCTTGTAGAACAACCTCCAGCGCTATGGCACCAATACTTTGGTAGTGGACATTCCGAAAAAACGGTTAACAGGCTGCAATCGACCGAGGCCGTGTGATAACGCATTAGTGATTTTTAGGAGACTGCCGTGATCCTAGAGCGGTCCCCGGATCTCTTCCGAAGCGGGCATTTAACGCCAATTGATAAGCACAGAGCGTCGACGTCCAACGGCAACTGGAGCAAGTCAGAGTGTGTCTCCATAGAGACTACACCATAACCATTGCAATTGATGGACCCGAGGTCGCGCGCCCCATGTGGCATCTCTTGTACGGGGCACTGGAGTCCAGCGCCGTAGACTCGATATCATTGCCTTACTAATCTTGAGAAACAGGCCCGCTTGCACAAAGCGTTTCTTTAGATGCAAGAATCACCTCAGTCACGATGCTGGCGACAAGCTTTACACGGGCGGACCGCCGTACCTCGGGGTGGATCATTAGCCACATATCGCGTTTTGGTGGCGGTGGATCGGTTGGAATCCTCACTAAATCGGCATTTTTCATCGCAAGGAAGTGAGGCAAGACCGCTACTCCCATTCCGCCCGCTACAGCTTCATAAATCGAGAGGGTATTGTTGCTACGGAAGATGTACGGCCTCTCCTTAGCATATTGATCCAGCCATAGTTGCTCCGGCGCGTCACTCAGCGTTTCATCAAATCCCACGAAACGCCAGTTCGTCGGCGTCACGCGAGCAACATAGCCCTTATGAGCATATAAATCGTAGCCAAGCACTGTTAACGGGCGCGCGATGAGGTTTGGATCATCCGGCCGCCCTAGCCGTAGAGCAAGGTCGGCCTCGCGACGCGTTAGGCTTACCATTCGGTTTTCCCCTACCACTTCCAGTGTGATAGGCGACCATCGTTCCTGTATTTGCGCCAGGCGCGGCGTTAGAAACGCCGATGAGAACGCCGGAATCGTTGAAACTCGCACGACTCCGGACAATGCCATGCCCTCGCTTGCACCCCGGTAAAACGCATGAGCACAGTCATCCATCTGCTCGGCGCGGGCAAACAATTGTTCACCCTCGGCAGTCAAGTGCCAACCGCGCGGCAAGCGATCAAACAGCCGTAGTTGAAGGTCCTTCTCCAAGCTGTCAATCCGACGGACCACCGTCGAGTGCTCGACCTTAAGGTGCCGCCCAGCGAGGCTGAGGCTGCCGCAACGGACCAAGGCTACAAAAACACGAATGTCATCCCAGTTCATATACCTATCGAAATTTGCACAATGACTGTGCGTTTTTTGTAAATTTTCATCTATTCGCGCACATGTTACTGTTCCTCCACTCTTGGCACAAGCCGACAACAGTCGCAAAGGCGAGCGAAAGATGAAGCAATCAGGGGATACCAAATTGAGCATTGTGATTTGTTCTGGTGAAGCTCGGACCATCATGTTCGATCGAGCGACGCGAATGCAGGTGGAGTGCAGCGTTGGTAGGAATTTATGGCTCACATGCGATGGCAAGCCTGAGGATCACTGGCTAGCTGCCGGCGACTGTCTCGACTTCGAGAGGGGCCAACAAGTCACTGTCAGCATTGGCAGGCGCGATGGCAGAGCAAGAATCACTTTGACCTCAGTCGACGTCAGTGGGAGGGGATTCGCAAAGTTCCAGGTGGCATTCAGAAGGCTTGGATCAGCGCTACACGCCACTTTTCCTTCCCTCTTTTCAAAGTCGAAAGCCGCACTAATAAGGAACAGTTATGCAGACCGAACAAGCTGACGGCAATGGCGGATATGCAAGCGGGTTTGAATATCTCAGGAATCTACGTGAACAACAAAGCACGCCGGCCCCTTTCGAGCGCATGCTCGGTTTTCGCTTGCAGAGAGTGAGCGAAGGGGAGGTGGAACTCCTCGCACACCCTGTAGATGAATGCGCCAATCCGATGGGCACAGTACACGGCGGTTATTTTGCAGCACTTCTGGATGCGGCAATGGGCGCGTCGGTACATTCATTGCTGGATGCCCACCACGACTTTACGACGGTCGACTTGAAGGTAAGTTTTATGAAAGCGTTGCGCAGCCCATTCACGCCACTACGGGCTCTGGGCTCGGTTCGTCGCTCCGGAAAACGAGTCATGTTTGCTGAGGGGCAGATTTACTCGGGCACGAACACGCTCATCGCGACGGCTACGGCCACTTGTCTTATCTGGGAGAGGCCGATTGATAACCGTAGAGAGGTTACGCATGGCCACAAGAAAAGTACCTAACCAAGCCAGTCATATTCTTCGCGAGAGCGATCTGGAATGGGCGGAGCACCAGCATGGCATCAAGATCGGGGCGCGAACCGCCGCAATAGCCAATCGCATCGGCTCAGAAAAGCTGGGATTTCGTCTCGTTGAGCTTGCTCCTGGAAAGGCGGCGTATCCGGTCCACTTTCATCTGGCAAATGAAGAGATGTTTTACATCCTCCACGGTCGCGGAACAATTCGACTTGGTGAGAGCGAGATTGCAATTTCTCAGGGTGACTTCGTCAGCATACCAGCGTCGGACGCGTCACTGGCGCACCAGATCGTCAATACAAGTTCATCGGCATTGCGCTACCTCGCGGTGAGCACGATGAATGAACCAGACGTGGTGCTTTATCCCGACAGCGCAAAGATCGCTGTCTATGCCGGAACCGCACCTGGGGGAAAACAGAAGGACAGGACGCTTGAATATGTGGCCCTTTGGAACAAGACCATCAGTTACTGGATGAATGAAAACTAGGAGGAAAACCATGTCGTTAATACTGTATTACTCGCCGGGCGCATGCTCACTTGCACCGCATATTCTGCTTGAGGAGACCGGGGCAGCATACAGCCTGGTGGAGGTAAATGTTGAACAGGGCAAGACCCAAGAAGCGAAATTTCTGAAAGTAAACCCGAAGGGGCGCGTCCCTGCTCTCGCCATAGAAGGCCAGATTCTCACCGAAGTTCCGGCCATCTGCTGGTATATCGGTGCAACAGGCGATGGCCTGATCCCGGACGAAGCACTATTACGAGCCAGAGTGCTTGAATGGTTCAATTGGCTTTCGGGCACCCTGCATGCGGTCGCCTTCGGGGGGAAATGGCGGCCACAGCGATTTGTCGCTGACCAAACGTTATTCCCGGCTGTGCAGTCACGTGCAGATGAAAACCTTCGCGAGGGATTCTCTTATATCGAACAACGCATGAAGGGCAAACAATGGGCGGTCGGTGATCACTACAGTATCGTTGACCCCTATCTCTTCGTTTTCTATAACTGGGCCAGGTCTATTGGCGTGAACGTGCGTGAATCGTATCCAGGCTGGCACGCTCATGCGTCTCGCGTAGCCATGCGTGACGCGGTCAGACGTGCTCTTGCCCAGGAGGGTTTATGAAAAAAGAAATTGTTCAACAAGTTCGGATTGATCGACATGGCGATCCATCTGTTCTGGAATTGAAGACGGTAGCGATTGCCCCTCCAGCCCATGGCGAAGTACAGATACGTCAGCAAGCTATCGGCGTGAACTTTGTCGATGTCTATCACCGGACTGGGCTCTTCCCTGTACCTGCGCTGCCGGCTGTCCTCGGCGTAGAAGGCGTAGGAATTGTCGAACATGTCGGTCCGGGAGTGTCTGGAATAGAAGTTGGTCAACGCGTCGCTTATGCCGGCCCGCCCATTGGGAGCTACGCAACGGCACGTAATCTTTCAGCCGAGCGCGCGGTCGTTCTGCCCGACGCAGTGAGCATTGAATCTGCCGCCGGTTCCATGTTACGCGGCATCACAGCGCACATGCTGTACTCGCACGTACGGAAGCTGCATGCAGGTGAGGTTGTGTTGATCCATGCAGCTGCGGGTGGCCTTGGGCTTCTACTGACGCAATTGGCTAAAGCGGCCGGCGCTACTGTCATTGGCACGGTCGGCAGTGAAGAAAAGGCAAAAATGGCACTCGCGCATGGCGCGGATCACGTCATTCAGTATCGCGAAACGGACTTCGTCTCCGTGGTGCATGACCTGACGTCGGGGCGCGGCGTGGACTACGCCATCGATGGGATAGGTGGTGATACGTTGAACCGTACACTCGATGCGGTCCGCCCGTTTGGAATGATCGCCAGCATCGGCCAGGTCGCAGGTGATGTAGGAGTAGTTGGCTTGGGAGACCTCGGCCCCCGCCGTTCGATAACCCTGTCGAGGCCCGGTGTCTTTCGGTATATGGCGGATTTGGCCTGCTATCGCGAGGGAGCGGAAGCCACGCTTGCGCGCCTTGCCGAGGGGTTGCGTGTCCAAATCGCCGCAGAGCTTCCCATATCCGAAGCGGCAACAGCGCATCGCTTGCTCGAGTCGGGAAAGAGCATTGGCTCGGTAATCTTACGGCCATAACGGCATCTGCATTAGGCTAACGGAAGCGTAATCGCAGGTGCGATGCCCTGACCGAAGCCAGTTTTTTGGGCCATGCATTTCTGTGCATGGTCACTACCTACGTCCTTCAAATGAATCGCACCTGTGATCCCTGTGATAATTCCCGGCACGCTGTCTCTTGCATAACGAATGCAACGGCATCTGTCTATATTCGTCTCGTGCTCGTTGCGCTGTTCTGGGGTGGAACCTTCATAGCGGGACGGGTGGCAGCTCAAGCCGTACCGCCCATGACTGCCGCCGCACTACGCTTTGCAATTGCGGTTCCCCTGCTTGCCGTGATCGTCTGGAAGAGTGAGGGAGGCCTGCCGGCATTGAACCGTTCACAATTGCTGGTTACGTTCGTTCTCGGGCTAACAGGTATTTTCCTGTACAACATTTGCTTTTTTGCGGCACTGTCGCGCATCTCTGCAGGCCGCACCGCATTATTCGTTGCGCTCAATCCAATCATCACATCAATGCTGCTGGCTGCTTTTCTCGGCGAACGGATTGGAGCAGTCCGGTGGATCGGAATCAGCATTGCTCTTATAGGCGCGTGGTGTGTCATATCCGGGGGGAACATTGCCGGCGCCTGGACTGATATTGCGGCCGCGTTCGGTACTGGTGAGTTGCTTATGTTCTGCGCCATTTCAAGTTGGGCGGCATACACGATTCTTGGACGGGTTGCCTTAAAAACGTTATCCCCGGTGGCCGCAACAAGCTATGCCGCAATCTGGGGACTACTTTTGCTTGCCTGCGGTGCGATTGCTGAACTCGGTCGTATTGAGTGGTCATCTCTCGACTGGCGTGTCTACGCCGCTCTCACTTACCTGGGTGTGTTCGGCACAGTCATCAGCTTTATCTGGTACTACCAAGGGGTGAAGATAATTGGCCCGGCACGCACTGCTGTGTTCAACAACCTCGTGCCAGTATTTGGAGTGTTTCTGGCTTGGATCCTCCTCGCTGAACCGGTTTTATTTTCAATGGTTGTCGGCGGTCTGCTGGTCGTTGGGGGGCTAACTTTCACTAATTACAAGAGATAGGGACATCGGCATTTCAAATTCGCTGCACAGGCCACCTACTTAGTGGCTAGAAAAGTGCCGTGCAGCGGCTGCCATGTTCAGGAGCGGGATATATGGACAAACTTCAATCAATGCGGGTATTTGCAAAAGTGGTGGAACAGAAAAGCTTTGTAAAGGCCGCTGATGCACTTGATCTTTCGAACGCCGTTGTTTCCAGGCATGTAGCCCATCTCGAGCACCAGCTCGGAGTTCGCCTGCTCCACCGGACGACACGCCATTTATCTCTGACATCGGCCGGCCAAGCATATCTCGACCAGATTTCCCCAGTCCTAACGCAGCTTAGCGAGATCGAACAAGTGGCGAGTGGAATGGCGGCTCAACCGGCTGGGACGTTGCGGATTTACTCGCAGCTTGGATTTGGAGAACGTTACCTTGGCGAGCTTCTGTCCGATTTTTCGCGTCTCTCCCCGAACGTCAAATTTGACGTCATCCTGTCCGAGCGCACGCTTGATCTTGTCGAAACAGGTTGCGATGTAGGTATTTTTCTCGACCTGCAAAAATTCAGCACAGACATGATTGCCCGCCAATTCGCGAGCTCCGAACTCGTTGTTTGCGCAGCCCCGAAGTACATTGCTTTGAATGGGGCTCCGAATTCTCCGCATGATATCGGCAGGCATACCTGTCTTAACTTCAGCAGCTATGATTTGCCAAGAGGGCATTGGCTGATAAATGACGAACATACGCAACACCATGTCGCAGTGCAGACAAATCTTGTTTCAAATAACGGCGCTCTGTTGCGGTCTGCCGCTGTTGCAGGAATGGGATTGCTATTCACCGCTTCGTTTGCCGTCACTAGCGATTTGAGCTCTGGTCGCCTGGTGCGCGTCCTCGACAACTACCCCTTGGGGAGGACGGCGTTGTACCTTGTCTATCCTTCGCGACGTTTTGTGCCTGCGAGCGTTCGCAGTTTCCTCGAATTCTTGATGGCTCGCTTTCCTTGTCCTGAGTGTGATCCCTGGTTAGTACAAGATTCACGCTCAGCGTTCCAAAGAACTGAAGTCGATTTTAGTGCGCCTTAACACGAAACCTCAATTCAACTGTGGAGATACTATGCCCAATCCGAAAACACTCGCCGACTTCGCTGGATTACAACGGCAGCCCGCTCACTGGAGTAGCGCTTCCATTGTGGTCGTTGACCCGCAACTCGAGTACATAACCGGACGCGTCCCACTTGAGGGCGTATACCAAGCTGTAGAAGAAATTGGGACCTTACTATCTATGGCACGTGCAGAAGGAGCTCCCGTCTTCCATATTGTGCACCATGGCCGCCCCGGCAGCATACTCTTTGACCCCGACGGACCTACCTCGAAGATCATCCCGGCCATAGAGCCCGCTAGTAACGAGAAAGTCATCGTTAAGGGATTACCGAACGCTTTTGCTGGCACCTCGCTCAAGGAAGAACTAGACCGCACGGGACGGAAACAAATTATCGTTTGCGGTTTTGCGACCCATATGTGCGTCAGTGCCACGACCCGCTCAGCACTCGACCATGGTTTTCAAGCCACCGTCGTCGCGGCGGCCTGTGCCACTCGAGATCTTCCAGACCCTACAACCGGCGGATACATCAAGGCACGTGATATTCACTGCTCCACACTTGCCGCACTTAATGACAGATTCGCGCTCGTCGTTAAGGACCATACAGTCTGGCTATCCTAATACCCAACATCTCCCGCCGGTATTAGCGCGTAGCCCCGTCTACAGGCTGAATGACCGGTCATGGCCGATCTCGATCGGGTTAAAAGGCAGCTCACGGCTGCCTCCCGTCGTCTATCCACGTCGTTTCCGATCAGGCCGCTTGCTGCCTGCGGCCGGGCACTGCGGATCAGCCTAATAACCCGCGCTGTCGACCCAACGCGGCCCATCATCTTTGCCGAGTGCGGAGGATTAAGGCACTGCTCATCTGCTCAAATGCACGGTAGTGTGCAGCGCTGACTTAAGAAAATGCCGCTTTCGCGTACGTTTCACGCTCGATCTCCAGAATCTCCACACACAGTTGGACATGGAGCTGACCCTGTGCCACGCAGAGTAGACGCAAGAGCCGACAGTCAGTCCTTTCAGTGATCGCCGGCAGCGTCCTCGGCGCCGATCGCCCTGGCGGGTGCGTTCTGGCTCAACCCCACAGTGTAGTGTCCGCCCTCGGCTCTTTTGAGTGCCAAGAGGTCGTACGTTTTCAACATATCCAGTAATCCGGAATGCCCGTAACTTGCCGGTGAAAAACCAGGATCGGTGCGCTTTAGGTATTGCCCCAATGGTCCTAAATGTACCTGGCCCTCAGCCGTACTATTCGCCAACAACGCTACCGCGTCGACTACGAATTTTGGGCGACGCTTTAATGCTTGGGGCTTTTCCTGTTCGGCTTTCGTCAACGTTGGTTTCGCACCGGTCAGTTGCATATCAGGAGGAGTCTCCGGTATCCATTCGAAGAATTGGTCGCTCGCATTTCGCAGCGCGTCCGGCGTCTTGGACTCGCCGACAATACAAACGGTCGCACCGCGCTCCCGAAGTTTTCGGCACAAATATGCGAAATCAGAATCACTTGTGACAAGGCAGAATTTATCGGCCCGGTGGTCAAACATTGCTTCGAGAGCGTCGAGCGCCAGTGCAATGTCGGAAGTGTTCTTGCCCGCAGCGTATTGATACTGCAGGCATGGCGTAAATGCTTGTCGGACCAATGCCTCCTGCCAGGTCTTAGCGAGAGTGCTATGGTTCCCGTAACCGCGCCGAAGCACTACGCGACCAAACTGGGCCACAACGCGCAGCGCATGTTCCAGAATTTCTGGAGTAGTGTTGTCGCAATCCACAAGGACGGCAACGCGCGGTTCAATAGGAGGCTGTATTCCGCTCATCTTTTTGCGTCATTCGAAAAGTGCAGACGAGGATGATAACAGCACGCAACTCAGAGTTCCGGGCAACATAGCGGACGTACATCCTTCTGCATTCGAATCACTGGAGGCCAAATTCTGCCCGCCATCGCACAGGACCGCCGCAATCACGCCAGATTCCAGACCTTCGTTTTTCGACGGCGATGTGGAGCAGTCGACCCAAAGCCGCCTTTCGAGCTTATATAAAGCAGACGTTCAGCGCGAAGCTGGGCCACGACGAAGCCGTCAACTCCCCAAGTTTGTGAATACGCCGACCGCTAATTCCAGCCACTCAAAGAAAAGTGCCGCTCCGAATAAGGCGGCCATGGCAAGCCGTCGCTGTCGCGGCGCCTTCCTCGAGACCAGCACGAACGTGCTACCCGTACAAAACAGAAGGGCCCCCATTGCAATGAAATCGATCTTGTCCCAGTTCACCTCATTGGTGAACTGCATTGCGATCAGGGGGGCCAGCAATATGACGCCTGTTGCCAGTGCAATCCAGACAAACACGCTCTCTCGCTCAATGATGTCATTGGATTTCGTGCTCATAAAGTTACGCATCTTTCCAACGTCAAAGCTAAACGGCGCGTAGCGGCCGTGTCGAGCGGCAAGTTAAATCGTATTTATTCATATTGTTCCAATTCATCCTGTAACATCCGCTGCAGACCCCGTGCCTCTACAAAGACCCCTCTCATTTTCGGTGTAGGGAACACCGCGACTTTGACACCGTCGTCAGTCATATTCAGCAACCAGCTTTCGACGAACTCATGCACATCTATCGAAGCTGGCCGGTTTTCTGCCCATTCTCCTGTGGCGCAAGCGGCAGCATATTGAGGATGAGGCCATACCGGGAATCCTGAATTTCCATCGTCATATCCAACGGATACCCATCCAGAATCGCTACGTAGTCCCCACACCTTCTGCCAGTCAGCGACGCGACTAACGAAATGCTTGAATCGCGCTGGCCCGTCCAACTGAGTAACTGAATCGAACTCTTTCTCCGTAAGTCGGTAGCTTTCGTTCATAAGAGGTTTAACTTGTTATAGATCGCAAAATGCCAATTTAACATGGCGACCTGTCGTATAACATCCCATATCCATGTGCCGCAAAACCGCTTGCAGTCTCGGTTTCAAGGCTTTTGCTGTATGCATGCACAGCATTAACACAAACGACAAACCACAAACCACGCAGGCAGGTTTGGACATCCATGCGGCCAATGACTCTTGCTGCTGACGAAAAAAGATGCCTAAGGGCCGGTATTGAGCTCTCCAGTCCTTTCGCTACTGACTGCTTCTGGCCGATTGTCGCAATTAACAGCAGTACAGCAAATGTCAGCTTGGGCTCGCAAAGCGGTCGCTATCTAATCAGAGCGCCCCAATCAGACCTGAATCGGCCGTGGTTCAGACCGTTCCATCCTCTAGAGCTTCACTCAGTCGAATGAGTCTGCATCAACAAACCAAACTTTAATGCTGAAGATGACCCGCTTGCCTGAAAGCCGTCCGCGTCACTGGAATACGAACTTTCAGCGTGCGACCGGGTGCGGCCAGTCGCCTTGCGTGCACAGGCGCTTCACGATGCCGAAGGCATAGCGCGATGCAACGCGGTCAATGAATTGCATGAAATCCAGCGGCGAATCTTCATTCGCACCGTCGGAAATTGTGCGAACCACCGCAAATGGCACGCCGAACTCGAAACTGACCTGCGCAACGGCCGCGCCTTCCATCTCCACTGCGAGCAAGGCAGGAAACGCTTCTTTGAGCGCCACTTGCCGTGCACGGCTGTCAATGAATTCATCGCCGCTGGCAATCAGCCCACGATATACGCGTGGTTGGCTGAGCCGAAAGGTATTGCGATCCTGCGCGGTGATCATGTGGCCAAGATCCTGCGAAACAAAATCTTGCGCCGACTGCACGAGGCGGTCGGTCAGGTGCAGATCCGATGCGAAATGCGACTGGCCGAGCAGCGGCACTTCAAAGCGCGGAAACAATGGGGTGGCATCCATGTCGTGCTGGACCAGGGATTCGGCAACGACGATATCGCCGACCTGCATGTCGGGCTCCACCGCACCGGCGACGCCGGTAAATACGATATGCGTGACGCCAAAGCGCTCGATCAGTGTCGCGGCGGTGGCAGCGGCAGCGACCTTGCCGATGCGCGACAGTACGCACACGGTATCAATCCCCCACAGCTTGCCCGTTACGTAATCCCGCATGCCACGGCTGACCGTCTGTGCGTCCGGCATGGTGTCGATGAGGCCGGCCTGCTCCTGGTGCAATGCGCTGATAAGGCCGAGGCGGGGAGTAACTGAAGACATGGAAGACCTGTTGGTACCTGTTTGATGCGGAAAAGAGGCGAAGAATCGTTTTTTTGAAGCAAGACCGTAGCGTAGTGTGGATGGGGATCTTTGTCCAACCGCGGCTGGTGAGGAGTTTGGTGTTTTTTATTTTGTAGTTGATATATATATCTGGTAGTGATTGTTAACAGTGCATCACTTCTGTGGATAAGTCGGTAAACCGGCGTGTAAACAAGCGTTTAAGCAAAGCATAAATACCTGAACAAGGCGTGTATGGCGAAAGGATAGTTTCGGGATAAAAAACGGCTCTGCGAAGTTTTCAATCCTTATCCTGTTTACATCCAGCGCCTATCCAAAGACTTATCCACAGATCGGCGCAAAAATATTTTTTCAAAATGCGCGTTTTAATGTCTTTCAGATAACGAAAACCGCTAGGCCTGCCACAAATCCTGCAATATCGCGAACACGGCGGCGATCAACGGTTCGTTTTTCCGTTTTGCCAGCGCAATAAAGGATAGTTCGGTCGACAGGCTGACCGCATCGGCAATCACCAGCCCGTGCGCATGCGCTTCCCGCAGCGCGATCGATTCGCGCACCAGCGACAGGCCGACACCCGATTTCACCAAGTCCAGCATCGACGGCTCCTGGTCGACCAGCGCGACCTTGTTCGGCGTGACCTTGTATTGCGCAAAGGTTTTCGTCAGGAGGCGGTTATGCGCCGACTCCGGCGGCGTCCAGATCCACGGCAGTTTTGCCAGTTCCGGCCAGTCGCGGCCGGCCACCCGGTTTTTCCAGCCTTGCGGCGCAACGACGTTATAGGTGAAGGAAGTCAGTGTCTGCGCATGGAATTCCTTGCCGGGCGCGCCGAGGAAATAGCCGACGTCGAGCTCACCGCTCCTGATCTGCTGCAGCACCCCGCCGGACATGCCGTGCTGCAGGCGCGTCGATACCTGCGGATAGGTTTCCACCAGCCTCCTCAGGAAAGGGCCGAGGCGGATGAATTCCGGATCCAGGATGGTGCCAATCGACACCTGTCCGGTCAGTGTTGAATGCAGCGATGCGGCACCCTGGCGAAATTCCGTGACGCTTTCCATCACGCGTTCGGCAAACGGCAGCAGCTTCGTGCCGTCGTCGGTCAGCGCCATGCCGGACGGCGTGCGGGTGAATAGCTGCAGGTTCAGCTCGGCCTGCAGCGACTTGATTTGCAGGCTGACCGCGGGTTGCGTCAGGTGGAGGCGCTCGGCCGCACGCGTCAGGTTGCCTTCATGCGCGACGGTGACGAAGGCGCGCAGCTGTGTCAGATCCATACGTCAGGTCCATCCATTATTAAATCCGCTTATAACAAACTTGATAATAACTCATTGGATTCCGCGAGAAAGCGTCGTTATGCTGTGAAAAATCGCCAAACTTCCAAAGGAATTCTTATGACGCAGGTAATCCAGCATTACATCGGTGGCCGTGTGGTTGAGTCGACCAGCGGGCGCAAACAGGACGTGTTCAATCCCGCCACGGGCGAAGTCAGCGCGCAGGTCGCGCTGGCCAGCGTCGATGAAGTCAATGCTGCGGTTGCCGCCGCGCGCGAAGCCGCACTAGCCTGGGCCGACACGGCGCCATTGAAGCGCGCGCGCGTGCTGTCGAAATTCAAGGAACTGATCGAAAAGCACCATGACGACCTCGCCGCTGCGATTACGCGTGAACATGGCAAGGTGTTCTCCGATGCGAAGGGTGAAGTCATTCGCGGGCTGGAAGTGGTGGAGTTTGCGACCGGCATCCCGCAATTGATGAAGACGCAGTTCACCGACAACATCGGCGGCGGCATCGACAACTGGCAACTGCGTCAGCCGCTGGGTGTGACTGCAGGCATCACGCCGTTCAACTTCCCGTTCATGGTGCCGATGTGGATGGCGCCGATGGCGATTGCGACCGGCAATGCCTTCATCCTGAAACCGTCCGAGCGTGATCCGTCGCCGTCGTTGATGGTGGCCGACTTGTTCAAGCGAGCCGGACTGCCCGATGGCGTGTTCAATGTCGTGCAGGGTGACAAGCTGGCTGTCGATACGCTGCTGCATCATCCGGATGTGAATGCGGTGTCCTTCGTCGGCTCCACGCCGATTGCGGAATACATCTATACCGAAGGCGCCAAACGCAAGGGACCGTATCCGCTGCGCGTACAGGCACTCGGCGGTGCGAAGAACCACCTGGTGGTGATGCCGGACGCCAACCTCGACCAGGCGGTCGATGCGCTGATCGGCGCCGCGTACGGCTCTGCCGGCGAGCGCTGCATGGCGATTTCGGTCGCGGTTGCGGTCGGCAGCGTCGCCGACAAACTGATCGAAGCATTGATCCCGCGCGTGAAGGCATTGAAAGTAAAGAACGGCATGGAGCCCGATGCGGAAATGGGACCGGTCGTCACCGCGCAGCACAAGGCGAAGATTGAAGGTTATATCGCTGCCGGCGTCGAAGCGGGCGCGAAACTGCTGGTCGACGGCCGCGGCTTGCAGGTGCCGGGCCATGAGAAAGGCTTCTTCCTCGGCGGCTCGCTGTTCGACCATGTGACGCCGGAGATGACAATCTACAAGGAAGAGATCTTCGGGCCGGTGCTGTGCGTGGTGCGTGTGCCGGATTTTGCGTCGGCAGTACAACTGATCAACGCGCATGAGTTCGGCAATGGTGTCGCGCTGTACACATCCGACGGCAATACCGCGCGTGAATTCTCGCGCCGTATCGAAGTCGGCATGGTGGGCATCAACGTGCCGATTCCGGTGCCGATGGCCTGGCATTCCTTCGGCGGCTGGAAGCGCTCGTTGTTTGGCGATGCGCATGCGTACGGCGAAGAGGGTATCCGCTTCTACACCCGCTACAAGTCCATCATGCAGCGCTGGCCGGATTCGATCGACAAGGGTGCGGAATTCACGATGCCGGTAGCAAAGTAGCAAGTCTTGTTAATACTGCCTGTGGATAAGTCTCTGGATAGGCGCTGGATGTAAACGGGATAAGGATTGATTGCTTCACAAGCGCGTTTTTTGTCCCAAATCCATCCCAACGCCATACAGGGCTTATTCAGCTGTTTATGCAGTGCCTAAATAGTTGAATCGACGTCGGTTTACCGACTTATCCACAGAAACAGGCAGTTGTTAACAACTACTACTATTCTTATATATCAAATACAGTCTTAAAAACCCGCTTCACTTCATCGGTCGCAGCAAGTCAAAAACAACCGGAGCAACAGCATGGAATCCGCAGGCAAGTACGACTACATCATCATCGGTGCCGGAACAGCAGGATGCGTATTGGCAAACCGTCTGGCACAGGATGCAGGCGTATCCGTGTTATTGCTGGAAGCAGGCCGTAAGGACGACTACATCTGGATCCATATCCCGGTGGGGTACCTGTATTGCATTAACAATCCGCGCACCGACTGGCTGTTCCGCACCGAAGCCGATGCAGGTTTGAATGGCCGCAGCCTGATTTACCCACGCGGAAAAGTGTTAGGTGGTTGTTCATCGATCAACGGCATGATCTACATGCGTGGCCAAGCACGCGATTACGACACTTGGGCGGAACTGACCGGCGACCCGAGCTGGCGCTGGCAGCAGGTGCTGCCGGTCTTCAAGAAAAGCGAGGATTACCACGGTGGTGCGGATGCCTTCCACGGCACTGGTGGAGAATGGCGCGTCGAACGGCAACGTCTGTCGTGGGAAATTTTGGATGCATTCCGCAATGCTGCCGAACAGGTCGGTATTCCGAAATGCGATGACTTCAATCGTGGCGACAATGAAGGTTGCGGCTACTTTGAAGTAAACCAGAAGAAAGGCCTGCGCTGGAATACCGCGCGCGCATTTCTCAAATCGGCGGATGGTCGAAAAGGTCAGCTCGATATCATGACCGGCTGCCATGTAAAACGCCTGCGCCTGCAGCAGACAGAACAGGGCATGGTATGCACCGGTGTCGAGTTCACCGGTGGCGGCACGGAATGGTTTGCAGAAAGCACAAGGGAAACGATTTCCACTGCCGGAGCGATCGGTTCACCGCAAATCCTGCAACTGTCGGGTATCGGTCCGGCGTCGCTGCTGCAACAGCATGGTGTGCCTGTCGCCGTCGATCTGCCTGGTGTTGGCGAAAATCTGCAGGATCACCTGCAACTGCGCATGGCGTTCAAGGTGAAGGGCGTGAAGACGCTCAATACGATGGCCAACAGCTGGTTCGGCAAGATGCAGATCGGTATGCAATATGCGATGTCGCGCAGCGGCCCGATGTCGATGGCACCGTCGCAGCTCGGCGCATTCACGCGTTCCGATGCGTCGCAATTGACGCCGAATCTGGAGTACCACGTACAGCCGCTGTCGCTGGAAAAATTCGGCGAGCCGCTGCATCCGTTTCCTGCATTTACAGCAAGCGTGTGCAACTTGCGGCCGACGTCGCGCGGCCACATTCGCATCGCGTCCGGTGATCCGTACGCTGCACCGAAGATCACGCCAAACTATTTGAGTACTCCGGAAGACAGGAAGATTGCTGCACAAGCGTTGGCAATCACACGTCGCATCGTTGATGCACCGGCATTGAAAAAATATGCACCGGAGGAATTCAAACCCGGCATGCAATACCGCACGGAAGACGAACTTGCGAAAGCCGCCGGCGACATCGGCACCACGATCTTCCATCCGGTCGGCACCTGCAAGATGGGCCGGGATGATGACCCAACGGCGGTCGTCGACAGCCAGATGCGTGTAAAAGGCGTGCGCGGATTACGCGTCGTTGATGCATCGGTAATGCCGACGATCACATCGGGGAATACGAATTCGCCGACGATCATGATTGCCGAAAAGGCAGCGCAGTGGATTCGCGAAGCGCGTACCGGCGACAAACCTGCGACGGCGAATGTGACGGTAGAAGCCGTAAGTTAGCTGTAAGTTACAGAGAAATTCTTCGTGCTAACATCCGAGAACGCCTGCATCAAACAAAACAGAATTATTGATGCAGGCTAAACAATCGGCAGATGAATTGTCTGCTGTATTGCCACCCCCCTAGTCGTACTGTGTACTGTGCATCATCGTTATGCACAACCTTCTGTCCTATAACAGTCAACAGGGAGAACCAATGGCGGATGTTGTTTTGGAGACGAGACGGCTGACCAAGGAGTTCAAGGGGTTCACAGCCGTCAATGACGTGAGTTTGCAGGTGCAGCGCGGACATATCCATGCATTGATCGGCCCCAATGGCGCCGGCAAGACTACCTGTTTTAACTTGCTTACCAAGTTCCTGACTCCTACCTCAGGACAAATTTTTTTCAATGGCCGCGACATCACGGCCGCCAAGCCCGCGCAGATTGCACGCCAGGGCATCATTCGATCCTTTCAGATTTCTGCCGTGTTCCCGCATCTGACCGTGCTGGAAAATGTGCGTATCGGTTTGCAGCGACCGCTCGGCAATTCTTTTGCCTTCTGGCAGAGTGAAAAGAAGCTCAATACGCTGAATGATCGTGCCATGGAATTGCTGGCACAGGTCGATCTTGAAAAGTTTGCCGACACGATGACGGTGGACTTGCCTTACGGCCGCAAGCGTGCGCTGGAAATCGCGACGACGCTCGCCATGGAACCGGAGCTGATGCTGCTCGACGAGCCCACGCAGGGCATGGGCCATGAAGACGTGCACCGCGTGACCGAGCTGATCAAGAAGGTCTCAGCCGGCCGCACCATCCTGATGGTCGAACACAACATGAGTGTGATTGCCGGCATCAGCGACAAGATTTCCGTTTTGCAGCGCGGAGCCGTACTCGCAGAAGGCCCCTATGAAGAAGTGTCGAAGAATCCGCAGGTGATGGAAGCTTATATGGGTACCACCGGTGGTGAATTGCAGGGAGCGCATTGAATGGCCGCAGCGCTTGAAATCAAGAATCTGCACGCCTGGTATGGCGAGTCGCACATTCTGCATGATGTGAATTTGTCAGTGAACCAAGGCGAAGTGGTCACGCTTCTCGGTCGTAACGGCGCAGGTCGAACGACGACGCTGCGCGCGATCATGGGACTGACCGGCGCACGCAAGGGGTCGATCAGGATCAATGGTGTCGAGGCAATCAACTTGCCGACACACCGCATTGCCCATCTCGGCGTCGGTTATTGCCCCGAAGAGCGCGGCATCTTTTCCTCCTTGTCTGCAGAGGAAAACCTGTTGTTGCCGCCAGCGGTATCAAAGAACGACAAAGGCATGTCGATCGACGAGATTTACGAGATGTTCCCGAATTTGCGGGAGCGCAGGTCGAGCCAAGGGACACGCCTGTCCGGCGGCGAGCAGCAGATGCTGGCTGTCGCACGCATCCTCCGCACTGGCGCGCGATTGCTGTTGCTGGACGAGATTTCGGAAGGCTTGGCACCGGTCATCGTGCAGGCGCTCGCTCGCATGATCACCATGCTTAAGGCCAAGGGCTACACCATCGTGATGGTGGAACAGAATTTCCGTTTCGCGGCGCCGCTGGCTGATCGCTTCTTTGTGATGGAGCATGGCCAGATTGTCGAGACTTTCGCTGCATCCGAACTGGATAACAAGATGCCCGTGCTGCATTCGCTGCTCGGAGTATAAAAAGCAGGCCGAAGAAATAAATGGGCCGCCCTATTCATAAAAGGAGATCGAGATGAAATTGAAAGCACTTGCACTTGCCGTGTCAGCAACGTTTGCATTTGGTGTTGCAGGAAGCGCATCCGCGCAGATATCGGGGGATGTGATCAAGATTGGCTTCATTACCGACATTTCGGGCTTGTATTCCGATATTGATGGCGCGGGCGGGGTAGAGGCGATCAGGATGGCGATCGCCGATTTCGGTGGTTCCGTCAACGGCAAGAAGATCGAAGTTATTTCGGCCGATCATCAGAACAAAGCTGACGTTGCTGCGAGTAAAGCGCGCGAATGGTTCGACCGCGAAGGCTTGGATGTGTTGGTCGGTGGTACGAACTCGGGCGCGAGCCTCGCAATGGCAAAAGTTGCGGCCGAAAAGAAAAAGCCTTTCATCGCGATCGGTGCCGGCAGCGCACGCCTGACCAATGAAGAATGCACACCTTATACGGTGCACTATGCATACGACACGGTTGCATTAGCGAAAGGTACCGGATCTGCGGTGGTGAAACAGGGGGGCAAGAGCTGGTACTTCCTGACCGCCGACTATGCATTTGGCGCCTCTCTCGAGAAAGACACTGCCGAGGTGGTTAAAGCCGCTGGCGGATCGGTGGTGGGCAGTGTCAAGCATCCATTGTCGGCTTCCGACTTTTCTTCATTCCTGTTGCAGGCGCAGTCGTCGAAGGCACAGATCCTTGGCCTCGCGAATGCCGGTGGCGACACCATCAATGCGATCAAGGCAGCTAACGAGTTTGGCATTACCGGCTCGATGAAGCTGGCCGGTCTGCTGATGTTCATCAACGACATCCACTCCCTCGGCTTGAACCTGACGAAGGGCATGTACCTGACTGACGGCTGGTACTGGGACCAAAATGACGACAGCCGCAAGTGGGCGAAACGTTACTTCGAGAGAATGAAGAAAATGCCGTCCATGCTGCAGGCAGCGGACTATTCGGCAACCATGCAATACCTCAATGCCGTGAAGGCTGCCGGCACCGACGATGCAGACAAGGTCATCGCGCAACTGAAGAACACCAAGATCAATGACATGTTTGCCAAGAACGGCGTGATCCGTCCCGACGGCCGCATGGTGCATGACATGTTCCTGATGCAGGTGAAGGCGCCAAACGAGTCGAAGTACGCGTGGGACTACTACAAAGTGGTACAGACGATCCCGGGCGACCAGGCGTTTACCACCAAGGCCGAATCGAAGTGCGCGCTCTGGAAGTAAGTATCTGAGCAGGGCCGGATGGCTGCTGAAGTCATCCGGTCGATAGATAGCGCAAGAACGTAAGTCTTTCTCTTCTTTTGCAGGAGATTGCATGAAGATAGATGCGAGGTGCGTTGCCTCGCATGTCTGATGCAAACGAAATTGAGCAAATGAAAATAGGTGGGAGGGCAGGGGCGAATAGCAACGGCATGTCTGCAAACACTCACTCTGCTTCTATCCCTTATCTAAAGCGGAATACGATTAACCGCTACGAAAATTTCTCTTTTTGGCACCTATGGAATTCTTTGGCATCCCCTTGCAGGCCTTGTTGAGCCAGCTATTACTGGGGCTGGTCAACGGCTCGTTTTACGCGATGCTGTCGCTGGGGCTGGCGGTCATTTTCGGCCTGCTCAACGTGATCAATTTCGCGCATGGCGCGCTGTACATGATGGGCGCGTTCCTGGCGTGGATGGGCCTGAATTACTTTGAAATCAATTACTGGGTGATGCTGATTGCCGCCCCAATCCTGGTCGGCCTGTTCGGCATCGTCATCGAGAAATCGATGCTGCGCTGGCTGTACAAGCTCGACCACCTGTACGGCTTGCTGCTGACGTTCGGCATCACCTTGATGCTCGAAGGCCTGTTCCGCTCGTTCTACGGCGTGTCGGGCCAGCCGTACTCGGTGCCCGAAGCGCTGTCGGGCGCGTTCAACCTCGGCTTCATGATCCTGCCGAAATACCGCGCCTGGGTGGTTGCCGCGTCGCTGCTGGTGTGCTTTGCGACCTGGTTCGTGATCGAAAAGACGAAATTAGGGGCTTATCTGCGGGCCGGCACCGAAAACCCGAAGCTGGTCGAAGCGTTCGGCATCAATGTGCCGCTGATGGTGACCTTGACCTACGGCTTTGGCGTCGCGCTCGCGGCTTTCGCCGGCGTCCTGGCCGCGCCGGTGATCCAGGTGTCGCCGCTGATGGGCAGCAACCTGATCATCGTCGTGTTCGCGGTGGTCGTGATCGGCGGCATGGGTTCGATCATGGGCTCGATCCTCACCGGCCTCGGGCTGGGCGTGATCGAGGGCTTGACGCGTGTGTTCTATCCGGAATTGTCGGCCACCGTGGTGTTCATCATCATGGCGATTGTGCTGATGATCCGGCCGGCCGGCTTGTTCGGTAAAGAGAAATAAGGAGTTGGGAATGAACAAGAAAGTCGGAGTTGCAATCGCGCTGGCCGCGGCGCTGGCATTGCCATTCTTCGTGTACCCGGTGTTCCTGATGAAGGTGTTGTGCTTTGCGCTGTTTGCGTGCGCGTTCAACCTGTTGATCGGCTTTACCGGCCTGCTGTCGTTCGGCCATGCGGCGTTCTTCGGCGGCGCCGGCTATGTGGCCGGCCATGCACTCAAAGTCTGGGGGCTGCCGTTCGAACTGGGCGTGATCGGCGGCATCATCGCTGCGGCGCTCATCGGCCTGGTGATGGGGCTGCTCGCGATCCGCCGGCAGGGCATCTACTTCACGATGATCACGTTGGCGCTGGCGCAGATGCTGTACTTCGTGTGCCTGCAGGTGCCGGCCACCGGCGGCGAAGATGGCTTGCAGGGTGTACCGCGCGGCAAACTGCTCGGTATGGTCGACCTGAGCAACGATTTGACGCTGTACTACGTGGTACTGGCGATCTGCATCGGCGGCTTTGCGCTGATCGTGCGCACCGTGCATTCGCCGTTCGGGCAGGTATTGAAGGCAGTCAAGGAAAACGAGCCGCGCGCAATCTCGCTCGGCTACGACGTCGACCGCTACAAGCTGCTCGCGTTCGTGCTGTCGGCTTCCTTGGCAGGGCTGGCCGGTGCGACGAAGACGGTGGTGCTGGGCTTCGAGACGCTGACCGACGTGCACTGGAGCATGTCGGGGCTGGTGGTGCTGATGACGCTGGTCGGCGGCTTGGGCACGTTGACCGGGCCGATCGTCGGCGCGGTGGTGATCATTGCGCTGGAGAACAAGCTGGGCGACTTCGGCAACTGGATGGCGGC
>DASRXG010000086.1:0-13513 GCA_035654275.1 Noviherbaspirillum sp.
CCATCTGTAGCACCTGGTTGGCCACCGCACGCGATGCTTGTTGGGTGGAGCAACGGGAGAGCTCAACGACGCCGGCCGGGCTCTCGTTCAGCAGCTTTGCGCGATCCGTGTCGGCTTCCTGGTTGGATAACAGCGAACTCACCTGCAGAGCAGATCGCTGGGCACCGCGAGAGGAGACGCAACAGTGCCCGAATGGCTTCCGCTGTGGATGCATAGATCGGTGCATCCATGACGGCTGATCCGGTTGCCGGCGAAGCGCTATTGCGGGTGGTGCAGTAAGTGGCTGGCACGGCGACGCTGTAGGTATGCAATCCGGAGTGGTGGCCTACACAGGTGCAGGCGTACCGGGGGGCGTCGCGCAGGATGCTCCAGCCGCCGGACGGAGCTACCGCTCCTTTGGCTACTTGGTTGAGCAGAGTGGGGATACTGGATCAGCCGGCGCGCAGGCCGCCTTATAAGCGGCGCTGCGCGTACCGGATCGGCCATGTTGTTGGTGGCGCTGTGGAGGGATGAATTGGTGGGTTAACCGGAAGCCTGGCTGGACGCTGCGAAGGAGGCTGGTTGGGACGTTTGCCAGGAAGCGGTTAAGCCGGCTACGTATTTCACTGTTCGCGCGCACTCTGTTCAGCGACGAGTTCATCATGTTCACTGAACATGATCATCGTTTCGGCGGCGGACCCGTTGTTCTTGGTGAGTTTGCAGCTTGTGGCTTGAACCGATCTTTGAGCGATCAACTGGCGGTCGTTCGGCGCTAAGCAGTCATTGTCATCGTTCAATTGAATGATGACAACCGACCCTAAGCGACCCTTGTAAGTAGCTTCTTCCGAGAGGCTCGAACGTCTCTACAAATTGGTGGCGATTCAATTGTTCACAGGTAACATATATGCTGCTGTTAGGCAGTGGGCACCTAAGCGATAGGCAATCGGTTCTTCTCGGGAAAAGAACACAAAAGGAATGGTCATGGCAAAAGCTTCAAGCAAGGACAATAAGAAACAGGACGACAAAAAGAATCAGCAAGAGAAAGAACCTGATCAAAAATTCAAGACCAGGGCGGAAGAGTATCTCAAGGATACGGAAAAAGCCGAAGATCTGTTAAAAAAAGCGCAAGCAAAAATGGCGGACAAGAAGTCCGGCCCTCTTAAGGAAGTGTTGGAGTCGCTGGCCGGTCTCTGTCGATTGGTCAAGCGATATGTGCAAGGTGAGTACCGGGAAACTCCGTGGCACTCCCTAGTTATGATGGTTGCTGCGATTGTCTACTTCGTTTCCCCAATCGACGCGATTCTCGATGCCATTCCTGTCTTGGGATTCGTTGACGACGCAGGGGTACTCGCGTGGACGGCGAAAACTTTTAAAGATGACATTGATGCTTTTATTGCGTGGGAAGTCGAACAGAATACGACAATGAATTGATACCGTGAGACTAGCTATAGTGGGGAGCACGCAAGTTCCCCTAGCTCCTCAATGTATTCCTCAAGACTGCGATCAGACCTTACGCTTCCGCGAAGGTCCGCTCATGGCCGGGTGTACTTGGTCGGCGTTCTTGAGGTACAGGCTGCTTTCAGCTTCCTTCCAGCCGGTCGCCTTGAAGGCATGACGTGGAGCAGTCGACCCAAAGCGGAAGTAGTCGATCCCAAAAAGCGGCCATTCGCCGAGCAAGCGTGAGACTCGTTAGCCGAGAATCTACTGGCTGGAAAAAGTAATTCGCGCACTTCGCGGCCCAAGTGCCTGGGCCAGGCCGGTAGCGTCGTCCACTCGCCCAATGCGGGTGTAGGAATACATCGAGTCGAAGGTCGAATAGAAGACGACGAGAGTGTCGTCGCCATAGAGCATAAGATCGCCATTATGGATGATTCCCGGCCGGCTCGCATTAGCGGGCAGCGATGTCGGTAACTTGGCATGCTTCTCGTTGCCGTTAAGCTCTTCCATGTGCAGCGTCAGCGGCAATTGCGAGGAAAATGCACGCGCGGTGTGGTTGTCGGCAAGGGTGATGGCAAAGCGACGTTCGTTGATGGTCATCCACATGCGTGTCTCCTTGGGTTTCACGGAGGTCCCGGCAGGGCTGGACATGGAGGGCTCGCTGGCTTGGCAAGTGCCGGCTACTAGGATTCCAAGTAGCACGCTGAGTCCGCGCAGGGTGAGGATTCGGCACTGGCAGTTCATTTCTATATCTCCTTGATACGGATGCAGCCCGGACTAACTGCTGCGCCTTTCTGTCCCTCCCGCGCGTCCCAAACGAGGCTACTTAGTGCACAAGCGGTTCAACCTCATCGAAGGCACTGCCTCATGCATGGGCTACCAGACCTCTCTGTGGGCGTGAAGCTCACGCAACTTCCGTGCAGGGGCCGAAGTTACCGTTCAACGCTTGGGAGAAGTGGCAAGCGTTTGCTTCAATGCTACGCTCGCACGCCTTGCGTGATCGGCGCCGACACGCTCGGCCAGCACCTGTACGAGCCGGTCCAATTGGCCGGCCGTCAGACCCACGTTAATGCTTATACGCATGTGCGATTGCAATTGCGACTCCGCGCCAGGTAGCGCGGAAAGCATGCCCACGGTCGCCAATTCGCGGCTTTGCCAGTCCAAGTTGTCGCGCTCGAAGATGTCGCCAAACAGGTGCGTCTTGAGATACTCGTCGATGGCAGGCGCAAAATCAAACAGCGGCCCCTGGACTGGCGCGCCTGCCAGTTTCGTCTGATTGGCGGTACCTGCAGCCCGCAGTGCCTCGCCCGTTGGGATGGGACGGCTTGGAGCACGGCCAGCGACATCCTGGATGCCTCGCTGCCTGCGCGCCTCCAGCACCTTCATGAGTTCGCCAAGTGCATTCAGGCTGCGCGGAAAACCGGCGTAGGCATATACCTGCACCAACACCTCTTTGGCGTCACTTACCGTCAAGCCTGCATCCAGCCCCTGGTTCAACGCCGCGCTCAAACGGGAGATGTCGCCTGAGGCGGCGAAGGCCGCGATGGGGACAATGGCCTGCTGTCGGGCCGAGAGCGTCTCGGAGACGGTTTGTGTCTGTGTCATATTTGGGGATGCCGGGGTGGCCAGTGCGGCTTGGCAAAACACAGCATTCAGGCCAAGCAGAGCCATGGACAGTACGTCCGCCATACATCGCTTAGCGGCTGTTGTATTGGTCATCACTGACTTTCTCCATCCATTCAACATTCTTGCCATCCTTCGTACCGGTGACGGCCAGATGGGTCATTGCGGTCTTTGGGGCGGCACCATGCCAATGCTTGATGTCTGGCGGGCACCACACGACGTCTCCGGGTCGGATTTCCTGCACCGGCTTGCCCCATTCCTGAGTGAGTCCCATGCCCGAAACGACCACCAGGCGCTGCCCCGCCGGATGCGTGTGCCACGCCGAGCGAGCGCCGGGTTCGAACGTGACCAGCGCCCCCGAAGCGTTGATGCCGTCATCTGCCGGCCACATCATGTCCACGCGAACCTGGCCAGTGAAGTTGGCGGCCGGGCCAGCGGCCGAAGGCTGGCTTCCGGCGCGCGTGATTTGCTGTGCGGAGGGGGAGGCACTGCCGAGCTCGGCTGCCCCCACTACAGTGGACAGAAGTGCGGCCACGCACAAAGCGATGCTTAGAAACGAAAAATGCATGGTAATCGTCCTTTCGAAATTGGCGCCCTTTGATAATGGAATCAAGGGCACGCTACTTCCGACGAACCCGAAGCGGCTAGTCGAGTCCCGCCCACCAGTGCGAGAACTGATGCTCAGGCTCGCCGATTCGGACTGGCTCGCCGATACGCGGCGTCAGCAGCCGGTAGCGCTTGCCTTCGCTGGCCGCGGCCGCCCGCTTGAACGGTTCATCCCAAGCGTGGCGCGCCAGGCTGAAGCGCCCTGCATGCGCCGTTAGAAGCGTGCGTGCGCCCAGTAACTCGGCCGCGCGGGACGCTTCTTCCGGGTTCATGTGAATATCGGCCCACCGCTCGTTGTACTGCCCCGCATCCAGAGCCGCCAGGTCGAAGCTACCGAAGCGCTTTGCGATCTCCGCGAAGTGCGGGCCGAAACCGGTATCGCCACTGAAATACATCCGTCGCTGCGACGTCTCGAGCGCAAAGCTGACCCACAAGCTCTGGTTGCGTTGCATGAAACGGCCGGAGTAGTGCTGCGCCGGCAGTACGTGGACCTTCAGGTCAGGCGCAACCTCCACGCTGGCATGCCAGTCGGCTTCACGGATTTTTTCCGACGGGTAGCCCCAGTGCTCCAGATGAGCGCCGTTTCCCAACCCAGTAATGACCAGCCTGGTCTTCGGCTCCAGATCCTTCATGCTCGCGTAATCGAGATGGTCGTAGTGATCGTGTGTAATCAGGATGACATCGATTTCCGGCATGTCCTGGACCGCGTACAGACTGGTGCCATCGAATGCACGCACCATCCAGGGCAGCGGCGCAGCGTAGTTGCTGAAGACAGGGTCAACCAGCAGTCGCTTGCCGCCGAGCTGTACAAAGTACGAGGAATGGCCGAGCCAGATCACCGTGTCCTGGTCACGGGACAACGCTGTCAGATCTGTCTTGACGGAAGGCAGCGGTGCGGGCGGCGCCGGCCGGTCTCTAGGCTCGAAACGCCCCCGAATCACTGCCCATATGAAGGCCAGGCCACCGGGGCGCGGTGGAGAGGCGACCTCATTGCGGAACGCTCCATCGCGGTACCTAGGCGACGCTTGCACGGTCTCCAGCCTGTCGCCTTCGGGCAATTGCCCCAGCGGACGGTAAAGGTAGGCGCAGGCGCTGACAACGAGCGTGCACGCCAGGACCATCACTAACATGAGAAGTCGTTTCATTGTATTCACTGCGAGATTTCTGCAAGCAGAAGCCACGCCCTACTTAGCATCGAGGCTTGGACGCCCATTTGCCGACAGTTATACAAACCGACTGCTAGCATGCTATCGCCTCCTCGACTATGCCAGGTGAGCGCGGAAGAACGTGTTCAGTTTGTCGAACGGAATGACGTCAACACGGTCGTACAGATCCGTGTGGTTGGCCCGCGGGACAATCACCAGTTCTTTCGGCTCCGCGGCAGCCGCGTACGCGGTTTCGCTGAAGTAGCGCGAGTGCGCTTTTTCACCGTGGATAAACAGGATCGGACGGGGTGAAATTTCCGCGATGTACGTCAGGATCGGCATGTTCATGAACGGCAGCGGTGTTGTTTGCGTCCACGAGCCGTTCGAGTTGATTGCTCGCGGATGGAAGCCGCGCGGGGTCCGGTAATAGTCGTGGTAGTCCACCAGGAACTGCGGTTCTTCACCTTTGAGCTCATTCATGACTGGGCCATAGGACGGGCCGCCTTTTTCCGCATCCTGCCAACGCTGCCGGCTCAGTTGCTCCAGCGTTTGCGCACGCTGCTCCAGGGTCACGCTGTCGTTGTAGCCCTTGGACATGACACGCGTCATGTCGTACATGGTGCTTACCGCGACGGCCCTGACGCGCTTGTCCACCGCAACGGCACTTAACGCCATCCCACCCCACCCGCAAATGCCGATGACGCCGATACGCTTGCGGTCAACGAAAGGCAGCAAGCCGATATAGTCCACGGCCGCGCTGAAGTCCTCGGTGTTAATGTCCGGCGACGCGACGTTGCGCGGCTCGCCAGCGCTTTCCCCGGTATAGGACGGATCGAACGCCAGCGTAACGAATCCCCGTTCCGCCATCGTTTGGGCATAGAGGCCCGACGACTGCTCCTTCACCGCGCCGAACGGGCCGCTGATGACGAGTGCCGCCAGCCTGCCGCTCGCATTTTTTGGTTGGTACAGGTCAGCCGCCAGCGTAATGCCGTAGCGGTTCTTGAAGCTGACCTTTTTGTGGTCAACCTTGTCGCTTTTGGCGAAAGTCTTGTCCCATTTGTCGGTCATTTGTATCTTCGCCCGCGCGGAAGGCTGCGCTGCAGCCACCGATGCGACGCTCAAAGTGGCGATGCCGACGCCCGTCATTTTCAGCAAGTTGCGGCGTCCAGTGTCCGGGGAGTCGTGATTTTCAACGGCGTTGCCAGTAACGTTCTGCTTGTTCATGGTGATTTCTCCAGGTGATTCGTGTTCAAGCGGCAAGGGTTGCGTTATCGATCACGAAGCGGTATTTCACATCGCCCTTCAACATCCGCTCGTAGGCGTTATTGATCTCGTCGGCCCGGATTAGCTCAATGTCTGCCACGATGCCGTGCTCGGCGCAGAAATCCAGCATCTCTTGCGTCTCAGGAATGCCGCCGATCATCGATCCTGCCAGGCTGCGGCGCTTCATGATGAGACCGAACACCTGCGGCGAAGGATGCGGCGACGCGGGAGCGCCGACCAGGGTCATCGTGCCGTCGCGCTTGAGCAGCGCAAGGAAGGCATCGAGGTCATGTGGGACCGCGACGGTATTCAGGACCAGGTCAAGGCTTTTGGCGTGTGCGGCCATTTCCTCGGCATGGCGCGAGACGACGACCTCGTGCGCGCCCAAGGCAAGGGCCGCCGCACGCTTAGATTCGGATGTGGTGAACGCCACCACATGCGCTCCCAGTGCGCGTGCAAGCTTGATGCCCATATGGCCCAGTCCGCCGATACCGACCACACCCACTTTCTGGCCAGGTCCCACTTTCCAGTGGCGCAGCGGGGACCAGGTTGTAATGCCAGCACACAGGAGTGGCGCCACGGCGGCCAGTTGCGCTTCGGGGTGACGGATGCGCAGCACGTAGCGTTCGTGCACGACGATCTTTTGTGAATAGCCACCAAGGGTATGGCCTGGAGCATCGGCTGTCGGGAAGTTATAAGTGCCGGTCATGCCATCACAGTAGTTCTCCAGGCCAGCATCGCAGTCGTCGCAGTGTTTGCAACTGTCGACAATGCAGCCGACACCGACCAGGTCGCCGATCTTGAAGCCGGACACATGCGCGCCCAGCGCCGACACGCGCCCGACAATCTCGTGCCCCGGTACGCATGGGTAAAGCGTGCCGGCCCATTCGGCGCGAACTTGATGGATGTCCGAATGGCATACGCCGCAGAACTCAATGTCGATCTGCACGTCATGGGCACCAGGCGCACGACGGGTGATGTCCATGGCTTTAAGAGGTTCAGTTGCCGCGTTGGCGCCAAAGGCTTTGACTGTCATAGAAATCCTCGTTGTCTGAATGATGAAGAATTAGGCTATCTTTGCTCGCTCAATTTGGGCGGTCAGGTAAGCAAGGCCCGCGGCGAGTAGGAGCAAGGCCGCGCTTGTCATAAAAGTGGATCGATAACCGCTTGCATCGAACAGCAGGCCGCCAATGGTCGAGCCCAGCGCGATGGAGAGCTGAACGACGGCAACCATCAGACCGCCGCCGGCCTCGGCGTCTTTAGGTAAAGTTTTTGCGAGCCACGCCCACCAGCCGACTGGCGCAGCCGTCCCCACCAGTCCCCAGACGCCCAACAGAACCAGGACCGCCGCCATCCACTCGCCAAAGACGATCAAAGTCAGCGCGATTGCGGCCATGAACAGCGGGATGACAATCAGGGTCCGGTACATGCCTTTTTTCAGAAATCCGCCGATCAGCACCGTACCGACAAAGCCCGCGAAGCCGAGCACCAGCAGGATCATCGATAGCTGGGGAACATCTACCCCGGTGACGGTCTCCAGGAAGGGACGGACATAGGTGAACAGCATGAACTGCCCCATGAAAAATGTGCCAACCGCGAGCATGCCCAGCGCGACCAGTCGGTTCTTGAGCAGGCGGAAGACAGACCCGGACGCAGCCGCGCGTGGGGGCGCCTTCATGGACGGCAGGCTGATCCACTGCCAGGCAAGGGCAATCAGAGCCACCGGAACCAGACAAAAGAATGCGCCGCGCCAGCCGACGATCCCGCCCAGATAACTGCCAAGTGGTGCTGCGACGACCGTCGCCAAAGCGTTGCCGCCGTTAAAGATAGCCAGCGCCTTCGGCACGCTGTGAGGCGGCACCAACCGCATGGCGACCGCCGCCGACATCGACCAGAATCCGCCGATCACCACACCGATCAGTGCGCGGCCGATCATGTACACCTCATAGTTGGTAGCCAGGCCGACAATCAGACCTGAGACGCACATCAGTCCCGTCAGCAGGAGCAGCAACGTCTTGCGGTTCATCGAGCCGGCAAACGTCGAAATGAAGAGACTGGTCAGTACCGCGAAGGCGCCCGATATGGCGATCCCATATCCCGCCTGACCTTCGGTGACGCGGAGGTCGGCGGCAACCGGAGTCAGCAGACTGACAGGCATGAATTCCGAGGCAACCAGCGCGAAGACGCACAACGTTATTGAAAAGACACCGCTCCACGAAGCGGTGTGCTTCGCTGCGGCCTCGAGAGCGAGGGCATTGCCAGCCGGAGTGTCAAGAACGAGGTTGGTCATGAAATAGATGGCGCACCAGATGATGTTGGAAAGTGAAGTCAGCTTGTTCTATAGGAACATATCGCACCGGTCATACAAGTCGACGTTTCATGGATTGAATTGTCTCTCCCCCGGAAAGGCGTGATAATCCCGTTTAATCTTTATGGAGTTGTGAAAATAATTCAGCAATGACGCATGCCAAAGTAGATGATCTGCAAGCTTTTCTGGCAGTAGCGCGAGACCAAAGCTTTACCAAAGCTGCCGCCCGGCTGGGAATCACACCCTCCGCACTGAGTCACACGATCAGAGCGCTCGAGGAGAGGCTCGGTGTGCGTCTGCTGGCGCGCACGACCAGAAACGTGGCGCCTACGGAAGCAGGCGACAGATTGATGCGTTCAATCGCTCCACTATTCGACCAGATTGCGGCGGAGGTTGAAGCACTAAGGGAGTTGCGCGACAAGCCTGCGGGAACGATCCGGATCACATGCACGGATGACACAATTGAACTGTATCTGAGACCGCTGCTGGCCGGCTTCCTGAAGAGCTATCCCGACATCACGCTGGAGCTCTTTGTCGACTATGGCTTCACCAATATTGTCGAAGAGCGGTTTGACGCCGGCATCCGACTGGGGGAAGCGGTCAGCAAAGACATGATCGCAGTTCGCATCAGCCCTGATTGGCGGCTGGCTGTCGTGGGATCCCCAGCCTATTTTGAGCGTTGTCCTCCCCCGAGGACACCGTACGAGTTGACTAATCACGCTTGCGTCAACATCCGGCACAGACCGTCAGGTGCAATCTACGCGTGGGAATTTGAGAAAGATGGCAAAGCATTCACCGTCAAAGGTGAAGGGCAACTCGTCTTCAACAGCATCGTGCATGTGCTCAACGGTGCCATCGATGGAATCGGACTGGCCTACGTTCCTGAAGCACTGGCGGCGCCTTATCTGGCCGATGGTCGGCTTAAGGAGGTTCTGGCTGACTGGTGTCCGTATTTCCAAGGCTTCCACTTGTATTACCCGCATCGACGGCAAGCTTCCCCAGCATTTTCAGCATTTGTCGATGCAGTGAGGTATCGAAGCTAGCTCTCGCAACCGTCTTTCCGGGGGCACCTTGAGCCGTGCGACGATCCGCGCTGCTCAAGGTCGTGCATACGAATGGCCGGTTGTGGCCGGGTGCTGCCTATTAGCAAGCTTCGCTGATTGATCGGTTTTCGTGCAAAACCTGCCTCTTCCCACCGCAAGAGTCAGCCCGAAACTATGGCGAAGTTTAAAACAAGCTGCTCACCACACCGAAATGGCTGATTAAGACCTGCCGAAACCGCTGCAAACGGCGTACTGAACAAAATGATTACGAACTACCGTAATTTGCGCCGGCTCGCGCGCACGATGCAGGAAGCGCGAGGGAATTTTGTCTGGATGCTGATTTGTCAGCTGCTTAGCGACTCGCGTAGCGGCTCATGCGGCCGTTGGGCCGCACGCACGAAGAGTGGGATTAGTTATGGGCGCGACAAGTGAATTTTTTGGGTACAGGATCGCTCGGCGCTTCGCGTCTGCTCCGCGGCAGGTAAGCAACGCTGCTACCTCTCGGGAGGATGTGCCGGCAGCTTATATGGAACCTATCTGGCGGCGCTTAAGGCCGCTCGTCGGCCTCCTGGTTGGCACCGGGGTGGCACGCCAACCAGGAAGCTCTGCTGGTGCGACGGCTATGCGTCAGTAAATGCCTTCAGCGCTTGCCGCACTCCGCCGCCAAGAACCACCAAAGCGGGCAGAGTATGCCCGGCGTGCGCGAGGTGCAGGCCAACAGCTAAAGTGCAAAAGACAAAGGCGAATGACATCCAGTCCCGGCGTCTCGAACGTGAAGCGGAATGAGGTTGTCGGCTTAAGGGCGTCGGTGTATCTGGTAGAGAGGTGCTACTGGCGCCGCTGGAGTTGCTACGGCTGTGGGGAAACGATGCTGCGCTGTGGCGCGTACTGCAGGTATGGGATTCAAGGGGATGGGATGAGCGTCGCCGGTCGGGGTCGCCGTCGCCATCTCCGTCGTCGTCATCACCTCCGCTGCCACCGTTATCGGCGCCGTCTGCGCCGGTCGAGCCTTCGCTATCCAGTCCGTTGTCCGCATTCTCAACGGATGCGACAGCTGCGAGGACCGACGAGGTACGAAGCCTTGGGGAGGCTCGACCTTCGATAATCTTGAGGGCGTAGTCCAGATAGTGCTTTCTCATCGAATCGTATGAGTTTCCAATAGGGGCAATTAGCTGCATGGGTAGTCCTTATCGTGGAATTTTGCCGGGCCATTCCGGTCCTCCGATGATAAGCGAAAAGTCTGCTGGTCACGCAGCATCATTGCCATATTGGCATGGATTGTTATCCGGCTGGCCCCGGCACGCATTGAAGTGTGATGGGGAGGATAGGGGTCTAGTTGATGATATACAGCCAAGTGCCCCCGCGCTTCGCGCGAGCCGCGTGGCGGCGATCAGATCTCGGATTCCATTATCTCCTCGAGCTTGGCATCCAGTTCTGCGACGGAAACGGTCCGGTGTAACTCTTGGAAAAGGCCCCGCACGACGTTATCGGTTGCATTTTTGGGGATGGTCACTTCCCACTCATGAAGCAGTTCTTTCATGCGCGGCACTCCGAGCCCGGCTTGAAACTTGGCGAATGCATTGTGTTCGACCTGTTCGGGCGTGAGGGTAGAAGTCGAGGAGGCGTTCGCTGCGACGGTTGTAGGGGTAGTGCGCCCGACACTTTGCTTATCCGGTGTACCAGCCGTTTTAGGGTTAGGCGACTCGCTGCCTTTGCGGACAGTCACGAGACCGGTGCTTGGGTCGAAAGAGCATTTCCAATTCGGAATCCGTTTGTTCAGCAGATCCAACGCCTCCTTGAGCAGCTTCCGGAATTTACTCGAGTCCATGTCCACCCGGCCGCACATTTGCTGGATCGTGGATGACTTCAGTGGAACCGGATTGCGATGGGTGGAATAAAACGTATGCAGCCATTGCGCAAGAACATTCGCCGCGGTGCGTCCGTAGAGAGCCTGACGCTGAGACAGGCTGATCGTCTGCCAGCCCTGTTCAAAGAGATTGCGGAGCTTGCTGTTGAGAAGGACTTCATATTTTCCCTCCCCATTCCGCTCTGACCGGACTTCATGCACGAGGCCGGTGATGCACTTATTCCCCGAATCGTCTTCAAAAATGTACGTAGCCGCACGGAGCTCAGCCAACCGTTGATGCAGCCATTCAGCGTCCGTGCCGCCGATAGAGCCGGGCCGGATAGCGCCGAGCAGCTGACGCAGCGTGATCGAGACGGTGACTGTTTTGCTGGACTCCTCCAGAGGGAGATCAAACGATGCTTTCACCAGTTGGAGCCAGATGTCCAGGTGATCTTGAGTGAGTTGGAGTCCGGATTGCTGTGTGATCTTGTAGTTACGGTAAGCCACGAGCTGAGTCTGCTTCGTGTACACGACCTTGCCATCACGGCCTCGTCCAGTACGCGCAGCAAACATGGAGCACCGCGCCAGCACGTTTGGAAGAACGCTTGCTGCCGCATACGGCCGCATCACCTTGGCGGCCGCGAGCCAGCCAGTGTCATCCTTCACAGTGGCTGCGTCGTCCGGATAGTCGGCCGGCACGTATTTAGGATCTGCTTCGACTGCGGCGATCATTGCTCGCTCCTTGGTATGTTGTTTTGCTGTGTCTGCAGGTACTGGCGCAGTGCGCGCCGTACTACCTGCGTGCAGGTGAGGTCCTGCGTGCCGGCAAACTCCTGGAGCTCACGCCAGAGCGTTTCCGGTAAACGGACGTTGCAAGGAACTAGCGGGTCAGCGGGAAGAGCGCGCGACATGCTATACTCATAATGCATTTTAAGATCTCATGAAACAGTATAACGATTTATGCTGTTTTGCGTAAAATTATTTACATGGTGGTGAACCTGCACTTGCCTGTATTCGCTGAATCTTGGTACTGCGGGATAATTGGCGAGACGGCTGTGGGGTATTCGGCGGTGGCGTGGGGTAATTGGCGGATACGTGTGGGGTAATTGGCGGCGCTTGTTTTGCTAACTATATGATGATAAAGGGAAATTTTTCATTTGGAAACGTCGCTAAGCACTATTTAATACCTAAATACATCTATATATCTTATTTTATCTAGAAGTATGCATAGGATTGGATTAGCCCGAACATGCTTCCCTGACATCGCTCTTTGCAAAAGGCTAATCCTGCTATCAACGCGAGCATCATTTGATTGAGTTAGACCTGCCGGCAAACATGCCTTTCCTTGCCGACCAAGGATGAAGTGATTGCGCACGGCGTTATCCATCCATGAAATGCGTGTCCAACCGGGCTGGCTGGCAGCTTCCCCTTGCCTGCATCGACCGCATTCCCTGGTTGGCACCGCGGCGAGAGGAGCCGCGGAAACATTTCCAACCAAGATTGATCGTGAAGGTGGAGCGCCGGTGGCAGCATTGTGAACTTAGCGCTGTACCTTGCGAGTTGACGTGTACGGGTCTTTAGGCTGTGCTTGCCATACCTCTTCGACGTGGCATGTGCACCGTACACCTTCAATGGCGTTATTTCCCGCCGTCCGGATCTCATGCAGTGCCACTATGGGATGCTCACCGTCGCGCACCTTGCGGTACCCCATGCACAGAGGGTGCAGCATACCGAGCTCTGCAGACGCCGCGGCAAGTGCCTGAAAATTACGAGCATCATCCGTGTACGGCTGCCACGTCGCCGGCTGCTCGCGGACCCGCTTGAGCTCCACGGCCTGCCAGCGGCCGTCAACCAAGCGCAGCACGTCGCAATCCTGGATGACCAGGTGGCCAGCCAAGTGTGCTCGTGTGAATCCTTGAAAAGCGTCCCTTGCTTGATGGTAGACAGGCTTGTGGGCGCCCGGTGCATCACACATGCCAGGCAAGTACGGCGCTAGGCGCGCGGCCAGTTGTTCTGCAGTCACCACTCGTGAGCCGCATTGACCGCGATAGATGCCGAAGCGAGCATGCTTGACCAGGCAGTCACCGGCAAGAACCGTAATGACAGGAATGTAGCTTGCGATACCGCGCAACGCTTTGCGGAGACGGCGCAGGGGCTCGAGTGTCTCTGGAGCGTCGAGCACCAGCAGATCGGTGTGCCGCACGATGAGCACCGGCACATGTCGGTTAGCACGGAGGTCGCTCAGGAGGCGTAGAGAAAATTG
>DASRXG010000087.1:0-3877 GCA_035654275.1 Noviherbaspirillum sp.
CCGCTCGACTACCTGGACACCTGGACCCAGAAGATTGCGCGCGTGACAGCGGCCGACGTCCAGGCGGCCTTTCGCCGGAAAGTCGGGCCGGAACGGCTGGCGACGGTCGTGGTAGGGGCGGAGTAAGCGACACCGACAGGACGTACCGGTTGCCCCGGTTTCGCTGCTCCAGGCAATTCTCGCCGCCAAAAGTCGCACGTTAAGCAAGGCCATCCGTGACGCACCGGTGCGGGAATCGGGAAAACTGGTCGACATTCCTGGCCTCTGCCCAAGGCAGGCTGCATACGGTCAGCGTCATCCGGCCGCGGGAAACGTTCTTGCAGTAACGCCACGGGCACGGGGCACCCCTTGCAATCGGTCATGGTCGCTCCGCCAAAGACCGCCCCTTCCATATCGGCGCCGCGGAGATCGGCGCCCGTCAGATTGGCGCCCCTGAAGTTTGCGCCCCGCAGGTTGGCGTGGCGAAGCGACGCGCCGCTCAGGTCGGCGCCGTGGAAGTTGGCTTGTGCGATATCCGCACTGTCCAGTTCGGTTTCTCGCAATCGTGCGTTTTCGAAATCGGCACTTCGCAGTATCGCATCATGAAGGTCCACGGACGATACAGTCGCATTGCGCAGGATCGCATCATTCATCGTGACGCCCGCCATCCGGGCAAAGCGCAGGTCAGCGCCGGACAGTTGTGCCGATTCCAGCGACGCGCCGCGAAGGTCGGCCGCCTGGAGGTCGGCCGCAATCAGTTTTACCCCGGCGAGATTGGCGTAGCTCAGATGGGCGCCTTCAAGGTTTGCACGCTGCAAGCGTGCGCCTGCAAGCTCTGCTCTTTCAAACTCGCCGAATTTCAGTTGCGCCCCTTGCCAATTGACGCCTTTCAGGTTCGCCGCCGCACATAACGCTCCGGTCTGCGCCCTGCAGTTGTCGGACGGCGTCAGGTCCAGTGCAAATGCCGCTGATGCGGCCAGAATGGAAAGCGTTGCTGCAACCAGCCTCATCACCTGCTCCTTTTCGCTGGCGGACAGGACCCGCGCCCGGGATCAGCGCCCCAGCTTCCCCTGTTCCGCCGGACATCCCTTGCAACCGCTCATGGAGGCCCTGGAAAATGTCGCCTCGTCCAGCCTGGCGTTACGCAGGTCAGCGCCGCGCAGGTTTGCGTTCGTAAAATCGGCCCCTTCCAGGTTCGCGCCTTGCAAGGACGCGCCCGATAAATCCGCCGACCGGAAATTCGTCCGCTGCGCCTGGGCATCCTGCAGCATCGCCGAGCGCAGCTCGGCGCCGGAAAAGTCCGCGCCCTTGATGACCGCCTTCCGGAAGTCGGCACCTTCGCCGATCACGTTCTGCATGTTGGCGTTTTCCATGATGGCGCTCGCGAGCGTCGCCTTGGTCAGATTCGCTGCGCGGAGGTCGGTATTCAACATCTGTGTCTCGCGCAGATCGGCCCGCCGCAGATCGGTGCGCGTAAGGTTTGCCCCCGTGAAGTTGGTCCTGGCAAGCCGCGCGCCTTCCATGTTTGCCCCGGAGAATTGCGAGTTGGACAGGTTCTTCCCGCTGAAGTCCACGCCATTCAGGTTCATGTCCGCGCACAATGTTCCCTCCATCACCCGGCAATTATTCACGACGGATTTTTCCTGCGCTGTCGCAAGCGGCGCACAGAGCAGAAGCGGTATTGCGATCAGTGTGATTTTCTTGCGCATGCTGTTCTCCTATGGCCGCATAAACACCCCTGTCCGGCGGAGCGTCGCTAAAGCCAGACATCAAGCAAGCGATGTTCCTGCGTAAGGGAGACCGCTTGACGCGAATGCAGTCAAAAAAATGTGCCGCTTGTACATGCCCGGGAAGCACGCTGCACGTTAATGCTCGTCCTTCCTCCCATCCGGCAAGCAACTGGAATGAAATCTGCATCCAGCGTTTCATATCAATGCGGCACGATACGGGCTCCGGCGTCGAGAGGCATTGGAACGTAGCGGCCGCCGCGCGCGGAACCGTTCTGGAACACGATACTGGCGTGGACAAAAAATGCTCCGTCTGGTGCAAGTCTTGCAGGACATACGTTATTCGCTGTGGTTCATCCCCACCCTGACCGTGGCTACCGCCATTGGACTCGCCGTGCTGGCGGTGGAACTGGATACGCGCATCGGCGAGGATGTGCTGGCGCGATGGCCGCGGCTCTTCGGCGCCAGCGCTGACGGCGCGCGCGCATTGCTGCAGATGGTTGCCGGCGCGATGATCACTGTCGCGGGGCTCACGTTCTCCATCACGGTGCTGGTGCTTTCCATGGCTGCATCCCAGTACACCCCGCGCGTCATCCGCAATTTCATGGGAAGCCGCCCCACGCAGATCGTTCTCGGCATCTTCGTCGGAATCTTTTGCTACTGCCTCGTCGTACTGCGCGCGGTACGCGGTTCCGGCGAAGCCTTCATCCCGTCGGTTGCGGTCACCCTTGCCATGCTGCTCGCCGTCCTCGGCGTCGCCGTCCTGGTGTACTTCATTCACCATATGGCGACCTCCATCCAGGTATCCACCATTGTGTCCCGCGTTGCGGCAGAGGCGGTAGAAATGGTCGACGCAACCTACGGAAACCACATGCACTCAACCGGGGACAACCGGGATGATCGCGGACCGGAGCTTCCTGCCGCGCGCTGGTTTGAACTCAATTCGAAACATACCGGGTATCTCCGGTCCTTCGACGCCGGCGCCCTTGCGCAGTACGCGGCCAAGCACGAAATGGTCGTAAGAATGGAACGAAAGATGGGGGACTTCCTGATCGACGGCGGTCTGCTCGCCACCCTTACCCGGGAGCCCGATGAACGGATGGTGCGCGAGCTTAACAGCTTCTTCAACGCTGGCCACTATCGCACCGTGGAGCAAGACCCCGTCGTCGGTATCCAGCAACTCGTCGATATTGCCCTGCGAGCGTTGTCGCCTGGCGTGAATGACACGACGACAGCCCTTCTTTGCATCGACTACCTTTCATCCATCTTTGTCCGGATGACACCGTTGCAGGTCGTGCCCGGACACTGCTGGCGCGATGGAATCCTGCGCGTCGTGCGGCGCGGCGATGACTTCAATGAGATCGTGGGTAACGCGGTTGCGCAGATAAGCCATAGCGGCAAGGGGAATCTCGTCGTTTTCCTGCATTTGCTGACGGCGCTGGACGCAGTCGCGCAACGAGCCCGTGGACCGAGGCGAAAGTTCCTTGTCGCGCAGATTGCTTGCCTGGCCAGCGATGGCAGCCGGCACCTTGACAATGCAGACCAAATTGCAACGCTGGAACAGCGCGGCCGCGCTGTACTTGCCCGCTTACCCCTGGTTACCTCGGAAGTGTCGCTAAAGGAGCGATCGCAGTAAGGATTCGGGCAATCACGCGTTGTTTGAGGAAAGTTTTTGCGTTTATCCCTCCCCAGGCGCCGGGACGGCAACTGACAGGTCACGCCTGACAATGCCATTTGGTCCGACACTCGATCCTACTGGGCCCAGCAGTTCAAGTCGGGCCTGTCGATCAAGCAGATCGCTGACACGTTCTATGGCGCCGGTGTCCAGTATTCGAGCCAGACCGGCTTCTCCTCTTCCATGAGCAACGCGGACTTTGTCCATGTGCCGTCACGCGAAATCGACCCGGAGCAGTCACCCGGGAAGCCAGGTAAACTACTGCTCTTTTCTTCCCCGACCGACGCTTAGTCCATATCAAGGGCCGAATGAGTCTTTCCCAGAAAGTCCGGACGTGGGCGCAATGCATAAAGCACGACGGCGTCACCCTCTGGTTCGCGTACAAGCACCCCAGAACCCCCTTGGCCGCCAAACTGCTTTGTGTGCTCGTCGTTGCATACGCGCTTAGCCCCATCGACCTTATTCCGGACTTCATTCCCGTCCTTGGCTATCTGGA
>DASRXG010000088.1:0-46336 GCA_035654275.1 Noviherbaspirillum sp.
GCTTCCTTGATCTGGCCGACCAGCAGCTTGACGTTGGTTTGCAGGACGCGGATAGCCTGCAGTACCTTTGCGACTTCATGATCGCCGTCCGACTCGATTTTGCCGCTCAGATCACCCGCACTCATCCGTTCGATATCCCGCCGGGCAAGCTCCAGCGGAACGGTGATGGTGCGGTTCAGCAGGGCGCAGAACAGTCCTGCCAGCAGCAGCCCGGCGGAGCCGGCAACCATTGCAGTGGCGCCATGCTGCGTGCCGATTGCCGCTGCTGCATTTGCTGCGAACAGCAGGCCAAGCGAGCCGAATGCGAGGCGCATCCTCGCCCGGATCGAGAGTTTCCGCGCAAAGTTCATCGCATCGAGCGCCGAGCGACGGACGGCCGCACCTTCGCGAATGGCTAGTGCCTTGTTGCCTGCCTTGATCTCGCGATAGGCGCGTTCCGCCGCTGCGACTTGTTCGCGGCTAGGCTTGATGCGAATCGACGTATAGCCGGTGATGCGGCCGTTTTCCATGATCGGCGCAGCATTCGCCTCCACCCAGTAATGATTGCCGTTCTTGCAGCGGTTTTTCACCAGCCCGGTCCAGGCCTTGCCGCTCTTGATGGTGCGCCAGAAGTCCTCAAACGCTTCGGCGGGCATGTCCGGATGGCGCACGATATTTTGCGGAGCGCCGATCAGTTCTTGCTCAGAAAAACCGCTGATGTTGATGAAGTCTTGGTTGACGTAAGTGATTCTGCCCTTCAGGTCGGTCTTCGATACGACCGTCTCGGAGTCTTGCAGGATATATTCAATGCCGGTCACCGGCATATTGGTTCTCATTGTGTGGCTCCGCTGGCGGGTTGGGGGAAACATGTCTCACTGCTGAGGCATCGCCTTCAGCAATAAGCAAGCCAACGGAAGGGGTAAATAAAGTCGGAGATGCAATAAGGCGTTTTGCCTTTGATTGCATGGGGATTTGTCCTACAAGGATCGAGAGGGTAGACGCGAATTTTCCGGATCCCGGCAATGGAATTTCCTATTGTCGGTAACGAATTTCTCGTCTTAGAGAACCCACTTTGCTATCAGGGGATTGGACTCTGCGAGTTTGGTGACTGCTACTTACTCGCTCTTCGGCGCAGAACCGGGGGGATGCGGCGGTGACGGTGCTTGTCTTACGTGGCGGTGTGCGGCACTAGAGGGCAAAGGGAAGTTGCGGTGACCGCTGCCACCGCAAGTTCGTAGGCAGGAATTATTCGACTAGCAGCGAATTGACCTGGACCAAATCCTCTTCCTTCAGGGTGCCGGCTGCGGATTTCAGTTTCAGGCCGTTCACAATCGTGTCATAGCGCGCCCTTGCAAGGTCGCGACGAGTCGAGAACAGCTGTTGCTGAGCATTCAGCACGTCGATATTGATGCGCACGCCAACCTGATAACCGAGACGGTTGGATTCGAGCGCCGATTGGCTCGAAATTTCAGCGGCTTCCAGCGCTTTCACCTGAGCAAGGCCCGAATTCACGCCAAGGAACGCCTGGCGGGCGCCTTGCGCGGCGACGCGGCGCGTGTTTTCCAGATCTGCGCGGGCTTTGTCTTCCAGGGCGATCGACTCGCGCACACGGCTGGTAACCGAGCCACCGGCGTACAATGGGATGGTCCATCGTACTTGAAGGGCATTGCTATAACCGGCCGGACCACTATTGGTAACTCTATCGCTGTAGCTCCGAGCAGCTTGCAAGTCCACTGTTGGCAAGTGCTCGGCGCGTGATTTCTTAATTTCGCGCTGGGCGCTCTCAAGCGAAAGCTGTTGGCTTACCACTCCATAGTTTTGCTGCTCCGCGCTTTGCACCCATTGATCGATGGCGACGGGTTCGGGTGCACTCAGCTTGACGCCGGGGCGCAGTGTTGCGAGTTCGCCAGCCGGTTTGCCGATGATCTGCTGCAGCGCGGTGCGCTTGATCTCGAGGTCGTTCTGCGCCGCAAATTCCTGGGCGACCACGAGGTCGTAGCGCGCCTGCGCTTCGTGCGTATCGGTGATGGTGGCGGTGCCAACCTCGAAGTTGCGCTTGGCCGATGCCAGTTGTTCGGTGATCGCGGTTTTTTGCGCCTGCACCGATGCAAGCGCATCCTGTGAAGCGAGTACGTCGAAGTACGCTTGCGACACGCGCACGATCAGGTCTTGCTGTGCTTGCGCGAACTGTGCTTCGCTAATGGCAACCGCCAATTTGCTTTGCTCATAAGCCTGCCAATCCGCCACCGGAAGAAGCGGTTGCGATAGAGCAACCGAATAGCTATTTGAGCTAACGGTAGGAGTTGCAGATCCTCGATACGAGCGTGCGTAAGTGCCTTCCACCCCTACTCTCGGCAACAAGCCCGCCCGTCCCTGCGTCGTCCTTTCCTGCCCTGCCGTCAGTGCCGCGCGTGCGCTTGCAAATTGCGCATCGTTGGCGAGCGCTTCCTGGTACACCTGCATCAGGTTGATGGCATGTGCGTTCAGTGACAGGAAGGAGCCAGCGATCAGCGTGGCAAGGACAGGTTTCCGCATTCGGTTCTCCGGGTGTCAGGAAAAAGGATTAGTAGGTTGGCATCGAATTGTCGACCTGCAGCGCCCAGGCGTGGACGCCGCCGGTCAGATTCGTCACCTGCGTAAAGCCGTTGCGTTCAAGGAAGGCTGCGACGGACATGCTGCGTGCGCCGTGATGGCAGATGCACACGATGGGCGCGTCTTCCTCCAGTTCCTGCATCCGTGCCGGGACGCTTTGCATCGGCATCGGCACGGAGCCCTCGATATGGCAGGTCTGGAATTCCCAGGGCTCGCGCACATCGAGCAGCACCGGCTTGTCGCGCGACCCGTCGGCGAGCCACGCTGCCAGTTCCGGTGCAGTGACTGTTTGCATCGCTAATCCTTAGAACACGAAATGGGACGGGGTCAGTGCTGCATGCAGCGGCTTGACGTTGGTTTCGAAAGTCTTGACGGTGCTGAAAGCGGTTTCGGAAACGCGGGTGATGATTTGTGCCTGCATGACGGGTGCCTCGCCGAGAATGGCGAAAATGCGGCCGCCGACCTTCAGTTGTTGCAGGAATGTATCCGGCAGCACCGGCAGCGAGCCGGAAATCACGATCACGTCATACTGCGCATCGGCGCCGCCCCAGCCTTGTGCACCGTTGCCCAGCACGACGTCGACATTGGTGACGCCATTGGCGGACAGGTTCTTTTCCGCGAAAGCCTTGAGCGTTGGGTCGATCTCTACCGTCGTCACGTGGCGCGCCCGGTGTGCCAGCAGTGCCGCCATGTAACCGGAGCCCGCACCGATTTCCAGCACGTTCTCATGCTTCTTCAGTTCCACGTCCTGCAGGATGCGCGCTTCCAGCTTCGGCGTGAACATGCATTCGCCGCCCGGCAGCGGGATCTCCGTGTCCATGAACGCCAGGTTTTTGTACGCCTCCGGTACGAAGTTTTCACGCTTGACCACGAACAGCAGGTCCAGCACCTCCATATCCAGCACATCCCACGGGCGGATCTGCTGTTCGATCATGTTGAAACGGGCTTTTTCGATATTCATTTCGGCACTCAATGGGTTAGGGGGACAAACCCGGCATTTTATCAAACGGGATCGCTGTTTTTGCTTTGTGGAACTGCGATCGCAGGCGCGCCTTGATGCTGCTCAGGTTGGGTGTTGCGCCATTTGCTACGCAACCATCCGGCGAAATCATCCAGGTAGGTATAAATCACCGGGACCACCACCAGCGTCAGTAATGACGAAGTGATAATGCCGCCGATGACGGCCTGACCCATCGGCGCCCGTTGCTCGGAGCCTTCCCCGAGGCCGAATGCCAGCGGCACCATGCCGAACACCATTGCCAGCGTCGTCATCAGGATCGGCCGGAGGCGGACATGGGCAGCTTCCAGCAGCGCCACAGTGCGTTCCATCCCGCTCTTGCGTGCCTGGTTGGCGAAGTCCACCAGCAGAATGGCATTTTTGGTCACCAGGCCCATCAGCATGATGAAGCCGATGATCGAAAACAGGTTGAGCGTGGAGCGGAAGAACATCAGCGCCAGGAATACGCCGATCAGCGTCAGCGGCAGAGCTGACATGATGGCAAGCGGCTGCAGGAAGCTCGCGAACTGCGACGCCAGGATCATGTAGATGAAGATGATCGCCAGCGCCAGCGCGGACAGTGCATAGCCAAACGATTCCTGCATGTTCTTGGTGGAGCCGCCGAGCTGGTAACGGTAACCGGGCTGCCAGTCGATCGTATCCAATGCCTTTTTCACATCGGCACTCACCTCGCCAGCGGAGCGGCCGACCACGTTGGCCGAGAGTTCGACCTCGCGGTTCAGGTCGCGCCGATTGATCTGGTTGGCGCCGGTGGATGGTGTGATGGTCGCGACCTGGCGCAGCGCCACCATCCTCGGCGTGCCATCCGAATTGGTCTGCGAGCTGGTCAACATCAGGCGAGCCAGGTCGTCGGCATTGTTGCGGTCGGACGGCGCCAGGCGCACCTTCACGTCATAGTTCTCGTCATCGGGGGCGCGCCATGTGGTGGCCGCTTCGCCGGCGAGCAGGGGGCGCAGGGCGTTGCCGATTTGCGCCACGCCAACACCGAGGTCAGCGCCGATGTCGCGTTTGGGTTCCACCGCAATCGTCGGTTTCTCTGCCTTCAGGCTGGAGTCGAGGTCCACCAGTCCGGGGACTTCGCGCATCTTGTTCATTGCCACTTCGGTCAGCTTGGCCAGTTCCTTCAGGTCGGTGCCCTGCAAGCTGAGCCGCAGCTGCTTGTTGTCGCCGCCGACACCGTCCAGCGTGCCGATATGCGTCACCGTAATGCCGGCAACCTGCGACAGTCGCTCGCGCATTGGGGCAGCCAGTTGCGCCACGCTGCGCGTGCGTTCGGCGCGCGGGCTGAGGCGAATGAAGATCGACGCATAGTTCTTGCCCTGCGCGGAGCCGGTGTTGACGGTCGTGTAGGTGTCCCGTACCTCCGGGAATTCACGCAGCACGGCCTCGACTTGCCGGGCCTTGCTTTCGGTGAACTCGAGCGAGGAACCGACTGGCGTGTAGAAGGTGACGCCGGTTTCGGAATAGTCGGGCTGGGGCACGAATTCGGATCCGATCAGGCCGGTCGCCGGGATGGCCAGGCCGCCGAAGAACGTCGCCGCAGCGATCGCGAGCGTTGCTATCCTGTGCTTGAGCGACCAGTCGAGGAGCACCTGATAGGTGCGCGACATCCATTGCACCATGCGATCGAACTGACCCAGAACACGGCCGATCGTCTTGTCGTACCAGTTCTTGTGCGCGGCTTTTTCACCATGCGCATCCGGATCGGGCCACACCGACGACAGCATCGGGTCCAGCGTGAAGGACACGAACATGGAGATCAGCACCGCCGCGGTGACGGTAATGCCGAACTGGTGGAAGAAGCGGCCAATGATGCCGCCCATGAAGCCGACCGGCAGGAACACGGCGACGATCGAGAACGTGGTTGCCAGCACGGCAAGACCGATTTCTGCCGTACCTTCCAACGCAGCCGTCTTGTGGCTCTTGAAGACGCCATGCACCTTCATGCCGGCGTGGCGCACGATGTTCTCCCGCACCACGATCGCATCATCGATCAGCAAGCCCACGCACAGCGACAGCGCCATCAGCGTGATCATGTTGATCGTGAAACCGAAGATGTACATGAACAGGAAGGTGCCGATGACCGCCACCGGCAGCGTGAGTCCGGTAATGACGGTGGAGCGCCATGAGTTCAGGAACAGGAAGACGATCAGGATCGTCAGGATCGCACCTTCGATCATCGTGCGGCGTACATTCTCGACGCCGGTGCGGATCTGCCGCGAGCTGTCCTGGATGATGTCGATCTTCACGCCGGGATACATCGCCTGCATGCGCGGCTCGAGTTCCTTCAGCGCTTCCTTCATGCCGTCGGCGACGTCGATCGTGTTCTGGCCCTGTGCCTTCAGCACCGCCAGTGCGAGCGTACGCTGGCCGTTGTACAGCGCGAGACTTTCCTGTTCCTCCTGGCCGTCGACGACGGTGGCGATCTGCGACAGGAATACCGGCTGCCCGCCGCGGCGCGCAACGATCAGGCGGCCGAAATCCTGCGGATCCTTCACCTTGCCCTGGATCTGCACGACCTTTTCATCGGCGGAGGAGCGGATCGCGCCAGACGGCAATTCCTGGTTTTCATTGCGCAATGCATTGATCACCTGGTCGATGCCGATGCCGAGGGCTTCCATCTCACCCGGCTTCACATAGATCTGCACCTCCCGCTTGACGCCGCCGACCAGCGTGACGGAGCCGACGCCGCGCACATTCTCCAGGCGCTTCTTCACCACCTGGTCGGCAATCGTCGTCAGTTCGCGCAGGTCGCGTTGCCGTGTGCTTGCATCATTGGTGACGGAAATGGCGAGGATTGGACGGTCGGCCGGGTCGTAGCGCATGACGCGCGGTTCCTTGACCTCCTTGCGGAACACGGTCTTCACCAATGCGACTTTCTCACGCACGTCCTGTGCCGCCTGTGCGGGATCGATCGTCAGGTCGAATTCGATGATGACGACGGAGCTGCCTTCGTACGAACGGGAAAACAGGTTCTTGATGCCGTTGATCGTGTTGACCGATTCCTCAACCTTGCGGGTGATGTCGGATTCGACCGTCTCGGGCGATGCGCCCGGGTAATCGGTCTGCACCACCACCACGGGGAAGGTGACGTCGGGGAACTGGTCCACCCGCAGGCGCTGGTAGGAGAACAGCCCGAGCACGACGAACGCCACCATCATCATGGTGGCGAGGACTGGGTTGCCGATACTGATGCGGGTAAACCACATGGGCGATGTCTCTTGGGTACTGTGTCGTTATTCTGATGCGGACGTCCGCACGGCCTTGGCCGCACCGGCAGCAACGGCATTGTCGGTTTGCGCAAACTTCACTGCAGTGCCGATGCGCAAGGTTCCGAGGTTCGATCGTACGATCTGTGCGCCGCTGTCCAGCCCCTGGACGATTTCCACCGCGCCGCCTTCGCCATCATCACCGCGTACGCCGAGCGTCACTTGCTTTTGAACCAGCTTGCCGTCCTCGATGGCATATACATACGTGTTGCCGGCATCGTTGCGGATCGCGGACTGCGGCACTGTCAGCACGTTGGCCTTTTTCGCTATCGTCAGTTGTGCGTCGCCGAACATCCCGACCCGCAGCACGCCCTGCGGGTTGTCGATCTGGATATACGTCATGATCGAACGCGATCCTGCCTGGGTGGCGGGATTGATGCGCACGACCTTGCCCGTCAATGGCTGCGGGATGCCTTCCACTTTCACGCGCACTTCCTGGCCGAGTGCCACATGGGTGATATCGGCTGCCGGCACGGCTGCTTCCATTTCCATCTGACTGAGGTCGACGACGTCGAGCAGGCGGCTGTCCACCGAAACCTTTTCCCCCGGCTGGACGGTACGGCTGCTGATCAGGCCCGATATTGGCGCGCGGATTACCGTGTCCGCCAATGCCTTCTGGGCCACGTCGAGCGCACCGCGTGCGGAGTCGACATTGGCGCGGGCAATGCTGTACTGGCTCTCCGCGTTGTCGAATGCGGTCTTGGAGATGAAACCCTTGTCGAGCAAGGCTTTATTGTTGTCGCGCGTCTTGGTGGCGATGTCGAGCTGGCCGCGCGCCGCCAGCAGCGCGCCTTGCGCCTGGACGACGCGCGCCTGGTAATCGCTGGTGTCCATGCGAATAAGAACCTGGCCAGCCTTGACGGCTTCGCCTTCGCGGACCAGCACCTCGCGTACTTCGCCGGCCACCCTCGCCTTGACGCTGGCCTGGTTCACTGCGCGCAATGAGCCGGACAAGGGCAGCAGTTGGCGCAGGTCATGTGCCTTCACCTGCGTCACATCGCTAGCCAGAAATTCCATCACAGGCGGCGCTTTCGACGCGACGGCAATTGATGAAGCTGCACGCTGGTTTTGCTTTTTCAGCACTGCGCCTGCAATGGCCGCCAGCAGCAGGCTGACGGCAAGAATGATCCAGAACGATCGGCGTTTGAACATTGTGGTTCTATCCTTTCTGCGTGACAGGACTGTTGTTCAGCAATCCATGCAGGAACAGGTCAATGAAGCTGTTGAGGAATTTTTCGGGATTGATTGGTTCGGCGGTGCAGGAATTGAAGGTATGTTTCCAGACCATCAGCATGATCACCGGCGAACATACGGCTTGCACTGTTTGCTGCACATCGATCTTGCGGAATTCGCCACGTTCGATGCCGCGCTCCAGCATGCGCCTGATCATGGCGGTGCCACGGGTAATGACTTCGTCGTGGTAGAACTGCGCCACTTCCGGGAAGTTGGAGGACTCCGCCATCATCAGCTTGGTAATGCCGGACAGTTTCGTGTTGCCGATCCGCTCCCACCAGCCGAGAATGATTTCGCGGAACAGTTCGACGGACGGGCCTTCATGGTTTTCGACGATACCTTCCGCTTCGCCGAGCACCGGCACCATGTTCTCGCGAACGACCGCCTTGAACAGTTCTTCCTTGTTGGTGAAATACAGATAAAGTGTGCCCTTGGAAACACCCGCCCGCGCTGCCACATCATCGAGGCGCGTCGCCGCATAGCCGCGCTCGACAAACAGGTCGAGGGCTGCGGCAAGCAGTTCTTGCGGGCGCGCATCCTTGCGCCGTTCCCAGCGCGGTTTCTTGAAGGGGCAGTTCATGGGCATGTGGCGGGAATAACTTACTGACGAGTCAGTAATATAAGCGCCAATATCCACAGCGTCAAGCAAGGAAATAACTATATACAGACCCTGTTACGTCGACACAGTCCTGCTACAAAACGACAAGAACCAACAGGGGATAGCCAGTAGAATCGCGGGGGTGCTCAATTTTTCTTCCCGGGTTATGAATTTTTCAAGAAAGTGGTGGATCTTGCTGGTGGTGGCGTTGCTCATCGTCGCGGGCGGATTCGGGATTAATTACTGGCAGGAAAAGAAAGCAGCCCCGGAGTACAAGACGACAAAGATTGAAAAGGGAGCAATCACGGCCAGCGTTTCCGCATCCGGCACATTGAGCCCGGTGGTCTCGGTCCAAGTCGGCTCCCAAGTCTCGGGGCAACTCCGGGATGTACTGGTCGATTTCAATTCCGAAGTGAGGCGCGGCCAACTGATCGCGCGCATCGATCCGGAAACCTTCGAATACAAGGTGCGCCAGGCGCAGGCCGATGTCGACGCTGCTCGCGCGCAAGTGCTGACGCAGCAGGCCAATATCGCAGCCCAGAATGCGCTCGTCGCGAAAGCAGAGATCGAACTTGCAGAGGCAAACCGTGACCTGGAGCGTAAGCGCCAGCTGGTCGAGAAAGGGTTCATTTCCGGCGCCGAGCGCGACAAGGCACAGGCGACCTATAACGCGGCGGTCGAGCAGGTAAACACCGCTCGGGCGCAGGCGGGGGTGGCTGCAGCAAGCGTGCGCAATGCGCAAGCCGTGGTCAAGCAGCGGGAAGCTGCGCTGGCGCAGGCGAAGATTGACTTGGGCCGCACCGAGATCAAGGCGCCGGTCGACGGTGTCGTGATCAAGCGCAGCGTCGAGCGCGGGCAGACCGTGGCGGCCAGCCTGCAGGCACCGGAACTTTTCATCATCGCGGAAAATCTGACCGACATGCAGGTCGATGCCGCCATCGACGAATCGGAGATCGGCCGTGTGCGCCTCGGACAAAAAGCCACCTTTACTGTTGATGCCTTCCCGGGCCGCAGTTTCGAAGGCACGGTCAAGCAAATCCGAAAGGCGGCACAGAACGTCTCCAATGTTGTGACCTATACCGTCGTCATCAGCGCCTCCAACCCCAACAAGGAACTGTTGCCGGGCATGACCGCGAATGTGCGGGTCATCACCGACACCCGTAGTGAAGTGCTCAAGGTCGCTAACGCTGCGCTGCGTTTCCGGCCCGCGGGCGCAAGTGCTGCCGACAAGACGGCGACGGCACAACCTGGCGACGTGCAGCGTGCACAGCAGGGAGGCCAGCTGGCGGCACAGCGTGAACGGCTGGAGAAGGAGTTGCAGTTGACCGATGTGCAAAAAGCCAAGCTGGACAGCATCTATGCCGGCATGCGGGAAAAATTCCAGGCGGCGCGCGACATGCCGGAGGGCGAGCGCCAGGCCCAATCGGAGCGCAACCGCAATGAATTGCGCGTCCAGATTGCCGAGATGCTGACACCGGAGCAAAAAGCGAAATATGAAATGATCGCTGCCGAGTTTGGCGACAGGCGTGGCGGTGGTGCACGTGGGCGCATCTATACCTTCGATGAGAAACGCCAGCCTATTGCCATCGAAGTGCGTCTTGGCCTTACCGACGGAAGTGCGACCGAAGTGCTCTCTCCGGACGTGAAAGAAGGTATGGAAGTCATCTCCGGCACCGTCCAGTCCAATAGCGAATCAAAGTCGCGACAACCGGCTGGCCCGAGGATGTTCTGATGCATCTGATCCAGACCAAGGGCCTGGTCAAGGAATACACGATGGGGACCACCGTCGTGCATGCGTTGCGTGGCGTTTCCATCCATATCGACGAGGGTGAATTCGTTGCCATCATGGGCGCGTCCGGATCGGGCAAGTCGACGTTCATGAACGTGATCGGCTGCCTCGATGCGCCCACCGCCGGCGATTACATGCTGGCCGGTACAAACGTCGCCAGCCTCAGCGCCGATGAACTGGCGGCAATCCGCAACAAGCGCATCGGCTTCGTGTTCCAGCAATTCAACCTCCTCCCGCGAACCAGCGCGCTGGACAACGTCGAGCTGCCACTGCTGTATGCCGGCATTCCGGCTGCCGAGCGCAAGGAGCGCGCACGGCGCAGGCTGGCCGAAGTAGGGCTCGGAGAGCGGGCCGACCATCATCCCGCGCAATTGTCCGGCGGCCAGCAGCAGCGCGTGGCGATTGCACGCGCCCTCGTCAATAATCCCTCGCTGATTCTCGCCGACGAACCGACCGGCGCACTCGACTCGCGTACCAGCATAGAGATCATGGCCCTGCTGCAGAAGCTGAACCGTGAAGGCATGACGATCGTGATGGTGACGCATGAACATGATGTCGCGGAATTTGCCTCGCGCATCGTCACATTCCGCGACGGCATGGTGATCAGCGACGAACAAAACCAGCCGCACAATGCACAGGCTGAACTTGCGCGCATCGTCCAGCCAAGCGACGCGGGGGCGACATGAACCTGCTCGCCACATTGCGTATCGCTCTGGATGCGCTGCGCGTCAACAAACTGCGCTCGATCCTGACCATGCTGGGCATCATCATCGGCGTCGCTGCAGTGATTACGATGATCGCCGTCGGCAGCGGCGCGCAGGCAAGGGTGGAAGACCAGATCAAGAGCCTTGGTTCCAACCTGATGGTCATCCTCCCGGGTTCGACCACCGCATCCGGTGTGCGGCTGGGAGCCGGCGCGAATCAGAATCTCACCGAGGATGACGCCCTCGCCATCGCACGTGAAGTGCCGGAAGTGCTGGTTGCCGCGCCGACCACCCGCGGCAGCGGACAGGTAGTTGCTGGCAATACCAACTGGGCCACGCAAATCTACGGCGTGACGCCCGACTATTTCGAGGCGCGCGAATGGCCCTTGCAGTCCGGGCGCATGTTCGAGCAGGCGGAAATCACCGGCTCGGCCAAGGTCGTCGTGCTCGGCCAAACTGTCGCGAGGGAGTTGTTCGGCGACCAGGATCCGATCGACCAGGTAATCCGCGTGCGCAAGGTGCCGTTCACCGTCATCGGCGTGCTGGAGAGGAAAGGGCAGAGCATGATCGGCCAGGACCAGGACGACGTCGTGATGGTGCCGTTATCGACCGCACGCAATCGCCTGTTCGGCAATACGCAAGGCAAGCTGCGCCGGGTCGGCACCATCCAGGTCAAGGTGCGTGCAGGTGCAAGCATGAAGGACGCGGAAGAAAGCATTCGCGAGCTGATGCGCCAGCGCCAGCGTACGCAACCCGGACAGGATGACGGCTTCACGGTACGGAACATGAGCGAGCTGCTGCAGGCACAGGAAGAGTCGTCGCGCATCATGACATTGCTGCTGGCCGCGGTGGCATCGGTGTCGCTGCTGGTGGGCGGCATCGGCATCATGAACATCATGCTGGTGTCAGTCACGGAGCGCACCCGCGAGATCGGCTTGCGCATGGCCGTCGGTGCGCGCGGCCGCGACATCCTGAACCAGTTCCTGGTGGAGGCGGTCACGCTATCGCTGATCGGCGGTTTCTTGGGCATCGTGCTCGGCGTTGCCGGTTCATGGCTAGTGGGCGAATTTGCCGGATGGACGACGCAGTTGTCGCCAGAATCCATCGTGTTCGCCGTCGGCTTTTCCGCGGCAATCGGCATATTCTTCGGTTTCTACCCGGCGCGCAAAGCCGCGTCCCTGTTGCCGATCCAGGCATTGCGTTATGAATGACAAGCCTTCTTGCCGGCCTGGTTGCGGTGCCTGCTGCATCGCGCCGTCTATTTCGTCGCCGATTCCCGGCATGCCGAACGGGAAGCCTGCCAGCGTTCGTTGCGTTCAGTTAAATGACTTGAACCAGTGCATGATCTTCGGCAAACCGGAGCGCCCTGCGGTATGTCAAAGTCTTCAGGCGTCGGCCGAGATGTGTGGTTCCACACGGGAATACGCATTGCAGTACCTGTCCCACCTCGACGCACTGACCTCGGCATAGTAAGGAGAAGCAATGAAATTACGGCATGCCTCTTTCGTCATGTTGTTCATGGCGGTCCTGCTCGCATCCTGCGCGTCCTTGCTCGGGCCACGCGAGATGGAAATTCCGCTGGCACGGTTGCAGGAATCGATTGCCAGCCGGTTCCCCTTCAATAACCGTTTTCTCGAACTGCTGGACGTTCGTGTCACCAATCCCAAGGTCGCGTTGCAGCCTGATACCAATCGCATCGTGACGACCATGGATGCATCCATCGCACCGCCGTTCATGAACCGCTCATGGAATGGCAACTTTGCGGTGTCCGGACAATTGCGCTTTGATCCTGCACGCAATGCACTGGTGCTGGCCGAACCGCGTGTCGAGCAGTTTGCCGTCAATGGCTTGGACCCGTTATATGCCAACCAGATCAGCAAGGTCGGCAGCCTGCTGGCCGAACAACTGCTGAAGGATGCGCCGCTCTACACGTTCCAGCCGGGCGACCTGCGCTTTTCCAGTGCGCGCTTCAACCCGACCAAAATCACGACCCGCCCCAACAGTCTCGTGGTAACCTTTGAGCCCGCACGATAAGCAGAACCTGTTTCTGCACCGACCCGCTCGGCGTCACTTCCGGCGGGTTTTTTATTGATAAGCCAACTGACAACAATCGACTCGCACATGGATGTTACGCTCGCGCTCAAGGCGCTCATCATGGGAATCGTCGAAGGCCTGACGGAGTTCCTTCCGATTTCCTCCACCGGGCATCTGATCCTCGCAGGAAGTCTGCTCAATTTCACCGGCGAAAAAGTGAAGGTTTTCGAGATCGCGATCCAGGCGGGCGCCATGCTTGCGGTGTGCTGGGAGTACCGCGTCAAGATCGGCAGCGTGCTGGCCGGACTGTTCACCGATGCAAAGGCACAGCGTTTTGCGGCAAACCTGATTATTGCCTTCCTGCCAGCGGCGTTCTTGGGTTTTCTGTTTAACAAGACGATCAAGGCGGAATTGTTCTCACCGGTGCCTGTCGCGCTTGCGTTCATCGCCGGCGGCTTGGTGATCCTTTGGATCGAGAAAAGAAACCGGATTCGCCCTGCAGCGGTGCGCGTCGATTCTGTGGACGACATGACTGCGCTCGATGCACTGAAGGTGGGCTGCGCGCAGGCGTTTGCATTGATTCCAGGTACCAGCCGTTCCGGTGCGACCATCATTGGCGCCATGATGTTTGGCCTGTCGCGCAAGGCAGCCACGGAGTTTTCCTTCTTCCTCGCGATTCCGACGTTGTTTGCCGCGACGATCTATTCCGTGTACAAGGAGCGTGCACTGCTCTCCATGGCTGATTTGCCGTGGTTCGGCGTCGGGGCCATCTCGGCTTTCTTCTCCGCGTTCCTGTGCGTGCGCTGGCTGCTGCGCTACATCAGCTCGCATGATTTCACTATCTTTGCGTGGTATCGCATCGTATTTGGCATTGTGGTCCTGATCACTGCGTACGGTGGGTGGGTGAATTGGGTTGAGTAGAAGTTCCTCATGAATGAGCAAGCAGGTGCAGACCGTGCATTGCATGTGCTGCAAACCATCTTCGGCTACCCCTCTTTTCGAGGCCAGCAAGCCGATATCGTGAATCACGTTGCCAGGGGCGGCGATGCCCTGGTGCTGATGCCGACCGGCGGCGGCAAATCGCTGTGCTACCAGATTCCGGCGCTGTTGCGCGAGGGTGTTGGCGTGGTGGTGTCGCCACTGATCGCGCTGATGCAGGATCAGGTCGATGCCTTGGCCGAACTCGGCGTGCGCGCAGCCTTCCTCAATTCCACCCAGACCTTCGACGAGGCGATGCGCACCGAGCGTCGCGTGCGCAATGGCGACCTTGACCTTGTGTATGTTGCCCCCGAGCGCCTGATGACGCCGCGCTGCCTCGAACTGCTGGAAGCGTCGAAGATCGCCCTGTTTGCGATTGATGAAGCGCATTGCGTGTCGCAATGGGGGCACGATTTCCGGCCGGAATATATCAAGCTGTCCGTGCTGCATGAGCGCTTCCCGGATGTGCCGCGCATCGCGCTGACAGCGACGGCAGACCCGCAGACTCGCGCAGAAATCGCACATCGCCTGCAGCTCGACGATGCGATGCAATTCGTATCGTCCTTTGACCGGCCCAACATCCGCTACCAGATCGTCGAAAAGACTAACGGCCGCAAGCAGGTACTGGACTTCATCCGCGAAGAACACCCGGGCGACGCCGGCATCGTCTATTGCCTGTCCCGCAAAAAGGTCGAAGAGACAGCAGAGTTCCTGAACGAGCATGGCGTGACGGCGCTGCCGTATCACGCCGGGATGGATATCGCGACCCGTACGGCCAACCAGGCGCGCTTCCTGCGCGAAGAGTCACTGGTAATGGTTGCCACCATCGCGTTTGGCATGGGCATCGACAAGCCGGATGTGCGGTTTGTGGCACACCTTGACCTGCCGAAAAGCATCGAGGGCTATTACCAGGAGACCGGGCGCGCCGGACGGGATGGCGCACCGGCGGATGCCTGGATGGCATACGGCCTGCAAGATGTCGTGCAGCAGCGGCGCATGATCGACGAGTCGGAAGCGGACGAGAATTTCAAGCGTGTGCAGGGCGCCAAGCTCGATGCAATGCTCGGATTGTGCGAGACGCTGAATTGCCGCCGCGTGCGTTTGCTCGACTACTTTGGACAACCATCAGGACCGTGCGGCAACTGCGACATCTGCCTCAATCCGCCAGTCTCCTATGACGGCTCGGTACAGATGCAGAAACTGCTATCGACAATCTATCGCGTCGACCAGCGCTTCGGCGCGGGACATGTGATCGACGTGCTGCGCGGTACCGAGTCTGAAAAAATCAGGCAATGGCGGCACGAGAAACTGTCCACTTTCGGCATCGGTAGCGGCACCGGCGAAGCGGAGTGGCGCGCAATACTGCGCCAGGCCATCGCATTGGGATTGGTGATTGTCGACCATGACGCCTACGGCTCGCTGAAGCTGACTGAAGAGGCGCGCCCGGTCTTGCGCGGAGAGCGCAAGGTGCAACTGCGGCAGTACCAGAAGCCAGTGAAGAAAAAACGCGAGAGTGTCAGGTCGAGAGGCTATGTCGAAAGCGATCTGTCGACGGAAGAGCAGGCGATATTCGACAAGCTGCGCTGGTGGCGCGTCGAAACCGCGCGCAAGCACAATGTGCCTGCATACGTCATCTTCCACGACGCGACGATGCGGGAGATTGCGAAGACGAAGCCCGCCTCGCTCGACGAGCTTCGCAATGTGTCAGGCGTGGGCGAGAAAAAGCTGGAAACCTACGGCGAAGAGATTGTGTCCCTGATCGCCGGGATGATGTAGAGGCTTTACCGTTTGGTGAACACCAAGTCCCACACGCCATGTCCGAGCCGCAGTCCGCGGTTCTCGAATTTCGTCACCGGCCGGTAATCCGGACGCGGCGCGTAACCGTCCGCCGTGTTCTGCAGCTTAGGCTCATCACCCAGAACCTGCAGCATCTGTTCCGCATAATCCTGCCAGTCGGTTGCACAGTGCAGATAGCCGCCGGGTGCAAGGCGCGACACCAGCAACTGGACGAATGGGGGCTGGATCAGGCGGCGCTTGTTGTGCCGCGCCTTGTGCCATGGATCCGGGAAAAAGACATGCACGCCCGACAGAGAGTTCGGTGCAACCATGTGCGTAACGACTTCGAAAGCGTCATGCTGGATGATGCGCAGGTTCGTCAGCCCCTGTTCACCGATCAGCTTGAGCAGGCTACCGACGCCTGGCGTATGCACTTCGACACCGATGAAGTTCTTGTCCGGCATGGCGGCCGCGATCTTTGCAGTGGTGTCGCCCATACCGAAACCGATTTCAAGCACTGTCGGTGCGTGACGACCGAATGCCGCGTCGAAGTCGAACTGCTGCTTCACATAAGGAATGCAGTACTTCGGCCCGAGTGTTTCGATGGCCTTCGCCTGCGCAGTGGACAGCCGGCCTGCACGCGTCACGAAGCTGCGGATGCGGCGTTCGGTCGGGTCATACAGCATGGCCCTTCCACTATTCTCGTCGGAGTGGTTGTCGGACATATCGGACATGTTCGAACCGTGTGATTGGAGTGCAAATAAAAAAGGCACCTGACGGTGCCCGATCGACCTGGAGCGGGTGAAGGGAATCGAACCCTCGTCGTAAGCTTGGGAAGCTTCTGCTCTACCATTGAGCTACACCCGCGGAACGCGCATTTTACGCTGGTTTGGAGCGGGCTTGCAAATTGGAAGAATGTGCAGGGAGGACGGTCCGGTGTGTGGTGGCACGTACCGCTTCGGTTGCACGGCGTTCCGGCTAGCGAGCGTGTTCGCTAGCATGTTGAAGCGTTCGTCGACACTGCAGCACTCAGGAGTACAGCCTTGCTCCGGAATCGCGTCGCACTTCCTCGAGTCTCCTTCATTCATTGTTGCCCGTGCGCCGCATTCCGAGACAAAAGGACCACTTCTTGTTGCGTTCTGTTACTATTAATTAACAAAAAACGCTATTTCTTGCCGTTTCGAACGATAGAAAGCTACAAGGCGTCCCCATCATTCACTCTTGTCAGGAGCGGTGGTCATGGAGGAGTTGGGATCTCGTTCGTTGTCGCTCTCCCTGAACGAGGAGAACGGCGAAGTGCTGGCCAGGTTCAACCCGTCCCTCGGCATGCCTGCGCCAGATCTGGCGATGATCAAGGAAATCTTGGCCGAGCGAGGCTGGAGCACCTTCGCCCTTGACGAACAGGCCGTTGCGGACTTTATTCTCTGCTGCCGAACTTCAGAAGAGCCGTTGGAAAAGTGCATCGGTGCACAGCGTGACGGCGAATTCTCCCTGGTACTGGACAACGACCTGATGGCTGCATGGCTCACGCTGTTGCCTCCACAAGGCGGCAAAGCTGTGACGCGTGAAGTGCTCGACGAAGCGTTGCGAGAACAGGGCGTCATCTACGGTTTGCTCACACGTGAAATCGATGCGGCATTCGACGCGGGCTATTGCGAACGCAAGGAAATAGCACGTGGCACGCCACCGACAAAAGGCGAGCCGACGCGCTTCGAAAGCCTTTTCGAGAAGAAGGATGAGCTATCCGAGGACGATGAGCTTGAGCGGATCAGATATGCCGACCTCAGCCATCTCCTGCTGGTCGAGCCTGGCGACAAGCTGATGCGCCGTATTCCTCCCGTTCCCGGCAAGGATGGCACTGACATTCAAGGCAAGCGTATCCCTGCCGAACCGGTTCCGGATATTCCTTTCCATGGCAACCTGCAGGGTGCAGCACCTGGCAAGGATGATCCCAACCTGCTTGTTGCGACGCTGGGCGGGCAGCCCATCCTGATCGACACCGGTGTGATGGTCAATCCCGTGATCGAAGTGGAGGATGTGGATCTTGGTACAGGGAGTATCAAGTTTGAAGGAACGTTGCGCGTGCGGGGTGACGTCAAGGCTGGCATGCGGATCAAGGTTCCGGGCGATGTCATCGTGAACGGCATGGTGGAAGCGGCGGAAATCATTGCCGGCGGCAATGTCGCGGTAAAGGGAGGAATCGTCGGCCATGTGGACGCGAGGCCAGGCTCCCGTTCTTTGCCGGAGACGACGGCGAGGATTCTCTGTGAAGGATCCGTGCAGGCGTTGTTCATGGAGAGCGCCCATGTGGAGGCGGGCAAGTCGATCCTGGTGAGCCGGAGTGCGCGGCAGTGTGAGCTGATCGCGCGTGAAGAAATCGTCGCCGGCAAGGATGGCGCGAAGACGGGGCAGATCATCGGCGGACGGACGCAAGCGACACTCAGGATCGCAGCTGGTTCGCTTGGTGCGACCTCGGGAGTCAAGACCTATGTGCGTGTGGGTTTCGACCCGTATCTCGAGAAGCAGATTGCGAACAAGGAGCTCGAGTTCAAGCAGCGTTGCGAGGAGGTGGATCGCGTCATCAAGTTGCTCGAGTACTTCAAGCAGAATCCCAAGAAAGGCGAGGGCGGGGTTGCCGAAAAAGTCGAGGCCACTCGCCTGCAAACTCTCGCCAGTATCGCTGCGATCACGGAGGAGTTGAAGGCGCTACGCGCAAAAGAGCAGCTGGCAGAGCAAGCTCGCGTGGAGGTGGGCAGCGAGATCCATGATGGCGTCGAGGTGCAGATCGCACAGCATATCTGGCAGGCGTCGGAAGACATGGGCGGTGGCACGCTGCACCTTTGCGATGGCCATATCGTGCACCAACGATAGGCTTTGCACTTCGATTGTAGACGACACCGACGGTTACGCCGTCATGTGCTCCTGCTGAGCGACTTCAACACGGTTGCGTCCATTTGCCTTGGCGCGATAGAGCGCGCGATCGGCATCGGATAGCAGTACATCCACCGGTAACGATCCGTTCATTGCAACGGCGACTCCGATACTGACGGTATAGTGCGGCAGGTCCTCCTCGGCTTGTTCGGCAATGCCGGTGCAGATCCGTTCTGCCACGGCTTGCGCTTCGTCCGGGTCGGTCTCCGGCAACAGCGCGACAAATTCCTCGCCGCCATAACGGCCGATCGAATCGTGCTGCCGCAGCAGGCTTCTGGTGCGGCGGACGAAATCAATAATGACGCGATCGCCGACCACATGGCCGTAGCGGTCATTGACGGACTTGAAATTGTCCAGGTCGAACATCAATAGCGCCAGCGGCCGATGGTGCCGGCGGCTGCGTGCGAGTTCCTTGTTCAGCAATTCGATGAAGGCGCTGCGCGCGAAGGCATCGGTGAGATGGTCATGCGAGGCGATGAATTTCAGCGCTGCGCGCAAGCGCTCGTTGGCGAGCATCATGGCCCCCAAGGTGATTGCGAGCACCGAGAATGCGATTGCAGCCAGGTAGATCTTCTGCGACAGCGTCGCACCGAGCACGCTATCGGTGGCATCGAGTTGGAGCATCAGCGTCAGTGCGCGCCCGCCGGAAATGATGGCGATTGTCGCAAAGATCAGGCAGGTGAACCTGCCGGCGAGCGTTTTACCGCTCGTTTTGTAGACGAGCACGGTGGAGACGATGAACAGTACGGTATCGGTCGCCGTGACCAGCATGGCACGCGCGGGGTAGTTGTCCTCGATGTAGGTAAACCAGCTGACGTGGGCAATCACTATCACCAACACTGCCACCAGGGTTGGATGGCGCGTCGGCAATCCGGCGAAATCGCGAAATCCCGCGTAGAAAGACATGATGCCGCCAACCAGCATGGCGTTTGCAAGCACGACTGAAAAGAGGGGTGGGATGATGTCCGTCAGGCCAAACAGGACACTTGCGATGACCATGCCGAGCAATCCCCGGCTCCAGAACATCAAACCGCCGATAGTCGGCGGAAAACTGCGCCGAAGCATGAAGAGAATGGCTGAACAGAGCAGGCCGAGCAAGCCGGCAACAAAAATCAAGGAACGTGGATCGAGTTCAGCCAAGGTTCATTTCTCCTTGCTCGACTATAGCAATAATCGGCAAGAGTTGTTATCGGGAAATTTTGGTGTCTCCGATGGCCAGAGAGGAGTAGGCATACCGCCGCGATCCCGCGCAAGTGCTCCGGGTCGCGGCAAAAGAGAGCGAAAATCGACTATGGTTGAAAGCCGACTATCTCGTCGTGTGAGTGCTGCTCAGATACCGCCCATGCACAGGTACTTCATCTCGAGGTATTCCTCGATGCCGTACTTCGAGCCTTCCCGCCCAAGCCCGGACTGCTTGACGCCGCCGAACGGACCCACTTCATTGGAGATGATGCCGGTATTGATCCCGACCATCCCGTACTCGAGCTTTTCTGCCACGCGCCACACGCGGCCGATATCGCGTGAATAGAAGTAGCTCGCAAGGCCGAATTCGGTGTTGTTGGCGGCGGCAATCGCCTCGTCCTCGGTCTTGAACCTGGTGACCGCCGCAACTGGGCCGAAGGTTTCTTCGCGCATGATCTTCATGTCGCCCGTCACATTGGCCAGTACTGTCGGTTCATAGAAGTGTCCGCCCAGCGGATGCAGTTTGCCGCCGGCGAGGACTTTCGCGCCCTTGGCCAGCGCATCGGCGACATGCTCCTCCACCTTTGCGACCGCTTGGTCGTCGATCAGCGGACCTTGCGCAACGCCTTGCTCGAAACCGTTGCCGACCTTGATCTTCGCTGCGCCGGCGGCCAGCTTCTCGACGAAGGCATCGTAGATCGATTCATGCGCATAAAAACGGTTGGTGCAGACGCAGGTCTGGCCGGCATTGCGGTACTTGGAGATCAGCGCGCCCTCGACCGCGGCGTCCAGGTCGGCGTCTTCGAACACGATAAACGGTGCGTGGCCGCCCAGTTCCAGCGCGAGTTTCTTGATGGTCGGCGCGCTTTGCTGCATCAGGATGCGGCCGACCGGCGTTGAACCGGTAAAAGAAAGATGGCGCACGATCGGGCTGTCGCACAGCACCTTGCCGACCTCGATCGAACGCTCCGAATCGGCGGTGATTACGTTCAGCACGCCGGCCGGAATCCCCGCGCGATTCGCCAGCTCTGCCATTGCCAGCGCCGACAGCGGCGTCTGCTCAGCGGGTTTGATGACCATGGAGCATCCCGCCGCAAGCGCGGGCGCAACCTTGCGCGTGATCATTGCGATGGGGAAGTTCCAGGGCGTGATCGCCGCGCAGACGCCGATTGGCTGCTTCAGGACGAGCATGCGCTTGTCGCTCCAGGTCGACGTCAGCACATCGCCATTCACGCGCTTGGCTTCTTCCGCAAACCACTCCACGAAGCTGGCGCCGTAAAGCACTTCACCCTTTGCCTCTGGAACCGGCTTGCCTTGTTCGGCGGTCATCAAGGCCGCGAGGTCGTTCGCATGCAAGAGCAGGAGTTCGTACCACTTGCGCATGATGGCGGCGCGCTCCTTCCCGGTCTTTGCGGCCCAGGCGGGAAAAGCTGCATTGGCTGCATCGATTGCCTTACGTGCGTCTTCCGTTCCCATGTTCGGGACCGATGCAATGGTGCTGCCATCCGCCGGATTGGTGACCGCAAAGCTTGAAGATGCACCAGTCCATGCACCGTTAATGAAGGCCTGGTCGCGCAGCAGCGTGGCGTCAGTCAATGGGGGAGTGCCTTTAACCTGTTGCTGCATGATGTTCTCCTCGTCTTTGTCCAATGGATAAACAAGAACTGCACAATTCGGGGCAAGGCTTGGCAGGCGCCTTATGTCTGCTTGGGCTTCGCCTCATCGCGCCGGTTAAATCCGGCGACCATGTCAAAGCGGAACAGGCGGCATTCCAGCGCGCCATTGAAAAATGGCGTCTTGCGCGATTCTTTCAGGCGCAGCATTTTGGGCAGGCTGAGATCCGCGGTAAACAGGAAAACCTGCCAGCCAGCGAAGCGCTGCTTTAACGTCGTGCTGAACGCGCTATAGAACGCCGATGCCATTTCGTCGGGCGCCTGCGAACGGTCACCGCGCACGCCGATACGCTCGCCGTAGGGCGGGTTGGTGATGACCATGCCTGGCGTCTCGGTGGGCGGCTTGATTTCCTGCGCCTCGATCTGCTTCAACGGCACCTCGAACTGGATGCCCGCATTGCGCAAGTTGTTGCGCGTCATGACGATCATGTCGCCTGAGATGTCGCTGCCAAACAGCGTCGGTGTCGTCGGCAGCGGATTCGGCTTGAAGCTGCCCTTGATCGCCAGCCATTCATCCGCGTTGAAGTCATGGAATTTCTCGAATGCAAAATGACGGCGCGCACCCGGCGGAATGCCTGCGAGGATCTGCGCGGCTTCGATGAGGATGGTGCCGGAGCCGCACATCGGGTCGAGCAGCACGGTGCCAGGCTTCCAGCCCGAGACGCGCAACAAGCCTGCAGCAAGATTTTCTCGCAGCGGCGCATCGCCGGTTTCCTGACGCCAACCGCGCTTGAACAGCGCTTCGCCGGAGGTGTCGAGATAGATCGTGTAATTGTGCGCATCGAGGAAGCCGAAAATGCGCATGTCAGGCGTGCGCGTGTTAACTGAGGGCCGCTTCGCGTACAGGTCGCGGAAGCGGTCGCACACAGCGTCCTTGATCTTGAGCGTCGTAAATTCCAGGCTCTTCAGCGGCGATTTGATCGCGGTGAGATCGATGCGGATCGTATGGTCGAGACCGAACCACTCTTCCCACGGCTGTGCCAGCGTCAGGTCGTAAATGTCGTTCTCGTTGGCATAGCCGCCTTGTGCAATGCGCAGCAGCACGCGCGACGCGATACGGGAGTGCAGGTTGATGCGGTAACTGTCGGCCAGCGTGCCGGAACAGTGCACTCCACCGGGCACCTGGTTATGCACTCTCAACGTCCGGCTGGGCGAAGTGCCGAGTTGAGCGATTTCGGTGATTTCCTCTGCCAGCGCTGCTTCGAGGCCGCGCGGGCAAGGACAGAAAAATGAATGTGACATGGGGAACCCTTTATCCGTTAAAAACTGCGCCTCACCTGTTCAAACGATCTGCCGGACGGCTCGACCATGCATGACAAGCAAAAACGACTTCCTGATCTCCTGCATGGGAGCCGGATCACCTCGGCTCCACTGGTCCACACCTTCAGAACGGCTTGAGAACCGCCAGGAACACAGCCGCGAAAAGCCCGATGGTCGGAATCTCGTTAAACCAGCGATACCACTTATGGTCGCGCTTGTTCTGACCGTTTTCAAACTTCCGCAGCAGCACACCGCACCCATGGTGATAAAACGCCAGGATCACCGCAATTGCGAGCTTGGCGTGCACCCAGCCCTGGCCCGCGCCGAACCCGTAACCCAGCCACAGCCAGATGCCGAAACCGAGCGCGGGCAAGACCAGTATGTTCATGAACCGGAACAGCTTGCGCGCCATCAGCAAGAGACGGGCATTCGCCTTCTGGTCCGTTTCCATTGCAAGGTTCACGAAGATGCGTGGCAGGTAGAACAGGCCGGCGAACCAGGACACGATGAAAATAATGTGGAGCGATTTAATCCAGAACATGAGTTCTTCCTTTTCTTGATTGTTATTCGCGTATGTCGCCGTAGGGGAGCGGGGAATTCGTAGAGCATGCCCCCGCGTCTGCGCAACGGTGCTGCCTTGCAAGGCAGCACTCCGTTTGCATGGCAAACTTATTCACGAATTTCTCCATGGTGAAGCAGGGGTTTCACGGGGCATGCCCCGTGCCTGCGTAACGGTGCCGCCTTGCAAGGCGACACTCCGTTTGCATGGCATTTATTCACGAACTTCTCCATGCCCGAACACCACGTACTTGAGCGACGTGAGTCCTTCCAGGCCTACCGGGCCACGCGCATGCAGTTTGTCATTCGAAATGCCGATTTCCGCTCCCAAGCCGTACTCGAATCCGTCCGCAAAACGGGTCGATGCGTTCACCATGACCGATGCGGAGTCCACCTCGCGCAGGAAGCGCATTGCACGCGTGTAGTCCTCAGTGACGATAGCATCGGTATGCTGGGATGAGTAGGTGTTGATGTGCTCGATGGCTTCGGCCACATCATCGACAATTTTGACTGAAAGAATCGCAGCGAGGTACTCGGTACGCCAGTCCTCTTCGGTCGCTGGCGCAAGATGCGGATAGCCAGCGAGAATCTTGCGTGCTTCATTGTCACCACGCAGTTCCACCTCTTTCGTGCCATACAGTTCCGCCAGCTTCGGCAGGACCTGTGGCGCAATGCCGCGCGCAACGAGCAACGTCTCCATCGTGTTGCAGGTGCCGTAGCGGTGGCATTTGGCATTGAAGGAAATCTTCAGCGCCTTGTCGATGTCGGCCTTGTCGTCAATATACACGTGGCAAATGCCGTCAAGGTGCTTGATCATCGGCACGGTCGATTCTTTCATCAGGCGTTCGATCAGGCCCTTGCCGCCACGCGGAACGATGACGTCCACATATTGCGGCATCGTGATCAGCTCGCCCACGGCGGCACGATCAGTGGTTTCGACGATCTGCACCGCATCTTCCGGCAACCCGGCACCCGCCAGTCCTTCCTTGACCAGCTCCGCCAACGCCTGATTGCAATGGATTGCTTCCGAGCCGCCGCGCAGGATCGTTGCATTGCCGCTCTTGATGCACAGGCCCGCTGCATCGACCGTAACATTCGGCCGTGCTTCATAGATGATGCCGATGACGCCCAGCGGCACGCGCATCTGTCCGACCTGGATTCCGGTCGGGCGGTATTTCATGTTCGAAATTTCCCCGATGGGGTCGGGCAGGGCAACGATCTGCTCCAGTCCCTCGGCCATGGTCGCAATTGCCTTGTCAGATAAGGTCAGGCGATCCAGCATTGCTTCCGCGAGGCCGTTGGCGCGCGCTGCATCCAGGTCCTTCTGGTTGGCTGCACGCAAGGCCGCGGCGTCGCGCCGGATGGCTGCCGCAATCAGCGACAGCGCCTGGTTCTTGGCACGGGTATCCGCCTTCGCCATTGCTCGCGATGCCTTGCGGGCACGCTGGCCGACTTCGTTCATGTAATGCTTGATGTCCATTGCTTGTTTCCGCTTGAGCTATTTGAATTCTGTTATGTCAGCCGCGGGCCACTCTTAGCCCGAGTTGCAGCAGTGCATCCCATGCGTCACCTGCAAATTCCTTGGCGCGCAATCCCTTGACCATCTTATCGACTTGCGCGGCTTGCTGCAGCGCGCTCTCCAGCGTCGACAGCTTCAGGCGGCGTAGGGCAGGTTCCATCAGTTTTTCACGCGGCCCCCAGATGCGGTATTCCTTCAGCAGCATGCCGACCGACTTGCCTTGCGCGGCACCAGCCTTGATTTTCAGCAGCGTACGAATTTCCTCCGCCATTGCCCATAGCACCAGCGGCAGCGCTTCCCCTTCACCTTTCAGTCCCTCGATCATGCGCACCAGCCGGGCGGTATCGCCTGCGAGCATCGCCTCATTGAGCTTGAATACATCATAGCGGGCAACATTCAATACCGCGTCCTGCACCTGCTCGAAGTTAAGCTTCCCTTCGGGGTGCAGCAATGCCAGCTTCTGAATCTCCTGGTGCGCCGCAAGCAGGTTGCCTTCGACGCGGTCGGCAATGAAATCGATGCTTTGCCGGTCGGCACTTTGTCGTTGCGCCGCGAGGCGGGATCCAATCCAGGCTGGCAGCTGGTTGCGATCCACCAGTGGAATGTCGATGTATACGGCGGCCTGCTGCAAGGCTGCCACCCAGGCGCTCTTTGCCGTTTGCCAATCGAGCTTTGGCAGCGTAATCAGGGTGACATTGTCCGGATTGAGCGCGCCGACATACTCCTGCAGCGCCTGTCCGCCGTCCTTGCCGGGCTTGCCGGTAGGGATGCGCAATTCAATCAGCTTGCGGTCGCCGAACAACGACTGCGACTGGTTGGCCGCCAGCAGCTCGCCCCATTTGAAGCTGCGTTCCACGACCAGCACCTCGCGCTCGGAAAAACCCTTCTCGCGTGCCGATTTGCGGATCCTGTCTGCAGCTTCCAGCGCGAGCAGATGCTCGTCGCTGGTAATTACATACAGCGGCGCCAGCGTCTTCGCCAGGTGCGCCTCCAGCGCGTCAAGCCGCAGTTGCATGATGTTTCCTTGTCAGGCCAGCCTGAGTACTTGCAGGCGCCGCAGCATCTGCTGCACCAAATCACTTTGCATGTCGCGATAGAGCAGGGCTTCTTCGTTTTCCTTCGCCATCACCTGCGACTCATTGAAGCTGATGTCGCGCTTCAGGATGATGTCCGTGGGAGCGAGTAGTTCATTGTTCTTGTTGTCCCGCACACGAAAGCGCAACTTGTAATACAGCGAGTATTCGCGCACGCGCCCTTGCGTGTTCTTGGACAATACCGCCTTCTCTCGGCTTTCCGAAAGGACATCAAGGATCACCTGCGCGGCTGTGGGATCAGTCACGACGTCCGTGTCGCCGCTGGCGCGGATATGGCGCTTCAGTTCGGTGCCGAGCGGCGAGGTTTCCGGGAATCCCACGTAGATCGTCTTGAACGGCAATGCGGTCTGGCCGTTCGATCCGCGCAGCTGGAAACCGCATGCGGATAACATCGCGGCGGCGGCCAGCGTGAGGAGGGTACGGCGTTTCATGGGCATCTCCGATTGCAATCCAATTCAATCCATCAGGCGACGATGTTGACCAGCTTGCCAGGCACGATGATGACCTTCTTCGGCGTGCCTTCAACAAACTTCTTCACGTTTTCGTTGGCGAGCGCTGCTGCCTCGATGGCCGCCTTGTCGGCTTCCTTCGGCACCTTCACGCTGCCGCGCAGCTTGCCGTTAACCTGCACCATCAGCTCGATTTCGGCTTGCTCCAGTGCGGCGGCGTCGACTTGCGGCCACGGTGCATCGAGGATGTCACCAAAGGCCACTGCAAAGCCGAGCTCTTGCCACAGCACGTGGGTGATGTGCGGTGCAACCGGATACAGCACACGCAGGAAGATGGAATAACCTTCGGCGATTACCGCATTGGACGCGGCCGATTCGTCCAGCTTCGCCGCTTCCAGCGTGTTGAGCATCTTCATGCAGGCCGATACAACGGTGTTGTACTGGATGCGCTTGAAGTCGTGCTCGGCCTGCTGCAGGATCTTGTGGATCTCGCGGCGCAGCGTCTTGTGCGTTTCCGGCAGTGCGCCGAAATCAACGTCGCTCGACGCGGCGATGCGGTCCTTCTGTGCATGGCCAAATGCCCATACGCGGCGCAGGAAACGGTTCGCGCCTTCCACGCCAGCACCGGACCATTCCAGCGTCTGCTCCGGCGGCGATGCGAACATCGTGAACAGGCGCGCGGTATCTGCGCCGTACTGGTCGATCTGCGCCTGCGGGTCGATGCCGTTGTTCTTGGACTTCGACATCTTCTCGGTACCGCCGAGTTCGACCGGCTTGCCGTCGGCCTTCAGGATCGCCGACACCGGGCGCCCCTTGTCGTCGAAGCTCAGTTCCACGTCGGCAGGGTTGAACCACGTCTTCTTGCCGCTCGCATCTTCGCGGTAGTAGGTTTCATTCAGCACCATGCCTTGCGTGAGCAGGTTGACGAACGGCTCATCAAACTTCAGCAGGCCGAAGTCGCGCATGACCTTGGTCCAGAAGCGCGCGTACAGCAAATGGAGAACGGCATGTTCAATGCCGCCGATGTACTGGTCCATCGGCATCCAGTAATCATTGCGGCTGTCGACCATCGCATCGTTGCTGCCCGGCGAGCAGTAGCGCATGTAGTACCAGGACGAATCGACAAAGGTGTCCATCGTGTCGGTTTCACGGCGCGCCGGCTTGCCGCATTTCGGGCAGTCGCACTTCAGGAATTGCTCATGCTTGTTCAGCGGATTGCCGCTTCCGTCCGGTACACAATCTTCCGGCAGCACGACCGGAAGGTCCTTTTCCGGAACCGGCACGTCGCCGCAGTCGGCGCAGTGAATGATCGGGATCGGCGTACCCCAGTAACGCTGGCGCGAAATACCCCAGTCGCGCAGACGATAAGTAACTTTCTTTTCCCCGATACCTTGCGCGGCGAGGTCTGCAGCGACGGCATCGACTGCCGCCTGGTAATCGAGACCATCATATTTGCCGGAATTGACGCAGCGGCCGTTCTCCTTGTCCGCATACCATTCCTGCCAGGCGTCCGTCGAATAAGTCTTGCCCTCGACGGCAATGACCGGTTCGATCGGCAAGTTGTATTTCTTCGCGAACGCAAAATCGCGCTCGTCATGTGCCGGCACGCCCATCACTGCGCCGTCGCCATAGGTGATCAGCACATAGTTACCGACCCAGACTTCAACCTTCTTGCCTGTCAGCGGATGGGTGACGAACAGGCCGGTCGGCATGCCCTTCTTTTCCATCGTCGCCATGTCGGCTTCGATGACGCTGCCTTTCTTGCATTCCACGATGAAGGCGGCGAGCTCCGGATTCGATTGCGCGGCATGGGTAGCCAGAGCATGCTCCGGTGCCACCGCGCAGAACGTGACGCCCATGATGGTATCGGCGCGCGTCGTGAACACCCACAGCTTGCCGTCGTTGATTGCCTTGCCGGAAGCGTCCTTGATGTCATGCGGGAAGGCGAAACGCACGCCGGTTGACTTGCCGATCCAGTTCGACTGCATGATGCGTACGCGCTCCGGCCAGCCCGGCAGCTTGTTGTCGACATAGTCGAGCAGTTCTTCCGCGTACGACGTGATCTTCGCGTAGTACATCGGGATTTCGCGCTTTTCGATCAGCGCGCCGGAACGCCAGCCGCGGCCGTCGATCACCTGTTCGTTCGCGAGCACGGTCTGGTCGACCGGGTCCCAGTTCACGGTGCCGGTCTTCTTGTAGATGATGCCTTTCTCAAGCATCTTCAGGAACATCCACTGGTTCCACTTGTAGTATTCCGGCTTGCAGGCGGTCATCTCGCGCGACCAGTCAATCGCGAGGCCCATTGCCTGCATCTGCTTCTTCATGTACTCGATGTTCGAGTAGGTCCACTGCGCCGGCGGCACGCCGTTGGCCATCGCCGCGTTTTCCGCCGGCATGCCGAAAGCGTCCCAGCCCATCGGCATCAGCACGTTGTAGCCGTTCATCCGCAGGTAGCGATACATCACGTCGTTGATCGTGTAGTTGCGCACGTGGCCCATGTGCAGCTTGCCGGACGGGTAGGGCAGCATTGAGCAAGCGTAGAACTTCTTCTTGTCCTTGCCGTTCTTGTCCTTTGCGTGTTCGACTGTTTTGTACGCGTCGATGGCATGCCAGTGGTCTTGCGCCGCTTTTTCGACGTCGCCGGGGATGTATTTTTCTTGCATGACGGATGAAGCTGAAAGTGGATGTAAACCGACCATTATACTGGTTCGTCTATCCATATTGCGCCGGGCTGACGTTGGATTTTTGTCGAAAAATCAGCGCAGTACGAGCGACAAGGCAGGATTTTCGCCGTTCTCGGCGTAGCGCTCATTAACTTCGGCAGTGCACTCTTCCAGGGCGTCGAGGATGTCTGGTGCTTGGCGTTGCAGGCTGCCCGAATGCAGGATTTCAATTTCCAGTGCCTCGTCGGCACCCAGTACAAAAGACGACATGCCGTCATCGTCTCGAAGACTGCTCAGGCAATCGATCCAGGCATCCATGTTGCGACCATAGAAATCCGGGAAGCCGAAGGCGGCCTTGCAGGCGTCGTGGAATGCGGCCCAGTTGCCGATCGTGCGGCCGTCGAGGCGGACGGTAGGCATAGGATTACTGTTTTTCCTTGGCGTCGGTGACAAAGCCGATCTTGGTCATGCCATTGGTCTGGGCTGCCGACATCACCTGTGCGATGACCTCGTAGCGAGTTGCCTTGTCGGCACGCAGCTGCAGTTCCGGTTGCGGATTCTGCTGTGCGGCCTGCGCCAGCTTGGGACCGAGGTCAGCTTGCTCGACCGGGTCGTTGTTCCAGAAAATCTTGCCTTCGCCATTGATCGAGAGTGAGATGGTCTCCGGCTTTTGCGGTGCCGCTGCTGATTGTGCATTCGGCAAGTCGAGCTTGATCGCATGCGTAAACAGCGGCGCGGTGATGATGAAAATGACGAGCAGGACCAGCATCACGTCGACCATCGGCGTGACGTTGATGTCCGCCATCGGTGCGTTCTGCTTGTTGTCGTTGAATCCGCCGAATGCCATGTCGTTGCTCCGGTGTTATTTGCCGACGCGGGTGCCGGTGGTCAGGTACGCATGCAGGTCATGCGCAAATGCGTCCAGCTCAGCGAGCGTCACCCGGTTGACGCGGGTGAATGCGTTGTAAGCCAGCACAGCGGGAATCGCAACGACCAGACCGAGCGCCGTCATGATGAGTGCCTCGCCAACCGGCCCCGCGACCTTGTCGATCTGGACAGTGCCCGTGGTGGATACGGCAACGAGGGCATGATAAATACCCCAGACAGTGCCGAACAGGCCGACGAAAGGAGCGGTAGAGCCGACCGATGCCAGCAAGGTAAGGCCGCTTTCCAGCCGCGACGAAACGCGGTTGATTTCCTGGCGCAGGGTACGCGTAATCAGTTCGCTGGGATCGATGGTGGCATTGAGCGAGCCGGCCTGTGCGGTGACGTTGGCCGCCTCGGCGCTCTGAATTGCCAGCGGTGCATAGACGTTCTCGCTGTCGGCTTTTCGGACGATGGCGATGGCGTCCGGCAGGGTCGGCGCTTTCCAGAAGCCCTCAAGGGCACCTGCGCTTTTCCGAATGCGAAACGAGCTCCACGCTTTCGAGAATATGTAATACCAGCTGACCACCGACATCAGCAGCAGGAGATAGGCGACTCCGTGCGAAACGGCATCGCCCTGGGCCCAGTAATGTGCAAATCCGAGAGTCTGGTTCATGGTATGTCGCGGTAATTTAATTGTCCTGAAGTTTAAACGGGATCGGAACCTCATACCACTCGTCCACGGGCTTGCCGTTGACGGTGGCGGGGCTGAAACGCCAGGTTTTGACGGTAGTGCTTGCCGATTTATCGAGTAGCGGATAGCCGCTCGACTTCTTGATTTCAACGGCGCCGGCTGTGCCGTCCGCTTTCACGAGGACGCGCAGCAGTACGGTGCCTTCTTCGTTGTAGTTCTGCGAAAGACGCGGGTAAGGCGGGCGCCGGTTACTCGCTGCATAATTCGCTTCCGATGCGCGCGTCCGGGCAGGTACAGCCGGAGGGGCCTGAGTCGGTGCGACTGCTTCCGGTGCGACGGGGGCAGTGGCCGCCGGAGGTGCATTCGATGGCGCCGGCTTTACGTCGGAAGAAGACACGTCAGGAAGCGGAGTAGTGGCACTTTCCTGCCGCGGATCGGGAGACCGGGGCGGTTTTGGAGCAGCCCGATGGCGGTCGCGAGATCTCGGCCGGCTTTTTTCCTGGACGGCTGGGGCAGCCGAAGGCGGGATTTCCGTCGGTGCCGCCGCGGGAGCAGGCGGTGTCACCGGTACGATCCGAATCACCAGCGGCCTAGGCTCGGCATTTTGCTGCTTGGGCTCCGAGAGCGCCGTCATCGCCACGCCTATCAACGCTGCATGCAGCGAAACTGTCGCTGCAGCGGCCAGCAATGGCGATGAGGGCTTCATGCAATTCGCCGTGTCGGGGCGCGGACGTTTGCAATGAGACCTTGAGGCTTAACGCAGCCCCAGCACGTCGTGCATGTCGTACAAGCCGGTTGCCTTGTCCGCAAGGAAGCGTGCAGCGCGTAGGCTGCCGAGCGCATAACTGACGCGGCTCGACGACTTGTGCGTGATCTCGATGCGTTCCCCGATGCCGGCAAACAGCACAGTGTGGTCGCCAACGATGTCTCCACCACGAATCGTGGCGAAACCGATGGAGGAGGGGTCCCGTTCGCCGGTCACGCCTTCGCGCGCATAGACGGCAACATCCTTCAGATCGCGCCCAAGGGCGCCAGCGACGACTTCGCCCATCTTGAGTGCGGTGCCGGACGGAGCATCGACCTTGTGGCGGTGGTGTGCTTCGATGATCTCGATGTCATAGCCGTGCGAAAAGTTCTTCGCCGCCATTTCCAGCAGCTTCATCGTGACGTTCACGCCGACGCTCATGTTGGGGGCAAAAACGATGGCGGTTTTCTGGGCTGCCGCCGCAATCGCTGCCTTCCCTGCATCGTCGAACCCGGTGGTGCCGATAATGACCTTGATGCCATGCGAAGCACAGTATTCGAGGTGCTTCAGTGTGCCTTCGGGGCGGGTGAAGTCGATCAGGAACTGGGCGTTCGCCAAACCCTTGGCGAGGTCGGACTCGATCAGGACGCCGGCAGGTTTGCCAAGAAAGGCGGCCGCGTCGGTGCCAATGCTTGGCGCTGCAGCGACATCAAGCGCGCCAGCCAGCGTCGTGTCTTCGGCATTCTGGATGGATTCGATCAGCATGCGGCCCATGCGGCCGGATGCGCCGGCTACGGCGATTTTCAGTTGCGTCATTGCTCGTACTTATTTGTTGGATTGCGCCGGTGCGGAGCCGGCAATCAATGCGAGATATTCCTGTTCGGTCGGCAGGATGCCGCCATCGATGCTGACCAGCCGGTTGTCCTTGAAGAAGACGGTAACGCGGCTGGAAATGATTTCGCCGTTGCCCTTTTTCAGGCGGAACGCGTAATCCCAACGGTTTGCATGGAAGATATCCGTCAGTAGAGGCGTTCCCAGCACGAATCGGACTTGCTCAGGTGTGACACCGTCTTTGGTGCGCATGCCTTCCTTTAGCTGGTTGACCATTTCGCGGGAAATGAAATTGCCCTGTTGAACATCGATGCGATAAGGCGTCAGGAACCCGAACAGGCGCCGTGCCCGGCTCGGCCCGGTGGTTGCGACGCCACTTTCGGCGACCGCAGGTTTTGCTTCGGTGGCTGTCGGTTCGGCAGCCTTTGCAGCGCTGGCGGCAGGCGCAGACGGCTCATCGATCAATGGATTCTTGGATGCGCACCCAGCCAGGCAGGCGGCGACCAGGCAAATGGCACCGGCCAAAGGGCGGGCGGAGTGCGGCAACGGCTTTCGCATAGAGGATTTCAATTCGTTGAGCAAGTTGGCCAAAACGCTATATGATAAAGCAGATACAGCTAATCCGATCAACAACATGCCTACTAATCCTTCCGAGCTGAAAGCCAGCGGTCTGAAAGCGACTCTGCCGCGGCTCAAGATCCTCGAAATTTTCCAGAACAGTGCCGTTCGCCACCTCAGTGCGGAAGACGTGTACAAGATCCTGCTTACCGAAAACATGGATGTCGGTTTGGCAACGGTTTACCGTGTGCTGACCCAGTTCGAGCAAGCAGGGCTCCTGCACCGGAATCACTTTGAAACAGGCAAGGCGGTATTCGAACTGAACGCAGGCTCACACCACGATCATCTTGTTTGCCTGGATTGCGGCCGCGTGGAAGAGTTCTTTGATGAAGAGATCGAAAAGCGCCAGCAGCGAGTCGCGAAGGAGCGAGGTTTCGATATCTCCGAGCATGCGCTCGCGCTCTATGGGCACTGCAACAAGACGGATTGCCCGCACCGCCCACGCTAAACACTTTTCCCCATTGCGCGTTTCGCCGCCCGCACTGCAAAGTAATTTGCGCCTGTCGTGCGAAACATGACTGCACATGCAGTAACTCTTGGACGAAGCGCAATACGGAACGTAATAATGAAGTCCGACACCAGAAGCTTCCCACGCAAGATATTGCGGGCGCCAGCCAAAGTAACATTGCCAGGGCGCCCCCCTTACCGCGCCAAGACAATCGATATCTCATTGGGCGGTATTTCCCTCATCGTTGCCGATCAGTTTCCGATTGGACAGATCTGTACCGTCACTTTCGAGGCGCCCGTTAATGACAATATTGCGCGTGTGACCGCGACAACAAGGGTTATCTATAGCATTCTCAAGGGGACGGAAGGATTCCGGACCGGCCTGCAGATCATCGAAATCGATTCAGCCAACAACAAGAGGCTCGCTGAATTGATGATTTGACCTGGTGCGCGGTAATAACCCAGAAATCTTGTGTCAGAGCGATCAGGAGTGGCTCAGCGCATTTGACAACAGCTTTGCCGTGATGTCGACGATGGGGATGACGCGCTCGTAGGCCATGCGCGTCGGCCCGATTACGCCAAGTGTGCCAACGATTTTGCCATTGACCTCATAAGGGGCCGTCACCACGCTCATCGCATCTACCGGTACCAGTTGCGATTCGCCACCGATAAAAATCTGCACGCCGCTCGCCTTGCTCGATACATCGAGCAATTGCATCAGGCTTGTTTTTTGTTCAAACAGATCGAACAGCTTGCGCAATGAGGTCATGTTGGACGCAAGGTCGGTGACGCTTAACAGATTGCGCTCACCCGAAATGACGACATCATCGGCCGCCTCCGCCATTGCGTCGCTGCCGGCTTCGACAGCTGCCTGCATCAAGCGCGTCATGTCGTCCCGCAATTGGCGTAGCTCGCCTTGGAGCCGAGTGCGCACGTCATCGAAACTGCAGCCTGCGTAATGCTGGTTGATGTAGTTAGCTGCCTGTACCAGTTGTGCGGGCGTGTAATCCACGTCGGTCAGCAGCAGGCGGTTCTGCACATCCCCGTTCGGCGCGACAATCACCAGCAGAATCCGCCTTTCGGAAAGGCGCAGGAATTCGATTTGCTGGAATATCGATTCATGCTTGGGAGTCATTACCACCCCCGCAAATTGCGACAGCGACGACAGAACCTGCGCAGCGTTAGCAATGATCTTGTGGGGGGAATTGGTCTGCAGGCGTGGTTGCAGTTTTGATTCGACGGTGGTTTCGTCAATCGGCTGCACCGTCAGCAATGTATCGACGAACACCCGGTAGCCGCGTGGCGTAGGTATGCGACCGGCAGATGTGTGGGGGCTGGCGACAAACCCCATCTCCTCTAGGTCGGCCATGATGTTGCGGATGGTCGCCGGCGAGAGATCCAGGCCGGATATTTTCGACAATGCGCGCGAGCCCACCGGCTGGCCGTCGGCGATGTACCTTTCTACGAGAGCCTTGAGAAGGGTTTGTGCACGAATATCGAGTTGCATAGGGTTATTTTATTCGAGCCGCCATTTGAGATGTTAGATTCTGTTGCCAAGTCGAGTCAGATCAAACTCGGAATTTGTGTCCCAGCCTTCCTGCGCTGCAAGCCAATGCTCCAGCTCAAAAAGCGTTGTGCAGATGGCATGGGGGCGTATGTTGTCTGGCAAGGGCCGCGCTGGTCCGAGTTCGGGGCGGTTTATCCAGACGGCCTGAAGGCCCGCATTTTGCGCGCCTTGCACATCAAGCAAGGGATCGTCGCCAACATAGACCGCTTCATGCGGCGCCACATCAAGTGCTTCGCACGCAGCATGAAAAATCGCCGCATCTGGTTTTGCGCGCCCAAATCGATGGGCCGCGACAGAAGCGCTGAAGAAATGGGCAATACCGATGACATGCAAGTCTGCGACGCCGTTCGATATCGATCCCAGTACGACGCGGTCGCGCAGACTGGTGAGCGTGGGAAGTACATCATCGAATGGCGTGACTTCGTTGCGCGCCCTTGAAAACACGTCGACTGCCTTTTCTGCCATCGCTACATCCCCACCGTTTTCGCGGAAAGCCTCAACCAGCACCGCGTGCCGCAAAGCTTTCAGATCCAGTTGGTACACTGGATCTGTTGCCATCAATTCTTGCCGGCGCTGGCGCATGCCTTCGATTGTGACCTGACAGGCAACTGCCGGGGCGTGGTGTTTCAACCATTCATACAACACATTTTCTGCGCGCTCGATTACGGGCACGATCGGCCAGAGCGTATCATCCAGGTCGAACAAAACGGCTTTGATAACTGACATATGAGCCCTGAATCAACGATTTTCAACAGCAGTGCGCTGTAATAGACGCCTGAATTATGGTCTAATCTGCAGCATGTTGCCCTCCCAGCCACTTGCCAAGCCAACCACCTTCAAGACTGTCGCCATTGTCGGCAAGTACATGGCCGCCGGTATCGAACAATCCCTGTCCGACATTGTCAGCTTTCTCGACAAGTCCGGGCATACCGTGGTGCTTGAGAAGGAGACTGCGCAGAACCTTTCGCTCCCTCATGTGCCAACCATGACCCCGGCCGAAATCGGGAAGCACGCCGACGTTGCCATTGTTGTCGGCGGCGACGGTACGATGCTCGGTATCGCACGCCAGCTTGCGCCTTTCAATGTGCCCTTGATCGGGATCAATCAAGGCCGCCTCGGCTTCATGACTGACATTTCGCAGGACGGCATGATTCCCGTGCTGGCCGACATGTTGAGCGGCAAACTGGAAGCCGAACAACGGACGTTGCTCGAAGGTTCCGTGATCCGTAGCGAGGAAACGATTTTTCATGCGCTGGCGTTCAACGATGTCGTTGTGGCGCGCGGTGCGACAACCGGCATGGCGGAACTGAAGGTCGAGGTGGACGGACACTTCATGTACAACCAGCGGTCCGATGGTCTGATTGTTTCTACTCCGACAGGTTCCACTGCTTATGCCCTGTCGGCCGGAGGGCCATTGCTGCATCCCAGCCTTTCCGGCGTCGTGCTCGTACCGATTGCGCCGCATGCCTTATCCAACCGGCCTATCGTCGTGCCCGATGCGAGCACAATCGTGATCGAGATCATGGGTGGACGCGACATCAGCGTCAATTTTGACATGCAGTCGCTTGCCAGCCTGCAGCATCATGACCGTATTGTCGTCAAGCGTTCAGCCCATACTATTACCTTCCTGCACCCGCAAGGGTGGAGTTATTACGATACCTTGCGCGAAAAGCTTCACTGGCACGAATACCCATCGGTGGTCGGGCAGTTAAAATAACCAGCTTGTCTTCGCTACAAGAAACAATCATTGCACCATGCTGCGTACACTCTCCATTCGCGATTTTGTGATCGTTGACTCGATCGAGCTCGAGTTTTCACCCGGTTTTACTGTATTTACCGGTGAAACAGGAGCGGGCAAGTCGATCCTGATCGATGCTCTCGCGCTTGCGCTTGGCGGCAGGGGCGACGCAAGTGCGGTTCGTGAGAGTGCGGCAAAAACCGATATCACCGCCGAGTTTTCGACGGGAGGTAGGATCGACACCTGGCTGGCCGATCATGAATTCGGAAGCGATGACGGTGCCGTCATGTTGCGCCGCGTAATCGACAACGCCGGGCGTTCCAAGGCTTTCATTAACGGGATTGCCGCAACAGCAGCGCAACTGCGCGAGCTGGGGGAAATGCTCGTCGATATCCACGGCCAGCATGCCCACCAGTCGCTACTGAAAACCGATGCGCAACGCGTATTGCTCGACACGCAAGCTGGCCTGCAGGAGGAAGCCAAGACAGTAGCTGCCGCCTACAAAGCGTGGCGCGCGCTTGCGAAGCAGCGCGAAGAGTTCGAGGCAAATGCCCGCAACGTGTTGCTCGAGCGTGAGCGTCTGGAATGGCAGGTCGGTGAGTTGGAGAAGCTCGCGGTAAAACCCGGCGAGTGGACCGAAATCAGCAATGAGCACAGCCGCCTGTCACATGCTGCAAGCCTGATCGAGGGAGCACAGGAGGCGCTGAGTGCCATCTCCGAATCCGACAGCAATCCAATACTGTCTCAGTTGTCGGCGCTTACGCAGAAGCTGGGCAAACTGGCTGATATCGATGCTGCATTGAAGCCGGTGGTGGATGCGCTGGAGCCTGCACGTATCCAATTGCAGGAAGCGGTTTACTCGCTGAACGATTATCTGAGCCGTGTCGAACTCGACCCGGAGCGCTTGCGCGAAGTCGAATCGCGACTTGATGCGATCCATTCCACCGCGCGCAAATTCCGTGTCGCACCGGAAGATTTGCCGGAGGAGTATGCCTCGCTGTCGGCGCAGTTGAAGCAGCTTGCCGATGCAACCGACCTCGATGCAATGCGTGAGCAGGAAGAAAAACTGAAGGCAACGTACATGGCGGCCGCGCAGAAACTGTCGAAGGCACGTGCCCGCGCGGCGAAGGCGTTGAGCGACGCAGTCACCTCGGCAATGCAGGACCTGAGCATGTCAGGCGGTCGTTTTGAGGTCGCACTCAATCCCTGCGAACCAGCAAGCTATGGTGTCGAACAGGTAGAGTTCATGGTCGCGGGACATGCAGGCACGAGCTTGCGCCCGCTTGCGAAGGTGGCGTCCGGTGGTGAGCTGGCCCGTATTTCCCTCGCCATTTCCGTGATTGCATCCAGTTCGACTGCAACGCCGACATTGATCTTCGACGAAGTCGACAGCGGCATCGGTGGTGGTGTGGCCGAAGTGGTCGGGCGCTTGCTGAAGCGCCTTGGTCATGACCGGCAGGTCCTGTGCGTGACTCATCTCCCGCAGGTGGCCAGCCAGGCCAATCAGCACTTCCAGGTCAGCAAGCGCAATGCCGATGGCAGAACGCTGTCGCAGATCGATGCGCTGGAAGCCAAAGACCGGATTGAAGAAATCGCACGCATGCTTGGCGGTCTCGAAATTACAGCGACCACACGCAAGCATGCGCGAGAACTCCTCGCTTCCTGAGCCGATGGACGCTGCCTGAAAACTGAAATTACGTAGTAGTAAAGAACAGACCTTATACGATGCGTCCCAACAAGGAACCCCCCTATACCCACGGCACGGCTGCGCGTACGGCAGTGGTGCTGGTCAATCTCGGCACACCGGATGCGCCGACGGCGCCGGCATTGCGTCGTTATCTGAAGCAATTCCTGTCCGACCCACGCGTGGTGGAAATCCCGAAGGCCGCCTGGTCGATCATCCTGAACGCGTTCATCCTGCCTTTCCGCTCCGGTAAATCGGCGGAAAAATATGCGTCAATTTGGACTCAGGAAGGGTCGCCTCTGAGGGTCCATACGGAGAAGCAGGCCCTGCTGCTCCGCGGTTACCTGGGGGAGCGCGGCCATGATGTCGAGGTTGCCTATGCAATGCGTTACGGAAATCCTTCGCTGCCAAGCGTGCTTGACAAGCTCAAGGCCGACGGCTGTGATCGCATCCTGGTTCTTCCTGCGTACCCGCAGTATTCCGGCACCACGACTGCATCCATCTTTGATGCGGTTTTTGCGCATTACGCCAAGGTGCGCAACGTGCCGGAACTGCGTCTGGTGAAGCATTATCATGACCATGAGGCCTATATCCGGGCGCTGAAGGAATCGCTGCTCTCCTATTGGGAGATGCACGGCCGCCCCGACAAGCTGGTAATGAGTTTCCATGGCGTGCCGAAGAGAACCTTGTTACTGGGCGACCCGTATCACTGCGAATGCCACAAAACGGCACGGCATCTTGCGGCCCAACTGCAGCTTGCACCGGAACAGTACATCGTCACGTTCCAGTCACGCTTTGGCCGCGCCGAGTGGCTGCAGCCCTATACGGCACCGACCTTGGAAAAGCTCGGCAAGGAAGGCACGCGCCGCGTGGATGTTATTTGTCCCGGCTTTACGAGCGATTGCCTGGAAACGCTTGAGGAAATCGCAATGGAAGCCAAGCGTGACTTCCTGACGGCCGGGGGCAAGGAATTCCACTACATCCCTTGCCTGAATGAGTCCCCGGCTTGGATCACGGCGCTTGCCGAAATCGCCGAGCAGCACATGATTGGCTGGCCAACCGTACTGACGACCCAAATGCGGGAGCAAATCAGGACAGAGGCGGAGATTTCGCGCACACAAGCGCAACTACTGGGCGCGAACAAATAAAATCGCGCGCCTTACGGCAGTGGAATCAGGTTGACCTGGCATATCCAGGCGGTGGCGAGCAAAGAATAGGCAACAATAGCTGCCGAAATCAGGGGCAGTTTCATGATGGTTTCTCCATGCAACCGAAGAAGACAGTTGCAACGTAGTTAATACCATCGTAATACGCTTGCCGGAAAACTGAAGCCCGTTGGGGCGTAAAGAGTGTAACAAGACTTTACGCCTTCCGACTGACGTTGGAATGCGCTCGGTCGGGAGCCGGGAAAACACCGTTCAATAAAGATAATGATTCCCCTTGAAAAAGTGAGGATAACCCTCACTTACAAGGGTAGTTAGAACTAAGTCTTTGATTATTGGAGAGTTTTTGCGATGCAAGACCAAGAGAAAATGCAAGAGCAGATAGAGCAGGCTCCTCAGGCGCAGGCTCAGGCAGCTCCAGAAAGCCCCCAAGCGCAACAGGCCGCTCCATCCCTTGAAGAAAGGCTGGCTGCAGCGGAAGCCAAGGCTGCGGAAATGCAAGACGCTTTTCTCCGCGCTAAAGCGGATACGGAAAACATCCGCCGACGCGCACAAGAAGATATCGCCAAGGCACATAAGTTTGCGATCGAAAATTTCGCAGAAGCCTTGGTGCCGGTAAAGGATAGCTTGGAAATGGCGTTGAAGCTGGATACGCCGTCGGTTGATGCATTGAAAGAAGGTGTCGAGATGACACTCAAGCAACTGAATGCTGCTTTCGACCGGAACCGTCTAGCTGAAGTTAATCCCGCTCCCGGTGAAAAGCTTGACCCGATGAAGCACCAAGCCATTTCCATGGTACCTGCCGAACAGGATGCCAATACCGTCGTAACGGTGTTGCAGAAGGGTTACATGATTGCTGACCGTTTGCTGCGGCCGGCTTTGGTCACGGTTGCACAGTAAAACAGGAAAAAGCGTACGAAATCGCTGCAAAAGTGCTTGAAACCGGCGCTTTGTTCCACATATTCAACACATCAGAAATCCAGTTTTTAAGAGGAACATAATTATGGGTAAGATCATTGGCATTGACTTGGGTACCACCAATTCCTGCGTAGCGATTATGGAAGGTGGTCAACCGAAGGTCATCGAAAACTCGGAAGGCTCCCGTACGACACCTTCCGTGGTTGCATACCAGGAAGATGGCGAGATTCTGGTCGGTGCGCCGGCCAAGCGCCAAGCTGTCACCAACCCGAAAAATACGTTGTATGCAGTCAAGCGTCTGATCGGTCGCAAATTCGCCGAAAATGAAGTTCAGAAGGACATCAACCTGATGCCCTATCAGATCGTCAAGGCCGAAAATGGCGACGCTTGGGTACAAGTGCGCGACAAGAAGCTGGCGGCGCAACAGGTTTCCGCTGAAGTCCTGCGCAAGATGAAGAAGACCGCCGAGGATTATCTCGGCGAAGAGGTGACCGAAGCCGTCATTACGGTGCCTGCTTACTTCAACGACGCACAGCGCCAGGCAACCAAAGATGCGGGCCGTATCGCCGGCCTGGATGTGAAGCGCATCATCAACGAACCGACCGCAGCAGCGCTGGCATTCGGTCTCGACAAGAGCGGCAAGGGCGACCGCAAGATTGCTGTGTATGACCTCGGCGGCGGTACCTTCGACATTTCGATCATCGAGATCGCTGACGTCGAAGGCGAAATGCAGTTCGAAGTTCTGTCCACCAACGGTGATACTTTCCTAGGCGGTGAAGACTTCGACCAGCGCGTGATCGACTACATCATCGACGAATTCAAGAAGATCAACGGTCTTGACCTGTCGAAGGACGCGATCGCGCTGCAACGCATCAAGGCGTCGGCCGAGCGCGCGAAGATTGAACTGTCGTCTTCCCAGCAAACCGAGATCAACGAGCCATACATCGCGATGGTTAATGGCGCGCCGGTGCACCTCAACATGAAGATCACGCGCGCCAAGCTGGAATCGCTGGTTGAGGAGTTGATTGAACGCACGATTGAGCCGTGCCGTATTGCGATCAAGGATGCAGGAGTGAAGGTCTCCGACATTCAGGACGTGATCCTGGTTGGTGGCATGACCCGTATGCCGAAGGTGCAGGAGAAGGTCAAGGAATTCTTCGGCAAGGAGCCGCGCAAGGACGTCAATCCGGATGAAGCAGTTGCCGTCGGTGCTGCAATCCAGGGTTCCGTGCTGTCGGGCGACCGCAAGGACCTGCTGCTGCTGGACGTGACTCCGCTGTCGCTCGGTATCGAGACGCTCGGTGGCGTGATGACCAAGATGATCCAGAAGAACACCACGATCCCGACCAAGTTCAGCCAGGTGTTCTCGACTGCAGACGACAATCAGCCTGCGGTGACCATCAAGGTCTATCAGGGCGAGCGCGAAATGGCGACCGGCAACAAGTTGCTGGGCGAGTTCAACCTCGAAGGCATTCCGCCGGCACCGCGTGGTATTCCCCAGATCGAGGTGACCTTCGATATCGACGCCAACGGCATCCTGCACGTCGGCGCGAAGGACAAGGCATCCGGCAAGGAAAACAAGATCACCATCAAGGCCAACTCCGGTCTGACGGAGGAGGAAATCCAGAAGATGGTGAAGGACGCCGAGCTGTATGCTGACGAGGACAAGAAGCTGAAAGAACTGGCTGATACGCGCAACCAGGGCGACGCGCTGGTGCACTCGACCAAGAAGGCGTTGACCGAGTACGGCGACAAGCTCGACGGCGGCGAGAAAGAAAAGATCGAAGCAGCAATCAAGGACTTGGAAGAAGCCCTCAAGGGTAACGACAAGGATGCGATCGATGCCAAGGTTGCCGCGTTGTCGACTGCAGCGCAGAAGCTCGGCGAGAAGATGTATGCCGACGCCCAGGCGCAGCAGGCTGGTGCTGCCGGTGCTGCAGGCGCAGCCGGAGCAGGTGCCGGGGCTTCGGAAGCCAAGGCAAACGAGGAAGACGTCGTTGACGCCGACTTCAAGGAAGTCAAAGATAAATAATGTGTCTTCGTCGCGATGCCAGGGATCCTCCTGGCCGCGATGAGCCGCCGAGTCGTAGTGATCGTCATGCGATCCTCGGCTCGGCGTTTTCGCTTGAATAGAAGGTGCCGACAAAATGGCAAAGCGCGATTTTTACGAGATACTGGGTGTTGCAAAAAACGCCTCGGACGACGAGATCAAGAAGGCGTACCGCAAGCTCGCAATGAAATACCATCCGGACCGTAATCCGGATAGCAAGGGAGCGGAAGAGAAGTTCAAGGAAGCGAAAGAAGCCTACGAGATGCTGTCCGATCCCAGCAAGCGCGAGGCTTATGACCGCTACGGGCATGCAGGCGTTGATCCGAACATGGCCGGCGGCGGCTTCGGCGGTGCTGGTGCCGGCTTCGGTGGCTTCTCCGATGCCTTCGGTGATATCTTCGGCGATATCTTTGGCCAAGGCGCACGCGGCGGCCGTGGTGGACCGCAAGTCTATCGCGGCGCGGACTTGCGCTATAACCTCGAGATCACGCTCGAACAGGCTGCAAACGGATTCGATACCACGATTCGTGTTCCCTCCTGGACCGAGTGCGAGACCTGTCATGGCTCCGGTGCAAAACCCGGTACTTCTCCGACCACCTGCACCACCTGCGGTGGCCAGGGGCAGGTCCGCATGCAGCAGGGCTTTTTCAGTATTCAGCAAACCTGTCCGAAGTGCCACGGCACGGGCAAGATCATCCCGACGCCGTGCCCATCATGCAGCGGCGCAGGCCGGATCAAGCGCAACAAGACCCTGGAGGTGAAGATCCCTGCCGGCATCGACGACGGCATGCGTATTCGTTCCTCCGGCAACGGCGAACCGGGCATGAACGGCGGGCCGCCGGGTGACTTGTATGTCGAGATCCGCATCAAGTCGCATCCGGTGTTCCAGCGCGATGGTGACGATCTTCATTGCGAAATTCCTGTTTCCTTTGCGAAAGCGGCATTGGGAGGCGAAGTGGAAGTGCCGACCCTTAGTGGCAAGGCATCCTTTACGCTCCCCGAGGGAACCCAGTCCGGCAAGACATTCCGCTTGCGCGGCAAGGGAATCAAGGGCGTACGTTCAGGCTACGCGGGTGATCTGTTCTGCCACGTCGTGGTCGAAACGCCGGTAAAACTCACGGATCGCCAGAAGGAGTTGCTGCAGGAATTCGATCAATTAATGACTGCGGGTGGTTCCAAGCACAGCCCGCAAAGCAAGTCCTGGAAGGACAAGGTCAAGGAATTCTTCGAATAACCAAGGATTTTTCCCGTCTTCCTGCGCGCAGCAACCTCCTGCTTTTCAAAAGAAAAAAAGCCGCTATTCCTTACCGGAAAGCGGCTTTTTAATTTTTATGATAATTTTCAAGTGTTTAGAGATTGTTCTCTATTCTTTCTTCAGATAATAAACACGGTCGTTCGTTCTATTTGTGGCCGAATAACTACCAGGGAGGCAGCATGAAGATAAGCACTTACATTTCCCGTATGTTCCGTTTTTTGACTGTGATGGCGGCTCTGGTAGCAGCAAGCGCTGTAGGCGCAGCCGAGGTTGCCGGAGTCAAACTGGACGACACAATACGTCTAGCCAACCAGGAATTGAAGCTCAACGGTGCCGGCGTTCGCTACAGGGCGATTTTCAAGGTCTATGCCATGGGCCTGTACCTCACTGAAAAGAAAACCACTGTCCCCGATGTATTGGCGGCACCAGGGGCACGACGGACGGTGATCATTCCGCTCAGGGACATCAGCAACGAAGATTTCGGGCGCGCCTTCATGACCGGCATCCAGAAGAATAGCGATAGGACGGAAAAGGCCAAGCTCATTACGCAGCTGCAGAAGTTTGGCGAGTTGTTCGCTTCGATCCCGGAGCTGAAGAAAGGCGATGTGCTGACGACCGACTGGATCCCCGGTGTTGGAACGGTCATTCAGGTCAACGGAAAGAAGACCATCGATCCGCTGCCGGATATCGCTTTCTACAATGCCATCTTGAAGATCTGGCTTGGCGATAGCCCGGTGGACTCGCGACTCAAGCCCATGCTGCTTGGTGAGAAGCCGGAGGAACGCGGCGCCAACAGCACTTACTGAGTGCCAGTGGTGCAGAACGCGCTGATGTAGCGCGTCTTCCTGATGCGTCCGTTTCGTGGCGCATCGGGACCCGTCTGTATAATGCGAAGAGCGCCTGGCGTTCCCGCACCGTCCCCTTCATTGCGGTCTGCATTCGTCGTTCACGCTGGGCTGAGAGCCTCTTCCTGCTTTGGTTTGAACAGATGACAGAACAAAATAACCGCACGCTGGAACAGCTGTTCCAAAACAATCGCAACTGGGCTGCCTCGATGGAAGGGCAGGATCCGGGCTTCTTCAAGAAGCTGGCTGGCCAGCAATCGCCGGAATACCTGTGGATCGGCTGTGCTGACAGCCGTGTCCCGGCCAATGAAATTGTCGATCTCTTGCCGGGCGAATTGTTCGTCCACCGTAATATCGCCAACGTCGTCGTCCATACCGATCTGAATTGCCTTTCGGTGTTGCAGTTCGCGATTGATGTGCTCGGCGTGAAACATGTGATCGTCTGCGGCCATTACGGTTGTTCCGGTGTGCATGCAGCGCTTGCGAGGCGGCGCATCGGCCTCGCCGACAACTGGTTGCGCCATGTTCAGGATGTGCATCAGAAGCACGAGCGCTACTTGGGCGAAGCACTTCCGACCAAGGTCAGGCAGGATCGCCTTTGCGAGTTGAATGTGATCGAGCAGGTAGTGAATGTGTGCCAAACCACCATCGTCCAGGACGCATGGGAGCGAGGCCAGTCGCTGACCGTGCACAGCTGGGTATATGGTTTGCAGGATGGCTTGCTGCGCAACCTCGGGCTTACGGTGGGAAGTGCAGAGGAGTTGGCGGCGAAGCTGCCGGTCAGCCTCGCTCGCTATGAGGGCAATTCCGGCAGTTCCGCCTAGAGAGTGCTATGAACCGGAAGGGGCTTGGGATGGCGCATCTTAGACGCCTTTCCGGAATCCGGATACTTTTTAAAAGCAATGTTCAGCGGCAGGGAAGGTTTTGTCCTTAACTGCCGCAATATAGGCGCGCACGGCACCTTCGATGCTGGTCTGGCCTTCCATGAAATTCTTCACGAAACGTGCCTTTCGGCCTGGAAATGCACCTAGCATGTCGTGCATCACGAGTACCTGTCCGGCGCAATCAGGCCCGGCACCGATGCCGATGGTCGGAATGGCGAGCATTTCGGTCACTTCCTTGCCGAGCGCCGACGGGATGGCTTCCAGTACCAGCAGCGAAGCACCCGCAGCCTGCAGCTTCAAGGCGTCGGCCTTCAGCTGGTCCGCTGCTTCCACCGTCTTGGCCTGCACCTTGTAACCGCCGAACTGGTGGACGGATTGCGGCGTCAGGCCGAGGTGGGCACACACAGGCACCGCCCGCTCGGTGAGGAATCGAATGGTGTCTGCCAGCCAGGCACCGCCTTCAAGCTTGACCATTTGCGCACCGGCCTGCATTAGTTGCACCGCGTTGTTGAATGCGGCTTCTGGCGTGGCGTAGCTACCAAACGGCATGTCGGCGACCAAAAAGGCGGTCTGATTGCCGCGGGCGACGCTGGCCGTGTGATACGCGACATCTGCCACCGTCACCGGAAGCGTCGATGTATGGCCCTGACAAACCATGCCGAGCGAATCGCCGACCAGCAGCACCTCGACGCCGCAACGATCCATGAGCGCTGCGAAACTAGCGTCGTAACAGG